>NZ_JBITJM010000031.1:0-57518 GCF_044460025.1 Streptomyces sp. NPDC050161 | reverse complement strand
AAAAATATTTGTAAACACCCCCGGGGTTGTTCCCCAACTCCACCGCCCCCCCCCCCCCACGGGCCGCCCCCAACCCCCAAAAAGTTGGGGGCGGGCCCCCCCCCCGCCGCCCCCCCGCACCACTCCTTGCCACGCGCCTGGAGCCCACATGCATAAGACACCGCATCACATCGGAGCCGTCCTGAAGCAGATCCGCCTGCAGGCCCTCCTGACCGCTGAGGAGGTAGCGCGCAGGACCGGCTTCACTCCGAGCGACGTCGCTGACTTCCTGTCCGGAAATAGCTGCCCCAGCAGGCTCTTCATCTCCCGCTTCGCGCAGATCAGCGGTACAGACCCACAACTCCTGCTCAACGTCTGGCAAGACGAGCGTGAACGACACCTCAAACAGTCGCTCCTCATCCCCCGCCATAGAGTGGACTTCTGCACGAACATCAGAAACCCGCGGTAGCAACAGCTGCTGCCACGAGGCCACAGCAAACGTCGCCCGGCAACATCCCGGGTGCACCCGGTTCCAGAAGCGCCCGGACACGGCGTCGGCCGGCAGCCTGGGCACCGGCGGGAATGGCGGAGAGTTACCCGGCGCTGAGGAGCTCTTCGGCTCCTCGGTCGTGGAGTTGCTGGGCAACGCGGTCGACGACCACTTGGTCGTCGCCGACCGGCTGGACGACCGTCGTACCCACGGAGTGCTCGCCGTCGGGACTGAATACGAACGCCTCGACGCGTACGTGGGTGCCGGGTTCGTCGTAGGCGGCGTGTACGGAGCAGGCGGTGTGGCAGTCGCCGCCCAGGGCGCCCAGGACGCCGCGCTCGATCCGCAACAGCCGTGCCGCTGCCGGATCGTTGACGGCGGCGAGCAGCTGGGCCGCGAGGGCGTCGCCGGCGCGGTGTTCGACGATCACGAATCCGGCGCCGGTGGCGGGCAGGAAGTCGTCGACGGGAAGGACTTCGGCTGCGCGGTCGGCGAATCCGATGCGCTGCAGGCCGGCGTGGGAGACGACGAGGGCGTCGAGGCGCGGAGCGGTGCCGGGTGCGTCGAGCCGTGCGATCCGGCTGTCGAGGTTGCCGCGCATCGGCGTGACGGTCAGGTGGGGGTGGCGGGCGCGGAGTTGGGCGGTGCGCCGGGGAGCGATGGTTCCGACGATGGTGCCGGCGGGGAGTTCCGCGAGGGTGGTGGGCTGTGTTCCGGCCGGCAGGACCAGGGCGTCGCGGGGGTCTTGGCGGGTGAGGACGGCGCCGATTTCGACGAGGCTGCTGCGTTCGTGGGGGCCGGGGAGGTCCTTGGCGCAGGAGACGGTGATGTCGGCTCGTCCCTGGATGAGGGCTTGGTCGAGTTCGCGGACCCAGGCGGCTTTGCCGCCGACGGTGTCGAGGGGTCCGGTGTGCCGGTCGGCTGTGGTGGTGATCTCGGCGAAGTGGGTGGCGAGTGCGGGGTGGGCGTCCTTCAGCAGGCTGGCGACGTGGGCGGCCTGGGTCATGGCCATGGTCGACGTGCGGGTGCCGATGATGGTGCGGCTGGGGGTGGGGAGGTTGGTCACGGGTGCCTCTGGGGCCGGAGGCGGCAGGTGCTGGCCTGGCCGCCTGAGCGGAATCGGTCGGAGCGGGCGCGCTGTTCACCGGCGGGTGGCCGGGGGGCGGCTCGCGCTGCCTGTGACCGCGGCAGAACCGGAGCCCGTCTCGGGCGATGCCGGACACCTTACCTACCTGCAGTCCGGACAGCGGCTCACCCCGGCGGCGGCGACAGCGTCGTAGCGGCATAGAGCTGCTCCGGGCTCTGTCCCGTGTCAGGGCGGCCGGTGATGCCACCTGCCGACGGCGGTACGTCCCAAGCCCGGAAGCGACGCTCGACGGGCCTGTGCAACGGCGTGCAAGTTTGTGGCGATTACGGCTAGTTACCCCGTAGCTTCCTTCTCTGCGTCAGCACCCGCGTCCCGGGTGTTCAGCGGTGGGAGGAGAGGAATCGCGGTGAGGTACGAGGAGTTGCTCGACGAGATGGCCGGCAGCGGGGCCCTCACCCCGCGGTGGCGACCCGTGTTCGACAAGGCGCCGCGTCGGCATTTCGTCCCCCCGCAGCTCTGGGGCCAGCGGGACCGCCGCTGGCGCCGCATCGACCAGGGCAGGCATCCTGCCCGCTGGTACTCCCTCGTTCACTCCGACGAGAGCGTCGTCACGCAGCTCGACGGCGGCGACCGCGGTGGTGCGGGCCGGGTGACCGCATGCGGCATCCAGCCCAGTACCGTGGCCCGGCAGCTGGCCCACCTCGATCTGCGTCCTGGCATGCGGGTCCTGGAGATCGGCACCGGATGGACGACCGCCCTGCTCTGCGAGATGACCGGCGCCCGCAACGTCACCAGCGTGGAGATCAACCAGCAGACCCTCGACATCCACCGTGCGCTCCTTGACGCACGGGGCTATCGCCCGGAGATCCTCCGTGCCGACGGCCTCCGCGAGGCAGTCGGCCGTGCACCGTTCGATCGGATCCTGGTCACCTGCGCCCTGCACGATGTTCCCTGGACCTTGATCGGCCGCAGTGGTCCCGGAGGGCTGGTCAGCCTGCCGTTCCGTTCATGCGGGCTGATCACCCTGACGGTTGCCGACGACCGCCAGTCAGCCGCCGGCACCTTCCACGCCCCCGCCTTCTTCCCCTGGGCCTACGGCCACCGGCCGGCCAGCCAGTTGAGCATCGCCGGCGGAGAGAGGCCGCGCACCAGCGCGGCCGTCGTGGACCCCGTGCTCCTGGCCGGCAGCCGCGGTGCTCAGGCATACGTGGGCCTTGTGAAGTCCCCCTTGCGCATGGAGGAGATCGTGCGGGAGGAGTTGTTCGAGCAAGGCACGGTCGACCACGTCCGCCTGCACGACGCCGCAGCGTCCCGAGCGGTGGTCTTCTCCACGGCCCCGCACGTGGTCTACCAATGGGGCCCGCGCAGCCTCTGGGACGAGGTCGAGGAGGCGCTGGACCGCTGGCGAAAGCACGGAAGTCCCGGCCTGCCCGATCTCGGCCTCGAAATCACCCGGAACGGGCTCCGCGCGGTCAACCACCGCGCCCCAGGCGACAGCTGGACACTGTCCGCACCCACAGGCTCCCCCGCCTCCCCGCGGCCACGGGCATCGTCGCGAAGCACACGTGGGCAGGCGCTGAGAACCTCTCGTCGCGGATGACAGGAACTCCCGGTCCGGCCGACAGGCCCGGACGACTGCTATTTCCGTTCGCACGGACCACAAGGAAGGTGGCCGAGATTCGCGTGCGCCTGGCCGGGCGGGCGTGCAAGCTCGTGCAAGTTCCGTGCGCTGACGGTGCCTTCGGTGCCAAGCTGTTGAGGAGAGATCGTCGGCTTCGAACGAGGAGGACCAGATGGCCCTGCGGATGCTCGGCAAGGACCCGGAGAGCAAGTCGGGCGGCTCACCTACGATTTACCTGGACGAGGCCAAGGACTCCTATCTGGTCCAGGGGCTGAAGGTCGCCGACCAGGAGCGGCTGAGCCAGCTCGACCTTCCCGCACACGAGGATGTCGTGGAGATTCCCCGGCGGATGGTCCAGTTCTTCCAGGAGATGCCAGGGGATGCCGGTGCCGACGTTTGAGGAGCTGCTGGGCTCGGCCAAGGTCTCGGCCGTGCACCTGGAGATGCGCGACGGCTACATGCCCTCCGACCCGGCGTTCGCCGCCTGGAAGCAGGGCGCGCTGACCGACCCGGTGGGTGATGACGCCGACTTCCAGAACTGGCTGCGATGGGTTTCCGACGCCACCGGCCGCGGGGTCGCCATCCGCCGTGCCCGGGTGGTCTCCGTGCCCGAGTCGGACAACATCCGCTTCGAGCACTACGTGTCGGACGCCAACGTGAAGGCCGGCGAGAACATCCGCTGGCTGCCCCGCCGCCGCGCCACCGGCATCCCCCTGCCCGGCAACGACTTCTGGGTGTTCGACAACGAACTGGTCCTGGTCCTGCACTTCGACGGCGACGGCGAGCCGGCCCCCGACTGGATGGAACTCACCCGGGACGAGAGCGTCCTCGGCCTGTGCACGAGCGCGTTCGAGGCCGTGTGGGAGCGGGCGGTCCCCCACACACAGTACCAGCCGACCGTGTGACGAGGTAGCGACAAGAACTGTGGGAGAGTCCCCTTCCTCCGCCGTCCAGGAAGCCCGTGCTGCCCTGGGCAGCCGGCTGTGCCGGATCCGCAAGGCGGGGGGCTTCAAGACGGCACGGGCCTTCGCGGCCCGTGCCGGATGGAGTGAGTCCAAGGTCTCGCGCATCGAACGCGGCCTGACCACACCTTCCGAAGACGACCTGGGCCGGTACGCCGAGCTGTGCGGGGCGCCGAAGGAGCTGGCCGATCTCCTCGCCTCCGCGCAGAACATCGAGGAGATGTACGTCGAGTGGCGGCGCCTCAAGGGTGAGGGTCTGCGTCCGGTTCAGGAAGCGCACGTGCCGCTGTACGAGCGCACTCGCCACTTCCGCGTCTACGAGCCCGGGGTCATCCCCGGCCTGCTGCAGACGCCCGACTACGCCCGCGTGATGATGGGGCGCATCATCCGGTACTGGGGGATCCCGGACGACACCGAGGACGCGGTCGAGGTCCGCATGGGCCGCCAGCGGGTCCTGCGGGACGCGAACCGGCAGTTCGGCATCCTGCTGGAAGAAGCGGCGCTGCGCGCCCGGTTCGGGGACGCGGAGGTCATGGCTCCTCAACTCGGCCATCTCCTGACCGTCTCCGTCCTCCAGCAGGTCAGCATCGGCATCATCCCCATGACCGCGGACCGCACCATGTGGCCGCTGGAGGGATTCTGGATCTTCGACGACGAACGGGTCATCATCGAGCTGGCCACCGCGCAGGTCACCATCAAGCAGCCCAGCGAAGTCGCCATGTACAGCCGCATGTTCGCCGACCTCGCCGACCTCGCCTGCTACGGCAAAGCCGCCCGCGCGCTGATCACCGAGGCCATCGACGCCCTGGAATGAATCCGTGCAAGCGCGTGCAAATTTGTTGAGACCCGGCCGCCGGATTGCCGATGCTGTCCTCACCTCTGACGGACACGACGAACCGGTGGTGACGCGTGACCATCCCCAAGAACTCTCCCCGCTATACCGGCACGACAGCCGTGAGTATCTCCCCGACACCGATTGCGGCCCTTCACGGCAGCGGCTTCGCGGGCCCGGGTGACGGCACTGCCGCACGAGCTCTCACGGTGCACGGGTTCCAGGACCGCCGGTGAGCCGGCTCGCGGCGGCACCGCGATCCGTGATCATGCAACCGACCACACAGTGCCAGCCGCTGGACTGCACCTACTGCTATCTGCCCTTCCGCAAGCTCCGGCACCTCATGCCGCAGGCCGTGGCAGACGCTGTCGCGGCAGCGGTCAACGTCTGGGCAGCTGCCGACTCCCGGTTCGAGGTCGTATGGCACGGCGGCGAACCCCTGGCCGTCGGCCGCGACCACCTGGCGGCACTCATGGCCCCCTTCCAAGGCGCCAAGCACACGGTGCAGACCAACGCCGTTCTCCTCGACGACGCCTGGTGCGCCTTCCTCAAGGAACGGGACGTCGGTGTAGGCATCAGCATCGACGGCCCTCCGTCCATGAACACCCACCGCGTCACCCGCGCCGGGCACCCCGCGTTCCGGCTGATCATGCGGGGCGTCGAACGGCTGCGGCGCCACGGCATCCCGTTCTCCGCCATCGCCGTCGTCTCCGACCCCGACCCGGCCAGCGCGCAGGAGTTCTACGACTTCTTCGTCGAACTCGGCTGCCGCTCGCTCGGGGTCAACATCGAAGAGCACGAAGGCGTCAACACCACCGCCGACAGCCCGCCGGCACGGGCGACGGAATTCTGGGAAGCCCTCACCTGCGCGTGGCGCGCCCACCCTGTACTGGAAGTGCGGGAGATCAGCCGTGTGCTCGGGTT
Source organism: Streptomyces sp. NPDC050161 (assembly GCF_044460025.1). Taxonomy (NCBI): domain Bacteria; kingdom Bacillati; phylum Actinomycetota; class Actinomycetes; order Kitasatosporales; family Streptomycetaceae; genus Streptomyces; species Streptomyces sp. NPDC050161. The sequence continues at coordinate 51,623 of NZ_JBITJM010000031.1, read as the reverse complement.
CGCCCGCACCGTGCTGGATGGCGGTACTGCCCCACTGTCGGCGGAGCAGGTGTGGGATCCGCTGCCCACCGTCGCCTACGACGGAGGCGTGGTTCTCCTCTCCCCCGAGCTGGCCGGCTTCCACGACGTGCGGCTCGGGGACTTCACCACCGGCAACGTCATGGACACCGGCCTGGCCGTGCTGCTGGAGCAGGCCGAGGAACGCACCCCGTGGCTGGCGGAGTTCTGGCGCGGCATCGACGCCTGCCGGGCCACCTGCCCGTACATCGCCTTCTGCGGCGGCGCCCACCCCGCCAACCGCTACTTCGAGCACGACGGGCGGATGGACGGTACCCGCACCCGCTACTGCACCGCCTCGAAGATCGCTCTATTCGAAGGAGTCACCCGCCATGCCGATACCTTCGCCCACAGCCACTGACCGCATACACGCCTCGGCCAACGCCCTCCAGGCGCTGATCGACCTGACCCCCGACCACCCCCATCTCGGGCTCGACTCCGAGTTCGACAACCGGTCCACCTGGGACAACACCACGTCAACCTTCGACAACCGTCCCACCTGGGACAACTGGAACAAGAAGCGCTAAGCAGCATCGCCGGGCGGGCCGCACCTACGCGGCCCGCCCGCCCACCACCATTGGAGACCTCCTCGTGCAGACCCGTACCTTCGGCCGCCTTCAGCTCACCCTGCCCGCACTGGACGAGCCCGGCTTGTACCTGTCCAACGTGACGAGCCTGGAATCGGGCCGCGGCCACGTCCAGGACTTCCAGTACACCGACGCCAGCCTGCGCGCCCTCGACCTCGCCGACACTCAGCTGATCACCGGCCGCATCACCAACCTGCGCGCCTCACGCGTCCAGCTCCAGTCCGTGAACCTCCACGCCGTGGACTTCGACAGCTGCGACCTCGGCTCCGTCCAGTGGAGCGAGAGCAAGCTCAGCCGTGCCGTGTTCCGCAACTGCAAGATCATGGGCGCCGACCTCGCCAGCCTGGCTCTGGACGACGTGCTGTTCGAGAACTGCAAACTCGACTACACCGCCTTCTCCCGGATCCGAGCGACAGGTCCCGTCGTCTTCACCGGCTGTTCCCTGGCCGAGGCGTCCTTCACCGGCTGCGACCTCAGCAACACCGTCATCCGCGAATGCTCCCTGCGCGAGACCGAGTTCCGCTCCGGCCGCTACCACGATCTGGACCTGCGCGACACCGACCTCTCCACAGTGCGCGGGATCACCCACCTCAAAGGGATCACCATCGGCCGCGCCCAGCAGCCGCAACTGACCCAGGCCCTGCTGACCGAACTCGCGGTCACCTACGGCGACGGCATCGACTGACACCGGAGGCGCCATGCCGCTGAACATCGCCCTCACCGACCTCGCCGCCTTACAAACCCGCTGCCAGATAGCCAACGTCCGCACGGCGTGCCGCGAACCACGATACGAAGAGCAGGCCGCCGTCCCTTCCGGCCGGTGGCGCCCGCTGCCCGCGGCCATCGGCAGGCAGCTGGCGGCCGAGCCCGGCAGCGCGAGCAGGACACTCGTGGAAATCGTGAAGCCGCCCCCGCCCGCCGGCCCCGACGCGCTGCCGGACTACGGGGCCGAGCTGGGCGGCTCAGACACCACCTACCTCGGCCAGGCCCACAGCAAGCCTGGATCCCTCACCACCACCGGCAACCCCGCGAACGGTCAACTCGTCGGCCTGCACCTGGACAACTGGGACCGGCTGCCCTACGAAGCCAAGGACACCGGCCGCCGACGGCTGTGCCTCAACCTCGGCCCCGGCACCCGCTACCTCATCCTGTGCCTGACGAACGCGAAAGCCCTGTGCCGCGCCGCCCATCCCCACGACTACACCAGCCGCTACCCGCACACAGACGATATCCGGGCCTTCATCACCGCTGGCCACCAACTGCCCTGCATTCGCATCCGCCTGGACCCCGGCGACGGCTACATCGCCCCGACCGAATACCTCCCCCACGACGGCTCCACCGAGCACCAGAACGAGCCCTCCAGCGCCGCCTTCTGGCTCGGACACTGGCCACGAAGCACCCTCCCGCCACTGATGTAGCGAGTGAGCTCTTCCTCTGGGCTCAGTGAGGCGAGGGTGCGACCAGCATTCATGGCCTCGTATCACGGGGCGCCTTGCATCTGTCTCGGCGGTTACCCGACCGCCTCCCAACCCCACGGGCGGGGACCGCGTCGGCCTCGTACGCAGTCAATGCGATATTGCGCCTGCGCAAACGCGGCCGAGTCGTAGTCTGCGGTCTGCAGGGCGAAGGTCACGAGCCGCAGCTCACGGATACCGCGCAGGGTTTCATAGCCCGGCCAGGCCATGACGTCGTACCCGTACAACTCGCAGTACGTGTGGTACTCCTCCTCGGTCAGGCTGCCGAACGTGTCGTACGCCACTGCAGTCGACGTCAAATCCCACTCCGGAGGACCCACCGACGTGCGCTCGAAGTCCAATAGCCGGGCCTCGCCCCCCGATACCGCACAGTTCCCACGCCACGCATCTCCATGGATCACGCACGCTGGACGTCCTGCTGGAAGGGCTTCCCATTCCTGCCTAAGGTCCTCCAGCCGACGAAGAAGCCACTGCCGATCGTCTTCGCCCACCGTTCGCGCTGAGGAGATTCGATTGGCAACTCGGACGAAGGGGTCCAGCTTCCCGACCGGGAAGGAAGGCTTGGGCAGGTCGTGCAACTGCCGTAACAACGGCGCGAGATCGGCCTCCGTGCCAGGTTGATGCGGTGGGAGAAGTTCCCAGAAGGTCGCGGCTCGGCCGCAGGCGTGGACAGGCTGTTCCACAGGCAGCGGCCGAACTGCTGGCACAGCGTTGTCCGCAAGCCACCGCGCGACGGCAACCTCGCGGGTTGCCACGTGCTCCTGACCGACGCGTGAAATGCGAACCACGATCTCGTCAGGCAATCGCCACAGGTCATTCTCACCAAGCCGTATGGGCTTCGCCCCGGCCGCTGGGAGTCCTGCGGCTGCGACGATGGTTTGTAGTACGGCGAAGGACTCCCTTATTCGCGAGGCGATCATGCGATGACGGTAGCGGCTATACGATCCCGCAACGTTGCCACCGCGGGGTTGCGGGCGTATCGCAGAGATGCCTTGGCGAGGCTCTTGACGTCGTGGACCGCCCGCTTCGATCGCAGTCGTCCGACTTCGTCGAGAGCTTTGTGGGCAGTAACCACGGCCGGCTGAGGGTCACCGGTCGCCATCATCAGGGTGGCCAACTTCGTTCCTGAGAGGGCGCGCGAGCGTACGTACGCATCGGTGTGCTGATCGATCGCTGTCTGGAGCCGGTGCGTGGCCATCACGGCTGACTGTCCGGGCAGGACCGCGAGGTCGAATGCAGCGTGTCCGGTGTCTCCGTGGTGCTGCGCATTGTCGTAGTACTCCATCCACACGTCGTCCTCCCCCTCCTGGGCCCGGCTGAAGATCTCGTCCGAACGGCCGATCGCGGTTGTGGCCTCCTGCGGACGTTGCATCTTCGCCCACGCCCTGGCGGTGGCGTTGTGAAGCATCGCTCGTTCGCGAGGGGTGAGGCGATCGGAGCGCACCAATCCATTTTCGGCGTGAGTCAATCCGGTGTCAGGCGCGCCGCACCAGATCGCCTGCCGTGCCAGCCAGTTGAGGGCGCTCGCCCGAAGATGCCAGTTGTCCGCCTGTTCGGCGCACTGCCGACCGAACTGCAGGAGCCGGACTGCGTCCTTATGTTCGTAAGCATCGAACGCACTCGCCCCCATGACGATGGACAGGCGTCCCACTGCGGAGAAGAGTTCCGCTTCCAGCACTGGGGGGTAATGGACTTCGAGCAGGCCCCTGGCCCACGTCAACTGGCCAACCAGAGAGCTGCGGACGATGCCGCCGCCCCCATAGAGATTGTCCCATCTGGCGAGGGTGGTTGAGGCGGCCCTTACCTGTTCGATGTCTTCAGGACGGACGAACTTGGGGAGCGGTGTCTGGCCGAGCTCTGGGACTAGGTCAGCGAATGATCCGGGGGCGACGGCGGCGAGGCTCCCGACGGTGAGGAATGATCGGCGTTCCATGGGTGACGGGCTCCGATCCAGAAGGGCGGGCTGGTCCGCGTCAAGCATGCCCATGGCCTCGGCAGCGATGCGGTCCGTCACATGAGTGGTAGGGGGGCTGTCCGCATTGGCGCGCCTCCTGTCCGCATCCTCTTCTACGAAACGCCACAGTCGCCGCAGGGCTCCGCCTGCCTCCAGCGCATCGTCCAACCTACTCGCCAGCGCGGCGTCGCAAGGACGCTCATTCTTCTCGATGCGCTCGATCGTGGTGCCGCTGAGGTGGACCTTCAGCCCTAACGCTCTTGAGGACATGCCCCTGACGTTGCGCCAGTTCCTGAGTTCCATGCCCCACCAGGCACGTACGGACTTCGTGTCGTCCAAGGGACGTGGTTTCTGCGGCATGCCTTCCCCCTTCGACGCCCTGATGCGGACAACGTTGGTGAACGCGGACTGTCCGCATCACTGCCCAGTAACGCGGGTTCTTCCTGATTCTGTTCAGCTCTAGCCCACTCAATGCCCCACGTCTAGACTTCAGTTCACCGCCTGGGCCTTGACCAGTACGGCGGGCGGGCCATCGTCGAGATCAGTGAGTCCTTGCACGCTCCGGCCCGTACCCCAGGTCAGGGCCTCAGGCCGGAGCGGCGATGTGAGGCAGGTCAGCTTTGGACGAAGCCGTTGTCGCGCAGCGCCCCGGTGAAGTCGTCCCAGGCCGCATGGGTGAAGCTCAGGCTTGGGCCTTTGGGGTTCTTCGAATCCCGCACCTTAAAGGCGTGGGGCTGGTTCGCACACTCCACGCACTCATTTTGGGGATTTCCGCTGTAGCTGCTCTTGAACCACTTGGACTTGGGGTATTCGGCCACGGATATTTCCTCGCTACTTCCGTTTATGCAGGTGCATTTTGCTGACCTCGGCGATCAATTCAGCCGAGGACGTCGTGTCCAGCGCCTCTTGGCGCAGGAAAGTGATGGCGCTTGCGTACTCTTCCAGGGCCTCCGGCTCTTCCAAGAACAGCGAGCCAATTTGGTTCTCAATGAAGACGACGTCCAACGATGGGTCCGGACCGCCGAAAACGATGAAACTGCTTAGCGCCGCGCTGTACGCGCCCGCCGAGAAGGGCAACACTTGGATGCTGATGTCCGGCTCCAAACTCCGGACCAGGAGGTGGTCGAGTTGGCCGGCCATCACCTCCGGTCCGCCTACCTCGCGACGAATCACCGACTCGTCCAGGACCACGTGATATCTGGGCGGTGAGGCGCGATCGAGGATCTGTTGGCGCTGCATACGCACGGCCAGGTAGTCCTGAAGGTCCTGCGGCGGGAGGGTATTCCCTGGCGTCGCCTTGATCGCCTGCGCATAATCCAACGTCTGGAGAAGCCCCGGGACTACGCCCACCGCGTGGTGACTGATGCGGGATGCCTCATTCTCCAGTGCGAGGAGCATCCGCATTTGATCGGGCAACTTGGCAGCGAACGGCACCCACCACGCATCGGTGGCTCTGCTGTTTTTCGCTAGGGATACCAATGCCTCGCGCTCTTCGTCCGGCGCGCCATATACGCGGCAGAGCTGGTCGACCTGATTCCACCGCACGTTGCCCTTGGCTCGTTCGTAGCGGCTAACGGTGGCCTTCGACACACCAGCTCGTTCGCCCGCTTCTTCCGCCGTCATGCCTAGCGCTTCTCGCAGCGCCAGCAAACGAACAGCAAGTTGACGCCGACGTGTTGTCGGCCCGGATGCCTCAGCGGTCTCGGCCGTCTTGGCTGGCATCGTCGGCCTTGTCGTCATGGCAATGCTCCCTTGAACGAGTGCTTCCAGTCTCCGCACGGCCTCGTAGCAGCCACAAGGAAGTTACACGGCGGAACAGCTGGGCCACCACGGCAGTACCACCCCTCCTCGCAACGCTCATGCGGACACTTGCGCCGTGAGCGTTACATGAAGAGAGGTACGAGGCCATACTCCAACTCGATTGCCACAGAGAGATGTTCAGTCGCAGCCGTGAGTGATCTCGCGCTGAGTGTGTGACGCCCCCACGACAAGGAACTTTCGCGATGGCCCAGTACCTGAGCACCCCCAAAGCGGTCCCGCATGACGACGATGCCCCCTCAGCCGACATGCCGGCAGTGTGCGGCTCTCTCGGGTCGCTGGATAACACCCTGGGTATCGGCTCCTTCGCCTCCGAGAGTGCGGAGTCGCCGCGCTCCTTCGCATCCGCCGAGGGCGGTGCGCGGTGACCGCCACCGCAGCCGCTGTCGCAGCGGCCCCGAAGCGACCGATGTCCCAGTTCTGCGGCTTCGCGGTGTCGTTCGCCCCGGACCCGGCCCGCGTCGTCCTCGTGCGCCGGACCACCGCGGCGCGCCTGCGGATGTGGGGTGTCCCCTGTGCGCTGGCCGAGGACATCGTGGTCGCCGTTTCCGAGCTGGCGACCAACGCGGTTCAGCATGGCTTCGGAGATGTCGTGCTGAAGGTTGAGCGCGTCGGCGCCGGCCTGCTGCGCATCGCCGTCAGTGATGGGAATCCGGCCCCGGCCGAACTGCGCTTGGCCGCTGAGGGCGATGTGTCGGGCCGCGGCCTGTTCCTCGTCGCCGCCTTCGCGGAGAACTGGGGCGTCAGCGACGGTGGCAAGACGACGTGGTGCATCTTCCGCCTCCCCTCAGGGAGGCCGTGATGGTCGCCGTCGACGTCGCCACCGCCACCGAACTGCTCAGGCGCCCGGTCTCTTCCCAGGACCAGGCGGTGCGCCGACTCGTTCACAGCCTGTCCCGCTCCCTCGCGGCCGACGGCATCAGCAACGACCTGATCGTCATCCTCGACGAGGTCCTGAGCGACCGGCCCGCCCCCACCGCGGAGCACGGCCATAAAGTCGACGATCTCCTGGTCCGCCTTGGTCTCCCCCTTCCCCGGCGACGGCGCCGTCCGGGGGCGACAACACCGCTGCCTCCGGAGGAGGTTGCGCGGATCACCGACCGGTTCCACCGGGCCACCCGCCAGCTCATGCAAGTGGTCCCGCACCGCGTCACGACGTACCCCGCAGAGGAACTGCGTCACCTGCTCGCCCTGCGCCACATCGAGCCGGCCCCCGCCGAGGCCCTGCCGTACCTACGCCGGTACGCCCTGGCGATCGTCACCCTCCTCGACCTGATGGGAGACGACGCATGACGCTCGCTCCCACCTCAGACGTCGGGTCTGCCCTGAGAAACGGCTCTCCACGGCAGCAGTCCCGACTCCACGCCCGGCGCCGAGAAAACGAGGCTTCAAGTGCTCTGGGAGGCCGTCGGGCCTCGGCGCCGGGCAACCCCGCAGGCCCTCCACCGGAGGGCCTGCCCCTGAACGGTCATCTCCGCGGGGTAGCACCTCCCCCGTCCCCCGCCGAGATGACCTCCAACTGGGCCCTTCGCCCGCCCAGGCCCGCGCTGTCGTGCCGCCGGGCCCGTGCCGGCGAAGGGGCGGCACCGCTGCCGGACGACCCGGCCGTCCTGTGCGACGGCTGCGGCAGCGCGCGCCCCGGCCGCCCTCGGCGGAGGGCGGCCGGCCCACACACACCCGCACCCGTACCTGCACCGCTGAGGAGATTTCCCATGTGTCTGCACCAGCCGCCCTGCCCGGCGGCATCCGCCGTGGACCGGGAGGCCGCGCACCCGGTGGCCCAGCACCCGGAACAGGGGTGGAGCCTGCTGTGCAACGGCGTCCTCCTCTTCGAGGACACCGGCGAGCTGCTGCCGGACGGGCAGGTCATCGCGCCGCACCGTCCCGCCGTCGAGGCGCAACAGGCGAGCACCGCATGAGCCCTAAGCAGTTCTACTGGCAGGAACTGCGTGTTCCGTACATCGCGCCGTGGTCCCGTGAAGTGCGGCGGCCCGGCAAGTTCGAGCGACGCTACGACGGTACCCGCGCCCGCCTCGGCTACACCGACGAGGTCACCAACGTCGATGTCCGCCACGGCGCGCTGTGGGCCCGGATGCCGGCCGTCCGCGGGACCGGCGAACCGACCTTGGACGCCGTACACGCCTTGCGCCAGCGGCAGTGCATGTCCCACATGCTCTGCCAGATCTGCGGCGGAACGACGTACGACGCCAGCTACGACCGGCAGGAGGAGCGCTTCCTGTTTCTGGTCCGCGCCCCGGACGGGCACCCGATCCGCGAGGGCGAGCGGACCACATCCCCTCCGGTGCACGCAGCGTGCGCCAAGGAGGCCGTGCGGGACTGCCCGCACCTGCGCCGGGGATACACGCTGGCGCTGGTGCGATCAGCGCCGCTGTGGGGTGTCGGCGGAATCGTGCACGACCGCACCACCCTCCGACCGCTCCCTCCCTCCGGCGGCGACCCTTTCGACCAGGTGTCCTTCGACGATCCGCGCTTCCGCTGGACTCTCGCGGTGCGCGATGTCGTCACCCTGCACGGCTGCACCACCGTCAACCTGAACAACCTCATGACTGCGGCCTAGAACCACCCGGCCGCCACCACGCGAGGCGCGCCGCCCGCCGACGAAATCACCAACACCCGATCCCAGGGGGAGCGTTGACCAAGCTCGACGATGACGAGATCGTTGTCGCCTCATGGAACTTTGAGCGCAACGGCCAGGACCACAACGGCGACAGCCACCGCCGGGAACATGGCATGCGTGTGCTCAGCGAGCTGGGCATCGACGTCCTGCTCCGCCAGGAGCTGACCGGGGCCCATTTGAAGGGGAAGCGGGCAGCGCTGGCGGAGGCGAGGGTGCTCGGCGGCGAGCACGGGCCGGCCTTCACCTCCTTCCTCGCCCCGCCGAATCCGGACTCGGGCAACGCGACCGGCATCTACACCAACCCGCTGCTGTTCGCCCCGGTCGCAGAGCCCGAGCACGCCAACGGCATGACGATTCCCCTGTGCAGCGCGCTCGTCCGCCTTGTCGGCGCCGAGAAGGAGATCTCCTTCAACTCGACGCATCTTTGCTACTACTGCGGAGACCAGCGCGCGAAGGAATCGCGACGGGTGACCACCCTGCGCTCGCCGGGCAAGGCCACCCTCGTCGCCGGCGACTTCAACTCCGGCGACAAGGGCGTTCATTTCGTCAAGTGGGACAGGGTCCACGACCGCACGCACGTCGAGCACCGCACCATCCACCGCGACGGGCAGTGGGTCACCGACACCCGGCCGGACGAAATCCTCACCCGCCCGCACAACGGGCAGCCGCTGTTCATCGACCTCGCCCGGTACGCCGCGACCGTCCTCGGCCAGCGCGAGGCGCTGGCGCCCACGGCCTCCCTGTGGCGCCGGGATCAAGGGCCGATGCTGCGGATCGACAGGATGTACGCCACACCCGAGTTCGCTGCGGCGCTGAAGCGCGTGCGTGTCGTCATCAACGAGGACGTCCTGGCGGCGTCCGACCACGCCCTCGTCCTGGCCGTCTTCAGCCGCCGCATCCTGCGCCGCGAGCTGACGCTCGCCGCCTGACGGCCGGCCCGTTCCACCACTCCCGTATCCGATCCGACCTCGCCTGACCTGGGACCTCCGTGGAAACCGAACAATGGCTCACCACCCGTTATACCAACCCGAGTTGGTGGGAGCAGACGAAACCGTTCGTGAAGGCCGCGGGCGTCGGTGCTGTTCTCACGGTCCTCACTGTCGCCCTCGGCTACGCCTACTTCACGGGCACACCGGACGCGTCCCCGGCGGTGCCCGCGCCTCGCGGAACGGCGTCGACCACCCCGCCCCCGCACCACTCCGGGCCCATCCACATCACAGGACGCCTGGGCTGACCCCGCCGCTCCAGCCGGCCAGCGTCCCTGGTGCCTCACGAGGGGAGACGACATGCCCGTCGGCCAACGGACCGATGAGCGGAGCGGCTTCGTCCGGGCGCTGAGTGTCCGCCGGAGCCGCCGTCTGTGGGCCCAGGCCGTCCTCGCGCTCACGGTGATCGGCGTGCTGTACGCGATCGGCGCGAGCGGCCCCCACCACTGACCGACGTTTCGCACCCACGAACTTTGCCACCGAAACCAACCTGTAAGGGAGACCATGTCCACCGCGCCCTCACCCGCCCTGCTTCTGAGCGCCGTTCCCGTCTTCCGCAAAAAGACGCGTCTCCACGGCGACCGGCTGCTCCAGTTCGAGGAAAGCGTTGCCGCCGCCTACCGCGGAGACCACTCCATCCGCGCCCTGGTCGCGCACACGGGCCGGTCATACGGCTGTGTACACCGGGCGCTGAGGAATTCAGGCGTCGTGATGCGAAAGCGGGGCGGCGACACACGCTCGGCTAGGCGCACGGAGGCCGCCCGATGAGCGCGAGCACCCTCAAATCAGCCCACTTTGTGGGCGATGATGCCTCAGCGCGCCTCGCCTCGGCGCTGGCGGCCCTGCGCCGGCACATCCAGGATTCCTATTCTCCGGGCGACCGCCTCCCCGGCGATACCGAGCTGGCAGTCACGCTGCGGCAGACCGCCCTGGACGTGCGCACCGCGCTGCGGACCCTGGACACCGAAGGAGTTGTGGCCACGCGTACTCCCGGCATAGCCGGCGCCCTGGTCCTGGCCCCGGACCAGTTGCACCCCCACGACCTGCTGCTCGACCAGACCATCCGTAAACGCATCATCTCCGGCTACTACCGCGCCGACGCGGCGCTGCCCGTCGGCGTCCTGGCCTGGGCGCACGGCCTGAGCAGCAAGGAAGTGATGCGTGGCTGCCGGCGGCTGCTGGACCAGCACTTCCTTCGCCACGACGAGGACGGTGCCTTTGGCCCGGGGCTCTACATCAACCGGCCCACGGCATGGGGCCACGCGACCACCGCGCCCGAACAGGACGGCCAACACCGATGACGACACCCCAAGAACTCCTGCCGGACGATGTCCAGGAAGAGCGCAGCCGTGCGTGCAAGGCGCTGGGCACCGCGCTGAGCGCAGCGGGCCTCATTCCGTTCTGGGAGCGGATCGGTTGGACCGCCGGTGAGCCCGCCGTGTCGGTGAGCTTTGCGGTGCGCGATGGTCTGCTGCCGCTTGCCCCCGATGACGCGAGCGCGTTGCCCGCGCCGGACGTGGCCGGTGCTCTGCAACGTGACCTGTTGGACCACGGCATCCGCGCGCAGGTCACCCTGATTCGCCCCTTCGACCCTGCGCTGCGGTTCGACCTGGAGTCCGCCCAGTGCGCCCACCGCCTCACGGAGCTGCTGATCCGCAGCCTGCCCGAACCGGACGCGGCAGCCCACCGCCTGCGCACCGCCCTGACGACGGCCGGCATCAGCGCGGAGAACCTGTGCATCCGCCGTGGCGAGCGCGATGTCTCGATCGGGAACATCAGCGCCACAGATGCAGTCACCCTCGTCGAGGTGCTGCACGGCGGCGACTGCGGCGTTGCCGGCCTCGACCAGGGCGGCTGGGCCGAGCTGGACACCCTGGCCGAAAGGCTGTCCCGTCTCCTGACGGAGATCGCCGGGCGCCGGGTGGGGGCCTCCGCCGACCCCGTCTGCTCGCGATGCCCCGGCGACCACGAGATCACTCTCGCCACCGTGAGCGCGGAGACAGCTCGGCTGCTGTCTGCCGCCATCGAGCGAGCGGACGAACCCCACCGCTACCTCGTCCAATTCCCCCCTGTCGCCGACGAGTCCGCGCAGGAGGACCGCACCGGTCACCACCGTGGAGTCGCCTCATGAAGCCTCCCTCCGTTGAGTTGACGCAACGGGAAAAGGACGTCCTGATCTGTCTAGCGAGTGGCTACACCATCAGGCAAATGGCGCTGTCGTTCCACGTGTCTGCCTCCGTGCTGAACAGATACACGACCACTCTCCGGCGTAAATTCGATGCCCGCAATTCTCCTGCGCTGGTGCACATTTCCCACGCGCGTGGATATCTCACCGCGGACAACGGCCCGCCCCGGTGTGACCTCCCCGAGGAGGACGTGCGGTATCTGCGGCTGATAGCGGCGGGCGAAACCATGAACACCCACGCGCGCCGCTATGGGCTGCTGAAGCGCATGGGCGCCAAGAACTCCCCCCACGCCGTACACCTCGGCTGGTGCTGGAACTACCTCAACGCCGGCCCATAGCCCGCCAGCCCATGGCCACGGGTGAACCGGCTAGCCGACCACAGACAGCGGCGAGCTTCGACCGTGCCTCCTACCTATCGGCCCTCGCGCACACCCCGTTGATTCGCCGGACCGCCGCTGTCAGACAGTCGCTCCCTGGTTCGACTCGGCAACGACAACTCGCCTGCTCTGGAAGCAGAGACAGGTCTCTAGAGAATGGAAGGCGTTCACGATGAGCGAATCAGACGAAGGTGTCCCTCGGCCGCAGCGGGCAATCGTGACCTCCGCATCCGCCGCATATATTCAACGGGGGGACGGGAAGGTGCTCCTGGTTCACCACGCGGGCACCGGGTACTGGGTTGCTCCGGGAGGCAAGACCGACGAGCACGAGACCCCGTTCCAGTGCTGTGAACGGGAGGCCCGGGAGGAGACCGGAGTGCCGGTCACCCCGGGGCGTCTGCTTGTCGTGCAGTGGCTTCCCGGCGGCCAGTTGGGCACATACAAGAACCCCTACCCGTGCCACCTGTTCCTCTTCGCCGCCACCATCGCCCCGCAGGACGTTGACCGCATCCAGGTCCCCGAACGCGAACTGCTCGGCTGGAAATGGGTCGACCCCGACCACGCCCCCGCTCTCATGGACGGCACCAACGCGGCGCTGTTCACCGCGGCCTTGAAGGTGATGTCCGGCGCCGCGGCAGCACCGGTCTACCTCGAAGGCCGCCACGCGCCCACGGCGGTGCCGGCCGTTGAGTAGCAGCCGCGCCGTCCGGCACAGGGGTGGGGGAAGACGCCTTGTGTGAAGAGCTCGCCGTCGTCGCGCAGCGTTGCTTCGCCGCGTACAGCGACGACCGGCCGGCCAGCGCCTCTTTGGTGCGGTCGAGGCTGACGAACGCGCTGACCGGCACCCCTCCCGTGCTTGCACTCGCCCGCCGTGGTGGGGAGTTGACCGGCTGGAGTGCCGGATTCAGCGGTATGTCCAGCTCTGCCCGGTCCCCCGGTACTCCTCGACAGGGATCGGGCGGACGCCGGGGCGCATCCGGTCCCGGTAGAGCGTGCCATGGAGGTGGTCGACCTCGTGGAGTACAAGGCGGCCGAGCCCGCGCTCGAAGCGTGTGAGGCGCTGGGTTCCGTCGGGTTCGGTGTGGGCGATGAGGATGCTGAGCGGTCGCGGCACCAGTCCCCGTACGTCGAAGTAGGACAGGCAGCCCTCGTACTGCTCGTCTTCGTCGGACGACGTTTCGGCGATGACGGGGTTGAGGAGCACGACGGGGTCGGCGCCGTCCTGGGGCGGGATGATGACGGCGGCGGCGCGGTCGATGCCGATCTGGCAGGCCGCAAGGCCCATGCCCTTCCCGAAGACGTGCAGCCGGCGCACCCGGTCGATGGCCTCGAAGATTTCGGCCACGACCCGCTGGGCCTCGTCTGCTTCGGCGGGGAGGGTGAACGGGCGAGCGGTGGCGTGCAGGAGCGGGTCGCCGTCCTGGACGATGCCGGCGTCGGCCATGGCGGTGCTGGGCGCCAGGGGGTTCATGGGCGCGGGCTCACTCTCTTCGGGGTCGGGGGACTTGAGTCGCCATTCCAGGCGGTACCGGGCGTGGAGTTGGGGATTGCTTGTGGTCCAGGAGAAGACCGTCCGATCCCCGTCCGCTCGTTGTGCGGGTGGCGTGCGCACCGGTACGAAGTCGGCGGTCAGGGAGGTTTCGGTGCCCCAGACGGTGGGTTCGGATGCGGCGGGGAAGGTCAGGGACACGCTCAGTTCACGGGTGGGTACGCGGACCGCGCGCTGGAACCAGGGCCCCCATTTGTCGGCGCTGACGGAATAGGAGTAGGTGATCTCTGCCTCCTGCCCGGGGTAAAGCGGGTAGCGGGCCTGGTTGTTGGCGAAGGTCAGCCACACCTCTTTGAACGCGTCGCGGTCGTGCTTGACGATCCAGCCCATCGCCTCGGGGCCGCAGTGCGCTTCGAGCTGCAGTTCCTCCCATGTCAGCGGCTGTGCCCGGTAGTGGGCGTTGGAGCGTTCGGGGTCGCCCGGGTACCGGTCGACCGCGATCCGTACGAGGTAGCGGGTGACGGGTTCGTCGCCGGTGTTGCGCAGCAGGCGCCGCATCCGCAGGTGGTACGTCGACCCGTCATATCGCAGGTCCGCGGCGTCCTCCAGGACGAGGAGGCCCGTGGGCGCCGGGAGGCCCGCGGGCTTGATCTCGGGGGCGGTGCTTGCGTCGTCGCGCTGCCAGGCTTCCCACACTGCGCCGGCCGCCGCCAGTTCGCTGTCCATGCGGCGTGCGAGGGCGGAGCTGCCGTGCTCACGGCCTGCTTCGAGGTGGCTGACATAGGACGGGTCGATGCCCAGCTTTCTGGCGAGCCCCGCCTTCGAATGACCTCGGATGGAGCGGAAGCGCTTCAGCTCAGCGGCGAACGTCTCCCGCTCGGTCTCGGACTGGTCCCCCATATATCCACTTTCTCAACGGAGTTGAAGGTGAGCGTGAGTGAGTGCCGCTCACGGATGCCTCATCCTGCCCTGTTGCGGCTCACTACTACCAGGCGGCGATGGCGCCGCGCCGGCGCTGGCCGGTCGCCGCCTCCCTTCAGCCGTGCCAACGGCTGCTCGCCCCGTAGTTCCGCTACTGCCCGGCCACCGGCCGGGATCTTGGAAAGGGCACACGATCATGAAGGAAAACCCGCCGCGTCAAGCGGTGCTCATCGCCTCGGGCGGCATGGACAGCACGGTGGCCGCCTACGAGCTCCGAAGCCGGGGCACCGCGGTGACCATGCTGTCCTTCGACTACGGACAGCGCCATCACGTCGAGCTGGACTTCGCGGCGAAGATCGCCGCGTTGCTGGAGGTGCCCCACGAGATCGTGGATCTCACCGGCGTCGGACGTCTCCTGGGCGGGTCCGCGCTGACGGACGACACGGTGCCCGTGCCCGACGGGCACTACAGCGACGAGACGATGCGGTCCACGGTCGTCGCCAACCGCAACATGATCATGCTGAGTATCGCGGCCGGAGTCGCGGTCTCCCGCGGGGCGCACTGTGTGGCCTACGGCGCGCATGCGGGCGACCACACCATCTACCCGGACTGCCGGCCCTTGTTCTACCGGCAGGCCGAGCTGGCCATCCGGGCCGGTAACGAAGGGTTCCTCGCGGACGGTTTCTGCCTGGAAGCGCCGTTCCTGGAGTGGACGAAGGCCGACATCGCCGCCCGCGGCCACCAGCTCGGCGTGCCGTTCGCCCTGACGTGGTCCTGCTACAAGGGCGGCGCCGTGCACTGCGGGCGGTGCGGGACGTGCGTGGAGCGCCGTGAGGCGTTCGCCGCTGCCGGGCTGGACGATCCGACCGCCTACGCGGCCGGCGCGGAGCGCGGTGAGGTCGCATGAGCGGCGGGAGCTGGCGGATCGGCAAGACCTTCCGTTTCGAGGCGACGCGCACGGTGGACGGGCGCTTCGACGGGCATTCGTTCGTGGCCGAGGCGGTCATGGCCTCCCCGCAGCTGTCCGAGGAAGGCTTCGTCGTCGACTTCGGCGCGCTGGCCGGTGTGAAGCGGCACATCGATGAGGTCCTCGATCACCGGTACCTCAGTGACGTCGTGCCGGACGCGAGCGACGAGGGCCTGGGGCGCTATCTGACCGAGTGGGCCCAGCGACACCTGCCCGGTGAGGTCACCGCCGTGCTCGAAGGGATACGGATCCGCACCGGCCGCCCGCCAGCACCTCCGGCCGGCGCCGCGGCGTCTTTCGAGGCGTCCCATCGTCTGGCCGGCCTGCCGGCAGATCACCCGTGCGGGCGGCTGCACGGGCACTCCTACCTGGTGACCATCCCGCCCGGGGGCGCCGATGGCGCGAGGGCTGCCGGCGTGCCGGGGCTCTTGCGCCGCTACCTCGAAACCACGCTCCACGGCGAGGTCTTGAACGACGCCGTGGAGTTCAACCCGACGTCCGAACTGCTGGCCCACCACCTTGTGCGCTGGCTGGAGGACTGGGGGGTGTTCCGCCCTGGCGGGCGCGGCGTGCGGGTGCGGGTGTCGGAGACGGAGACCAGCTGGGCCGAGTTCGAAGGACGGCGCCATGACGGACGTTGAGATCACGCTGCCCTCCGCGGCCGACACGCTGCCGGTCACCGAGAAGTTCGCCGGCACCTTCCAGGGCGAAGGCCCCAGCACGGGCGTGGGCGCCATGTTTGTGCGGTTCGCGGGCTGCAACGAGTCCTGCCGCGGCTGCGACACCCCCTACACCTGGGATGCGAGCCGTTTCGACCTGCGCCGGGAGTCGCGGCGCGAGGTGGTCGGTGAGCTGCTGGCGTGGGCGCTGGGGCGGCCGGAGAAGCTGGTGGTCCTCACCGGTGGTGAACCGCTGCTGCACCGCCACGTGGTTCCGCTCACCCTGGGCCTCAGGGCGGCGGGCAAGGACGTGGAGTTCGAGACCAACGGCACGCTCGTGCCGCCCCGGGAACTGGTCGACGCCGGCGTCCGGTTCAACGTGTCGCCGAAACTGTCGGTGTTCGGGGCCGGGATGCCGCACGGGAAGCGCATCGTCCCCGCGGCCCTGCGGGCGTTCCAGGAGTCTGGCCTGGCCCGGTTCAAGTTCGTTGTGAAGGACCCGTCGGTCGAGCTGGCGGAGATCTCGGCGCTGGAGACGGCGTACGGGCTCGATCCGGTCTGGGTGATGCCGGAGGGCACCACCGCCGATGCGGTGCTGGCCGGGATGCGGGCTCTGGCCGGGCCGGTGAGTGAACGCGGCTGGCACCTGAGTACCCGGCTGCACGTGCTGATCTGGGGTGACGAGCGTGGCCGGTGACCGCATGGCGTGCGAGGGGCTGGTGATCGTGGCCTGCTGCAAGGAGAAGGCCGTGACCTCCGCTCCCGTGCCTGCCCTCGACCTCTACCAGGGCTGGGTGGTCCCCCTGGTCAAGGACCGCGTCACGCGCAGCTCCGCTCATCGTTCCCGCGTTCTGGTGCTCTCCGCGCTCCACGGGCTGATCACCGCGGACACCCTCATCTCCACCTACGAGCAGCCGATGACCGCCGAGCGGGCGGCCATCGTGCGCCGCCGGGCGCCGGGCCGGCTGGCCACCCACCTCGCCCGGCACCCCGCGCGGGAGGCGCTGCTGCTCATGGAGCCGGACTACGTGGAGGCGCTGGGCCCGTTGCCGCTGCCTGTCACCCACGTCATCACCGACCCGATGGCCCGACACGACGACATCCATGCCGTCCTGACCTCCTGGAGCTGGCCGTGACTCCTTCCTCTGCCCGTGTCTTCCAAGGCCGCCGCATCTGGCAGCTGACCCGCAACGACTTCCTGTCCGCAGCCTGTCTCATCGCCCACAACGAGCGCCCTCACACCCCGGACGCGGTGGCCGGCATCGCGCGCGGCGGCGTCGAACTGGCCGAGCTGGTCGCCGAGCAGCTCCACGTCCCCGCGGTCATCGTGCGGGCCCGGCACAACACCAGCGACGAGATCCGGCAGAGCGCAACCGGCCGCGTCGCACTGGACGTTGAGCACAACGAACGCGCCCTCGCCGATCTCCCTCAACGTTGCCGGCTCCTGTTGGTCGACGACATCTGCGGCACCGGCGCGACGCTGGAGGCTCTCGTGGGCTCCCTCGCCCGACGCCCGCAAGCGCCCACGGTCCGCACCGCCGTGCTGTGCCGCAACGAGGGCGCCGCCTTCCCGGTCGATGCGTACGGCTGGGACGTGGCGGACTGGGTCCACTTCCCCTGGGAGAAGGACCCCGGCTCGCCCGCCGAGCCGCTCCCCCCGCTCGCCCGGCTCCGGTCCGCACGGCCGACCGGCCTGCCCCGCTAGGGCATTGCCCGCCCGTCCCTTCCACGGAAAATCAGGAGGCAGGCCACATGTTCGGCCTGGAACCCGGCGACCGCGTGCTCGCCGTCCCGCCCCACCCCGACGATGAAACCCTCGGTGCCGGCGGCACCATCGCCCGGCTGACCGAAGCGGGCATCGAAGTGCACGTCCTCGCCCTGGCCTGCGTCACCCTGCCCCGCTGGGGCGCCGCAACGAACACCGCCCGACGGCGCGCGGAATTCGAGATGGCCTGCGACGTCCTGGGCGTCGCCGGGCGGGACATCGCCTGGAGTGACGATCACCGGGCACGCAACCTCGGCGCGCACCTGAGCGAACTCGTCCGGCTTCTCGAAGCCGGACACGCCCTCTCCCTCGCCGAGCTGCGCCCCGAAGCCATGCTCATCCCGGCCGCCGGCGCCGTGCACCAAGACCACCAGGCCGCCCACCAGGGCTGCTACGCCGCAGCCCGCCCCACCGGCGGCCTGCGGCACGTCCCGCGCCTGGTCCTTGGTTTCCGCGGACCCGAGGACCACGCCTGGAGCCCGCACAGCCCGCACGCCAGTGTGCTGGTGGACATCACCGCCAGCTCCGCGCTCAAGGACAAGGCCCTGAACTGCTACGCCGGCGAGATGCGCGACCCCGGCCACCCCCGCTCCCTGGACCGGATCCGCGCGATCGACACCGCGACCGCCGCGGCCCTGGGCTGCGAGCGGGCAGAAGCGTTCGTCCCGTACCGGATGGCCTGGTGATGGGCGGCCCCCGCGTGCTGGTCGCCCATCAGCCCGCCTACCTGCCCTGGCCGGGGTACTTCTCCCGGCTGATGGACGGCGTGGACGAACTCGTCCTGCTCGACCACGTCCAGTTCAGCGAACGCGGCTGGCAGCACCGCAACCTCGTCCGCAACCCTGCCGGGCCCCAGCCACTGCGGCTGACCGTCCCGGTGCGCCGCCGCTTCGGCCAGAGCATCACGGACGTCGAGGTGGCCGACGAGCCCTGGGCGGCGCGGCACTGGCGCACCCTTACCCAGACCTACGCCCGTGCCCCGTACTGGGGCGATCACCGCAGCGCGCTCCAGGACCTCTACGAAAGGCCGTGGCAGCGGCTGGCGGAGCTGAACCACGCGCTGCTCCAGCTGCTGCTGGACGCCTTCCGCCTCCCCGTGCAGCTGGTCAACTCCTCCGCGCTCAGGCCGCGCGGAGGGCAGACGGCCATGCTCGTCGACCTGTGCCACCGCCGGGATGCCACCGTGCTGCGGGTGGGAACCGGCGCCGCCGCCTACCTCGACCACCCGCTGCTGGCCGAGCACCGCATCCGCGTCGAGACCGCCACCTACACCCACCCCCGCTACGGAAGCGCGCGCGGCTGGATGCCGGGCCTGAGCGCCCTGGACCTGCTGCTCCACGAAGGCCCCAACGCCCCCTCCGTCCTCCGTGCCGGAGCACGGACCAACCCGAAGGCGACCGCATGACACCTCACAGCACAGCCGCCCCCGCCCCGCGGGCACAGGTCGATGTCCCCCTCGTCGCCGGTATCTACCGGCAGTTGCTCCTCGCACTGGGCGAAGACCCCGACCGCCCTGGCCTCAAAGACACACCGGAGCGGGTGGCCGCCTGGTGGTCGGAGTTCCTCGATCACGAACCGGGGCGTACCGACACGGTCTTCGCGCAGGAGTTAACGGCCGGATCCGACCAGCTGGTCGTGGTGCGCGGCATCACCGTCTGGAGCCTGTGCGAGCACCATCTGATGCCGATGAAGCTGGAGATCACGATCGGCTACCGCCCCGCCGGCCAGGTCCTGGGGCTGTCGAAATTCGCGCGGATCGTCGCCGCCCACGCCCACCAACTGCAGGTCCAGGAGCGGATCGTGGACGGTGTCGCCGCTGACACCGGCAAGGCGACCGGTTCCCCGGACGTGGGGGTGGTCGCCGAGGGCGAGCACTTGTGCATGAGCATGCGCGGGGTCAAGCAAGGGCAGGCCCGGACCCTGAGCTACAACCTGGGCGGTGCGTTCGGCGGGGACAGCCCGCTGGGAACGCGCCTGGTGATGCTCGCGGCCCCCGGAGGCCGGGCGTGACGGGGGTTGCGCCCGGACAGGGCCGTCTTTCGCCGGCGACGAGCCCGCGTGTGCTGGTGAGCGGGCCGGTGAGGCCGCAGGGGAACGTACCTGCTGTCCGGGGCCCTTCCACGGTAGCGCCCGCCACGGACCCCGTGGAGTGGATTCGCCTACCGGGAGGGCGAGTTCCGGCCGGAGAATGGCACCGGGCCCAACCGGTTGCCGCCCTGTGGTGGTCCGCGACCCCGCTGACCACGGACGGGCTTCCCCTGACGGGCCTGCGCCTCGATGAAGCCGCCGAGCTGGCCTCCGAGCTGGGGGGACGGATCCCGACGTCGGCCGAGTGGGAATGGATGGCCGGCGGCGGCTCGCGTCGCTACCCCTGGGGCGATGCCGAGCCCGGCTCCCAGCACGCGAACCTGCGCGCGAGCGGCCCCGGGCACACCACGCCCGTGCACGCCCATCCCGCCGGCCGCACGCCACAGGGCCTGTGGGACGTGGCCGGAAACGTCTGGGAGTGGACCGCCGCCCCCTGGCGGCGCGACGGGATCGCGCTGCTGCGCGGCGGCTCCTACCACTCCCTGGCCCAGTACGCCGCCTGCGCCCACGCCAACGACGCCCCACCCGGGCTGCGTTCGCCGGGCATCGGCCTCCGCCTCGTCCGCGACACCCCGCCCGCCCCTCACTCTCCCTGTGAACGGAGCACCTCGTGAACGTCGCCTTCGTCCTGCTGACGTACAACCACGACGAGCCCGCCGGCATCGAGCGCAGCATCGCCTCGCTCACCCGCGGCCTGCGCGGCCTCGGCCACCGCGCGCTGATCATCGCGGCCGGCCCCGGCACTGGCGACGACGGTCCGGACCTGCTGCGCCTTGCCACGATCGCCCTCCCGCGCCCGGCCCGGGAGGAGGACCTGATGGCGCAGCTCGCCGATCCCGGCCCCGCCGCCACGGAAGTCCGGCAGCTTCTGGCCGCCCACGACGTCGACCTGGTGTGCTGGGTGGACGCGGTGTGGGGCCTGGGCTACCTCAGCCCCGCACCGCCCGCGGTACGCACCGCGCTGATGGTCCACGTCCCGCGCACCGACGCTCCCTTCCGCCAGAGCCTTCACCACCGGCCCGACACCGTGCTGACCGTGTCCGCGTTCATGCTCAAGGAACTGGCGGACGCGGGCGTGGACACCCGGTGCTGGCACGCCCTGCCCAACGCTCTGCTGCACACGGCCGAGGCACCGTCCCCAGCCGCGCGCGAAGAACTCCGCCGCCGCGGGCCCGTGCGGATCGTGGCCCGCGCCGAACCCCACAAGGGCATCGCCGAACTTCTCGGCGCCTTCCCCGCCGGCCTGGAGCGGCCGGTGCAGATCGTGCTGGCGGCAGCCGGATTCGAGTACTGGCCCGGCATGCAGGACCAGGTCATGGACCAGTGCCGCGCCCTGGCCGACAACCTGCCCGGCGTCGAGATCCGCCCGGCGCTTCCCTGGCAGGAGGTGCCGCCGTTCCTCGCCCAGGCGGCTGCCACCGTCATCAGCTCGACGAGCCCCGAGACATTCGGGAACGTCGCCGCCGAAGCCCTCTTGGTCGGCACCCCGGTCGTCGGCTACGGACTCGGGCACCTGCCACAACTCACCGGCGCCGCCGGACGGATGACCGCGCTGGAGGAGGGGCCCACCGCCTTGTGGCGCGCGCTGACCGAGCTGCTGGAGGACCACGACGGCTACCACGCCGCCGCCCGGCAAGCCCCGCACCAGGTCGCCGCCCACACCCCGGAGGCGGTCGCGGGCGCATTCGTGCGCGCCACCACCGCCGGGACACGATGAGCGGCGGCCTGGCCGCGCACTCCCTGATGCGGCAGGTGACAAGCGAGCGCGCACTCAAGCGCGCCGCCCGCCAGTGCATGGGCCGCACCGGCGCCCCCGGCGCCGACGGCATGTCCTGGCGGGCCTTCCGCCAGGACATGCCCGCCCGCCTCAACGCCCTCGCCGCCCGCCTGGCCGACCGATCGTGGCGCCCCTCACCGACCCGCCTCGTCGCCTTCCACGCCTGGGGCAAGGACTACCGGGTCGCCGTCCCCACCGTCGAAGACCGCATCGTGCACCGGGCCCTGCGCAACGCGGTCGAACCCGTCCTGGAACGGGACGCCTACCCACCATGGATGTTCGGCTGGCACCGGCGGGCCGGCCGCCCCCTCGCGATCAGCGCCGCCGCCCGTCACCTGGACTCCGGCCTGCCGTGGGTCGCCGACATCGACGTGGCCGCCGCCTCCCGGGGCGTCGGCCTGGAAGACGCCGTCTCCTCGGTGGCCCGCTTCGTCCACGACGGCACCCTCCTGGCCCTGCTGCGCCGCATCCTGGCCGCACTGCCGGACCCACTCGCCCCCGGCAGCGGCCTCAACCCGATGCTCACCAACCTCCGGATGACCCCCGTCGACCATCAGCTCACCGGCCTCGCCGCCGTGCGGATGACCGACAACTACACCCTGTTTTGCCCCACACCGAAGGCCGCCGACGACGCCTACCAGCACCTGACCCGCGCCCTGGCCGCCCACGGGATGAGCCCGGCACCGGGCAAGTCCAAGATCTGGCGGCCCAACCCCGAAGACCTCTACGCCGCCGGCTGACGAACAGACGAACAGGAGCACTCATGCCCCACGGCAACGCGCTGCTGTACTGCGCGGTGAACGGCATCGCGAACAACACCAACGGCATCGGCCGCCAGACCAAGACGTTCCTGGCCACCCTCGCCCACCACCACCCGCGCCTCACCCAGGCGGCCGGCCCGTTCACCCCTTATCTCGCTGTCCCGGAACCCGGACCCGCGACCTGGGGCTACAACCCGGCCGACCTCGCCCACGCCCGCCAGGTCGTCGAAGGGCTCGGCGGTCGTGTCATCGCCCTGCCCTACGACACCCACCGGCCCATGTGGCGGCCCGCCGCCTGGCAGGCCCTTTCCGAGCAGGCCGCGACCGCAGCCCGCGGCCTTGCCCGCACCCACGAGCGGGTCCTGGCCATCGGCGTCGACACCCCCTTCGCCGGACTGGCCCACAGCGTCCAGCCCGGCGAGCGGATCGACGTCCTGCTGGCCCTGTTCTCCACCGCGCAGATCACCGAACGCCCCCAACCGGACCCCGACCGCCTCGCCTGGGAACAGGACGCGCTGAGCGCCGCCTCCCGCAACACCCACATCTGGGTGGCCGGCATCGGCACCTACCTGACCCGCCACCTGCAGCAGGGCTACGGCCTCGACCCCGGCCGGCTCCTGCCCTGGCCCTCCGGCCTGCATCTGGCCTCCGCCGACCTCACCGCGCCCACCGCCTTCTATGCCGAGCAGACCGTACGCAGCTTCGGCATCCCCACCGACCGGCCGGTCATCGCCGCCGTCGGCCGCACCGACCACACCAAGGGCCTCGACCTGCTCATCGACGCGGTCGAGCCCCTGCGCGACCACGTGCACCTCGCGATGATCGTGGTGCCCACCGACGACGACCGCGCCGCACTCCTGACGCGCTACCAGGCCCGAGCCGCCGAACTTCAGCTCTCCGCCACGCTCATCGGCCGCTACAGCCGTACCTTGCCTCGCGCCCTGGCCGCGCTGCCCGCGACCCGCGTCATGGCCGTACCCAGCCGCGGGGAGACCCTCGCCAACATCGTCTTCGAAACCGGCCTGTGGGCGCAGCACCATGGCGCCATCGTCCTCGCCCCGGACCGCGACGGCTTCCCGGAACAGATCACCGACGGCCACAACGGACTCCTCTACGCGCCCGATACCCCCGGAGCCCTCACCAGCGGGCTGCGCCGCGCCCTGACCCTGCCCGACCAGCAGCGCGGGCAGATGCGGGAGAACGCCCACCGGCGGGTGCACGCCGAACGCGACGCCGCCACCCACCTCGCCACGCTTCTGACCAGCGCGTGGCGCCCGGCCGGCCAGAAGCTGGATAAACTCGTCGGTCATCCGCTACCGGATGCCCGTACGCCGCGGTCACAGGCCCCCACCAGCACGCCAGCACCCCGGGAGACCGCCTCATGACCGTGCCCCTGCTGCTCGTCGACGGCCACCACCTGCTCCACCGGGCCTGGTTCGGGTTCGCCGCCCGCATCTACAACCGCGACAAGACCATCGACCGCACCGGTGTGTTCGGATTCGCTGCCCTCCTGCGCAAGGCGCAGACGCAGCACGCGGTCGGCTTCGAGATCTTCGCCGTCTTCGACTCCGAAGACGGCGCCCTGCCGCGCGCCGCCACCGACAGCCAGTACAAGGCCGACCGGCCCGCGCCCGAGCCCGGCCTCATCGCATCGCTCGCCCTGGTCAAGGCCGCGCTCGACCACAGCGGTGTCCGCTGGATCGAGCAGGACGGGTGCGAGGCCGACGACGTCATCGCGACCCTCACCCAGGCCGCCCGCGCTGCCGGCCGGGCGGTCGACGTCATGAGCGGCGACAAGGACTTCATCCAGCTCCTGGACGACCCGGCCGTGCGGATGCTGAACACCGGCGTGAAGGACGAACGCCGCTACACCACCGCCGCGCACATCCCGCCCCGCTACGGCGTCACCCCCCGGCAGTGGCCGGACTACCGGGCCCTGACCGGCGACCC
Organism: Streptomyces sp. NPDC050161; assembly: GCF_044460025.1. Classification (NCBI taxonomy): domain Bacteria; kingdom Bacillati; phylum Actinomycetota; class Actinomycetes; order Kitasatosporales; family Streptomycetaceae; genus Streptomyces; species Streptomyces sp. NPDC050161. The sequence goes on along the minus strand of NZ_JBITJM010000031.1, from coordinate 27,169 downwards.
GGCCGACAGCATCGCCGGCGTACGAGGCATCGGCCCCAAGACCGCCGCCCGGCTCCTCACCGGCCACCGCAGCCTGGAGTCCGTCCCCGCCGCCGAACTGCGCCCAGCCTGGGCCCAGCAGTGGGGGCGCGCGCGGCAGTGGCGCGAGATGATCAGACTCGACCGCAAGATCGACCTGCCCGACGGGCTCCTGACCGCCACTGCGACCGCCCCGCTCCCCGCGGCCCCGGCCGTTCTCGAAACGCTGGACCTGTGGTGAGCGGCCCGTTGATCGCCGTCTGGGACTTCGATGGCACCCTCGGCCACCGCCGCCACGGCACCTGGGCCGAGTGCCTCCTGGAGATCCTCGATGTCCAGCAGCCCGACCACACCTGGACCTTCCCCCAGATCTTCGAGGCCCTCGCCCGCGGGTTCCCGTGGCACGAACCCCGCCTGCCCCACCCCCACCTCAACGCGCCGGACGCGTGGTGGGACCACGTCACGCAGGTGGTCGCCACCGCGCTCACCGGCCTCGGCATGGACAACGAGGAGGCGACCACAGCCGCGCACGCCACACGTCGGACCTACACCGACCGCACCGCATGGAGCCTCTACCCCCAGGCTCTCGATGTCCTCGACACCCTCACCCAGGCCGGATGGCAGCACGCCCTGCTGACCAACCACGTCCCCGAACTCCCCGACATCCTCGACAGTTTGGGCCTCACCTCCCGTCTGCGCGCGGTCGTCAACTCGGCCGCGAGCGGGCACGAAAAGCCCCACCCCGAAGCCTTCCGCCTCGCCCGCGCCGCCGCCCCGCCCCACGCCTGCCTCGTGATGATCGGTGACAACCCCGACGCGGACATCAAGGGAGCCACCCGCGCCGGCATCGACGCCATCTGGGTCCGGCGCGACGAACACACCGACGTCCCCGACCTCGCGTCCGCCGGACGCCTCCTCCTGCGACAGGCCCTCCTGCCGCGGCAGGAGGGCCAAGATGTCCGGGAAGTGCCGCCCTTGCCCACAACTTGCCCCGCGGCCAACGTGATCCGGTAGCCTCACTCCCGTCCGCAACGCGGAAGCCCGGAAGTGCCCCGGCCTGGCGCACCGGAGCACCCGTATGCCCAGCACCGCCCAAGCCGACTGCCTGACCGCCTTCGGCGCCCTCCGCGACGGCGCTCCCGCGAGCGCCTTCGAGATCGGGGAAGGCTGCAACCGCTTCCCGCCCTCCCCGGTCCTCGGCCGCTACCTCGCCGACGTGATGTACCGCCTCGTCCAACGCGGCGCGTTCTCCAGCTACGCGGACCCTTTCCATGGAGGCACCCGGGCCGCGGTCGCCGAACTCCTCGGCGCACACCTGCACATCGGCCTGGAACCGGCCGACGTCTTCTTCCCCCGCGGCGGCACCGAAGCCATCAACCTGGCCATCGCCCACCTCGCGGCCACCGGCCACGGGCTGACCCTGCCCCTGCCGAACTACTACGCCTTCGACCAGTCCGCCGTCCGCTGGGGCGCCCCCGTCACCGGCTACTACCGGCACGACGGCACCCTCCACTCCACCGGCGCCACAGCGGAGCGCTCCTGCCTGGTCGAGGTCATGCCCAACGGCATCACCGGCGTCCGCCACAACCTGCCCGCCGGGCCCGCCCCCGACTTCACCTTGCTGGACGTCCCCTTCCAGATCAGCGCCACCGGACAACCCCCGGGCGTGAAGCTGCGAGAGCGTCTGGCCCGCCTGGACCTGCGGGCGAGCGCGCTCATCATCACCGCGTCGAAGGACCTCTCCGTCCCCGGCCTGCGCGCAGCCGCCGTCATCTCCAAGAACACCGCCCTCATGGCCCACCTCGGCCGCGACAACTTCGAACGCATCGCCACCAACAGCAGCCCTGTCGCTGAGATCGTCATGACGTTGTACGCGTCCCTTCTCCCCGTTCTGGAATCCCCCCAGGACGAGGCCATCCAGCTGGCCGTCCGTCGGGCGCAGGACACCGCGAAACGGGCCGGCCTGCCGGACCTGCCGGGTCTCCTGGACTACCAGCGGCTGCGCCGGCATCTGGCGGCGATGTCCAGCCGGTTCCGCCGCAACATGGACCGGCTCGACCGCACGGACTCGCCGGTGACAATCGTCCACCACAGCCCAACCGCCGGGGATCCGACAGCCGGGTACTCGGCGTTCGCTGAACTCCGGGAGAAACAAAGCGACTTCCTGCGCTGGGTGCGACACAGCGGCCGGCAAGGGCTCCGGCTCAACCCCGCCGTCGTCCACGGCGGCACCACCGCAGCCTGGCAAGCCCTCTACCCGGGGCGGCAACTCCTGCGGATGAACCTCTCCGAACCGCCCGCCGAACTCGACCACGGCCTGAACCTCATCCAGCAGCAGCTGCTCTCCACCCCGCAACACGCCACCACCTACTCCTGACACCCCTCGTGGACCACCACCAGACGCTCTGACGCCACACCACGACAACCAGCCCCGAGCTCGACGGAGAGACGCTTGATCATCTGCCTCAACGGGCCTTTCATCGGCGGCAAGAGCACCACACCCCTCGGACACCTCCAGCGCCTCCTGGGCAGCCACGGCGAGGTCTTCCTCGACGAGAAGGGCACCAGCCGATGACCTCCCCCGCCGAGCAGCTGTCCCTGCTCGCCCCTGCCGCGCCCGCACGCCAGCCAGCCGACGACGCCGTGCGGCTGCTGCTGTTCAACGCCCAGCACGCCTCCCCCGAACGCTCCCGCCGCCAAGCCGCCTGGCTCGCCGCACAGGACGACGCCGACATCGTCGTCCTCACCGAGGTCTCCCCCACCCACGCCGGCCACGCCCTCGTCACCGCACTCACCGACCGCGGCTACGCCACCGTGATCGCCCCGCAGCCCCACACCCCCGACTACCGCACCGTCATCGCCTGCCGCACCCGCGACGCGGAATCCGTCGAGACCCCGGTGGCGCACCTGCCCCACCGGGCCCCGGCAGCCCGCGTCACCATCGGCGACCACACTGTCGGAATCCTCGGCCTGTATGTGCCCTCACGCGGCCCCAAAGAGCGCCGCAACCAAGCCAAGCGGGCGTTCCAGGAAGCCGTCACAGAGGCGCTGCCAAAGCTGCCCGCGCTCTTCCCCCGAATGCCGTTGATCGTCGCCGGCGACCTGAACGTCATCGAACGCGGCCACCAACCCCCGCACCGGGTGTTCGGCGAGTGGGAGTACACGTTCTACGACAGCTTCAAGGACGCCGACCTGACCGACACCTTCCGCCGCCTCCACCCAGCCCAAGCAGCGCACTCCTGGTACGGACGCAGCGGAAACGGCTTCCGCTTCGACCACACCTTCATCTCCACCGCCCACACCGGCTCCCTCCTCACCTGCGGCTACCACCACGAAGCCCGCGAGGCCGGCCTCACCGACCACGCCGTCATGACACTGCACATGGACCTCACCCACCCGTCGTGAACACCCCTCACGCACGTGCGGACAACACGTCACGCCAAACCGCGAACATCGGCGTTCCGGTCACCGGCGCCCCGAAAGGCGATCCTCACCCAGCAAAGGTCGGTTCACCCAACACACATGCCCTGCCGCTCGCCTGCAAGCTCCATGCCACGTCCGAATGACACGCGTTCGAAGAAGCGAGTTCCTCGTTGAACACCCTGACACCTCCTCTCCCTCCGAAGGACGCCATGCACCCCACTCCTGATCCCACGCGCCACCCTTCTCCACGCGAACGGCGACTCGCCACGAACACATACCGGCTTGACGACGCCGGTCGCATGACCGAGCAGTCCGTGCCCCTGCCCTCACCGTTACGGCAGCCCGCCCAGCGCCTGTCTCCCGCGGAGTGGTGGTGGGGTGAGCCTCCCGCTGCCCGGGTTCCGGCCTTCGCTCGGTCCGTCGGGGTGCAGGGGTGGTGCGCATGAGGTGGTTGAGGAAGCCGGCGCCGGCGGAGAGCGCGATCTCGGATGCGGAGCGGGAGTTGTACGGCGGCAGGCTCCGCTGGGATCAGTCGTTCGTGCACCATGAGGGCGCACTGACCCGGATGGGGTTCGGGCAGATGGCCTCGGCGCTGCCGCGCATGATGGGCACGGTGCTGCGCACCGGATGGCGGGTGGACCGGCGGGCGTTGGCCGGTGTCGTGGCGGCGCAGGTCGGGCAGGGGGTGACCGCCGGGTGGGGTCTGGTGGCGGTGAACGGCATCCTGACCCAGTTGTTCGCCGAGGGGCCGACGGCGGACAAGTTGCGCGAGGCGCTGCCGTCTCTGGTGGTGCTGGCGGCGATGTCGCTGCTGGCGGCGGTGCTGACGGCGTGGTCGACGGCGATGTCCGGCCGGCTGGAGCCGCAGGTCGAGCGGGCCGTTTCCGCTCAGTACTACCGGGCCGTCACGCGGGTGGAGGTGGCGGCGACCGAGCGTCCTGAGGTGCAACGTGTCCTGGAGGCGGGGAAGTTCGGTACGGACTCCGCGCGCAACATGCTCAGGCTCTCGGTGGGGGTGGTCAACGTCCTCATCGGCATGGTGGCGGCTGCCGTCGTCCTGGCCTCGTTGCACCCGGTGCTGCTGCCGATGCTGCTGGCCATCGCGCTGCCCAAGGGGTGGGGCGCGGTGCGCTCGGCCCGCCGCGACTACACCTCGCGGCTGAACTGGGTCGATCACCGGCGCGCGGTGGCCTCGCTGCTGGCGTATCTGACCAGGCCCCATGCCGCGGGTGAGATCCGCGTGCACGCGGCCGGTACCAAGTTGCTGCGCGGGTATGAGGAGATGTCCCGGCAGTCGGAGGCCGAACAGCGGCGGCTGGCGCGGGCGCAGGCCACCACCGACCTGGTCGCCGGAGGTTTCTCGGGTCTGGCGTCCTTGGGCTGCTACGGGGTGCTGTGGTGGCTGCTGACCAGTGGTGGACTGCCGCTGGCTGTCGGTGGCACCGCGGTGGTGGCCATCCGCAACTCCACCGCACGGCTGACCTCCCTGGTCCAGCAGGTCAACCGGCTCTACGAGGAGATGCTGTTCCTCACCGACACCCGGCACGCCACCGAACTGGCCGAGAAGCACGCCATCCCGCAGTCGGGCACGCCCCTGCCGGACCTGGTGCGGGCCATCCACGCGGAGAACGTCTCCTACACCTACCCCGGGGCCTCGTCCCCCTCGCTGAAGGGGGTGAGCCTGACGGTCCGGCGGGGCGAGGTGACGGCGCTGGTCGGCGCGAACGGCTCGGGCAAGACCACCTTGACCAAGATCCTCGCCGGACTGCTGCTCCCCACCAGCGGGAACGTGTGGTGGGAAGGGGCGGACGGCGAGCGGGTCGAGATCCGCGAGGCCGACCGTGCGCAGGTCTTCGCCGCCGTCGGGCTGCTCGCGCAGGACTTCCCTCACTGGGAGATGACGGCCGCCACGAACGTGGCCATCGGCGCCGGTGACCGCCCCCGCAACATCGACCGCGTCAAGGAGGCCGCACAGGACGCCGATGTGCGCGCGCTGATCGAAGGGCTGCCGCACGCCTGGGACTCGATCGTCTTCAAAGGGTACGAGCGCGGTGTGCAGCTCTCCGGCGGGCAGTGGCAGAAACTGGGAAACGCCCGCAGCCGGTACCGCAATGCGCCCTTCTTCCTTGTCGACGAGCCCACTTCGGCGCTGGACCCCCATGCGGAGATCGAAGCGTTCGAAGGGCTGTGGGCCCTGGCCGACAGCGGTCACGCGGTCGTGCTGGTCACGCACCGGCTCGCCGCGACCGCGAAGGCGGACCGCATCCACGTACTCGACCAGGGACTCATCGTCGAACACGGCACCCACACCCACCTCATGGACCGCGCGGGCGGCCTCTACCGGGAGATGTTCCAAGCCCAGGCCGCCCAGTACGGGCTCGCCCTGCCCACGGGCGATGCGCTACCGGCGCAGCGAAGCGACGCCGACCGGTATGGGGGCGCGGCCGGCTCTGCGGCGACCATCCGGCGCCTCGCCCAGCGGTTCACCGCCCATGACGAGGCGAGGGGGTTGAGCGCGCCGGAGCAGTGGACGCTGCAGGTCCTGAAGTTGGCCGAGGAGACCGGCGAGGCCGCGCAGGCAGTCATCGGCGCGCGCGGCACCAACTCCCGCAAGCCCGCCGCTTCCTGGGACGACGTACACGCCGAGGTCGCGGACGTCGCCGTCACCGCCCTGGTCTCGCTGGCCCGGATGCGCCCCGGCGACGCCGAGCACTACCTGCACCAGCAACTCGCCCTCAAAGCAGCACCGTTCCTGTCGGACGGCGCCGCTTCACAGCCGTGAGCGCGACCGCGTCCGACCGGTATTCGAGGAACGGAGCATGATGGGCACCACCGACGCCGGGCACATCTCCGATCCCCGCGACGATGTGGACCGGCACGGTGATCCTGTGCCGGCCGCCCGTGCTGCTGCTGGTGACCAAGGTCGGCCGCCTGACAGCCATGCTCCTGGCCGGCCCCTCGAACACGCAGGAGGCAGCATGACGCCGCGAGTAGACGTGGTCGTTTTGACCATGAATGACCGTCCCGAGGAGGAAGCCCTCGCTCAGAAGACACTGCTGGCCCAGGCCGGGGTCGAAGTGCGGGTGTGCGTGGTCGGCAACGGGTGTGTTCCGCAGGTCGCGCCGCCCGGGGCGCTCACCGTCGCTCTGCCGGAGAACGTCGGCATCCCCGGCGGGCGCAATGCGGGCGTCGACGCGCTACGCGCGGCCGGCGACCCGGCCGCGTACGTGTTCTTCCTGGACAACGACGCCTGCCTGCCACGCCCCGACGTCCTCGCCCGCCTCGTCTCCGCGGCTGAGCAGCACCCCGAAGCCGCCTACATCCAGCCCCGGTTGACCGGCCCGGACGACACGACCACGCCGCGCCGCTGGGTGCCCCGGCTTCGGGCAGGCGATCCGGGGCGGCCCGGGACCATCACCACCATGACCGAGGGCGTCGTCCTCATCCGCCGAAGCGTCTTCGATGAGCTCGGCGGGTGGGAAGGCACCCTTTTTCTGTACCACGAAGGACTGGACCTGGCGTATCGGTGCTGGTCAGCGGGCTACACCGGCTGGTACGCGGCCGAGATCCGGATGCACCACCCCGTGACCAGCCCGGCGCGGCACCAGCTCTTTCACCGGCTCGCCGCCCGCAACCGCATCTCGGTCGCCTACCGCAACCTCCCCGGCCCGCTGATCCCCGTGTACCTGACCGTCTGGTCCGCCATCACCCTGGCGCGCGCCTTCCGCAGCGGCGGAGTGCGTGAGTCCCTCGTCGGTATGCGGGAGGGCTGGGCTCGCCGAACCGAGCAGCAGCGCGCGCCCATGAGCTGGCGCACTGTGTGGCGGCTGACCGCCGCCGGCCGCCCACCTGTCATCTGAACCCGGCATCAGACCGTCCGTCACCGGAAAGGGCCCCGTGACAGGCACCGGCCCGCCCCCGTTACCGAGCCCCGGCCATCCTGTCGAGCGCCGGTAGCGTCCAGGGCTGCGCGCCCTCATGCCGCTCGCCGCCGCCACGCACACGATATCCGTCACGACGAACCCGGGCTCAACTTCGGAGGAAGCATGCAGTACCCAATATCCGACGGTTCACCTCTCGTAACCCTGGTCACCTACAACACCCTTTTCGGCGGCCGGGCAGAGGAGGGCCTGGGGAACGACGACAGCTGGAAGGCTGCCGCCCCCTTCCTGAAATCCCTCAACGCCGACATGTACGCCCTGCAGGAGTGCAACTTCTGGGAGCTGCTCGGCGAACGGCGCCTTGAGCAGGCCCGTTCCGCGCTGGGCATGAACACCGGCTTCCTCGCCGAGGCGAACGAAACCACGGCCGGGCACCGCTTCCACACCGCGATGTTCTTCAACGCCCGCTGGGACATCGTCGCGAAGGGCGCCGATCGGGGCCGCTACCACCACGTTCTGGGGTGGGCCACCGCCCGCCTCGACCACCGCCCCACCCCGTGGAGCTTCCGCAACCTCCACCTCGACCCGTTCTCGCCGGGCAACCGCGCCAGGGAAGTCGAGCCGCTGGCGACCCTCGCCGCGCCCGGCCGTCTGTCGGTACTGCTCGGCGACGGCAACCTGCCCGGCATCGGCCACCCTGAAGTGGACTGGAGCCGCCTGCCCAAGCACCTGCACCGCGCCCGGGTCGTACGCGATGAAGACGGAGTGCTCAGGACCCACCAGGATGCCGCCGACGTGCTGGAGGGCGCCGGATTCGTCGACGTCGCCCACCAGATGGACGACCACCGGCCCACAGGCGGTTTCGAGTCCTGGGACATCGAGCGCCGCCAGGACCTCGTCCTGCTCAGCCCTGCCCTCGCACCCGCCATCGTCGACTACACCGTCCACGACGAGCCCATCCGCCAGGGCTGGAGCGACCACGGCGCGGTGTCCGCCGTGCTCGACTGCCGCCTGCTCCCCGAAGACCGCACCGCCGCCGCGTAACCGATAGCCCGAACACGGGCTGCCTCCATCACCTCTGCAACGAGAAGGACTGCTATGCAGATCTCGACGGGCGAACTCCCCGGAAGCGACCGCCGTCCCTCCGAAGACCGCATCGTCCACGACGCCGGCCTCGGGACCGTCGTGGTCCTCGACGGCGTCAGCACGGTGTCCGACGACACTCCCCGCGGCGGCTGGTACGCCCAGACACTCGGCAAGGAGATCCTCGCCGAACTGCGCCGAGACCCGCACCTCACCCTCAGCGCCGCGCTGCACGCGGCCCTCACCACGGTCACGACCGAGCACGGCCTGGTGGCCGGCGCCTCGCCGGCGGCTACCGTGGCGATCGTGCGGCACCGGGCGGCTGTCCACATGGTCGACGCCCTGGTCCTCGCCGACACCCCCGTGATCGCCGTCCATCGCGACGGCCGTGCCGAGGCCCTGCGCGACGACCGGCTCGAACGGCTCGTCCGGACCGCCCCTGAATGGCAGCAGTTCGAGAAGCAGCTGTGCGGCGGCTGCGGCTTCGGCGCCCCCGAGCACCAGGAACTGACCGTGCAGCTGCGCGGCCATCAGATGCAGCACATCAACAAGTTCGACGACCCGTGGGCGTACTGGGTGGCCGAGGCAACCCCAACGGCTGCGCACCAGGCCGTGGTGCGCTCGTGGCCGGTCGCCGACCTCGACCATCTGCTGGTGTTGACCGACGGGGTGAGCGCCGCGGTCGACTCGTACGGGCTGTGGCCCTCCTGGGCCGAGATGGCCAGCGCCGTCGCGGCCGGCGAGCCGCAGAAGGTGGTCGAGGCCATCCACGCCTACGAGCACGAGCAGGATCCGCACGGCATCCGCCACCCGCGGTACAAAATCAGCGACGACAAGGCACTCGCCAGCATCTCCTTCGCGGCGATCAGGCAGTCCGGTTGCGGCAGCCCATCGTGCCCCGCTGAGGAGGCGTGATGCGGGACTTCTGGGAGACCCACCGCTGGCCACCAGGCGAACGGCGCGCCCACTGGCACATCCTGTTCACCGACGAGCCGGCCGTGCACGACTACGCCCGCGCCCACGCCCCGCTGCTCGATCACCATCCGGAGCTGAACCCGGTGCCGATCGAGTGGCTGCACGCGACCCTCCAGTCCATCGGTCCGCTCTCGCCCGCCGCTGCCACGGCGGTCGCCGAGGCGGCGCGATCAGCGCTGTGCGAGACCGAGCCGTTCGAGATCGAGATCGGGCCGGCACAGGCCGTCCGCTACGGTGTCGTCCTCGCACTCTCCCCGGAGACGGCGATCTCCCAGCTCTTCTGGACCCTGCGGCGCGCTACGGAGAGCGTCATTGGCACCAAGGCGATGCCGCCCGCGCCCAAGGTCTTCCGGCCTCATATGGCCCTGGCTTACAGCGGAGCCCAGTGGGACCACGACGGCCTGTCGCACGCGCTGGTGGCACTCCGGCCGCCGCGCCCCCGGATCACGGTGACCCGCGTCGTCCTGGTCCACCAAGCACAGACCTGGCGCGACAAGTACCACTGGACCGTCATCGCCAAGATCCCGCTCGGCAGATCGCCCCGCCCATGTTCACGCCAGTAACGTGGGCCTCACCCCCTCAACCAGTCGCTTGATCGACCGGGCAGTTCCTAGGGGAGGGCGCCGGCGCGGGCATCGCCCCGGGCGACGAGGTGATCGTGCCGGCGCTGAGGTTCCACGCCACGGCCACCCCGCTCTTCCGCCTCGGTGCCTGCCCCGTGCTCGCCGATGTCGGCTCCCGCGGCCAGTTCGGCCTCGACGACGCCGCCCGCCGCATCACCCCGCGGACGAAGGCTGTTGTCGCCGTCCACCTGTGGGGCCTGCCCGAGGACGTGGACGCTCTGGCCGCCTTCTGCACCCGGCACAGCGTGATGCTGCTGGAGGACGGCTCTCATGCCCACGGCGCCACCTGGCGCGGGCAGCCGGTCGGTTCCTTCGGCCGCGCCGCTGCCTTCAGCCTGAACGGGCCCAAGCCCCTCTCCGCCGGGGAGGGCGGGTTCGTCGCCACCGACGACACAGAGCTGTACTTCCGCGTGCTGCTGCACGGCCAGTACAACAAGCGGTGCCGCCGCGAAATCCCCGCCGCCCGCGCCCTCGCCCGTACGCGGTCACCGGAATGGGTCTCAAGCTGCGGATCCACCCCCTGGCAGCCGCGCTGGCGCATGCCCAACTTCCCCGGCTGGAGGGCTATCTCGTCGGCCGAGGAGCGGTTGCCACCCGGATGCTGCGGGCTCTGTGCCACGTGCCAGGCATCGATGTGCCGCAGCCGCCGGCCCCTGCCCGTCCGGCCTGGTACGCGCTGCTGCTGCGCTACCACCCGGACCAGCTCGCCGGCCTGCCCGTCGAACGGTTCCTCGAAGCCGTCCACGCCGAGGGGGGCACGCGAAGTCGACCTGCCCGGCTCCACCCGCTCTCTCGGCGATCACCAACTGTTCCACACCCCCGGAGCCCTCCTGCCCGGCTACGCTGACCACCAGGGCCCCGCCGCCGACAGCTACGCCAACGCCCGGCGCGTGCACGGCAGTACGGTGAAGCTTCCGTTGTGGCACCGCGACCAGGACCTCCACCTCGCCGAGGCGTACACCGCGGCCATCATCAAGGTCGCCGACCACCACAAGGATCTCGTGAAGTGAACGCACCCGTCGACGCCGCCCTGCTGGGCGACCTCCTGAACGGCGCCGATGCCGAGGGCATCACCAAGCATGTCGTCGGCGCCGTCATCCCCACCGCAGAAGGCAAGGTGCTGCTGCTGCACCGCGCCGACGACGACTACCTCGGCGGCCTGTGGGAGCTCCCTTCCGGCGGCGTCGACGCGGGCGAGACCCTGGCCGAAGCCCTACACCTGGAAGTCACCGAGGAGACCGGCCTGACGATCACCACGATCGGCACCTACCTCGGCCACTTCGACTACCTCTCCAAGAGCGGCAAAGTGACCCGCCAGTTCAACTTCACCGCCACAGTCACCCACAAGAGCGACACGGTCAAGCTCACCGAACACGATGCACACCTATGGGCCGACCGTACCGAGCAGGAACGGGTCTCCAGCGCCGTACGGTCCATCCTGGCCACCTGGCGCCGGACCGTCGCGTGACGACTACAGACCCCCACGACGCGGCAACAGCCCTCGGCTCCCTACGGCCCGTTCGGGCCCGCATCACCGGACCAGGCAGCGGCAACCTCGAACTGGTGCAACGGCTCACCCGACAGGAACTCGAAGACGCCAACAGCCCGGCGGTCCCGCGCCCGCGGGAACCGAACGCCAAGGTCGACACCAGAACCGCACCCGAGTACGACCCACCTGGCACCGACACTCAACATGCCGTACTCCAGGCGGAGTTGCCTGCGACGTCTGTACGTTGACCGTTATGATTCCGTTCGCATTCGAGCATGGACAAGGGCCCTGGACCGAGGGACTCACCCTGCTTCACGCCTACGCCATCGCCGACCTCAACCGCAACCCGGAGCTCGCCGAACTCGTCGCCGGAGTCCGCGCTGCGACGGCGGGTGACCCGCTCTCGCACGTCGGGGACGACTGGTTTCACATCACGCTCTACCAGCTGTCGGAGAAGCCGGCCGAGCAGATCACCCCGTCCGAGCGGAAGGCCATCATCAACGAGCTGGAGAGACATCTGCAGAACGTAGAGCCGTTCTCCATCACCGTCGGGAGCATCCTCCCGTACCCCACAGGACTGATTTTCGACCTCTCGCCCGACGAGCCGCTGAACGCCCTTCGCACGACCGTCACTCGGGCCTTCACGGCGGCGCGGGGCGGTAAGGCCACCACCTACAAGACTGGCGTTCTCCATCTGACCGAGTCGTACGCCACAGCCAAGGTCACCCTGGAACACTGCCACGCCATCCACCGGCGCGTACGCCGAGTCCGACCCAGCCACGCACCCCTACGCGTTGATGCGGTCGAACTCGTCGATGTGACCGCCGGGCTGACCGAGAAAACGATCACGTGGGACTCCCTCGCCCGCATCCCCCTCGGCACGAACTGACAAAGAGAGAATGAAAAGCATGGCGAAGTGCAAGAAGTGCGGTGAGCACAGCCGTTGGCTTCGCTCCTGCTCCCAGTGCCGTTCCTGGCCGGACCGGGCGGACACGGTCGCGGATGCCGCCGGGCTGGCAGCAGAGGCGGGACTGTTCGGGTGGATCGGGCGGGGGCTCATGGGAGTAGCGCGGCTGGTGCTGCGTGCGCTCGATTGACCGGCCCACGCGGACTCGGTCTGCCAGGCGGGCCGTTCCGAGGAGTTCCCTGTCGGCGCCTGCACGCGAAGAGGGCCGAACCCGTTCCCCTTTGGCGTGAAATGCGCGAGCCCGCCCTTTCCCCACCGGTCCGTACGACCCGTCCGTCACCACAACGGAGGTGGACCGCCACCGGCATCCGGTAGTTGGTTCCCCCGGAAGAAGAAGCAGGGCAGCCCTTCCACCCTGAACCACGAGACGCAACTAACGCTGGGCGTGGCGCGTGGCCTCCTCGCGCAGGTCCTGGAGTTGGGCGTGCACGCCGTCGGCCAGGAGGCGGCCGTCGGGGCTGTTGCGGACATCGGGCTCGGCGAGAGCGTGGGCGACCTGAATCCACAAGAGTGCGAGGGGGGAGGCCCCGTGTCGCCGCGGCAGTTTCGGCTCCAGCCCCTGCACCAGGGCCTGCACGACATCGTCTGCTTCCGGGGCGATGGAGTTGATCAGCGCGATCTCTTCTGGATTCGGGCCGGTGTACCAGGGTGCCGCACGGCGCGCCTTGTCGGCCTCACGGTGCTTCCGGAGTTCGGGGCGAAGCCGGCGTGCGGCGTACGCGGGGTCCGCGGCGCACAGGATCAGCCGCTTGAGGAGACTGCGGCCGGCGCCGGGCCCCGCGGACTGCGCGGCAGGGGATGTCGCGGTGGCGCCGCAGCGGCAGTGCACCGTGAGCGGGTCGCCCCAGCGTCCCTCGATCAGGAGGCTTTCGTAATTGCCGCAAGTGGGACAGGTGAGGTATTCCAGCCCCACTTCGTGTTCGTAGTCGCTCGGTGAAGCTTCAAAGTCGTCAGCAACATGAGCGTTCAGCCGGGCCGCGCCCGCATCCCGCCGCAGGATCAACACGTTGCCGACGTTGATCTGCCATTCGTCGCTCTCGGCAGTCGGCGGCCCTTCGGCCGGTTCCCGCTCCAGGCAACCGCTTGGCGGCAGTACGCGGCCGTGGCCTCCGTCGCCTCCGGGGGGACTGGCCGGGGCCAGCAGCGCTGTATCCGCATCCCCGCGGCACCTCGCGGTATAGAGGATCACCGCCATCATTCGCGTCGCCGAGCATGCCGCGGTCTGCCGTTCCGCCACCGTCAGGCGCGCGCACTCCTCGTACAGCTCTCCGCCATCCCGCCAGATCGACGCCACGCGACGGAATTCCGGTGCCTCAGGCCCCGGCACGAGAAGCCCCGGTGCCGCAGCGTCCCAGAGAAACCGGGGAGGTTCGTCACGGTTGAGTTCGGCCGCCATGCCGCACACGCATTCCACCAGACGTACCGTGGTGGCTGTGTTGGCGGCGACTGTCCAAGCCAACGGTTCCGTGCACTCGCCGCATTCGGCGAGCACCGCTCCCATCAGGTCAGCGAGCAGCCCCTGGTCGACTTCCCGCCCCTCGGTATCTGTCGGCAGGCCCAACTCACCCTGCAATTGAACGGCCTCGTGACGATGCTGTGCCATCGCCGCCCCCATATCGTCGCGTCCTTCCATCCTATGGGCCCCAGCCTCTGCTCCGGCAAGAGCTCTCGGGCCGCCACGGCATGGCGAACAGGCACGGCCGTCTCGCCAACGCCCTTCTACCACTGGCTTGTTGCGACGCCCGGGAAGGCAGTTCGTGGTGCCGGCTGCTGAGCACCGGGCCTTCGCCGTCCGCCTCGTAGCGCGGCGAACGGCGGGCCCGCTTCGGCCGGCCGGCGTCGCCCTGCCCTCCTCACCCCGGGTGAAGCTCCCGTTCGGCCGCCAGGGCGCAGGGCAGAAGGGCGTCCGCGCATGCGATCTCATCGGCCGGTGCCTGAAGGTTAGGGTCCTGACATGACTGTGCACCCGCTGGCTGACCATGCTGCTGCTCTGCGGTCCGCGTCGTTGTCATTCCTTCGGTCGCCGGAATCCCGGGATTTCTGGGCATATGTGCGCCGCCACGGACACACGTGCACCATGCCGGCGAGCTGGGGCGACCTCGCACCCGCGCAGCAGAACGAACGGCTGATCAAGGCGGAGGACCGCCGGGTGGCCCGCGGCACCACGTTCGCGCTGGATGGGCCGGTGGCCGCGGCCGTGCGGACTGTTGCGCGGGACACGGAACTACGGCTGCCGGTCACCGCCGACGTTCTCCCCGCCCCCTCGGGAATGCTCGTGAGCAAGGCCCCGCTGTGCAGCATGAGCGGTGGCCCGATGGTGGCGGTGACCTGGGGGCCGCCCATGGAGGGATTCGGCCCAGGCGTCCACCTGACGTGGTGGGCCCCCATGCCCGCCGGCTCCCCAGCGCCGCTGGCCATGGACCACGACCTGCACCTGCCGTACCTGCCGCTGCTCGACGCCCGGCTGTGGGAACGGGAAGCGGACCTGCCGTCCGACCAGCGCAACTTCCAGGTCCCGCTGCGAGCCGTCGTGGCCAGCTGGTACGCCCTCTCGGGGGCCGGCACCGACCTGGCTGAACACCGTCCCGCGCCCGCCCTCGGGCGGGCCCTGGCCGGCCACAAGGCCCAGCGTCCCGGCGTCCTGGTCGCAACAGCAGCCTCCCCGGCGGTGGTCCGCGACGCCATCGCCGACCGCGCCGCAGCGGCCACCAGCCGGGTGAGTGCCCCTCTCGACGCCTTCGACGACACCTCGCCCCCGGCCCTGTCCTACGGCGTCTTCGCGCCCGAGCGCGACGCCCAACTGGACCCGGGACACCGGCCGATAGCGCACGCGTATCGCGAGGCGGCCGGGTACTGGAACCGGATGGAGACGGAAGTCCTGCAGGCATACCCCGGGGTGTTCGATCAGCTGGAACAGCTGCGGGTACGTGAGCACGGCACGTGGCCGTCGTGGTGCTGGATGCCGAGCGGCAGGGTGGCGGCGTACCTCAAGCACCTGCACGGCATTCCGACGAAGGCGGCGGCGTGGGACGGGCCACGCATCGCGGCGCTGGGCGCGTGGCGCAGCAGCGGACGGACCACCGTGATGCCGACGTCAGACGTGCTGCCGCATGCGCCCGTTGATGCTCCTCCTGCGGAACTGCCGCAGCAGATGCCGGTCATGGGGCTGGGGCTCGTGATCCCGGATGGCAGCCGCGCACCCCACCTGGTGCTCGCCTGCGGGGACTGGACCGACCCTGCAGCAGGAAAGGCAGAAATCGTTCTGCTGACCGACGGAGGCGAGCGTGTCCCATCGTTCCGATACATGACGAGGTCGACGCTGTTCCCCGTCGGCGACACACTCACCGACGCGGTGAAGTTCACGCAGGACCACTACGACCGGGCCGCCGTCCTCAACGGTGAGACGCCAGCGCCGACTACCGTCCTGGAGTGCCAACTGCAGGCAGCCTCCCTCGGCCACTACACAGGACGGCTCGCCGCCGCCTGCAGGCCAGGTGCCCGTCTCCTGGACGCCGGCTGGGTGACCGGACTCAAGGAGTCAGCAGCGCCCTGGCCGCCCGAGCCGAGTGGTCGGTCCGAGATGCAGATGTGGGTGCTGACGCAGGAGGAAGCGCCCGCGTGACCGCGGTCCGGCACCTCGTCGACGTGCTGACGCCGCGCGACGCTACGCCGTTCCGTCACGTCGGGGGGATGGTGGTGATCGACCACAGTGTCGTGGCGAGCCCGTGGATCGCTGTTTCGGTGTCCTGCAGCTGCTGGACCAGCCCGTTGGGGACGTGCTTCAGCTCCCACGCCGCCGAATCCTCCGCGGCCTGCGCCGTCCACAGCGGATCCAGCTCGTCCACAGCGGACTGAAGTTCCTCGGCGAGCCCGGCGTAGCAGGTGAGCACGAGGTCGAGCGGAGCAACCGTGCCCCGCTCCGTGCGCGGAATCATCTTTGCCGCATCCCGGAGCACCGGCGCCAGGCCCAGGAGCCAGCCGGCCCGCTGCAGCCACGACGGATGGCCGGGCTCCGCCGGGCCGGGACGGGCGGGGTAGCCGTATGCCGGTGGCGGCCCGCCGGCCAGGCCCGTGGCGCGGGCCGCCTCGTGATCGTGGACGGAGATGCGCCACTTTCCCGCGTGCAGGTCGTCCCGGGCAGCGTTGCTCACGTGCTGCGCCGCCCGCAGCGTGTCGCGCCATGTGCCCTGCTCTGAGCGCGCCTCCGGGTCGGCCCGCACCCCCCGCAGCGCGGAGCCGATACGCGCCCGCGCCGGCAGGATCCCGTAGGCAGCGGGCCCGCCATCATGAGGCCGCAGCACCCCCAGGAGCCCTCTCGCGACCTCCGCCGTTCGCCCGGAGGGCGGCAGTGCACCGTCGTGCGGGCCCAGGGACGGCAGTGGGCCATTGCCGAGGCCCCCGTCCGCCATACGCTGGCAGACCGCTATGACGTCGGCGACCGTGGTGTCGTCCACCGTACGTCCCGCCTCACGCGCCGCCCGCCACACGACCACCGCCAGCAGCGTCCGCTCCTGGACCCGGGCGGTCGGCGCCGCCTGCCCGTCGGCTTCCGGATGACGCCGCTGGTGCCACAGCTGCAGGGCTCGCGCCTGCTCCAGCGCCCGCGGCCAGGATCCGACCCCGTGATGCCGGTCCACCCGGGCCTGCCACCGCGCGGCGCCGCCGTCACTCCCCATACTCCCCATCCCGCCACGCTACCCGGGCCACCTTCCAGCACTCCGGCTGACTGGGGGCTGAGGAACATCGGAACGGAAACCGGCGCTAAGGACTCGTCACCCCTGGTGAGCGGCTGATGGGGCGTCGGCGGCGGGGCAGTTGTGAGGTCTTCCTACAGATAACGCCCTATTATCTGCGGCATCGCCGATCATGACCTGCGGCGACGCCCTCGGGCCGCTGCGCGAGGCGACCCTGTTATCTGCGGCAAGGGAGAAGCGGTGCCGACCGTCGTCCAGCTGCCGACCGGGAAGGCGCTGACTGTCCGGGCGGCGGCCGACGCCTTCCTCGGCTCGCTCGGCAACCCGAACACCTCGCGGAACTACGGCATCGTCGTCGGCAAGACGGCCGACCGCCTCGGCGAGGACCGCCCGCTGGCCGCCGTGGCGGACGACGAAGTCGGCGAGGCGCTGGAGGTGCTGTGGAGCGCCGCGGCGGCGAACACCTGGAACGCGCGCCGCGGTGCGGTGCTGTCCTGGGCAAGCTGGTGCGCCGAGCGCGGCTACGATGGGCCGACGGTGCCGGCCTGGGCGAAGCGGATGCCGCCGCCGGACTCCGACACCCCGGCCCGCTCGAAGCTGGCGATCGACCGGCTCATCGCCCGCCGCGACGTCCACCTGCGGGAGAAGACCCTGTGGCGGATGCTCTACGAGACCTGCGCCCGCTCCGAGGAGATCCTGGACGTCAACATCGAGGAGCTGGACCTCGCCGGCCGCCGGGCCCCGGTGAAGACGAAGGGCGCCCCCGCGCGGCGCCGCGGTGCGCGGGCCCGGGAGGACTTCGCGCTGGAGACCGTGTACTGGGACGCGGGCACGGCCCGGCTGCTGCCCCGGCTGCTCAAGGGCCGCACCCGCGGGCCGGTCTTCGTCACGCACCGCCGCCCCGGCACCGGCAAGGTCCTCGCGCCCCGCGACGTCTGCCCGGACACCGGCCTGGCGCGGCTGTCGTACGGGCAGGCCCGCGCCCTGCTGGACGAATACACCGCCGTGCACGGCCCCGGAACGGGCTGGGACCTCCATGAATACCGGCACCCCGGGCTCTCGCACCTCGGGGAGCAGGGCGCCTCCCTGCTGATGCTGATGGCGAAGTCCCGGCACAAGAAACCCGAAAACGTCCGCCGGTACTTCAAGCCGTCCCCGGAAGCGATCGCCGAGGTCACCAGCCTGCTCGCGCCGAACCGGTGAGGACAACCTGCGGGCTGGCGCCTGCTGAGAGACGGCCAGCCCCTCGGGGGTCATCTCTCAGCAGGAGTTGCCCACGGCGTCGCGCGTGGCGTTCACCGCGTCGGCGAGGGCGGCGCGGCGCTTGTCGTCGTCCTTGATGATCCGGCCGATCTGCACGTCGGTGACTCCCAGGGCTCGGGCGGCGCGGGTGTTTCCGCCCCACTCGGTGCCCGCCTGGTCGCGCACCAGCTCGGCGTAGGTCCGCTGCCACAGGGCGTCCTGGCGGGCGACCAGGCGGCGGCGGTGCTTGATGTGCGCGGCGGCGCGGTCCGGTTCGGCCGGCAGGGTCAGCCGGAGGATGGCCGCGTACTCGTCGAGGGCTTCCTGGTCCCGGTCGAGGGCCGAGGTGTCGCCGTCGTACTGCTCGGGGGCGTCCTGGCGGTCCTGGATGCGGTCGATTTCGTCGCTGAGCTGCTCGGCGGCGGCTTCCGGGGTGAGGTGCTCGACCGTCCAGCCCTCCTCGTTGAGAGGGGTGTTGTCCCAGGCCCACCAGATGGTGCGGCTGTCGGGGTCGAGGACGAGGTGATGGAGGTCCTCGTCGAGCAGCGCGGTCAGCTCGGGCAAGGGGGAGGCGTTCGGGCCGATGTGCCGCGCGAGGTGGACCTCGACGGCCTCCCAGTCCGGGTGGGTGGTGGTGCCGAGCAGTTCGGTGGTGGTCACGGTGATCCCCTTCGTCGTGGCGTCGCACCACGAAAGTAACGTACCCCCGTCGAAAAAATCAACGGGGGTACGTCGAAATCTTCCCGCTCGCGATGCGGGCCGGAGATCCGCACCGGGCCCCGGCGCAGCCGGTCCAGCTCCGAGACCCGGGCGCCCGGCGGCACCGTCAGCAGCGAATCCAGCACCGCCCGCTGCCCCGCGCTCAACAACCCGTACAGCGTCTCCCACAACCGCTGGTTCGCCGCCTCCCGCACCGCGGCGACCAGCCGGGCCAGCGTCGTCACCCCGGCAGCAGCACCCGCCGCTCCCGCAGCCAGCCGGCCGCCGCGTCGAACAGCGCCTTCGGGCCCTCCCCGGTCGTCCACGCCCGCGCGTCCACCCACGCCCGCAGCTCCGCTTCCACGCCCGCGAACTCCCGGTACCCCAGGGCCCGGCGCAGCTCCCGGACGTGTTCGAGGCGGGTGTTCTCCCGCTCGCCGTACGCCTTCAGCACCGACGCGTCGTCAATACCGAGCTGCTCGGCGAGGTAGTCGACTACCTCCGCCGGCACGTCGAGCGGATCGTCGAGGAACACCCCGAGATACCGCGCCGTCGTGAGCTGAGCGGCGAAGCCCAGGCGGTTGTGGGCCCGCCGCTTCCCCTCGACGAGCGCCCGGTTCGCGTCATCGAGGAAGAAGAACTTCTCCAGCTCCGCGCGGGACGGCGCCCCGCTGTACGCCGCGTACTTCGCGGCCTGCTCATCCGTCAGAAACTCAACCGGCACCCCGGACCTCCAGACAGTCGATCAACACGACCGCTGAAGATTCCGACGCCCAAGATTCCCAGGTCAAAGCCCTCCCGCCCCCGAGAAGGGCTTAGCGCCGGTTTCCGTTCCGATGTTCCTCAACCCCCTGACTGGCCCCGCGCACCGCTCCCGCCCCTGACGCCCCGCGTTGCCCCAGAGCCAGAATCAGCCAATATGTCCATATGGATGACAAGACACGCGGGTTGGATGCTTCCGTAGACCTCGCCTGCCGTCGCCTCGAACAAGCCGGCGAGGGCGCCGCGTCCGCCCCCATACCTGAAGGTCCGGGAGCGGTGGCTGCGGCGATATCGGCGGTGCGGGACCGGATAGGTGCGCCGGCGTCGTACGGCGGCGCTGTGCGCGGGCCCTGCGTGCGCTGGTTTCTCGGCGACCGCGCTCTCGTGCTGGCGAGCGGGGCCGAAGGGCTGCAGCTGGCGGTACTGGACGCAGGTCGCCTGGCGGAGGCCGACCGCGCCGCGTTCGACGTGGACGTGCATGATCTGGACTTCACCCGGTTGCCGTACGTCTGGCAGGTGGAAACGCAGGAGCCGGTATCCCGGCCTCCCGCGGCACCGTCGGTGCCCGTGGCCGCGGACTGGCTGACGCTGGAGGCATCGCTGGACGCCGTCCTGCGCAGCCTCGCCGAGCAGGTCCCCCAGCAGTTCACCACCGCGGAGCACCTGGGCTTCAACATCGCGACCGGAACCCGGAAGGTCGGGGTCGCGAGCGGCGGCGACGGACTGACGGTCATGGTGGACGACCGCAAGCCCCCGGGCCCGACCCCCGCAGAGGAGATGCGGCGGCGGGGGTGGGACCGAGACCTCGTCGGCTGGTGGGAGCACGCCGTGCTGGAGGCCGACGAGGTCGCCCACGCCGCCGGCATGCTGATCACCGAACTGCGCCACGACGGTGCGGACGCCCCGCAGGGCCTCCGCACCGACGATGTCGACTGCACCAGCGGCTATCTCCTGCTGCCCGGACTGGCCGTCGCCGGCATCTGACGACGCCCACCCGCGAAGCAGGCCGGGCACGCCGCCGGCGCCGCACTGCTCACGCCGCGCGGCCCACCGACCCAGGCGCTACCTCCCGGGCGCCGGCCATGCCCTCATCCCAGGCGACCGGGGTCTCGTCTTCGTCATCGATCCACACCAGGATCACCATGCGGCAGGCGGGGGCCGCGGCCGGGAAGAGCGTCTGGCATTCCAGGGTGACGGGGCGCCCGCCGTGGACCGCCAAGGACGCGCGGTAGCGCAGCGGGCCCCGCCCCTCGGAGACAGCCGTCCCCTCCTCCCACCGCCACGCCAGGTACGGATCGGAGAGGATCTCAGAAACGAGGGCGTTGACCTGGGGGTCCTTCTGGTGCTGGAACAGGGTGAATCTCAACATCGCGAGGTACTGCTCGGCCTGCATCTTCCAGTCAAGGATGACGTGCTTGGCCTCCTCGCTGAGCAATGCCCAGCGCATCAAATTCGCGCCGGGCTCCGTCACCCACGAAAGCCAGCTGGCCATCGCGGAATTGTAGCCGACCACGTTCCACATGGCATCGAGCAGCCAGGCAGGGTGGGGCATCTGCTGGTCCAGGACGAGCTGGAGAGAGCGGCGCGTCGGGGTGTCGAGGTCCAGGACGCCCGGCAGGATGGCACCGCCCATGCTGTGGAGGATGAGGGCCTGCAGCTCGTCGTGGTCGAGAAGGAACTTCGCGCCGATCGCGTCGCACTGGGCGCGGTGAAGGCGGACCGTCCGGCCGGCCTCGACGTCCTGGTACCAGCGCTGCGATCGGCCTGCCGCTTCGCCGACCTCCTGCTGGGTGACGGTCCGGCCCGTCCGTGCGCTCGCCCTCTCCCGCCAGGCCCGCAGCAGTCCGCCGAGTCCCATCAGAGGCCCGGGTGGCGGCACCGACTGTTCCGCACGCAGAGCCGCTGCGTCACCTGAGGGTCTCATCTTCAATTCCTTCCTGCTGCGGTCACGGTCACTGCTTTCTCCCCGAGCGACAGGCCGGCGATCGGATCGCAGCCTGCCGGTAAAGCGGCGACACCGACCTTACGTAATGCGAATTCGATCTTGACCACCACATCAAGATCATTATCGGAGCGACACCCCGCCCCGCGGGATCGCCTCCTGACGGCTTAATTTCACACGGCATCGACACGGCGAACTCCGCCTTCAGGTGCGATCCGGACATTACGAGCGGAAATTTTTTGCGCATCGGCGAATACGCAAAAAATTGCGGCTTGCCGGTTTCGACTGACACTTCACGGCGAATCACAAGCGATAAACACGCTTCCACTTCACCCCGCAGCCGCCAACGACACTATCCAGCAAGGCGATTGACGACAGAGCATGCGCGCGGACCCAACTCTAAGGGCTACATCTACGCGCGTTGAATCCGTTTTCGATCACGTTGACTACCTGGCTTCCATGCCGCTTAAATCGTCCTTACCCGCTGGTCAACGGACCCGCGGACCGGAAAGGGAGTGAGGGCGCACGTGTGGCCACCGGTGAGGTTCCCGGTAACCGCCCAGGCATCCCCGGGCTCCGCCTGTCATCGCCTTCGCGGCGTGAGATGCATTTCACATGCGAATTGGCGGTGGTGACGACTTGTGGGGAACCCTTGAGCTAAGTATGGATCTTCTCGCGGTCTCCGCATATGTTCTTGGTCGCTCGCCAGGCAGCCCGCCTGCGTGCATCGACCGAGGAGGGACATGCGGGACGCACCATCTCGCCGGACCGGATAGTCCCCGATAGGCGAACGGCGTCTGAGAGCTGCAACTCCCAGACGCCGGACGCGAATTAACCCTCCAGCCCACAGGGCCGGAGATCTCACCACCGCACCGGACCTTTAACACGGGGCACACCGGCGCGGTTTCACTGCACAGGAGAGTTTGACATGCCGACCGCCCTGCGCGAAAGGCCGAAAGTCCCGGCCTGCGCGGCAGCAGGTCCCCCCTCCCCCACGGCCACCTCGACGCCGGCAACACGTCCGACTCCGGGCCGGCGCCACGGGGGTGACGCCTGATGGCGCGCATCCGCACGATCAAACCCGAAGCGTTCGAGTCCGAGTCGCTGGCCGAGTGCTCGGTCACCGCCGAGCGGACCTTCTTCGGCCTGCTCACCCTCGCCGACGACAACGGCCGCTTCCGCGACCACCCGGCGATCATCGCCGGACGGCTGTGGGCGCTGCGCGCGGAGCACACCCCCGCGCACGTCGCCCGCGACCTCGACGAGCTGGCCGCGGCGAAGCTGATCTGCCGGTACACCGGCTGTGACGGGCGCGCCTACCTGCACATCGTCACGTGGGAGCGGCACCAGAAGATTGACCGACCCTCAGCCTCGCGTCTGCCCCGCTGCGCTGAGCACCAGGCGGAGCACAAGTGCGGAGGGTGCGCCGACGTGCACTGCCCCACCACGGTCCCGGCGCCTGCCTCGACGAACCCTCGTCGAGGGTTCGATCACCCGGTAACGCCCGATTCACCCCATGTTCCGTCGCCGCCCTCCGCCGAGCCCCCCGGCGAGCCGGACGGCACGCACGAGCCGGCGGAGCTGGAGGGGCCTGCCTCGGACGCGCCGGAGAAAACCGCAGGTGAGACGGGTTTCGTCGAAGCCTCGTCGAATCCTCGCGAGGGCTCGTCGTCTGGATCTAGGATCTTGGATCCTGGATCTGTACCTACGGGGCGCGAGGCGCCCGCGCCCGGCCCCGCCTCCGGATCGGTGTCCGCCAAGGAGCTGGTGGCCGAGTACCTGCGGGGCTGTGCCCGCCGACCGCCGAAGAACGAGATCGGGCACATCGGACGGCAGGTACGCGGCCTGCTGGACGAGGGCTTCGAGGCCGAGCCCATACAGGCGGCGCTGGAGCAGCTGCGGACCCGGGGCCTGCACCCGAGCATCCTGCCGAGCCTGGTCAACGGTGTCCTGAATGCCTCGCGCCCGTCCTCCGCCTCCGGCGCGGGGCCCTGGGCCAGCACCGGATCCACCTACACGCCGTATCTCAACCCGAGCCCCGCACCAACCACGTTTGGAGGCCGCCTGTGACCCGCGCCCGACTCGCCGATCCCCAGCCCGTGGTCTCCGGCCGGCTCCGCGCCCGCCTGGAAGCAACGCTGAGCGCACGCGGCATCGACCTCTCCGAGCCGCCGCTGCCGGAGGCCCCGGAGCCGGTCCCGGCCGTGGAAGCGGCCCAGAAGCGGA
Source organism: Streptomyces sp. NPDC050161 (assembly GCF_044460025.1). NCBI lineage: Bacteria > Bacillati > Actinomycetota > Actinomycetes > Kitasatosporales > Streptomycetaceae > Streptomyces > Streptomyces sp. NPDC050161. The sequence continues at coordinate 3,145 of NZ_JBITJM010000031.1, read as the reverse complement.
TCCCGTTCGACTTCCGCGACGCTGTTGCCGACCACCCGGGCGTTGCGCAGTGGGTGCGCACCATCGCCGCAGCGGCCACGTCGCCGTACGCCGGCAGTCTCAACCCGGCCTACGGCGGGGGCGGGCGGCGGGTGATCGCCCGCGGGCCTTCGCTGCTGCTGTGGGGCAGCACGGGGACCGGCAAGACGCACCAGGCGTACGGGGCGATCCGGTCGCTGACCGCCGCCGGGTGCGCGGTGCGCTGGCACGCGGTCAAGGCCGCGGACCTGTACGGCCAGATGCGCCCGCGCCCCGGTGTCGACGTCGAGTGGATGCTGCGCGACATCACCCGGGTTCCCCTGCTGCTCCTGGACGACCTGGGGGCTGCCAAGAGCTCGGAGTGGACCGAGGAGCTGACCTTCCGGCTCCTGTCCTGGCGCGGCGAGAACCACCTGCCGACGCTGGTCACCAGCAACCTGCCGCCGGTCCAGAGCGCGGGTATGCCCGCCCGCCGCGAGGTCCTGCGCGACAAGGTCGGGGACAGGATCCTGTCCCGCCTGTCCGGCATGTGCACCGATATCGAATTCACCGGCCCGGACCGCCGCTTCCAGCGCCGCTAACTGCCGGACCGTCCCCGATTCCTCCTGCGCGGCATTCGTCGCCGCGCCCTGCCTGCCTCGCCGCCTGGCCCGCCATCCGCTCCCGCGGGTGTGCCGCGCTGCCGCCGGCCTCACGAGGCATATTCCGGAGACCCCTTGCGTTACATCACCACCGACGATGCCCTGCCTCCGGCTCTGCGCGGCATCGCCGACCACAGCTGGCACGCGCGCGGCGTGTGCCAGGGCATGTCCCCTGCAGAAGCTGACCGGCTGTTCTTCCCCACCCCCCGCGGCCACCGGGCCATAGCCGAGGCGAGGGAGGTCTGCGGGCGGTGTCCCGTCCGCACGGAGTGCTTCAACTACGCGCTGGACAACGCGATCCCCGAGGGCATCTGGGGCGGCCTGACCGCCTCCGAGCGGCTGGCCTGGCGCAAGAAGGCCGCGGACCGCCTCGACTACACCCGCGTACGCGCGGCATTCCGAGGGCGCGATGTCCATCTGAGCACCCCGGAGCGCAAGACGGTCGTCCGTCACGCCTACGCGCGCGGCTGGAGCGCGGAGCGCCTGGCCTACGTGCTGGGGATCGACCTCGACTGGGCCCGCGACCAGCTGCGCGAAGAGCGGGAGGCCATCGACAACCGCGACAGATACGCCCTCCACCAGGAACCCGAGCCCCAGGAACAAAAGCGCACCCCCCAGGCCCCGAACACCCCGGGCACGGGCAACGCGCAAGGCCCGCACGACGGTACCCCCCACGACACGCCTGTGCCCGTCGACCGCCAGAAGCACACCCCGGAGCTGATCGCCCAGCTCGGAAAGGCCGCATGAACCACGCCGTCAACGGGCCCCTCGCCATCGCCCCCGTCGGCCGCTGGGACCGGCTGGCCATCGTCGCCCTCGGCACCGCCGCCTGCGCCCTGAGCTACGACGCCCTGCAGCAGATGGCCGTCGCCATCCACGTCCGCGGGTGGCTGACACTCCTTTACCCACTCGTGATCGACGGGTTCATCGCCTACGGCGTCCGCGCTCTGATCCTCACCCGCGCCGCACCGATGCGCGCCCGCCTCTACGTCTGGGTGCTGTTCTCCGCCGCCACCGCGGCAAGCATCTGGGCCAACGCCCTGCACGCCATCCGTCTCAATCAGACGGTCAGTGCCACCGGCGCGGGTCTGCGGCTGGGCGACGTCACCGTCGGCATCCTGTCCACGCTTGCCCCGCTCGCCCTCGCCGGCGCCGTCCACCTCTACATCCTGATCACCCGGCACCACCCCCACACACACCCGCAGACCGCGACGAACGGGGACCGCACCGCCCCGGTCCCCACTCCCGACCAGCCCGTTGGGGACGGCCGCCACACCGCGAACGGCGACCGGCCCGGGGACCACATCGGGGACCGTGTCGGGGACGGAGCGACTGCGGGGGACCGTCCCGAAACGCCCCGCCCGGGACCGGCTGACGCCTTGGCCGGAATCGGGGACCAAGCCCAGTCCCGCGATGCCGGGGACCGGCACCCCGCCGCGCACGGGACCGCCGGTCCCGCCCAGTGCGCGGAAGACGAGTCCGATGCTGGCGCCGTTGCGGGCAGCGCAGCACACGCAGCTGCGGTCCCTGGCGACGGGGACCGGGACCGGGAAGGCACGGTCCCCGGGACCGACACCAACGGGGACCGTCCCCACACCGTCCCCGGGACCAACAGGGACCGTCCCCACCCCGCACCCGGGACCGACCGGGACCACACCCCGGACACGGTCCCCGGGACCGACACCAACGGGGACCGTCCCCACACCGTCCCCGGGACCGACAGGGACCGTCCCAACACGGTCCCCGGGACCGACGGGGACCACACCCCGGACACGGTCCCCGGGACCGACACCAACGGGGACCGTCCCCACACCGTCCCCGGGACCGACAGGGACCGGCGCCATGCGGTCCCCAGGTCCAAGGCCAGGTCGAAGGGGAGCGGGGGACGGTCGTCCCGAGGGGCGCGGGGCAAGCGGCCCCCGTCCCGGCCACGGCTCTCGGAGGACGAGATCGTCGCCCGGGTCCTGCCTCACGTGCCGGCCGCGCTGGAGCAGACCGGCAACGAGGCCATCACGCGCGTGCAGCTGCGGCAGATCATGCGCGCCCAGAACATCTCCACCCGCAACGAGAACCTGCCGCCCGTCCTGGAGCGCCTGCGCCGCGAGACCGGCCCCAACACCACAAGGAGCAGCACCCGATGAAGACCTGCCACCGCTTCGCACGCATCCGGGCCGACTACGAGCAGGAGGCGGCGTACCTGCGCAACTACGCCGCCCGCAACCAGAACTCACCCCGAGGGAAGACCAGCACGAAGCACGCTTACCTCACGCGGCAGCGCATGGCACGGGCGCTGAGCAGTCACGTCACCCACTGCCTCGAATGCGGCTGAACCGCGAGTAAGCGCAGCTCACGCGCCTGAACCGCCCTGTTCCGCGGGGGGGGGGGGGGGGGGCGCGCCCCCCCCCCGGCCCCCCCCCCCCCCCCCCCCCCCACCCACCCCACCCCCCCCCCCCCCCCCCCGCGCCGCCCCCCCCCCCCCGCCCGGG
>NZ_JBITJM010000030.1:0-63488 GCF_044460025.1 Streptomyces sp. NPDC050161 | reverse complement strand
CCGGGCGGCGCGCCGCCCCCGCCGGCCTGCGCGGCGCGCGGGGGCCCCCCCCCCGCCGGCCCCCGCGCCGCCCGCCCCCGGCCCCCCCCCCCCCCCCCGGCGCGGGGCCCCGGGGCCCCACCCCGTACCGCCCCCTACCTCACACCAACCCCCGCCCCCTCATCCACACCGGCACCGGCGCCCGCACCCTCATCCGCACCCGCCCCCTCCGGAACAATGCCCAGCGCGGCGTCCTTCGCGGCTTCGGCCTCGCGGCGGAAGAGGCGGAACCACATGAAGACGACGAAGCCGGCGAAGACGAACCACTCGCCGGTGTAGCCGAGGTTCTGGAATGCCTTGAGGTCGAGACCGCTGCCCTCGGCGGCGGCCGGCGGGACGGCGCGCAGCGGGGCCTGGGCGTCGCCGAGGGTGATCCAGGCGTCGTAGACGTGGTACGGCACGATGTTGACCAGCGACGCCGCGCTGATCATGCCGAGCTGGCCCTTCGGCAGGCCACCGGTGGTCTGCACACCTGCGGTGCCCTGGTTCTCGGACGCCTGGAGCGCTCCGGTGACGGTCACCTCACCCTTGGGCGGTGCCGGGACCTTGGCGGCGTCGGCCCGGGAGTTCGCGTCGCCCGGCAGCCAGCCGCGGACCACGGGGAGGGCCTTGCCGCCGTCGGTACGCAGCAGGTTCAGGACGTAGAAGCCCGGTGTGTCGTGCTGCTTCCGGTCCAAGGTGCGGTCCGGGACGAGCAGTTGGTGCTCGGTGTCGTAGGTGCCTCGTGCGCTGGCCTGGCGGCCTGAGGTGACCTGGTCGACGGGGAGCAGGCTGTCGAGGGGCCGGGCCGCGGCTGCCTTGGCGTCGGCGGAGCGGTCCTCCTGCTGCTGATGCGTATCGACGCGTGCCTCGAAGCGGCTCAGCTGCCAGCTGCCCATGAAAATGCAGAAGGGGATCGCCAGTACGGCGAAGACGTTGATTCCCCACCACCGCGGGGTCAGCAGGAACCGGTACACGCCCCCAACGGTACGGGGCCCGAACGGCGGGGCTGCACCGCCCCCTCCACGGCGCAGCCCCGGCCGCCAGGACCTGGGCCGCCGGCCTCACTCCGTCGGCAGCACTCCGGTGCGGTACACCGTGCCGGAGCACGCGTCCTTGATCGTGGCGTCGGTGGCGGCGGGCTCGCCGGCCTCCGGCGTGTGGCTGAGCATGATGCCGCCGGGTGCGGCGCCGTCGCCCGAGCCTCCGCCTTCGCCCGAGCCGTTTCCGCTGCCGTCCTGGCCGTCGCCGCCTCCGCCTCCGCCTCCGCCCGCGGTGGCCGGCGAGGAGTCGGCCGCCGCGGCCGGCGACTTCGAGGGCTCGGGGGTGGGCGAGGGGCCGGGATGTGCGCAGCCTGTGGTTCCGCCGCCGGCGTCGGGGATCCAGGCGAACTTGACCTCGTATGCCTGCCCGGGTTTGAGAACCAGCTGGTCAGGGGCGGTTGCGGGGTCGGGGAGCCCGGTGGCTTCGTCGCCTGACGTGTGGTCGACGACGTGGATGTGGTCGGCTTTCGTGGAGCCCTGGGCCACCGCGTCGACGGTGCCGCCGCCGTCGACGGAGCAGGCCGCGTCCGAGGTGTTGACCACCCGGAACGCGCCGTAGACGCGTCCCCCGGAGTCGGCCTGGCCGACCTTGCCGGTTGCCTTGCCCAACTGTTCGCGTCCGCAGACCGGCGAGGTGACGTCCATCGTCTCGTACGGGTCGGGGGTGCCGGAGCCGACGTCCTGCCCGGGGCCGTCCTTCCGCGTCGCGGTGCCGTCGCCGTCGGGTCGGCCGGAGCCGCGGTGCTTGCCGTCCTTGCCGGTGGGCGGCGCGCCGTGGTCTTCGGGGCCGTCGCCGTACGGGCCCGCGACGGTGCCGTCGGCGCGTTGGCTGCTCGCCGCGTTCGCCGGGCGGTCGGCGGAGCCGTCGTCCAGGGTCGCGACGTGCACCATGGCGGGGATCGAGGTGCCGCCGAGCAGCAGTGCGGCGGCGGCGCCCACGACGGCGTGCCGACGGCGTCTGCGGCGGGCGGATACGGCGCGGCGCAGCTGATCAAGGGCGTCCGGTGCGGGCTCCAGGTCGTCGACGGATGACCGCAGCAGCCGCCTCAGTTCGTCCTCGCCACCGAGTCCACCGCCCGGTGGGCGGGGGGCGGAGGGGAGAGAAGTGAGGGAGGGGACGGGGGTGATGGCGTCGGGGTCGTCGTCACGGTGGCCCTGGAATCGGTCGCCGCCGTACCGACCATCGCCGTATCGTCCGTCGCCGTACCGACCGTCGCCGTACCGCCCGTCGCTGCCGTATCCGTCGGCACCGCTGTCAGCCCTGTCATCGGCAGCGCCGTCGGCACCGCCCGCATCACCGACACCGATGTCATGACGGAGCGCCGTCAGCCACTGCCCGCCCGGATTCCGCACCGGGTCCGCTCCGGGGTCGGCCCGCCACCCGTGCCCGGGATCCGCCCCGTGCCCGGGATCCGCCCCGTTCGTGGTGTCCGTCTCGTTCTCGCCGTCCGGGCCGTTCCCGGATTCCCTACCGGACGGTTCCTGCGCCCCCGGCGTGCCGAAGGTCTTGCCGTTCATGCCGACGCCTCCATCGCGACGCGGAGCGCCGCGATGCCGCGCGATCCGTACGCCTTGACCGAGCCGAGCGATATTCCCAGCGTCTCGGCGACCTGGGCCTCGGTCATGTCGGCGAAGTAGCGCAGGACAAGCACCTCGCGCTGACGGCGTTGCAGACCGCGCATCGCCTGGATGAGCTGGTCGCGCTCCAGGAGGTCGTACGCGCCTTCCTCGGCGCTGGCCATGTCGGGCATCGGCTTGGAGAGCAGCTTCAGGCCGAGGATGCGGCGGCGCAGTGCGGAGCGCGAGAGGTTGACGACGGTCTGCCGCAGGTAGGCGAGCGTCTTCTCGGGCTCGCGCACCCGGCTGCGCGCGGAGTGCACGCGTATGAACGCTTCCTGGACGACGTCTTCGCAGGACGCGGTGTCGTCGAGGAGCAGCGCGGCGAGTCCGAGCAGGGAGCGGTAGTGCGTGCGGTAGGTCTCGGTGAGGTGGTCGACTGTGGTGCCCGCTGCCATCGCGTCGTCAGCGTCCCCGCGTTGGGGGGAGATCTGCGTGGGATGCGTGGTGGGCCAGGGGGCGATCACCGGCATGCCCCCGGACGCACGGTGGCGCGGCGGGCGCACTGCCGCGCTCGCTGCGCCCGCTGGGGCGATCGTGAAACCGAGTACCTCTGCCACGCCTGTTGGACACGCTTCCCCCCGTCAGGGTTGTACGCGCAAGACACCACCTTCGACGATGCGTCAAATGCCCTCATGCGTACCAGCTCTTCCCCAATGCCCCATTTATTCCGACGCATTCACCCCCGGCGCCTCCGGAGCATCCGAGGTCACCCACGGCACACGTGACACTCCCAGACGCCCCCTGGACACCTCCCGGACACCCCCGCATCTTGCGGACACCCCGCAGGGCAGCCACGAAGACGCTCCCCGCCCGGCCGCCGGTTGCAGTGCGGCGGGGAATAAATGGTCGGCCAGATCGTCAGCCCGGTTCAAGTGGCGCGGGCCGACGGATTACACACAGAAACTTCACACGATTCACAAAGTATGTCCTAGCCGGCGCGCACCGGGACACCCGATCCCGCCAACATGCGGCGCCCCACGTCCGGAAAGCCACCGGGCCGCGGGCACCACACGCCCCGGAAGTCCGGCAGCGGAAGAGGCGGCTCCCGCTACGCGTGCCACTCCCCCGCGATCAACTCGCCGATCTGCGCGAGGTTCAGCGCGGCGCCCTTGCGCAGATTGTCCCCGCACACGAAGAACTCCAGCGCCTTCGGGTCGTCCAGCGAGCGCCTGACCCGCCCGACCCAGGCCGGATCGGTGCCCGCCACATCGGCCGGCGTCGGGTACTCGCCTCCCGCGGGATCGTCGCTGAGGACAACTCCCGGCGCGGCGGCCAGGATCGCGTGCGCACCGCCGACCGTGACCTCGTTCTCGAACCGCGCGTGGACGGTCAGCGAGTGGCCCGTGATCACCGGCACCTGTACGCAGGTCGCGGTGACGGGGAGCCGGGGCAGCCCCAGGACCTCGCGGGTTTCGTTGCGGATCGCGAGTTCATCGGACGACCAGCCGTCCTCCTGCAGCGAGCCCGACCACGGCACGACGTTGAGCGCGACCGGCGCAGGGAACGGCCCGAGCGCGTCACCGACCGCCCCGCGCACATCACCCGGCGCATTGCCCAACTCCGTTCCGGAGACCGCCGAAAGCTGGGCCCGCAACGTGTCGACGCCGGCCTTCCCCGCCCCGGAAACGGCCTGGTACGAGGAGACGATCAGCTCGCTCAGCGCGTACTCGGCATGCAGGGCGCCGAGCGCGACGATCACCGCGAGCGTCGCACAGTGGGGATTGGCGACGATACCGCGCGGACGCACCCGGACGGCGTGCGCGTTGACCTCGGGGACGACGAGGGGCACGTCCGGATCCCCCCGGAACGCGCCCGAATTGTCCACGACCACCGCGCCCTTGGCGGCGGCGACCGGCGCCCACCGCGCACTGGCCGCGTCCGGCACGTCGAACATCGCGACGTCGATGCCGTCGAAAACGTCCTCACCCAGGGCGAGGACCTCGACCTCCTCGCCCCGCACGGTCAGCTTGCGGCCGGCCGAGCGGGGGGAGGCGATCAGCCGGATCTCGCCCCAGGCGTCGGCCCGCTCGGAGAGGATCCCGAGCAGGACCGAGCCGACGGCGCCGGTGGCGCCGACCACGGCGAGATGCGGCTTACGTGCCGTACGGGCGTCCGCCCCCGCGGCGTGCGCGGAGGACGGACGGCCCGCCTCGGCCGGAATCATCGACCGGTGCCGCCATAGACCACGGCCTCGTCGCTGTCCGTGTCGAGGCCGAAGGCGGTGTGCACGGCGCGCACGGCCTCGTTGACGTCGTCGGCGCGGGTGACGACCGAGATGCGGATCTCGGAGGTCGAGATCAGCTCGATGTTCACCCCCGCGTTCGACAGCGCCTCGAAGAACGTCGCGGTGACGCCGGGGTTGGTCTTCATCCCCGCGCCGACCAGCGAGATCTTGGCGATCTGGTCGTCGTAGCGCAGCGAGTCGAAGCCGACGGCCGCACGGGTCTTCTCCAGGGCGGCGACGGCCTTGCGGCCCTCGGCCTTCGGCAGGGTGAAGGAGATGTCCGTCAGCCCCGTCGAGGCCGCCGACACGTTCTGGACGACCATGTCGATGTTGACCTCGGAGTCCGCGATCGCACGGAAGATGCGCGCGGCCTCGCCCGGCTTGTCCGGAACCCCGACGACCGTGACCTTCGCCTCGGAGGTGTCATGTGCGACGCCCGAGATGATCGCCTGCTCCATCGGAAGGTCCCCTTGTGGTTCGTTGCTGACCCACGTGCCCTTCAGCCCCGAGAAGGAGGAGCGGACGTGGATCGGGATGTTGTAACGACGTGCGTATTCGACACAGCGGTGCAGCAGCACCTTGGAGCCGGAACTGGCCAGCTCCAGCATGTCCTCGAAGGAGATCCAGTCGATCTTCCGGGCCTTCTTCACGACCCGGGGGTCGGCGGTGAAGACACCGTCGACGTCGGTGTAGATCTCACAGACATCGGCGTCCAGCGCAGCCGCCAGCGCGACGGCGGTGGTGTCCGAGCCGCCGCGGCCCAGCGTGGTGATGTCCTTCTTGTCCTGGGACACACCCTGGAAACCGGCGACGATGGCGATGTTGCCCTCGTCGACCGACGTCTTGATACGGCCGGGCGTGACATCGATGATCCGTGCCTTGTTGTGCACGGAGTCGGTGATGACACCAGCCTGGCTGCCGGTGAAGGACTGCGCCTCATGGCCGAGGTTTTTGATCGCCATCGCCAGCAGGGCCATGGAGATCCGCTCTCCGGCGGTCAGCAGCATGTCGAACTCGCGCCCCGATGGAATCGGGGACACTTCCTGAGCGAGATCGATCAGCTCGTCCGTCGTGTCGCCCATCGCCGAAACCACCACGACAACCTGGTTGCCGTTCTTCTTGGCTTCGACGACTCGCTTGGCAACGCGCTTGATGCCCTCGGCATCCGCAACGGATGAGCCGCCGTACTTCTGCACGACAAGGCCCACGTGCGCTCCTCGCAACTGTCTCTTCGGGAGTTTCCTCCCGGACCCCCGGAAATGGGGGTACTGCGGTCGACTCAGTTTAGCGAGCAGGCGGAATCCGCCTCGCTGATACCGCATCCTGAGACACAAAGCTCACTCATCGGTCATCCTCGATCACCGATCCGGTCACCGTGTCCCACGGCGGATCCGCGCGGCGCACCGTCGCGCCCGCTCGGCCAGCACATGCCCGCTCCGCCACGGTGCACACGGGAACGTAAGCCAGGTCACACGGCCCCCCGGACGCGCCGCACACGGTTTCCGCCACCCCCGCGGCCCCCGGCGTCTACACCCGCCGCAGCCCCAGCGGCCCGGCGATCTCGGCCGCCATGACCTTGCCGGCCTCCTCGGCGAGCCGCTCCTCGTCGTGGTCCGCGTCGCTGTCGGTGTCCAGCCCGTCCAGCGCGTCCAGCGGCTGGTCGAGGCGTACGTGCGCGACCAGCGACTGGAGCGCGCGCAGGGCGGCCGACGCGGTCGGGCCCCAGTTCGTGAGGTAGGAGAACTGCCACCACCACAGCGCTTCGCTGACCCGGCCCGCCCGGTAGTGCGCCAGGCCGTGCCGCAGATCCGTGACGATGTCGGCGAGGTCGTCCGAGATCCGGCAGGCGACCGGCTCGCTGCGCACCACGTACGGGTCGAAGACCTCGGAGTACACGTCGACCGGGTCGAGCAGCACGGCGAACCGCTCCCGCAGCTCGTCCACGTCCGGCTCGGGACCGCTGTCCGGTTCGTAGCGCTCGTCCGGGACGATGTCCTCGTGGGCGCCGAGACGGCCGCCGGTGAGCAGCAGCTGGGAGATCTCCAGCAGCAGGAACGGCACGGCGCTGTCCGGCTCGTCGCCCTTGGCGACCGCGGTCACCGCGACGATGAAGCTCTCGATCGAGTCGGAGATCGATACGGCGAAGTCGTCGGGATTCTGTGTCGCGTTGTGCAGCGTGGCATCAGACATCGAGAAGTCTCCTCCCTTCGAAGGCCCGCCCGAGCGTGACCTCGTCGGCATACTCCAGATCGCCCCCGACCGGCAGTCCACTGGCCAGTCGCGTCACCTTCAGCCCCAGATGCTTGGTCATCCGGGCCAGATACGTGGCCGTGGCCTCGCCCTCCAGATTCGGGTCGGTGGCCAGAATCAGCTCGGTGACGGTGCCGTCGGCGAGCCTGGCAAGCAGTTCCCTTATCCGCAGGTCGTCGGGGCCGACACCCTCGATCGGGCTGATCGCCCCGCCGAGCACGTGGTAGCGACCGCGGAATTCCCGCGTCCGCTCGATCGCCACGACGTCCTTGGGCTCCTCCACGACGCAGATGACCGCCGGATCACGCCGCGGGTCGAGACAGACCCGGCACTGCTCCTCCTGCGCGACATTGCCGCACACGCTGCAGAACCGGACCTTGGCCTTGACCTCCATCAGCGCGTTCGCGAGCCGGCGGACATCGGTCGGCTCGGCCTGAAGAATGTGGAAGGCGATCCGCTGCGCGCTCTTGGGACCGACGCCGGGCAGCCTGCCCAACTCGTCGATCAGATCCTGGACCACGCCTTCGTACACGGAACGTCTTCTTTCTCTTCTGCCGTACTCAGTACGCTAGTTGGCTACTCCTCAGAAGGGGAGACCGGGAATTCCACCGCCGCCGAGGCCCTGCGCCAGCGGGCCGAGCTTCTGCTGCTGCAACTGCTGGGCGCTGGCGTTCGCGTCCCGCACGGCGGCGAGCACGAGATCGGCGATCGTCTCGGCCGTCTCCTCCGCGGATTCGGCGTCGACCGCCTTCGGGTCGATGACCAGACTCTGGAGCTCACCGGAGCCGGTCACCGTCGCCTTGACGAGTCCGCCGCCCGCAGAACCCTCGACGGGCGTCTCGGCCAGCTCCTGCTGAGCCGCCGCAAGGTCCTGCTGCATCTTCTGGGCCTGCTGAAGCAGCTGCTGCATATTGGGCTGACCACCGGGGATCACGACGTGACTCCTGCCATACGACAACGATTGGTGCGGTAGCCCGAGCCTACGTGCTCCACGGGCCCGGCGCCCTACGCCGGACGGAGGAGCATGCATGTACGGCCGGGCGCGCACGGACACCCACCGGACACCCACCGGACGCACACCCGGGCAGCCCGTGCCCGACCCCGTCCACCCGCGATTCCGCCCCCGCCGCGCCGTCGATCCGGCCGGTTTCCTCCCGGTATCCGGCCTGTTCCGCCCGCCGCCTACCTGGCCGCCCGGTACCCAATCCGGGTGATCGGCGAGGTGAAGGGTGTGGCTGGGGCGAGGGCAGGGCCGGTGAGCGCGGGCTCAACGCCCTGCTCCCCACGCCCCTCCCCGTCCTCACTCACTCTCACTCGTTCTCTCACTCGTTCTCTCACTCGTTGTTGAACTCCACACTCACTCGTTGTTGAACTCCTCGACCACCGTCGCGCCCAGTTCCCGCACGATCAGGTCGTGGCCGCTCAGCGCGGAGTCCACCAGGTCCGGGTCGTCCTCGGCCGGCATGTCGTACTCGATCGCCATCGGAGGCGGCTCGGGAGCGGTGTACTCGGGCTCCGGAGGCCGTCCGCCCTGGCCACCGCCCGATGCCGGAGGCGCCACGGCCTCCCGCGCCATCCGGGCCCCCTGGCCGCCGCCCTGACCGGACCCGGACCCGCCCGACGGGCCGCTCGGCTGCGGCGGGGCCGCCTGCGGCGCAGGCTGCTGCGCGGGGCTCTGTGCCGCTCCATAGCCACCGGCCGGCCCACCGCCGCCGTAACCACCGCCCTGGCCACCGCCCCCGCTGCCACCACGGGCCCCGCCGGCCGGCGGATTGGCGCCGCCCGACGGATCGACGATCGCCTCCACCCGCCACTGGACCCGGAACTTCTCGGCGAGCACGTCCTTCAGCACGTCCTCGCTGCCGCCGTTGGCGAAGCTGTCGCGCGCACCGGCGTTCGGGAAGCCGATCTGGAGCGTCGTGCCGTCGAAGCCGGACACCTGGGCGTTCTGGCTCAGCAGGATCCACGTGAATCGGCGGCGGCCCTTGACCGCGTCCAGAATGTCCGGCCACATCTGCCGTACCTGTGCCGCTCCCGGTGCCCCTGGTGCACCCGGCGCCCCCGGTGCCCCGCCCGCCTGCGGCTGCGCGGGGGCGGGCCTCTCCGGTGCGGGGGCCGCGGGAGCCGCGGGTGGCGCGGTGGGCGCGGTGGGCGCCTGCCGGGCGCCCTGGCCGGGCGCCGTGGCCGACGGCCAGCCGCCGGGCTGCCGTCCTCCTCCGGCGGCGCTGCCGCCGCCCGCGCTCCCCGGCCACGCACCGGGCCGGGCGGGCGCACTCTCCGCAGCCGCCCCGGAAGCGGCCTGCGCATCGCCCCCGGCAGCGGACGTACCCGCACCCTGGCCACCTGCCGCGGCAGCCCCGCCGCCGCCGGTGCCGCCCGGCCAGGCACCCGGCCGCGCCGCGGGCTCGGCCCGCTCCGCCGCGTGCGAACCACCCTGGGCCGCGGGCGCCGCAGCCGGCGCCTCGCCACCGGCCACCCCGCCCACAGGAACACCGGCACCGTCCGCCGCAGCACCGGCCCCGGACAACGGAGCCCCCTGCTCCGGCCCGGCGGCAGTGGCCCCTCCGGTCCCACCCGTCGCTCCGCGCACCGCCGCACGCGCCGCGGCCGGACCCGCAGGACCTGCGGGCGGACCCACCGGATGGGCCTCCGGACCCGGCACGTACCCAGCCGCGGGTCCACCACCGGAAGAGACCACAGGACCACCGGCCCCGCCCGGGAAGGCGCCAGGACCCACCGGGCCGCCGCCTCCGCCTCCGCCTCCGCCGAGCGCCGCCGCACCGGCCCCGCGCTCCAGCCTGTCGAGCCGCGCCTGCACCGACCGCTCGTCGTCGTAGGCCGCGGGCAGCAGCACCCGCGCGCAGATCAGCTCCAGTTGCAGCCGCGGCGACGTCGCTCCGCGCATCTCCGTGAGGCCGGTGTTGACCAGATCGGCGGCCCGGCTCAGCTCGGCGGCCCCGAAGACGGACGCCTGCGCCGTCATCCGCTCCACGACGTCCGCGGGGGCGTCGATCAGCCCCTTCTCCCCCGCGTCCGGCACGGCCGCCAGGATCACCAGGTCACGCAGCCGCTCCAACAGGTCGGCGACGAACCGCCGCGGGTCGTTCCCGCCCTCGATGACCCGGTCGACGACCTCGAAGGCCGCGCCGCCGTCCCCTGCCGCGAACGCCTCGACGATCGAATCCAGCAGCGACCCGTCCGTGTACCCGAGCAGCGCCGTCGCCATGGCATACGTCACACCGTCGTCACCGGCTCCGGCGAGCAGCTGGTCCATCACGGACATCGAGTCACGCACCGAACCGGCTCCGGCCCGGACGACCAGGGGAAGCACCCCGTCCTCCACCGGGGCGGACTCCCGCCCGCACACGTCCGCCAGGTACGTGCGCAGCGTCCCCGGCGGCACCAGACGGAACGGATAGTGGTGCGTACGCGACCGGATCGTCCCGATGACCTTCTCGGGCTCCGTCGTCGCGAAGATGAACTTCAGATGCTCCGGCGGCTCCTCGACCACCTTCAGCAGGGCGTTGAAGCCCGCCGAGGTGACCATGTGCGCCTCGTCGATGATGTAGATCTTGTAGCGGCTGCTCGCCGGCCCGAAGAACGCCTTCTCACGCAGCTCACGGGCGTCGTCCACGCCACCGTGCGACGCGGCGTCGATCTCGATCACATCGATCGATCCCCGACCGTTCCTGGCCAGGTCCACACACGACTGGCACGTCCCGCAGGGCGTGGGAGTGGGACCTTCCTCACAGTTCAAGCACCGCGCCAGGATCCGCGCGCTCGTCGTCTTGCCACAGCCGCGCGGCCCGCTGAACAGATACGCGTGGTTGACGCGGTTGTTCCGCAATGCCTGCTGCAGCGGATCGGTCACGTGCTCTTGCCCGATGACCTCGGCGAAGGTCTCGGGTCGGTAGCGGCGGTACAGCGCGAGGGACGACACGCATACGACGATATCGGCCCCCACCGACAATCGACCCGTCCCCAAGCTCTCGGCTCCGCTCGAGCAGGGGAGACCCCAACCAAGCTCCCGGCTCCGCCTAAGCAGGGGCGGCCCCAACCAAGCTCTCGACTTCGCTCGGGCACGGGCGGCCGGCCACCATCGAGTTCCCGGCTCCGCTCGGGCAGGGGCGGGCGGCCTCCATCGCAAACGCAAGCGCCCCCCACGCACCCGCCAGAGCCGACCTACCCTTGCTGCCTTCCGGCCCTGGGGGAGTTCAGTCAGATAGCGCCACGTGAGGGGCTGCGCACCACAGTAGCGGATCCCCCACCCCGGATACGACCCACCTCCCACCCTCACTCCCTCCCGGACCCCCGCCTCCGGATCATGTTCGCGAGCACCCTCCAACGTCTTGTATTGTTTGCGGCGGAGGATTCGCCTAGTGGCCTAGGGCGCACGCTTGGAAAGCGTGTTGGGGGCAACCCCTCACGAGTTCGAATCTCGTATCCTCCGCCAGTGCCTCACCGGGCACTAACGTTGAAGGGCCCCATCGCTTGCGGTGGGGCCCTTCAACGTCGCTGGGACGGCCCTGCTATGCCAACGGCCGGCCGACGCCCTCCTGCCTGAGTGAAGATCCCTGACGGATGGCCCGCTGGGGCCAGTGCCTGGTCATGTCGAACTGGATACGGCCTCGAGACCGCCCGGCCAAGCGGCGGAAAGACCGGACAGCAATCACGCCCGGCCCCAGGAGAGCCCACGGCCGCGGGCGGATTCGCTCGCGAGCGGCAGTGCTCTGTCTCGCGGCCCCGTCGCGGACCGGAAGCGCCTGCCCGACAGCGCGTGCGGAATCGCCGGCCTTCCTCCGCTAAGTCCTGGCCCCCGGGTTCGGCGCCGACTGGGGCAAGCAGTCGTTCCGCGTGGCAGGCCGTCGGCCTCACCCCGCTCCACGGCCTCTTCCGGCACCCCGCCCCCGGCACCCACCCTGCGGACGCGCGGACGACGTCTGGGTGCACTACATCTTCACCGAGACCGCGATGTGGACCCCGCCGCCGGACCACTGAGCGGGGCTCCTGACCAACAAGCTCTACTACAGCCGCAAGCGCGAAGCACTGACCGCCGTGCACAACTACACCTTCCAGGCGGTGGCCTTCGCGTAGCCCGCCCGCCTGCTCCGGCGACGTTCCTGATCGCAGCGCCGTGCGGCTGGTCTGCGGGCCGCGCGTCGCCAGGAGTTCGTGTACGCCCTGGAGGTGTGGCCGAGTGAAAGCGTCTGTCGATGACGGGCTTGAAGCGGCTGGAGTCCATCGCTGGTCCTCCCAGCTGGGCGAGTCCGGCCCTCGCCAACTCACTCTCCGGCTCTGCCGTGCGAACTGCGAATCACTCAAGTGCGGCAGCGCCGCCCAAGCGCCTTTCAGCAGTCAACCCGCCGCCCCGAGCACACCGCAACTCCCATGACAACGCACAGGACACCCACTGCCAACCCCGCAACACCAACAGTTCAATCTTAATAAGACATCTGCGGTCTTCGGATGGCGCACAGGTGGATCAAAATTGATCATTTTCGATTGAGAGTGAGTACTCAGTCGTCGGCAGCCTTAGGATAAAAAAATGAATATTGCTCTTGCGGATCCTGAGAAGCCAGGAGAGCCGAGAGGAAACCCCGCCTCGCGACTCGTCAACGTAACCCCTGAGATCGCCGAAACTTTTCTGTCCCGAGCCTCGGTCAATAGACGCCTGGACATGGGGCGGGTGAGATCCCTAACGGAGAGCATTCTGCGTGGCGAATGGAAGTTGACTCATCAGGGAATCGCCTTCGACGAAGCCGGTGTACTTCTCGATGGCCAGCATCGCCTCCATGCGATTATCGAGGCCAATACTCCCGTAACGATGTTCGTTTTCGATGGACTGTCAGAAGACGTCTTCCCTGTTCTCGACACCGGAAAGCGACGGAGTGCAGCGGATACACTGTTGTCGACAGGCGAGAAGTACTTGCCTCTACTTTCCTCCACCATTCGCCACGTAATCCTCTTCAAGACCATGCCGAATGGATCATGGAACGGTGCCCAGGCTTACGTGTCGAATGACCGGATCCTCGCAGCATATTACGGTGACAAGGACAGGTACGGGGAGGCGGTGGCCATCGGCCGTGAGCTTTCCAAGTACCTATTTGCTAGTCAGACGGCGGCGGCGGTGGGCTTTTTCTTGACCACAGAGGCTGCACCTGGGGCACATCCCGCAGAAATTGAGGACTGGACCTCGGGTCTCAAGTCGGGTGCGAATCTAGACCCTGGCGATGCGAGGCTCGCTCTGCGAGAGGTGCCGAGGGGTACACAGAAGCGGGGTTCCAAGCGCAGGATGGGCTTACGGGACCAGGTGGCGATCTATATCAAGGCGTGGAACGCCTGGGTTCAACCGGATCAAGCCGGAGAATTGCGCCTTCAGCGTTTGAAGAAGCGGGAGAAGATGCCGATGCCGGTGGAGGTGAGATTCAAGCGCTAGCCTCGCGCTTTCACGAGGCGGGCTGTCCGACTGGTGATCAAGAAAGCAGAAAGCGCCTCTGACCAGCGAGAATGAGGATTGCTGAGGTCCTTGTTCCCGCCACCGCCGGAGGCACTTTCCAGGTGAAGAAGCGTATCGGGTCCTACCCGCATGTCCTCGTCGAGGGCGGCGGTCGTGGGGTCGTCTCGCAGGCTGGGGCCGTGCTGCTGGTCGAGATGATCCGCGAGTCCGGTCTCGACATGGCGATATCGGCCGCGCTTGAGCCATGGCGGAAGGCCCGGGCGGTGCACGATCCGGGCAAGATCCTGCTGGATGTCGCGCTCGCGGTGGCACTCGGCGGGGATTGCCTGGCCGACGTGGGCTTGCTGCGGGCTGAGCCGGCCGTGTTCGGGCCGGTAGCCTCCGACCCCACGGTCTCCCGGCTGATCAACACGCTGGCGTCGGGCGGACAGCGGGTCCTGGCAGCACTGCGCACCGCCCGTGCTGAAGTGCGCGAACACGTATGGCGGTTGGCCGGTGAAGCAGCGCCGGACGCGGGCGGGCAGGTGATCGTGGACATCGACGGCGTCCTCGTCCTGTCCCACTCCGAGAAGCAGGACGCAGCCGCGACTTGGAAGAAGACGTTCGGCCACCACCCGCTGATGGGATTCGTCGACCACGGCCGCAGCGGGTCCGGCGAGCCGGTCGTGGGCCTGCTGCGGCCCGGCAACGCGGGCTCCAACACCGCAGCCGACCACATCGAGGCCACCAGACTGGCCCTGGCCCAGCTGCCGAAACGGTTCCGGCGTGGCCGGCAGACGCTGATCCGTACCGACTCCGCAGGCGGCACCCACGAGTTCGTCGCCTGGCTCGCCCAGCGCGGCCGGTGGTGTTGTACTCGGTCGGCATGACCATCACCGACGCCATCCACCAGGCCGTCCTGAAGGTCCCTGCCGCGGCCTGGACGGCGGCCGTCAAACCCGACGACGACATCCGCGACGGCGCCTGGGTTGCCGAACTCGGCGGCGACTGCCTGACCGGCTGGCCCAACGGGCTGCGGCTGATCGTGCGGAAGGAACGGCCGCACCCCGGTGCCCAGTTGCGCTTTACCGACGCCGACGGCATGCGGTTGACCTGCTTTGCCACCAACACAGCGGGCGAGGCGATCGCCGCCCTTGAACTGCGCCACCGCCAGCGTGCCCGTGCTGAGGATCGCATCCGCGCCGCCCGCGCCACCGGACTGCGCAACCTTCCCCTCCACGGCGCCGCACAGAACCAGATCTGGCTGGAGATCATCCAGATCGCCCTGGACTTGCTGGCCTGGATGCCCCGGCTCGCTCTCACCGGCAAGGCTCGTCTGTGGGAGCCCCGCCGCCTTCGGCTGTTCTCCGCCGCCGCGCAGCTCATCACCACCGGCCGCCGCCGCTACCTCCGCCTGGCCAGACACTGGCCCTGGGCCGACGTGATCAGCGATGCCCTGGACCGGCTCCGCGTCCTCCCGAACCCCGGCTGACCGGCACGTTCCCGTCCCTGCGAGCAGCACCACTCCGACCGGAGCCGTGGAACCCGGCGCACACCCGACGCGACAACCGGGCCGTCAGCCTGCCCAGACGCCGAAACCCCCACCACAAAGAGTCCGCCAGCAAGCTGACGGACCTTTCATGAACGATCGAGGCTAGGGTGCGTCTCGTGGCCCTTACCGGTACCGGATCAGGGAGCGGCGTCTATAACGACGGCTAGCAAGGCATCAGAGTGCCCCCCTAATGGTTCCATGAGGGCGCTTCGCCAATTCTGCGAGGCGTCGTGCTGCGCGACGCGATCCCGGCAAAATCGGCGAGACAGACCCTAAGAAAGCATTAGGGACTCAGGAAATATTGCTGCGAACAATTAACTTTCCACCCTCTCCCTGCACGACTACCTCTCGCCCTAGGGATTTCGCAAGCCGCTCGACGAAATTACGTGAAATCGACCGCGGGGATCCGTCTGAAATCTGCGTTACGATGACCACCCGCTCACCCTCCCAAGAAGAGCGTACGGCCCCCCAACCGATCTTTGCGAATGACGACGCGATGAATTTCTCTTCACTGATCCGGCGAATTTCCCGAGGTGGCCGCCTCGATATTCCATCTGCCCTCAGCGTATATCCCTCGATCTCCGCCATGCGGTGATCGAGCTGTCGAGCAATGAGGAGGATCTCCTCCGTCATGTCGGCTTCGGATCGCTGAACCGCGTTCGAGATATCACCCCCCGATGAGATTGCAGTAATGTTCCTCATGTTTTGCTCGAATTCCGGCCAGCTCTTCTGGAAGGCACGCTCCAGTCTTTCGCGTGGGATCGCCAGACTTCCCGACGCGTCATTAATGTCGAAGAGCAGCTTTTGCACGTCGCCTTTATTATCCCCGGCAACAGCCTGAAATTGACTGATAGGACTGATGAGATCCTTAGCTTTCATGCCGATCAAGAACGGCACGACATAGCCGTCATTAACCTGCTTGGCGAGGGAGCCGGCCTCAAAGTTGATCCAAGTGGAAGATTGATTCTCTGGAGTTGTACAGATTATTCCAAAGTTTGTTTCAGAAAGCTCATCGGTGATCTCTCGAACCCCTCTCCTTCCTGCGGAAATATCCAGACTGGAGAGCCAGGGGTTGATGTACTGAAGGACGTCCGGCAACCAGGACCACAGGGCTTCAGCAGTCTTCTTGGAGCGATCTCCGGACCAGCTCAAGAATACCTTGATAGCGCTCTCCTTCCATTTTTGTCAGCGTGCTGAAAGATCGAATCCGGATCGGCCAGCGTCATGAGCAGCCTTCAGCAGGATTGCCTGTTCCGCTTTGAGTGATCCGTACGACTCTCGAACGTAGGACAGGAACCTGATTCCCGGATGGCCGATCAGGGTAGATTTGGTTGGGCCAGCTCCGCCCCAGTCCGACAGAAGGACGTTATAAGCCACTGCGTGCGCGCAAAACTCTAGGACTACGGGAGGCATTTCTCCTCCGATGATCAGGTCGCCCCGGGCGGTGATGATCTCCCGCATCTTCTGGGCTGTCGGAGCAAACACCTCTTGTACCCACCTGCGCCACCGCGCCTCTTCCAGTTCCGACAGCGGAATGCCGGCCGAGCCCGTAACGCTGGGCGGAATGAAGTGTCTGCAGTACTCGTTCCATGCCTTCTCGTTTGTTTCCGCGAGAACGAGAAGTGGGCCATAGAGGTCTTTCAATTGGCTGCTCACCCAGTCGAATCGCGCTTCCCTGATAGACCTACGATTCTCTCCTTGATGGTTCAACCAGTAAGCTGTGATGGCAATCAGGAAGCTGGCACAGGCCGTTACAATTGCTGTGGTCATAGGAATCTCCACAACGCCGTTCCGCGCGGTATTTAAGCACGACGCATTAGCGTCTCGCCACCTCGCAAAGAGTCATACTCTCGGCATTTAAAGTGATAATCATGATTAATTGCCGAGGTTGAACTGTTGGTGTTGTGTGTGGGGACTGGCGGTTGATGTCCTGTGCGGTGTCACGGGAGTGGTTGATGTGCTCAGGGCGGAGGGTTGCCGAACTGCGGTTTTCTGCGAGGAGTTGCGGTGTGGTTGGGTGATCCGACCGGGCGTGGTGATTGCAGAGGTCAGTCGCGGCACCGGTCTCGCATGACTGGGAGGACCAACGGTGCGCTGGATGCTGGACCCGGGTGAGAAGAGACCAATGGGCAGCTAAATCACTGAGCCCTTTCAGAGTGGCCACCGGACGGGTGACGAGGCGGGCTCCCGCAACGCACGCGGCCCCCGCGCTGTTGAGAGAGGTGTTCGACGCCTCAACTCATCAGCACAGGAGCCGCGTTGGTTCCCTATCCTGCTGTACTCGACCTACCCCACGCACTCGTCGAGTGGGTCACCATGCTCATCGTCACCCGCGAGGGTGACCGCCACTGCAAACTGCCCCCGCACCAGCGGGCTCTCATCGGGCTAACCTACCTCCGCCGGCACGACACCCTCGCGCAGCTCTCGGCCGGTTTGAGGATCTCCGTGGGCACCGCCCACGCTACGCCACCGCCGTCATCGACCATCTCGCCCAGCGGGCGCCCGGACTCCTGCGGGTCCTGCGGGGACCGATCCCGATCACGTCCTGCTCGACGGCACGCTCGCGGAGTGCGACCGGGTCGGCGACAGCCGGGCCGACTTCTCCCACAAGCACCGTCGCCACGGCTTCAACGTACAGGTCGTGGCCGATCTCGTGAGCAGGCTGCTGTGGATCTCGCCCGCGCTACCCGGCAGCACCCACGATCTCACCGCGGTCCGCACCCACCGGATCATCCGGATCTGCGAACGCCAGGCTCGCCGACTGTGGCTACATCAGAGCTGGCACCTGGGTGACCAACCCGGTCAAACGCCCGCCCCACGGGGAACTCGCCCCTACCCAGCGAACGGTCAACCGGGCGCTGTCAGCAGCCCGAGCACCAGTCGAACGGAGTGTCGCGAGGCTGAAGTCCCGGCGGATCTTCCGCAGGGCCGCTGCAGCCCGAACCGCCTGTCGTCAATCTCGGCTGCCGTCCTCACCCTGGAGCGGCAGCGCTGAAAAACCTCACTGCCCGTGTCCATCTGGACTGCGAGTGCGTCATCAATGACCTTGACGCGTTTGCCAAGCAGATACGTGCCCAGACAGGGATGGGATATCGCGCCACGAGTGGTGGGTGGGGTAGAAGTACCGGATCAGAGACCTATATGCGTGTGCGCCGTAAGAGTCTGGGTTCCTGACAGACCTCGACGAGGGTTGCAGTTTGGGTTGCATTCAGGCACGTTCAGCGGCCCCTGCTGGGCACGCTCAGCCGCAGGTCAGGATGCCGACGAACCCCGCCGAACGGCCACACGAACATTTGGAAAGCATGTTGGGGCAACCCCTCACGAGTTCGAATCTCGTATCCTCCGGCAGTGCCTCACCGGGCTCTTCGACGTTTCTCTTCTCCTACGCCGTCTCCTGCCGTCTCAGTTGCAGGCAGGCCCACCGAGTGCGCACCGGGACGCCCTCCCCGCCCCCGACCAGCCGTCACCGCTAGTTCGATCCGTTGTGGGGAGGGACACTGAAGTGATCGGCCCGTCCGACGTCCGGAGTGATCACATGGCTGTGCCCCGAGCGGTTCCGCCGGTACCGCTGAACGGCGTCGTCGTGGTGGTGATCGACGGGCGGGGGCTGATCAGCCACTGGACGCGGGGGGCGGCTGAGCTGCTGGGGTATGCGGCGGACGAGGTGGTGGGGGTGGCTGCGCGGGGGTTGCTGGGGGTGCGGCGGTACACCCGTTCGGAGGAGCCGTACGGGGGTGCCCCTGGGGGGCGGGTGCTGGCGTTGCGGCATCGGAGCGGGCGGCTCGTGGATGTGTGGGTGCGGCTGCTGGAGCCGGCCGGGGTGTCGGGTGTGGTGGCGGTCGGGCTGCCGGTGGAGACCTTGTCGGTGTGGAGCGATGAGAGCGCGCTGGGGCGGACGCTGCTTGCCCAGGACGCCTGGCAGCTGGCTGTGCACGGTCCTGACCTGCGGATCCGGCACAGCAGTCCGGCCGTGGCGCGGGCCGGGCGGCTGCGCGGCGACGGCTTCGACCCGCTCGTGGCGATGTCCGGTATGGACGGCGACCGCACGGGGGCTGATCTGCTGCGGCAGGTCATGGAGAGCGACGAGCCGGTGGTGGACGCCTCCGGTGTGCTGCGTGATCCGCAGCCGGGGAAGAGTGACCTCATCTATTCGATGACCGCCGCCCCCGTGCACGATCTGCGGGGGCGGGTCAACGGCGTCATGACGTCCCTCGTCGACGTCACCGAGCGGTACCGGTCGGTGCGCAGGCTCGACATGGTCTACCGCGCGTCGCGCAGCGTCAGCGGCAGCCTGGAGGTGGAGCGGACCGCCCAGGATCTGGTGGATCTCCTGGTGCCTTCGATGGGCGACCTGGCCACCGTGGAGATCGCGGAGGCGACGCTGCGGGGCGGTGAGCCGCCGCACAGCGTGCGGGGTGTGCACGGCGACTTCCGGCGGGTGGCGGTCAAGCACGCGCACGGCCCCTGGCCCGCCGGGCAGATCCAGGCAGGCGAGGTGCTGCCGTCCGTCCACGACCAGCCGCGCTTCCGTGACCTGGAGCGCGGCCAGGTGCTGGTCGTCAACGATCCGGCCGACTACATCGCCTTCCTCGGCGACGACCCGGAGGCGGCGCGGCTGGTGCCGGACGGCCTGTTCGCGGCCATCGGGTCGGCGCTGGTGGCCCGCGGCATGGTGCTCGGCTATGTGCAGGTGTACCGGACGCGGCGGCGGCTGGCGTTCGACGGGCAGGACGCCAAGCTGCTGGAGGAGATCGTCACCCGCGTCGCGCTCGGCATGGACAACGCCCGCCGCTACACCCGGGAGCACCGGATGGCCGTCATGCTGCAGAACAGCCTGCTGCCGCCGGTGTCCCGCAGCACGGCGGCGGCCGAGACGGCGGGTGTCTACCTGTCGGCCGAGGGCGAGGCCGGCGTCGGCGGCGACTGGTTCGACGCGGTGCCGCTGTCCTCGCTGCGGACCGCGCTGGTCGTGGGCGACGTGATCGGCCACGGTCTGGGCGCCACCGCCACCATGGCCAGGCTGCGTACCGCCGTGCAGACCCTGGCCGACCTCGACCTGGGCCCGGACGAGCTGCTGACCCGCCTCGACGACCTCGTGCACCGCATGGCCGAGGAGGCCGAACACCCCGACACCATGGGGGCGTCGTGCCTGTACGTCATCTACGACCCGGTCGACCGGAGCTGCCGGGTCGCCAGCGCCGGCCACCCGATGCCGGCCGTGGTGCATCCCGACGGGACCGCCCGCTTCATCGACATCGTGCCGGGGCCGACGCTGGGGGTCGGCGGGATGCCGTTCGAGGTGACGGAGGTCGAGGTGCCGCCCGGCAGCATCCTGGCGCTCTACAGCAACGGCCTCATCGAGGCCACCCGCCGCGAGGACGGCGGCACGTACGGGGACGCCGAGGCCGATGTGCTCGCCCGGCTCTCCGGCTCGGCGGGGCCTGGCAGGCCGCTGGACGACATCGGGCACGACGTGGTCGAGCCGCTGCGGTCCGCGCCGCACCGGCCCGACGACATCACCCTCCTCCTGGCCAGGACCCGGGCGATCCCGGCCTCCTGTACCGCCGGCTGGCAGTTCCCGCCCCGTCCCACCGCGGTCGCGCGGGCGCGGGAGCTGGTCACCGAGCAGCTCGTGCGCTGGGGGCTCGACGACCTCGCGTTCAGCACCGAGCTGGTCGTCAGCGAACTCGTCACCAACGCGCTCCGCTACGCCCGCGGGCCGATCGGCCTGCGGCTGATCCGTGACCAGGTGCTCGTCTGCGAGGTCACCGACTCCAGCAACAGCCAGCCCAGGCTGCGCCAGGCCAGGGACACCGACGAGGGCGGCCGTGGCCTGTTCCTCGTCGCCCAGCTCACCACCCGCTGGGGCAGCCGCTACGGAACCTCGGGCAAGACCGTGTGGACCGAGCAGGTCATCGAACCGGCGGGGTGAGCGGGGAGCGGGGAGCGGGGAGCGGACGGCTCACGTCCGGTTCGGTTCAGGGGCAAGTCCGGTGCGGGTCAGGGGAGTTCGGGGCCGCCGGATGCCAGGGCGCCGAAGCACTCCTGGGCGCGGCTTCTCAGCAGGTGGATGAAGTCCCGTACGACCGGGGTCGGGGTGCGGGCGGTGACCCGGGTCATGCCGACCGTGCGGTACGCGGCCGGGTCGTGCAGCGGCAGATCGACGAGTCCCGGCATGGCCACGGGGGACGGCGGCAGCACCGCCACGCCGAGCCCGGCCGCGACGAAGCCGCGGATGGTGGCGATCTCCGCGCCCTCGAACGCCACCCGCGGGGTGAAACCGGCCGCCGCGCACAGGCCGTTGACGAGCCGACGCAGCCCGTACCCGGACGTGGCCATCACGAAGTCCTCGTGCGCCGCGTCGGTCAGCCGGATCCGGCTGCGGCCCGCCAGGGGGTGACCGGCGGGGACGACGAGCCGCAGCGGCTCGCGGGCGACCGGCACGGTGGTGATGCCAGGCTCGTCGGGCAGCGGCGAGGTCAGGCAGAGGTCGACCTCGCCGGCCCGCAGCCGCTCCAGCAGCCCTTCGGCGTTGTCCTGGACCAGTTGGAAGCGGGCCTGCGGGTGCCGCGCCCGGAACCAGCTGACCAGCAGCGGCACCGGGGCGGTGCCGAGTGCGGGCAGGAAGCCGATGGCGACCGTGCCCGGCATGCCGGTGGCCTGCCGCAGCTCCTCGCAGCCGGTGGCGATCTCCTCCAGGCCGCGCCGTACCCGGGCCAGGAAGGCACGGCCGTGCCGGGTCAGCCGCAGTCCCCTGCCCTCCCGGTCGAAGAGGGGTGTGCCGACGGCCTCTTCGAGGCGGGCGATGCTGCGGCTGACCGTCGACTGCGGGGCCTCCAGCTCGGCGGCTGCCGCGGAGAGGTGTTGCAGCCTGGCGACCGCCTCGAACCGTACGAGGTCGGGGCACATGCCCAGCAGGGGCGCCAGGGGCAGCGCGGTCACACCCTGCGCATCGTGCAGCCGCAGCTTCTCGTGTCCCCCACGTCCCGCACGCCCTCCCCACTCCTCACACATGTGTTCCATATACGGAATATATAGCGACGATCCATGCATTGGACGCATCATTTGTGGCGGCCTACCGTCGGCCGGGTGACTGAATCGGCCATAACGCCTGCCGCGCACACGCGCGGGACGCCCGGCTTCCGCCGCGCCACCGGAGCCCTCTTCGCCGCCGGGCTCACCACCTTCATGACGCTGTACTGCGTCCAGGCACTGCTGCCGGCCCTCTCCTTCGACCTGCACCTCTCCCCCGCCACCTCGTCGCTGACCATCTCGGTCTCGACCGCCGCGATGGCCATCGCCGTCGTGCCGCTGACCGCCGTGTCGGACGCGTGGAGCAGGACCGGCATGATGACGCTGGCGCTGTCCGCCGCCGCCCTGCTCGGTGTCGCCGCCGCCTTCGCGCCCAACTTCGCCGCGCTGCTGGTCATCCGCGTCCTCCAGGGCCTCGCGCTGGCCGGACTCCAGGCGACGGCGATGTCGTACCTCGCCGAAGAGGTGCACCGCGAGTCGCTCGGCCAGGCCATGGGCCTCTACGTGGCGGGCAACGGCATCGGCGGCATGGCAGGACGCCTCGTCGCCGACGGCATCCTCGACCTGACCGGCAGCTGGCGCTGGGCGATCGGCGCGGTGGGGGTGGCGGCTGCGGTGTGCGCGGTGCTCTTCCGGCTGACGATCCCGGCGTCCGTCCGCTTCGTGCCCCGCGACCCGAGCCCCCGGGCCCTCGCGGCGGGCATCGGCCGGGCGCTGCCCGACAGCGGTCTGCTGCGGCTCTACGTCATCGGCTTCGTCGCGATGGCGGCCTTCGTCACCGTCTACAACTACCTGGGCTTCCGCCTCATCGCGGCACCGTTCCACCTGTCCCAGACCGCCGCGGGACTGCTCTTCGTCGCCTACGCGGCCGGTTCGTTCTCGTCCGCCGCGGCCGGCCGTCTGGTCGACAGGTTCGGCCGCCCCCGGGTGCTGATTCCCGCGCTGCTGATCACCCTCGCGGGCCTGGCCGTGATGCTCGTGCCGCAGCTCGGTGCCGTCATCCCGGGGCTGGTGGTCTTCACGGTGGGCTTCTTCGCCGCGCACGCCGTGGCCAGCGGCTGGGTCGGCGGGCGCGCCACCGCCCTGGGCGCCCAGGGTGCCGCCGTCTACCTGTTCTTCTATTACATAGGCAGCGCCGTCGGCGGCACCGTCGGCGGCGTCGCCTATTCCGCCCACGCCTGGGGCGGCCTCACCCTCTACTGCGCCTGCCTCGTCGCCGTGGCCCTCCTCAGCGCCCTCACCCTGCGCCGCCTGCGCCCGGCGACCCCACGCCAGGCACCGGATCCCGGTCCCGGCGCCGCGGCGGGCGCACCGGGGAGGACGGGGGCGGAGACGGGCGCGTAGCGGCGCCGGTCACGAGCCCGCGCGCCGCGTGCCCGCGCCGTGCCGTGCGCAGGGCCAGGGCCGCCAGGGCTTCCGGGGCGCCCGACTGGCCGCGGATGCCGGGGAAGGCGTTGATGTCGACGATGAGCGGGGTGCCGTTGCCCGCGTCGAGGAGGTCGACGCCGTAGACGTCGAGGCCGAAGACCTCGCCGACGCGGAGCGCCAGGTCGGCCCAGCCCGCCGGGAGGTCGCGGACGTCGGCGGGGCGGTTCTCGCCCCGGCCCTCGGGGGACAGTTCGGAGCGGCGGGTCGCGGCGAAGAGGTGGCCGTCGACCGCCCAGAGCTTGTGGTCCCAGCCGCTGTTCTCGGCGAACTCCTGGACGACCACGGGCTCGTGCGGCCAGGCGCGGGCCAGTTCGTGGAGGCGGGCGGCGGTGTCGACCCGGGTGACCAAATCGTGCCTGCGGCTGTGCCGGCTCTTGACGACCAGCGGGACCTGCGGCTCTCCCTCGTCGGCCAGTTCCGCGAGCGTGCGCAGGGTTCTGGTCGCGGCGAACGGCAGCCCGGCGGCCAGCGCCAGCGCGGCCATCTCGGTACGGTCCTGGCAAAGCCCGGTGGTGGACGCCGAGTTGAGTACCGGCGCCCCGTGATCCTCCAGGTAGGCGGCG
Source organism: Streptomyces sp. NPDC050161 (assembly GCF_044460025.1). NCBI lineage: Bacteria > Bacillati > Actinomycetota > Actinomycetes > Kitasatosporales > Streptomycetaceae > Streptomyces > Streptomyces sp. NPDC050161. Next base: position 39,322 of record NZ_JBITJM010000030.1, on the reverse strand, counting down.
AGCGCCAGGCCCCGCGGGGAGTGGCTCTTGAGCAGGTAGACGTCGGCCAGCGGGCCGGAGGCGAGCGGCCCGGGGAGGAAGGCGCCGGCCGCGCTCGGCTCGTCCGGGCGGCGCGGTGCGGGGACCACGGAGCCGCTGCCGGGGCCGGCGTCGGGGTCCAGCAGCTCCACCCGGTGCTGCCCCGCGCGCAGCAGTTCCGTGGTGGCGGCCAGCAGCGGGTGGCCGGGGTCGGCGGTGAGCAGGCAGATCCTCAACGGGTACTCCCCACGGGCGCCACGGCCTGTGCCGGGACGCGGGGTGCGGTGGTCGGTGCGGCGGTACCGTACCGTCCGGATCCGGTGCGGGCCAGGTCGAGTACGGCGGACGCCACCCGGGCGACGGCGTCCGGGACCTGACGGAAGCTGGGGAAGTCGTTGACGTCGACGATCACCGGTCCTTCCGGGCCCAGCAGGATGTCGGCGCCGTAGAGGTCGAGTCCGAAGACGGTGCCGATCTCGGCGGCCATCCGGGCGACTTCGGGGGTGAGCGGTACCTGCCGCTCGCGGACCGTGTGCCCCGGGTGCAGCAGGGAGCAGCGTTCGGTGGCGAACAGTTCGCCGCCGACGCAGTACACCTTGAGGTCGGTACCGGAGTTGGGCACGTACGGCTGGGCTATCAGCAGGCCGTCGCCGTCGGGTTCGTTTCCCCGTGCCGCGCGCAGCCGGTCAGGGGAGGCGACGAGCCGGACGGCGCGCCCCGAGCTGCCGTCGGCCGGCTTGACCACGAGGGGGTATTCCGCCTCGGGGACCTGCGCGAACTCCTCGGCGCGGGACGCCGCGTAGGTGACCGGCACCGGCAGCCCGTGGCTGCGCGCAATCACCGCGGCCAGCGCCTTGTCCCGGACGCCCCTTATGGCCCGCGCGTCATTGACCGTGGTCAGACCGACCGAGGCGGCGGCCTCTAAAAGGGTCAGCCCGGGGCCGCCGGACACGGTCTTGAGCACCCAGGCGTCATGGCTGCCCGCCTGGATCTCCTCGGAGATCCGGATCAGCGAACTTCCGGGGCGCACGATGTCCACCCGGTGCCCCCACGCCCTGAGTTGGCGCACCACGTCCAAGGGCATGCCGTCGTGGCGGTACTGCTCCTCCACAAGGAAGCAGAGTCTCATCGGTTGCACCTCGTATTGCGGACGTCCGCCGGCCGTCGGTCCGGCAGACCCCTGATTGATCCGATCCTTCAGGATCCCATGTCCCGGGCGGTCAGCCGCCGGTGGGCATCGCTGCCGTGCGGCGGCGACGGGAGGGCCTCACGGTACGCGTCCCGACGTCGTCACCGGTCCGGTATTTCCGTGGAGTTACGCCACCCGGGACGCCTGCGGGACGCTCCCGAGCTGGGCATTCTCCGGTAATCCCGGAAGATCCGCCACCCTTCTCCCGCACCGTCAATTCCCGTACTCCGGAAGCCTTGTTCCGCTTCTGGCCTGGCTTTAAGGTCGGGCCGCCCGGCGCGACCGTTCCTCGCCGACGGGCCCTGACGGACCGAAGGCGCCGGGCCGGGCGCACGGAGCGGGAGGCGGGCGGAGAGCGTGACGTACGAAGCGGAGACGGAATCGGCGCGGGCGGCGGAGGACGGAAGGACCGGTGTCGGGCGGCGGCGGCTGCTCGTCGGGGCGGGGGCCGCCGGGGCCGGCGGGCTGCTGTCCGCCGCGGCCGGGGGCCCTGCCGCGTACGCGGCGACCGGGCCGGGCGAGTTCGGCGGCGACCGGCAGCTGCTGGTGCCCGAGGTGCTGCTGTTGCCCGAAGGGCCGGTGCGGGACAGGGCCGCGCTCGTCGAGGGCGGGACGTTCCGCGAGATCGGGCCGGCGCAGCAGCTCATCACCCGCCACCAGGACCTGCACCCCCTGCACCTGGACGGGCACTTGGTGATGCCGGGCTTCGTCGACGCGCACCACCACCTGACCCAGAGCTTCGGCAAGGCCCAGTCGTTCGGGCAGCCTTCGGAGATCTTCAAGACGGTCTGGGAGCCGCTGGAGCGCGCGCTGGACGAGGAGAGCGCGTACCTCTCGGCGAAACTGGCCGCCCTGGAGGCGCTGCGCGGCGGCTTCACCACCGTCGCGGACGCCGGCACCCGCGCGCCGGTCGACGTCGAGGTGATCGCGCAGGGCACCGAAGAGGCCGGCATCCGGTGCGTACTGTCGAAGATCGTCTCCGACGGCAAGGGCGGGCCCGCGCATCTGGGCCGGTGGGACCGGCATCCGCTGGTCCACCCCTCGCTGGCCGTCGCGGTCCCCGAGGACGCGAAGGACACGGTGCTGCGGCGGACCGCTGACCTCTGCGCCGAAGCGGGCGCCGTCTTCCAGGTCCACGTCAACGAGCATCTGGCCTCCGTGGAACGCTCCTTGAAGAGCGTCGGGCGGCGCCCCGTCGAGCATCTGCACCACATCGGCGCGCTCGGCCCGCACACGCTCGGCGCGCACGCCACCCTGCTCACCCCCACCGAGATGCAGCAGCTCGCCGACTCCGGCGCGGCGATCAGCTACAACCCGGTGGCCAGCGCCTGGAAGGGCAACGCCGTCGCGCAGGCCACCCAACTCGCCGCGCTCGGCGTCCGGTTCGGGACCGGTACGGACGGGACGCGCGGCGACGGGTTCCGGCTGGTCGACGCCGCCGAGACGGCGCAGCGGCTGACGTACGGTCTGGCCGCGGGCGACTCGTCGTGCGGCGCCGGGCGGCTGTGGCTCGACCACGCGACGCGACTGAGCGCCGACGCGGTCGGACTGGGCCGGGTGACCGGCGCGATAGCCGTCGGCAAGGCGGCCGACTACCTCGTCGTCGACCTCCGGGTGCCGGAGCTGACACCCTCCTACGACCTGCGCTGGGAGCTGGTCAGGCTGGCGGGCCGCGACCAGATCACCGCGGTGGTGGTCGGCGGGCGGCTGCGCCTGTGGCAGGGCCGGCCGACGGACTGGGACGGGCGGGCGCTGGTGGAGCGGGCGGCGCAGGAGGGTCATCGGGTGGTCCGCCGGGCCGGTATCCGGCGCGTCGAACCCCGGTAGCGCGGACCGGGGCGATCAGGAGCGTCCCGGCCGTCCCGCACCGGCCCCGGGGTCGATACCGTGGAGCGATCCGACGGATCGGGAGGCCCCGTGACCGGTAAGGCCGCAGGCAGGACCACAGGCAAGGCCGCGTCCTTCGACGAGCTGGACCGCAAGATCGTCGCGGCGCTCATCGAGAACGCCCGGACGAGTTTCGCGGAGATCGGCACGGCCATCGGTCTTTCGGCGACGGCGGTGAAGCGGCGGGTCGACCGGCTGCGGGAGTCCGAGGTGATCACCGGGTTCACCGCGACGGTGCGGCCCGCCGCGCTGGGCTGGCGCACCGAGGCGTACGTCGAGGTGTACTGCGACAGCGCGGCGCCCCCGCGGCGGCTGACCGAAGTGGTGCGCAACCACCCGGAGATCGCCGCGGCGATGACCGTGACCGGCGCCGCCGACGCGCTGCTGCACGTGCGGGCGACCGACGTGGCGCACTTCGAGGAGGTGCTGGAACGGATCCGCGACGAGCCGTTCATCCGGAAGACGATCAGCTATCTCGTGCTGTCCCATCTGCTGCCGGAAAGTCCGGAGGCGGGGGCGCGCCAAGCGGCCCCGGACGACACCGGAAGGGACGCAACGATCCTTCCGTAACGGGCGACCGGACGCAGCGTTCCTGCGTCGGCGCGCAGCGACTCTCTCTTGTTGCGCGCGGTGACCGCTCCTTACCGTGGGAGATGTTCCCGGTCACCACCGCGGTCACCCCGCGGTGGGCCGGACGCGTCCCTACGAAGCGGAGGGATCCTGCCGTGCCGACCGATTCCCGCCTCCGGCGCTATCTGATGTGCGAGCCCAGATATTTCGACGTGCAGTACGCCATCAATCCGTGGATGAGCCGAGGCGCGCCGGTGGACACCGCGCGGGCCCGCCTCCAGTGGCAGACGCTGGTCGACGCGTACCGCGCGCACGGCCATGCGGTGGAGACCGTGAAACCGGTGGCGGGGCTGCCGGACATGGTGTTCGCGGCGAACGCGGCGCTGGTCCTGGGCGGCCGGGTCTTCGGCTCGTCCTTCCACGCACCCGAGCGCCGCCCGGAATCCGCCGAGTACGAGAGCTGGTTCAAGGCCGCCGGCCATGACGTCCACCACCCGGAGTCGCTGTGCGAGGGCGAGGGCGATCTGGTGCCGGCCGGCGGCCTGATCCTGGCCGGCACGGGCTTCCGCACCAGCCGGGCCGCGCACGCGGAGGTGCAGGAGTTCTTCGGCGTCCCGACGATCGGCCTCCAGCTGGTGGACCCGTACTTCTACCACCTGGACACCGCCCTGTTCGCCCTCGACGACACGGGCGGCGCGGCCGGTGCCGCCATCGCCTACTACCCGGGCGCGTTCTCGGCCGGCAGCCGCGAAGTGCTGGAGCGGCTGTTCCCGCGGGCGGTGCTCGCCACCCGTGACGACGCGATGGCGTTCGGCCTCAACTCCGTTTCCGACGGCCGCCACGTCTTCATCGCCCCGCAGGCCACCCACCTCATCGATCAGCTGATCCACGAGGGTTACGTCCCCGTCCCCGTCGACCTGTCGGAGTTCCACAAGGCCGGCGGCGGCATCAAGTGCTGCACCCAGGAGGTCCGCTCATGACCACGCACGCCCGTCCCGCAGCCGCCGGCGCGGCCCGCTCGTCGGCCGGACTGATCGGCGCCGAGACACCTGTCGTCGCACACAACTACCACCCGCTGCCCGTGGTCGTCGCCCGCGCCGAAGACGTCTGGGTCGAGGACGTCGAGGGGCGCCGCTACCTCGACATGCTGGCCGGCTACTCCGCGCTCAACTTCGGCCACCGCCACCCCGCGCTGACCGAGGCCGCGCACCGCCAGCTCGACCGTCTCACCCTCACCTCCCGCGCCTTCCACCACGACCAGCTCGCGTCCTTCGCCGCCTCGCTGGCCGAACTGACCGGCCTGGACATGGTCCTGCCGATGAACACCGGCGCCGAGGCGGTGGAGAGCGGCATCAAGCTGGCCCGCAAGTGGGCCTACGACGTCAAGGGCGTCCCGGCCGACCGGGCGACCATCGTCGTGGCGGCGGAGAACTTCCACGGCCGGACGACCACCATCGTCAGCTTCTCCACCGACGAGTCCGCCCGCAACGGCTTCGGCCCCTTCACCCCCGGCTTCCGCATCGTCCCGTTCAACGACCTCGCCGCCATCGAAGCGGCCATCGACGAGACGACCGCCGCCGTCCTCATCGAACCCATCCAGGGCGAGGCAGGCGTCATCATCCCGGACGACGGCTACCTCACCGGCGTCCGCGAGCTGACCCGGCGGACCGGCTGCCTGTTCATCGCCGACGAGATCCAGTCGGGGCTCGGCCGCACCGGCCGCACCCTCGCCGTCGACCACGAGTCGGTCCTGCCCGACGTCCTGCTGCTGGGCAAGGCGCTCGGCGGCGGCATCGTCCCGGTCTCCGCCGTCGTCGCCCGCCGCGAGATCATGGAGGTGCTGCACCCCGGCGAGCACGGTTCCACCTTCGGCGGCAACCCGCTTGCCGCGGCGGTGGGTTCGGCCGTCATCGACCTGCTCGCCACCGGCGAGTACCAGCGCAGGGCGGCCGAACTCGGCGAGGTCCTGCGGGCCGGTCTGACCACGCTGACCGGCAAGGGCGTCACCGGCTTCCGCGCCCGCGGCCTGTGGGCCGGTGTCGACATCGACCCGTCCCTGGGCACCGGGCGCCAGATCAGCGAACGCCTGATGGCCGAGGGAATCCTGGTCAAGGACACCCACGGCTCCACGATCAGGCTCGCCCCGCCGCTGACCATCACCCGCGAGGTACTGGAATCGGCGCTGGCCTCGCTGGAGAAGGTGCTGGCCTGACACGACGCGCGGCCCCCGTCGGACGGCGGGGGCCGCGCGCTGTCGACCGCGGCGGCCGGGGAACCGTCTCCGCGCCCGCGGCGTCCAGGCCGGTACGGGCAACCGCCCGTGGGACGCGCCGAGATGGGGAACCCGCGAGCCCGGCCCGATCCGAACGACAGGCGCTAAGGTCGGCAGCAGGACCACCAGGGCGAGGGGGAAGCCGTCGATGGCGCAGGACGAGGCCGTGATCGGCTGCACCGGTGTGCTGCTCATCGGCACCCGCGGCACCGCCGGGCCCGGCGAGGTCCAGGTGCGCGTCAGAGGCGGCACGGAGGCGTTCCTCGCCTGGTCGGCCGAGCCGCTGGCAACCGGCACCCCCGTGCTCGTGATCGGTTCCCGCGGCACCCGCCAGGTCGATGTCATCGCCTGGACCGACCCGTTGGACGCGCTGAACGGCGAGGCCGGCAGCGCCGGTTGAGGAGTCAAGAGATGTTCGGTTACCGCGTACCGGCCCCTGACGAGGCCATGCTGATCTCGGGCGGCCGGCGAGGGCACGGGGAGGCGCCGTTCCGCGTGGTGATCGGGCACGGCAAGTTCGTGCTCCCGGTCTTCCGCAAGACCCGCTTCCTGACGCTGTCGATGTGCGAGTCCGAGGTCGCGGAGACCTGTGTGACCAAGCAGGGCATCGCGCTGACCGTCCGCGCCGTGATCGCCTTCAAGGTCGGCAACGACACCGAGAGCATCGTCAACGCAGGTCAGCGGTTCCTCTCCGACCAGGACCAGATGTCGGTCCTGACCGGCCGGATCTTCGCAGGTCACCTGCGTTCGATCATCGGCTCGATGACCGTCGAGGAGATCGTCACCGAGCGGCAGAAACTCGCCACCGAGGTGCTGGAGACGTCGAAGACGGAGATGGCGAAGATCGGCCTGATCGTCGACTCGTTGCAGATCCAGTCGATCGACGACGGCGACACCGGCTACATCGACGCGATGTCGGCCCCGCACAAGGCCGCGATCCAGCGGCAGGCGCAGATCGCGCAGGCGCAGGCCACCCAGGCGTCGGCCGAGGCCGAGCAGGAGGCCGCGCGGAACCAGGCCGAATACTCGCGGCAGACGGCCGTGGTCCAGGCGCAGTACTCGGCCGAGGTGGACCGCGCGCAGGCCCAGGCGGCGCAGGCCGGGCCGCTGGCGCAGGCGCACGCCCAGCAGGAGGTGCTGGCCGCCAGGACCGAACTCGCCGAGCGGGCCGCCCTGTTGCGCCAGCAGGAGCTGGTGGCCGAGGTCGTCAAGCCGGCCGAGGCGGAGGCCGAGCGGATCCGGCTGCTGGCGCTGGCCGATGCCGAGCGGATGAAGATCCAGGCCGAGGCCGCCGCCTCGCACGACCGGGTCGCGCTGGACCGGATGCTGATCGACCAGCTGCCGCAGATCGTCAAGGAGGCGTCGGCGGGACTCTCCGGCGCCAACGTCAACGTCCTGAACGGCGCGGACGGCCTCGGCGAGATCGCGGCGGGTCTGGTCGGCCAGGGCCTGACGATCCTGGACTCGGTCCGCCGCAACATCGGCGCGTCCGACGGCAGCTTCGAGAAGCGCGACGGCCAGGAGGGCGAGGCCCGCACGGCCGACAACGGGCCGGTCGAGATCCGTTAGGCCCGTTCGCGAAAAGTGATGTCCCGTCAGGTCTGCTGATCCTGGCGGGACTTCGCCATGTCTTCCGCGAATCGCGCGGGCCGTGAGACTTCCCGGCCGACCGGCCGACGGTGCGGGCGGGGGAAACGGCCGGGGGAAACAAGGAGGCATACCCACTCCCTGCCACTTTCAACATATAGCGCACGGGGGGTCTTGCGGCAAGGCCCCCGTCCTGGGGCAAAATTCGCGGGCCGAAGCCAGAACCTGCGGAAATGAGAGATTCACGAAGTGCGTGTGTTGTTGTCGGTGATGTCATGAACCCCTTGGCCACCAGCGCGTTCGACCTTCCCGTCCACCTCTCCGCCAAGGCCGACCCGGCGCTGACCGGCGGCGACGAACAGCACTTCGCGGCCGTCGCGGAGAGCCTTGAGCAGGCCATCGCCGAACTGTCCGACCGCCTCGACACCACGCGCAGGGCGCCGGGCGGCACCGGCCGCGAGGCGATGGACCGGGACACGGAGATCCGCCGGCTCACCGGCCGGCTGCGCGCCCTGCGCCGCTTCGGCCTCGACCTGTGCCTGGGCCACATCGTCTTCGCGGACAGCCCCGAGCCCGTGTACGTCGGACGCCTCGGCCTCACCGACAGCGCGGGCCGCCGGCTGCTGCTCGACTGGCGCTCCCCCGCGGCCGAGCCGTTCTTCGCGGCGACCCACGCCCACCCGATGGGCCTGGCGAGCCGCCGCAGGTACCGCTGGACCCGCGGCCTGATCAGCGACTACTGGGACGAGGTGTTCACCGCCGACGGGCGTGCGGGGCATGCCGCGCTCGACGACCAGTCCACCTTCATCGCCAGCCTGGGCAGCAACAGGTCGGCCCGGATGCGCGATGTGCTCGCCACCATCCAGGCCGACCAGGACGCCATCGTCCGGGCCGGATCCCGCGGCGCCCTGGTCGTCGACGGCGGTCCCGGCACCGGCAAGACCGTCGTCGCCCTGCACCGCGCCGCCCACCTCCTCTACGCCGACCCCCGCCTCGGCCACCGCAGGGGCGGCGTCCTGTTCGTCGGTCCGAGCCGGCCCTACCTGGCCTACGTCGCCGACGTCCTGCCCAGCCTCGGCGAGGAGGGTGTGCAGACCTGCACCCTGCGGGACCTCGTCGCCGAGGGGGAAGGGGCCGCGGTCGAGGCCGACCCGGAGGTGGCCGGGCTGAAGGCGTCGGCCGACCTGGTGGCGGCGATCGAACCGGCCGTCGGCCTCTACGAGGAGCCGCCCGCCGAGGGGATGACGGTGTCCAGCCACTGGTCCGACATCTGGCTGAGCGCCGACGAGTGGGCGGCGGCGTTCGCCGCGGTGGAGCCCGGCACCCCGCACAACGAGGCGCGCGAGCAGATCCGGGAGGAGCTGCTGGCGATCCTGATGGACAAGGACGACAGCGACGCCCCGCCCGAGCTGCTGCGGAGGTCGCTGCTCCAGAACAGGGAGCTGATCACGACCCTCCACCGCGCGTGGCCGATGCTGGAGGCGACCGACCTCGTCGGGGACCTGTGGTCGGTCCCCGCCTACCTGCGCAGGTGCGCTCCCGGGCTCAGCACCGACGAGGTGCGCAAGCTCCAGCGCAAGGACGCGCCCCATGCCTGGACGGTGTCCGACCTGCCGCTCCTGGACGCGGCACGGCAGCGGCTCGGCGACCCGGAGGCGGACCGGCGAAAGCTCAGGAACCAGGCCCAACTCGCCGCCCAGCGCGAGCGGATGGCGCAGGTCGTCGACAACCTGATCGACGCCGCGGCCGACTCCGGCGCCGACGGTGACGAAGGCGAGGGCCTGGTGACGATGTTGCGCGGCCAGGACGCCCAGGTCAGCCTGGTCGACGAGGCCGAACTGCCGCCCGCGGACCCGGACCTGCTCGCCGGTCCCTTCGCGCACATCATCGTGGACGAGGCGCAGGAGCTGACCGACGCGGAGTGGCAGATGCTGCTGCTGCGCTGCCCGTCCCGGAGCTTCACCATCGTCGGGGACCGCGCGCAGGCCAGGCACGGGTTCACCGAGTCCTGGCGGGAGCGGCTGGAGCGGGCCGGGCTCGACCGGATCACCGTGGCCTCCCTGAGCATCAACTACCGCACGCCGGAAGAGGTCATGGCGCACGCCGAGCCGGCCATCCGCGCCGCGTTCCCGGACGCCAATGTGCCGACGTCCATCCGCAGCAGCGGCATCCCCGTGGTCCATGGTTCCGTCGCGGATCTGGACGCGGTACTCGGCGGCTGGCTCGCCGCGCAGGCCGAGGGGACCGCCTGCGTCATCGGCGCCGGTGAGAGTGCGGGCGGCGCGTTCCGGGCGACGTCCCGCGTCCGGTGGCTGACACCGGAGCTGTCGAAGGGGCTCGAATTCGACCTGGTCGTCCTCGTCGACCCGGAGGAGTTCGGCACGGGCATCGAGGGCGCGGTCGACCGCTATGTCGCGATGACGCGGGCGACCCAGAAGCTCGTCGTCCTCACCCGCTCCTGACGCGCTCCTGACGCCGCCCGGGAGGCGTCACTCCTGCTCGGCGTCCCGCTCCCGCACGTGCTGCACCAGCCGGTTGAGCACGTCGACGGTGGTGGCGACGGCGTGGTCGTCGAGCCCTTCGAGCGCCTGGTGCAGTCCGGCCCTGCGGGCGTCCTGAAGGCGTTCGAGCACGGCCTTGCCGTGCGGGGAGATGACGACCTGCCGGGCGCGCCGGTCGGCCGGGTCCGGGGTGCGGGCGACGAGGTCCTGCGACTCCAACCGGCTGATCTGGCGCGTCACATGGGACGGCTCGACCATCAGGAGGGCCGCCAGATCGCCGACCCGGCTGACGCCGCCGCTGCCGTCCAGCGCCATCAGCAGCCACAGGTCAGAACGCCCCGCCTTCACCCCTGCCCGCATCGCCAGCTGCTCGTGCGCCTGGGAGCGGGTGAGCAGGTAGGACACGGTGGCCAGCACTCTTTGCAGCGCGACGATGGGGTCCTGGTCACTCGCGGGCTCCGGCATGGGGGCACTGTAGCGGGGACGGTGACGGCGGCGGGCCGGGTCGGTGCGGTGCCGGTCCCGAGGGGCGGACCTGACGCGGCGCGGGGGCGGACCGCGCACGCTCCCGCTGGGCGGAATTGAGCCAACCTCGTTCCGGCCCGATCCGCCCCTTCCCCCGTCAACTCGGCGTGGGTTAGCGTGAATCACGTTAATTGCTTTAGTCAGGTAAAGAGTTAACGAGCGGGTAATGACGAGGCCCGCCGACGCGGCACAACCGGTGCCGCCGGGCCCAGCCGGCCCGTCAGGAAGTGGCGCAACCCGCACCGTTCGGCACGGCACCGCCGCCGTGTCCCGTTCGTGGAAGGACCAGCCCATGACGACTGCACCGCACACCGCAACCGCACCCCTCACCGTCCCGGCCACCCGGGCATCCGGCTGCCCCTTCGACCCGCCGCCGTCCGTGGAGCACGCCCGCAAGGAGGAGCCGGTCACCCGGGCCACCCTCTGGGACGGCTCCGAGTGCTGGCTGGTCACCCGCTACCAGGACGTACGGGAGGTGCTCGGCGACCCGCGCTTCAGCTCCGACGCCAAGCGCCCCGGATTCCCGTTCCTCACCGCCGGGTTCAAGGAGCTGGCGTCGTCGAACACCTCCAGCTTCATCCGGCAGGACGACCCGGAGCACGCCAGGCTGCGCCGGATGCTCACCGCCGACTTCATGATCAAGAAGGTGGAGGCGATGCGCCCGCAGGTGCAGGGCATCGCCGACGACCTGCTGGACCGGATGACCGAAGGCCGCACATCGGCCGACCTGGTCGCCGAGTTCGCGCTGCCGCTGCCCTCGCTGGTCATCTGCCTGCTGCTCGGCGTCCCGTACGAGGACCACGACTTCTTCCAGGAGCGCAGCCGGGTCCTGCTCAACCTCACCTCCACCGCGGATGACGTACGCGTCTCACAGGACGAACTGCTCGTCTACCTGGAGCAGTTGGCCGAGACCAAGCGGAGCGAGCCGGACGACGGGATCGTCAGCCGGCTGGCCGCCCGCGGCGAACTCAGCAACCGGGACATCGCCGCGATGGGCCGCCTGCTGCTGGTCGCCGGGCACGAGACCACCGCCAACATGACGGCGCTCTCCACCCTCGCCCTGCTGCGCAACCCCCGCCAACTGGCCGCGCTCCGCGAGGATCCGACGCTGATCAAGGGCGCGGTGGAGGAACTCCTTCGCTACCTGACGATCGTGCACAACGGCGTCACCCGGGTCGCCACCGATGACGTCACCATCGCCGGGCACACCATCCGCGCCGGCGAGGGCGTGATCTGCACGATCAACACCGCCAACCGCGACGAGGGCGTCTTCCCCGGCTCCGGCGAACTGGACGTGAGCCGGGACGCCCGCCGCCACGTCGCCTTCGGCTTCGGCGTCCACCAGTGCCTGGGGCAGGGGCTGGCCAGGGCGGAACTCCAGATCGCCATCGAGACGCTGCTGCGCCGCCTGCCGGGGCTGCGGCTCGACATCCCCTTCGACGAGGTGCCGTTCCGCACCGACATGGGCATCTACGGCGTCCACGCCCTGCCCATCGCGTGGTGAGGGCCGCCGCCACCGCGCGGTGACCGCCACCCGCCGTCCCACCCGCCGGCCACCGGCCGGCCGCACCAGAAGGAGAACCATGCACATCACCGTTGACCAGGACAAGTGCTGCGGCGCCGGAAGCTGTGTGCTGGCCGCGCCCGATGTGTTCGACCAGCGCGACGAGGACGGCATCGTCGTCCTCCTCGACGCCAGGCCCGCCGCGGACCTGCACGAGGCGGTACGCGAGGCGGCGGCCGTCTGCCCGGCCGCCGCGATCACCCTGGAACAGGCGCAGGAACGGGTCTGACGCACCCCTGACCGCGCAGGCGGACGGGCCGTGCGGCGGGCCGCGCCGGGGCAGGTACCCCCGGCGCGGCCCGCGGCGCTCCGGGGCGCCCGCCGTCAGCCGCCCGCCACAAGACCGTCGGCCACCAGACCGGCCTGCACCGCCTCGCCCAGCGCCTGCACCGCGCTCTGCGGGCGCACCATCACGGTGAACTCCTCGATCAGCCCCGCCTCGTCGTACTGGAGCAGGTCGATGCCGTGGATCTCCTTGCCGTTCACGGTGGCCCGGAAGATCAGGACCGCCGAGTCGGCCGCGCCCGCCGCGGTGTCGGCCGTGCCCGCCAGCTCGCCGACGTACCGGAAGTCGTCGAAGGTCCGCAGCAGCACGCCGAACACGCCGAGCAGCATCGCCCTGCCCTCGAAGGGGCGGAACTTCACCGGGCTGTAGAAACGCACGTCCGCGGTGAACAGGCCCTCCAGAGAGCTGAGTTCACGCTTCTCCACCGCTTCCCTGAACCGTTCGACAGTCGTCGTCATGGCGTCTCCCTCTCGTGCCGCGGCAGCGCGCAGCCACCCACCGCATAGTCAGAATTATGACTATGGATTCCGGGGTCGATGCTGCCCACAGGACGCTCCCCGGAGCAAGACCCCCGGGCGATTCCTGATACCAAGACCTCAGAGGAGATCCCGGACGGCGGCGCGGCCGGGACGGTTGCGGGGCGCGGCCCCGGCGCGAGAGGCGGAGAGGCGATGGCTCTGCGGCATGCGGTGCTGGCGGCGCTGCTGGACGGCGAGTACAGCGGCTATCAGCTGGCCAAGGCGTTCGACGCCGGGGTCGCCAACTTCTGGTACGCGCTGCCGCAGCAGCTCTACGCCGAGCTGGCGGCTCTGGAGCGGGACGGGCTCGTCACCGGCCGCCAGGTCGTCCAGGAGACCCGGCCGAACAAGCGCCTCTTCACGGTCACCGACGCCGGGGTCGCCGCCCTGGAACACTTCGCGGCTGCCACGTCCAAGCCGTCCTTCATCCGCGACGACCTGCTGGTGAAGGTGCAGGCCGTGGACCGGATCACGGCCGATCCGGTGCTGGCGCAGCTCACCGAGCGCGCCCGGATCGCGGCCGGCAAGGCGGAGGTCTTCGAGAAGCTGCTCGCACGGCTGCGCGGCGGCCTGGACGAGGAGACCTTCCTGGCCGACGGCGCCCGCATCGGCCCGTACCTGACCTGCCTGCGCGGTCTCGCCTTCGAACGCGAGACCCGCGACTGGTGCGAGCGGGCCGCGGGGGTGCTGCGCGGGCGCCGGGCGTGAGGGCGCAGGGCGCGGGAGGCCGGGCGCCGCGCCTCAGCGCTCCGGACCCGTCCCCGGCGCCGCCGCGTCCAGCGTCCACGAAGCCAGCAGCCGCAGCGACTGCGCCGACGGCGAGCCGGGCTCCGCGTGATAGGTGATCAGCTGCTGGTCGGGGTCGGCCGGCAGGGCCAGCGTCTCGTAGGCCAGGGTCAGCCGGCCGACCAGCGGGTGGTTGAGCACCTTGACGCCGAAGCCCTTGTCCTGGACGTCGTGGGCGGCCCACAGGCAGCGGAACTCGGCGCTCTTGACGGACAGTTCACCGATCAGCGAGGCCAGCTCGGGGTCGTCGGGGTTGCGGCCCGCGTCCCGCCGCAGGAAGCCGACGACGTCGGCGGCCTTCGCCTCCCAGTTCTCGTACAGGTCGCCGGCAGCCGGGTCCAGGAAGACGTGCCAGGCCAGGTTGCGCTCCTTGCGCGGCAGCGCGGGGAGGTCGCCGAGCAGCGCGCAGGCGAGCCGGTTCCAGCCGATGATGTCGAGCCGCCGCCCGATGACGTAGGCCGGAACCGCGTCCATCGTGTCGATCAGCTGCTGGAGCGCGGGCCGCACCCGCTGCGGGCGGCCCGCCGGGCGCACCCGCCGGGAGACCGGGCGGGCCAGATGCGCGAGGTGATCGCGCTCCGCGCCGGTCAGCCGCAGCGCGTTGCCGATGGCGTCGAGCACCGCGGACGACACGTTCCGGCCGCGGCCCTGCTCCAGCCGGATGTAGTACGCGACGCTGACCCCGGCCAGCTGCGCCAGCTCCTCCCGCCGCAGCCCCGGCACCCGGCGCCTTCCGTGGTCGGGCAGTCCGACGTCCTGTGGCCGCAGCCGGGCCCGCCGGGAGCGCAGGAACTCGCTCAATTCGGTGCGCTGGTCCATAACCGCAGTATGCGCAGCCCACGGCCCGCCGGGGAAACGTAGCGGTTCGTCGTGGGTGGTCCCGCCAGTGGTAGGAACGCCCGTCATACGTTGAAGGGGGCACTGGCTAGGGCTTTTGTCCGCCTGCATGCTCGGGTGCATGACCCACACCTCTGTCGCCGCGTACGCCGCACCCGCACCGAAGGCACCGCTGGAGCGGACCACGATTCCGCGCCGCGAACTGGGTGCCCACGACATCCTGATCGACATCAAGTACGCCGGAATCTGCCACTCCGACATCCACACCGTGCGCGCCGAATGGGGCGACGGCGGGACCTTCCCGATCGTCCCCGGCCACGAGATCGCCGGTGTGGTCGCCGAGGTCGGCTCCGAGGTCACCCGCTACCGGGCGGGCGACCGGGTCGGCGTCGGCTGCTTCGTCGACTCCTGCCGCGAGTGCGAGAACTGCCTGGCAGGACTGGAGCAGTACTGCACGGGCGAACTGGGCAACGTCGGGACGTACGCCGCCACCGGACGGGACGGCGAGCCCACCTACGGCGGCTACTCCACCCACCTCGTGGTGGACGAGAACTACGCGCTGCGCATCCCCGAGAGCATCCCGCTGGACGCCGCGGCCCCGCTGCTGTGCGCCGGCATCACCCTCTACTCGCCGCTGTCCCACTGGAAGGCGGGCCCCGGCAAGAAGGTCGCCGTCGTCGGTCTCGGCGGCCTCGGCCACATGGGCGTCAAGATCGCGCACGCGATGGGCGCCGAGGTCACCGTGCTGAGCCAGTCGCTGCGCAAGAAGGACGACGGCCTGCGGTTCGGCGCCGACCACTACTACGCGACGTCGGACCCGGCCACCTTCGAGGCGCTGGCCGGCACCTTCGACCTGATCGTCAACACCGTCTCGGCCAACCTGGACCTCAACGCCTACCTCGGCCTGCTGCGCACCGACGGCACCCTGGTCCAGCTCGGCGCCCCGGAGAACCCGCTGCCGATCGCGCCGTTCGCGCTGATCCAGCAGCGCAAGTCGTTCGCGGGCTCGCTGATCGGCGGCATCCGCGAGACCCAGGAGATGCTCGACTTCTGCGGCGAGCACGGCCTCGGCGCGGACATCGAGGTGATCAGCGCCGACCGGATCAACGAGGCGTACGAGCGGGTGCTCGCCAGCGACGTCCGCTACCGCTTCGTCATCGACACCGCGACGATCTGACCCGGCGCGGACCGGACACGACGATCCGACCAGGCCGGGCCCGGACACCACGCTCCGGCCCGGCCCGCTCCGGCGCCGCTCCCCCCGCAGGCGCCCGGAGCACCCACGCCCGGGACGGCCCCACCAGGCCGTCCCGGGCGTCCCCCTTTCCACCTCCCGTCACCTCCCCACCCCAAAGTGGAAATGAAACCCATTCCCATATAACCTCCCGGTGTCCGCCCCACTCCGCCCCGAGGAGGCCCCGAACCCCATGGCCGTACCCAAGCGCAAGCTCTCCCGCAGCAACACACTCCCCCATCGCTGAACGCATGGGGGCACCCCCTCCGCCGCGCCCAGTGGAAGGCCAGCACCCCGCAGCTGGTCCCGGTCACCGTGGACGGCTCCGTGTACCAGGTCCCGCAGCGCCTGGTGAAGGCGTACCGCCTCGGCCTGATCGACCCGAAGGACTGACGGCGACGCGGCACGGCACGGTCCCGGCGGGCCCGCCCCACCGCGGCCGACGCCCCGCCGCATCCCGCAAAAGTTTTTTCGCTCCATCGGCAACCCCGGGTCCTGCCGCACGTCGTCAGAGGTGAGGGCGCCACCAGGCGCCGCCCGTCGACAGTGGAGCAGCACACCGTGAACCTCTCCCGCACTTCGCACGCAGCCGCGCCGTCCCCCTCCCCCGTGACGCGGAGCACCACCACCCGCGCCCGGCTGCGCGGCGCCGCCGGTGCCGGACTGCTCGCCGCGCTCGCGCTGGCCGGTCTGTCCGCGGCCGGCCCGGCGTACGCCGACGACACCGCCCCCGCGCCGCGTTCCGGGCACAGCGCGTCCGCGGAGCCGTCGGCCCGGCCCAGCGAGGCCCAGCCGCAGCCGAGCACCCCCGGGGAGCGGGCCACTGCGGTCCCCGCCCCGGTCCGCTCGCACCCCGGCCGCACCGTGCCCGACAGCCGCCCCAGCGCTCAGCCCGCCACCCCCGGCGACCGCACCCGCCCCGCGCCCGCCCCCGCGCCCGTCGGCGGCAGCAGGGGCGACGCCGACAAGAAGGAACTCGCGCACACCGGTGCGTCCGACGGCACCACCCTCGCGCTGGGCGGCGGCGCCGCCGCACTGCTCGCCATCGGCGGCGGCACCGTCTACGCCGCCCGCCGCAAGCGCGCCTGACCCCCACCGCCCCTTTCTGGGAACCGATGGAATACGCACTCCCCCAGCCCGCCCCGGCACGGTTCGCCCTGCCGGGGCCGCGGCCTGCCCTGTGGCAGTGGCTGCGCCGCACCGTCCGCCCGTCCGCGACCCGCGACGGCGGCCGGCCCGGGTACGCGTCCCGCCACCCGTCCCCCAACGCCGCCGCCGTACCCCGGCCGCCGGACCCGCACAGTGCGCCGACGACGGCCCCGCCCCCGGAGCAGCGGCCGACGATCGGCGAGCTGTACCACGCGCACCGGCTGGCCATGGTCCGTCTCGCCGTGCTGCTGGTCGACGACCGCGCCACCGCCGAGGACGTCGTCCAGGACGCGTTCGCCGCGCTCTGCAAACGCCACGGCGAGCGGCTCGCCGACGTCGACAACGCGCTCGCCTACCTGCGGACCGCCGTCGTCAACGCCGCCCGCTCGGTGCTCAGACGCCGCCGCAGCGCACGCAACTACACCCCGCCGCACGAGGCCGACGCGCCGTCGGCCGAGGAGCGGATCGTGCTCGACGAGGAGCACCGCGAGGTCATCGCCGCGCTGAACCAGCTGACCGCACGCCGCCGTGAGGTCCTCGTCCTGCGCTACTGGGGCGACCTGACCGAGGCGCAGATCGCGACGACCCTCGGCATCAGCCGCGGCTCGGTGAAGTCCCTCGCCAGCCGGGCCCTGGACGCACTGGAGAAGATCTTGGAAGAGCGGTCATGACCACCGAAGGCCACGACCCCGGCGCCGAAAGGCCCGTGGAGACCCGGCTGCGGCACGCCCTCGCGGCGCGGGCCGACACCATCGGCCCGCGCGACCTGCGCCCGGCCCGGCCGCCGGTGGCACAGCAACGGCGCGGCCTGCGCTCCGCCGTGGGCCACTGGACGCGCCGGTTCGCCCTGCCGCTCGCCGCCGCCGCGACCGCCGCTGCGGTCGCCTGCGGCTACGCCGCCCTGACCCCCGACGGGCCGCCCGCCCGCCCGTCCCCGGCCTCCTCGCCGACCCCCGTACCGGACTCCCCGACCCCGTCGCCGACCCCGTCCGTCTCCACCCCGTCCGCCAATCCCGCGGCCCCCACCCCCTCCCGCACCCCGGACCCCCGCAGGCTCCACCGCCCCTCCGCCACCCCTACGGACACCCCCGGCCGGGCCGCCCGGGAGGCGGGCAAGCCACCGAGCAGCGCCCCCACCTCGTCACCGCCCGCAACCCCCACCGCCCGCGCCGACGCCCCGCCCCCGGGTGCCACCGCCCGCCCGTCCTCCTGAGCCGCCCTCCGACCTGCGTTAGCCGCGTGTTAGCCGATCAGCAGCAGCTGCGCGCAAGATCGTCGTACCGCGGGCCACCCGCCGCCGGTCATCGGCCGTCGATCACCGGCCACCGCACGCCGTACGCCCAGGGGAGCCCCCATGCCGTTCGCCACCGCCGCCGGGCGCCGGATCGCAGCCGCCGCACTGCTCACCGCGACCGCGCTGTCGCTCACCGCCTGCCGCGGCGGCTCGGGCACCGCCACCGCCGCCGCACCCGCGACCCCCTTCGCCGCGTACGGCGACACCACGTCCACCGGCACCCCGGTCGCCTGCACACCCGAGATGCTCACCTTCCGGGCCGGCCCCGCGGGAGGCGGCAAGCGGCCGGACGGCCCGCTGCTGCTGACCGTCACCAACTACGCCGACAAGGAATGCTCCTTCGCCGCCCAGCCGTACCCGCTGCTGCGCCTCACCGAAAGGCAGCGGACCGCCGTCCCCGCCATCGAGGCCAGCAGACCACCGGCCCCCGTCTCCCTCGCCCCGCACCAGAGCGCCTACGCCACGGTCCGCGCGCACCACACCTCGACGGGCCGCCCGCCCGGCCGGCACCACACGCGGATATCCCAGTTCGGCGTCGCGCTGGCCGTGGGCGCCGCACCGGCCCAGGTCGGCCTGGACAGCCGCGGCCCGGTACGCGTCGAGCCGGACGCCGCCCGGGTCACGTACTGGCAGGCGCACCGCGCGGACGCCCTACGGTGGTGAACACCCCGCACCGCACCCGCCGTCCACAGCCTGTGCACAACTTCTGACCGCCCCGGAACGAGGCTCCGCGCCCCACCCTCGCTCCTGATGTGCGGCACACCGCTGCATCGATCCGGATTTACGGCCGATTGTCGCCTTCATACTCCCGTCGCATGGCTGCGCCCGCAGCCGCTCGCCCGGTAGGCTTTCCGTGTGATCTTCAAGCGCATCGGAAATGGGCGGCCGTACCCGGACCACGGCCGGGAGAGCACCCGTCAGTGGGCGGATGTCGCCCCGCGCCCGGTACGCCTCGACCAGTTGGTGACCACCAAGCAGCAGCTCGACCTCGAAACGCTGCTCGCCGAGGACTCGACGTTCTACGGCGACCTCTTCGCCCACGTCGTCAAGTGGCAGGGCGACCTCTACCTCGAAGACGGCCTGCACCGCGCCGTGCGCGCCGCCCTCCAGCAGCGCCAGGTGCTGCACGCCCGGGTGCTCGAACTGGGCTGAGCCACCGCGCCCGGCCCGGCGTGTCAGGCGTCGGCACCGGCCCCAGCTCCCCCTTGCCGCGATTGGCCCTTTCGGGTTGCCTCACACGCCACGCATTGATCATTTAGTAGGCATGCGCACGGGCCCGCACTACGCTGCGCCCATGAGCATGCTGACGCCCCCTGGCATGGGCGGTAAGAAGTACCGCATCACGGGCGACAGGTATCCGCGGATGCGTCGTCCCCGACACCGCCGCCGGATCGCCCTCACCGTCGTCGCGGCGGTCTGCGTCCTGGGCCTGGCCGGCTGGGGCACCCTGCAGCTCATCGACGTGTTCGGCGGCACCGCGGGCAAGGCCCAGGCCGCCGAGAGCAAGGAGAAATGCGGGGACGGACGGCCCGACGAGGGCAGAAAACCGGCCAGGCCCGCGGCCGGCCCCCCGCTGCCCGAGCCCGCCACCATGACCGTCAACGTCCTCAACGCCACCCAGCGCTCCGGCCTGGCCAAGCGCACCGCCGACGCGCTGAAGAAGCGCGGCTTCATGATCGGCAAGGTCGGCAACGCACCCGCGGCCTACGACAAGAAGGTCACCACCAGCGGCCTGCTGCTCGGCCCGAAGGCGGCGGCCGACGGCCAGCTGAAGGTGCTCGGCACCCAGCTCACCGGCGCCAGGCAGCAGACCGACGACCGCAAGGACACCGCCGTCGACCTGATCATCGGCGACGCCTTCAAGGACCTGACCACGGCGAAGGACGCCGAGAAGTCCCTGGCGCGGCTCAAGCACCCCGCCCCGCCGCCGCCCGCCCCCGAGAAGTGCTGACGCACCCCCTCCGCACGGCATGCCCTCCGCACGGCATGACCCGGGCCCCCCGCCGCAGCACGGCGAGGGGCCCGAGTGGTGTCAGGGGACGAGTTCCGGGAGGTCAGCCCGCCGTGCCGTACATCCGGTCACCCGCGTCACCGAGCCCCGGCACGATGTACCGGTCGGCGTTGAGGTGGTCGTCGACCGCCGCGGTGACCACCGTCACCGGCGTGCCGGCCAGGTCGCGCTCCATGACCTCGACACCTTCCGGCGCGGCCAGCAGGCAGATCGCCGTGACGTCGTCGGCACCGCGCTTGATCAGCTCGCGGATCGCGGCGACCAGCGTGCCGCCGGTGGCCAGCATCGGGTCGACGACGTACACCTGACGGCCCGAGAGGTCGTCGGGCATCCGGGTGGCGTAGGTCTGCGCCTCGTACGTCTCTTCGTTGCGCACCATGCCCATGAAGCCGACCTCGGCGGTGGGCAGCAGCCTGACCATGCCGTCCAGCATGCCGAGACCGGCCCGCAGGATCGGGACGACCAGCGGCCTGGGGTACGAAAGCCGCACGCCGGTGGTCGTCGTCACCGGGGTCTCGATGTCGACCTGCTCGGTACGCACATCACGGGTGGCCTCGTACGCGAGCAGGGTGACCAGCTCGTCGGCGAGCCGCCGGAAAGTGGGGGAATCGGTGCGCTTGTCGCGCAGTGTGGTGAGTTTGTGCGCCACCAGCGGGTGGTCGACGACGTGGATCCGCATGACATCGACACTAACCGAGCCGGCGGGCCCCGGCGCCCGCCCGGTACCCCGCCAAGGCGTTCGCCGGCCCCGCAACCCCCTGGGCATCAAACCGCCGCATCGGGGGAAAGTGGGCACGTACCCCGGTGCGCCGACTCGGCCCCGGGCGAGGACCTCACCCCGAGGTGGTGTGTGCCGCGTGGCCGACTCCCAGCCTTCCGACGACACGCCGGACGCCGCGTCCGGCGCCCGCGAGGACGGGAGCGACGCGGCACGCCGGCGGCGACGGGCCCAATTCCTCCGCGAGTTGCACGAGGCGAAGGAGCTGCGGGCCCGCGTACAGCCACGCCGCGCACGGGCCGCCCGGATGCGGCAGGCCGTGCGGATGCGTACGTTCCGCTGGTAGCCGCCGCGGCCCGCGCCACCGGCACGGCGAGGCGCCACGCGCGGGCCCGCACGCCTCTCGCCCGTGCCCGGAAAGCACCCAACTCCCCCGCCCGCGCTCCGGCACGTGAGCGACATCTCTCACAACCGCCGCACGACGCAGCGCCGAAGACCCCGCGCGGACGCGTTGTTTCTGCCACGATTCCGACGGGGGCGGGACCAGTGGCGCATCCGCGTCGCCCCGCCCGGCCCGGCACGTTATGACAGTGGGAGAGTCACGGTGTACTTCGCCGCACTGCTCGCGCGCACCGAAGACGGGTGGGAAGCGAGCGATACGGAGCTCGACGAAGTGGAAACGCTGACCGACCTGGCCGATCTGGCCCGGGAGGCGGCGGTCGACGACGACACGGTGGTCGCGTTCATCGAACAGGAGGACGCGTGGTTCGGCGTCGTCCGCGTGGACGGCGAGGAAGACCCCCGCGTCTTCGTCTCGCACGCAGCCGCCGCCGCCAAAAGCTCGTACGGCGCCATGCTGACCGAGGAACTGCTCGGCCGCGAGGACGACGACACGTCCGACCTCGACAGCCTCGACCTGGACGGTACGGAGGACGGCGAACCCGAAACGGATCCGAACGACGACAACGAGACGACGGCGGAGTCCACGAGCCACGCGCCGCCACCCGGCCCGCTGGGGGACGTCGAACTCCTCAGCGACCTGGGCGTCGGCCCGAAAGAGCTGCTCATGCTCGAAAGCGACGCCCTGTCCCAGATCGCCGACGCCCTCGGCTGCACGGACGTCCTGGAGGCCGTGCGCTGAGCCCCGCGGGCCCGCACCCGCACCGCGCCGGGCCCGCGCTCCCGGTCACGTCCCCGACACTGGGGACATGACCGTCCCCCCATCCGCCCCCTCCCCCTCCCCGGCGCCCGACCCGCTGCGCGATCCCTGGATCGCACCGATGCGGCAGGCGCTGGCGGAGGCCACGCACGCTCCCGCGACCGGCGACGTCCCGGTGGGCGCCCTCGTCCTGTCCGCCGACGGCACCGTCATCGGCACCGGCCACAACACCCGCGAGGCCACCGGCGACCCGACGGCACACGCCGAGGTACTCGCCCTCCGCGCCGCCGCCCGCACCCTGCGCGACACCGGGGACGCCCGCCGCCCCGGCGACTGGCGCCTGACCGGCTGCACCCTCGTCGTCACCCTCGAACCCTGCACGATGTGCGCGGGCGCGATCGTGCTCTCCCGCGTCGACCGCGTCGTCTACGGCGCCTACGACGCGAAGGCCGGCGCCGTCGGATCCCTCTGGGACGTGGTCCGCGACCGCCGCATCAACCACCGCCCCGAGGTCATCACCGGCGTACTCGAAACCGACTGCGCAGCCCTCCTGACCACCTTCTTCCGCGACCGCTGACCCCGCCAGCCCACAGCTCCCGGCATCCGATTTCGGCCCACGGCCCCTCTTGGGCTAAGCTCTCTCTCGGTAGCGTGTCCGAGCGGCCGAAGGAGCGCGCCTCGAAAGCGCGTGAGGGGGCAACTCCTCCGTGGGTTCAAATCCCACCGCTACCGCTTGTAACACCCCTCTGATCTGCGGAAACGTGGTCAGGGGGGTGTTTTGCTCGCTGCATGTGCAGCGAAGTCCGCTGCACAGTACACCCGGCCAGGCCGTAGCTGTCGTCAACTCCCCTGCAAACAAGGGGCGTTGGAGCACCCCTCGGTGGGAGCGCCGTCCCACGGATCCCAGGAATGGTGAGCACGGAGTACCACCCGCCGCCTTGTCAGTCGGCTCGTCCCACTCGGCTGCCGGGTCGGTCTTCCGCCTGCGGCGGTCACCTGGTGGCCTGACCTGCACCGGCGGAGGGTTTTCGGGCACGACGCGCTCGGACAGCCGCTGCCGCCCCCTCTCCTGTTTTCCGACCGGGCCGGAAGAAGACAACGTCGGCTCGTTGTTCCGGAGTTCGGCCCGACGTGGTGAAGCACCAGGCCAGGGGGACTTTCCCGGGAGAATTCGGGGCCGTGGTGCCGAGCTGCCGAGGCCGGTGGACGTGCTGAGCGCGTAGCCCGTTCACCCTGGCCAGTCGGCTGTCGAGTCGTACGGAACGGGGGGTGCGAGGTGGGGCCGGATAGCGATGGTCCGTGAACCTCGTGCGCCGCTCTTCGCGTCTCCTCCGGTCGGCGGGGCTGTGGACCGCTCGTTCGGCATCCGTGCAGCACCGGCTCGACCACGGATCGGGGGAGGCGCTCCGATCCGGGTCCGCTGCCGGTACGGCCACACGGTGCCGCTGGGGCGAGCCGGCGGCCCCTGCGGTCCCCCGTGCCGACCGGCGCGGGGGACCACCAACGGGGAGGGACTTGATCGATGATCAGAGACAGCCGTCCGCGGGTCCTGGGGACTTCGCGGATACCGACGGCGCGACGGCGGTGGATCACCGCCGTGGTCACCGTCCTGAGCGCACTGGCGGCCCTGCTGGCCGTGACGCCGGCCGCGACGCCGGCGCATGCCGAGGACAGTGACCCTCCGTCGGAGTTCGCCACGTACAACATGCAGGGCTCCGACAGAGGCACCCGGTGGACCACGGATGTGGCACCCAGGGCCGGGCGGGGCGTGCTGCTGGCGCTCCAGGAAGTCGGCCCCGGACCGCCCCCGCCGGCGGAGGGGGAAGACGTCCAGCGGATCGACGTCGGGGGCCGCCCGCACGAACAGCCCGACATCGTCACGCGCACGCCCTGGCAGACCGACGGCGGAATCCGCCAGGTGTACTTCCTGCAGACCGACCCGCAGCGGAACGGGGAAACCGACGTGGACCGCTGGCGCGGTGGCCGGGTGAACCTGGCGCTCGTCACCGACGCCGTCGCCGACGAGGTCTACGTCCTGGAGAACCCGGTCTACGACCCGGACGGCCCGAACAACGCCTACCGGTCACGTCCGCTGCTCGGTCTGCGGTTCGGGGACACGTGGTACTGGGACACCCACGCCCGCGGCGGCGACGTCCCGGGCCTGCTCGAAGAGGTTCGTGCCCACGCCCGCGCCCACCCGGAGGCGCCCAACTGGGTCGTGCTCGGCGACTTCAACGTGAACATCCTCAACCGTGACAACACCCAGGCCCGCCAGTCGCTGCACCTGGAATCCGGCGAGCGGCTGCTGCGCACCAATCGGCCGACACACATCACCGGCAACCGGCCCAGCGAGCTGGACTACGCGATTGCGTACGGCATGCCGAGCGACCTGCGCGCGACCGTCCCGAGCGGTACCGGAGCCGACCATGTGCTGGTCCGGATCGCTCGGGCGGGAGCGCCCGCCCCGCCGTCCGGACCGTCCCCCGGTCACGACCTCACGGTGACCGCGCTACGGCGCAACAACCGGGGAATCCAACGCAACGTGAACGGCTCCTGGAGGGTAGGCGACCGATCGGCCCGCCTTCGCACGCGCGTCCTGCGGTCGGGGGCCCAGATCCTCGCGGCCCTGGGCAGCGGCAGCCAAGGCACCCGCTCCGCTCGCCGCGCCGGGGAGATCTGCGCCTCCCTCGGCCCGGACGCCCAACCGGACCAGACCTCCCTGATCGTGGACGGCCCGTGCGACAGCCCGCGGGCGCAGTGGACGCTCACCGACGCCATCGACGACGTGGACGTGGGGCGCAACGAGATCAGTGAGGGGGCGCAGCGCTGGCGGAACGTGGCCATCCCCTATCTCTGCATGGGCCGGTACGCCGAGCAGGTCATCGCGGAGACGTGCACCGACGACCCCCACCAGCACTGGCGGGACAACCCCGCCGGGCCGTCAGGGGACTGGCCGACGGCCGCCACCGACGTCCGTCTGGAATCCGCCCTGTTCCACGGCAGCCGGGTGGCCCGCACCACGGGCTCACCCGGGAGCGAGGTCCGGCCCGCACCCGCACCGTCCGAGGGATCCCCGCCGGGGTCGGACCGCTTCCGGTCCGGTTGGAACGTCGAGCGGCTCACTCCGGGCGACAACCTCGTGCGGTTCAAGAGCCCGTACGGCACCCAGGTGTGTCTGGGGGTGCACGACGTGTCCGCCGGGGTCCGTACGGCTGCCGAGCTGCGGCGGTGCGACGAGGACCGTGGCGTCGGCGGGGCAGGCCAGCGCTGGCTGGGCGAGCGGTTCGCGGACGGCACCGTCCGCTACCGCAACGAAGCCACCAACCTGTGCCTGCAGCACCACACCGAAAAGAACCGCCCTGTCGGTCTCGCTGCGTGCGCCAATGACGAGAACCAGAGCTTCAAGCTGGTGGATCCGGAATCCGAGCCGGGGCCGAAGGCGCCGCACATCCGCCTGATGCCGCTGGGCGATTCGATCACCGAGGGCCTGGAGAGCTCGGACGGCAACGGGTACCGCGGCGTGCTGTACAACGCCCTGAAAGACGTGGTCGGCGAAGACAAGCTCAACTTCGTCGGCTCGGGGCGACGGGGAAACATGCCCGACCCTGATAACGAGGGGCATCGGGGTAAGCGCATCGATGAGATCGCGGGGTTTGCCGCGTGCGCCGTGCCTCGGTATCAGCCGAACGTGATCACGCTGCATGCCGGGACCAACGACTTCGACCAGGTCTACCGGCTGAAGACGGCGCCCCAGCGGATGAAGTCCCTGATCAAGCAGGTGCTGGCGGACTCGCCGAAGGCGGTGGTCGTGGTCGCGAAGGTCCTCCCGACCGCGAAACCCGGTATGCAGCCCCGCATCGACGCGTTCAACGCCGAACTGCCCGGCATCGTCCGGGACTTCCGCTCACACGGCAAGCACGTGCGGCTGGTGGACACCAGTGACGTCGAGGTCGGCGACGGCCTCCAGAACGACTCCCACCCCAACGACAACGGCTACGCGAAACTCGGCAACGACTTCTACGAGGGAGTCATGGACGCCGCGGTCGAGGGCTGGATCGAGAAGCCCGATCCGCAGAAACCGGACTCCCCATGCCACTCCGGCGACGGAAGCAAGGCCGGACCTGGCTGGCGCGCGCTGGGCACCATCGCCCCCGGCATGGCCCACCCCTCGGGCCGCACCGACCTCGCGGACTTCGACGGCGACGGTCGCGACGACTACGTGCGCATCGACGAGAAGAATCGCACGTTGCGCATCGCTCTGAATCGCAAGGGCAAGCCCGGCAAGCCACGCTGGAAAGAGGTGCGGACCGACAGCGTCGACCAGCAACTCGACCTCACCTGGGCCAAGGACTGGGAACTCCGCTTCGCCGATCTGGACGGAGACGGACTCGACGACATCGCCGTGATCCCTCCCTCGCACGCCGACGATGCTGTGCGGTTCATCCCGAACGGGGGCCTGACGGACAGCGGTCGCGAGATCAACTGGGGCGGGCCCGGACCGGTCGGCTTGAACTTTGACAATGTCCCGCAGGAGGCCGTCCGGTTCGCCGATGTCAACGGGGACGGCCGTGACGACTATCTCCGGGTCGGCAAGGACGGCTCCGTCCACGCCTACTACAACCTCCCCGAGTACGGGAGCAGCGGGTGGCGTTGGGAGGAGCACCGGAACTGGGCCCCCGGAGTCTTCTACGGCTCCCGGAGCATGCTGCGCCTGGCGGACGTCAACGGCGACGGCAAAGCCGACTACCTCATGGTCGGCAAACGCGGAGCCGTGCACGCCTACCTCAACAACGGCGACAAGGCCCGCCGGCGCTTCACCGAACACCGGTACTTCGTCAAGGAAACCGGATACCCCGGCAACAAGGTGGCGTTCCGCGACATCAGCGGCGACGGCAAGGCCGACTACGTCGTCGTCTACGGCGGCGGATCCGTCCGCGCCTGGCTCAACCGGGGCGGCAACACGTAGCGCCCACACCCGATGAACCTCCCGGCCGGGGCCTGGCACATGCAGCTGCCAGGTCCCGGCCGGGGCCGTTACGCCCCCCCCTGCCGGGCGGAATGCCAACGCGCTCGATCTGACACACCTCGGTTAACCGCCGAAGCCCCCCTCCCCGCGCTTCGACGAGAAGCACGTCCGAGGCGCTGAACGGCCCCTTCGAAGCTCGCTGCACATGCAGCGAACCGCGTCATCGAACGGCACGGAACGCCACCCAACGACACCGAAACGCCCCTCTGACCTGCGGAAACGCAGTCAGGGGGGTTCGTGCGGCGCATGCAACACGGCGGTGCTGCACGGCGCGCTTCGGTGAGGCCGCGACTACCGCCAACTCACTTACGGTCAAGGGCTGTTGGAGTGCCCCTAATGGGCAGCAGGGAGGGCAACAGTGAAGATGCTGCCCTTGCCCTTTGTGGTGGTTACCGTCACTGTGCCGCCGTGTGCTTCGGTGATGGACTTGACGATGGCCAGGCCCAAGCCGGTGCCGCCTGTGCTGGGGCTGCGGGAGCCGTCGCCGCGGTAGAAGCGTTCGAAGATTCGGTGCGCGGTTTCGGTGTTCATGCCGGGGCCGTGGTCGGTGACGGTCAGTTCCACCCGGTCGTCGCGCGGCGAGTGGACCGCTACGGCGATCGGTGTTCCGGCGGGTGTGTGCCGCTGTGCGTTGCTGAGCAGGTTCCGCAGTACTTGGAGCAGTCGCTCCTCGTGACCGTTGACGAACGCCTCGCCCTGGACATCGACGGTGATCGGTCTGCCGGGGTCGAGGGCGTGGGCGTCCGTGACGGCGCCCGTGGCGAGCCTGCCGAGGTCGACCGGGGTGTCGGCCGGCGGGCAGCCGTGGTCCAGCTGGGCGAGCAGCAGGAGTTCCTCCACGGTGGTGTGCATCCGGGTGGCTTCTTCTTCGATGCGCAGCATTGCCCGCTCGGCCAGTTCGGGTTGCTGGGCGAGTCCGTGCAGATGCAGTTGGGCCCAGCCTCTGATGGTGGTCAGTGGCGTGCGCAGCTCGTGCGAGGCGTCGGCGACGAACTGGCGGAGCCGTTCCTCGGACTGTTGTCGCGCGTCGAACGCCTGGTTCAGCGCACTGCCGACCTCGCCGATCTCGGAGTGTGGCCGGACGACATCGATGCGCTGGTGGAGGTCGCCGGCTGCGATGGCGGTGGCGGTTGTGGCCATGTCCTGCAAGGGCCGCATGCCCACCCGCAGCACGCCATGTCCCAGGAGGGCGACTCCGGCGAGTGCGGCGAGGGTGGCCACGGCATCGGCGCCGATGAGCCAGTACACGACATCGTCGGAGAGCGCGAGGCTGCTGGCGATCACCATCGCGCTGATCGGTTCGGGTGCCGTGCCGGTCGCCGGCTGGACCATGGCGTGCGCCCCCACGGGGAAAGCCAGGGTGCGGTATCTCGGTATGACCGCGCCTTGTGCCGGTGCGGTGACCGGGTGCTCGGCGAATCCGTCCGGGAGCGGTTTCGGCAGGTCCGGGCGTGGAGTGGGCTGCCCGTTGGGGCCTTGTGCCGCTGTCTCGGTGACGACGTGGCCCTGCTTGTCGAGCAGCGCGACGTAGGCGCCGGCGGGAACCAAGGTGTCGAGGGTGGATTCCAGGATCGGGGCGGCGTGGCTCTCGGCGTGGCGCTGGACGGTGGCGCGGGCCTGGCTGAGGTTGGTGTCGGTGGCACCGGTGAGGTAGAGGCGCAGCCCGATCAGCGCGGTCACGTCGACCGCCACCATGCCGAGGGCCGCCAGCAGGATGACCCCCGCCATGAGACGGCCTCTCAGTGAGCCGCGCCAGGCGTGGGCCATGTCAGTCGCCTCCGGAGCGCCGCAGGCTGTAGCCGAAGCCGCGCACCGTGTGGATCAGGTCCGGCGGGTGTACGTCCACCTTCGCCCGCAGCCGGGACACCAACTTCTCGACGACGCCGGGGTCGAACCGGTGCTGCCACACGTGGTCCATGATCTGGTCCTTCGACACCACGTGGTCGGCGTTGACCATCAGGTAGCGCAGCAGCTTGTACTCGGTCGGCGACAGCGTGATCAGCCGGTCGCTGCGGCGGACCCGCATGCTGCGCTCGTCCACGGTCAGGTCGGCGAAACTCAGCACCGGGCTGGGCTCCGCTGCCGTGCCCGCTCTGCGCAACAGAGCGTGCACCCTGGCCAGCAGTTCGAGCACGCTGAACGGTTTGGTGAGGTAGTCGTCGGCGCCCGTGACCAGACCGGTCACGCGGTCCTCGATCGCGTCCCGCGCCGTCAGTAACAGCACGGGCAGCCGTGTCCCGTTCTCGATCAGCCGTCGGCACACCGTGAAGCCGTCCATGTCGGGCAACATCACGTCCAGCACCAGCAGATCGGGACCGACCGTTTCGCAGGCGTGCAGGGCGTCGGCGCCGCACTGCGCGACCGTTACCTGATAGCCCGCCAGGCTCAGGGTGGTCTCCAGCAGTTCGGCCAGTCGCGGATCGTCGTCCACGACGAGCAGCCGCTGCCCGCTTCCGCGCGGCGGCGACACCCCCTCGTTCGGAGAAGCGGACCGCATGGCAGGTGCCCATCGTCTTGTCACTCGTCTGCGGCGGCGGCGCGCCGCCGGATCCCGGCCGTCGGCATCCTACTGCGCGGCCGAACGACGCCGTCCGCCGGAAGCTCGCGGCTGAGCAGCGGAAACGCCGTCGGGCGGCACTGTCAGGCAATGGTCAGCCCGATGACCGCGCGGGGTCAGCCGCGCTGGGTTTCCTGGCGTCAGCACACCGGAACGAGCGCCGCCAGCCCCTGGAGCAGCCATGGACCGTTCTCCGTCCCGCGACTCTCCGTCCCGCGACGACGAGGGTGCGGACGACACCCGGCGTGACGTGCGCAAGCGGGCGCGCGGAGCGTTGATCGACATCGCGCCTGGCCTCTGCTTCACGCTGAGCTTCGGGCTGACCCGCCGGCTCGCCGCCGCGGTGGCGTTCGCTTGCGCGGGCGCCGTCGTCACCGGCGTCTACCGGCTGGTGCGCAGCGAACCTGTCTGGCGCACGCTCGGTGTTCTCGGCGTCATCTGCGTGGGAGGTGCGCTGGCCACAGGCACCGGAGACGCCACCAATTTCTTTCTCCCCGGCCTGGTGATCCAAGGCGTCATGGCCGCGGTGACGCCGGTGTTGCTGGCGTTCGGCTGGCCGCCGCTGGCCCTGGCGGCGGGGCTGGTCACCGGCGAGCGGACCAGATGGCGCCGCTGCCCGATCCGCCGCCGGGCCTACACCAGAGCCAACCTGGTCCTGTTCGCCATGAAGCTCGTCATGCTGTCGGTCGAGGTCCCGCTGTTCTTGGCCGGCCAGACCGTCACCCTCGGCTTCACCCACATCGCCGGGCCGTTCGTGCACGGGCTCGGCGCGCTGCTGGCCTGGCGGGTCTTCCGCCGCGCGGCCGGTACACACCGCTGTGCCCGCGAAGCCGATCGCTGTGACGCTCACGCGAGTTCACCGGCTCCTCTCCCTCCCCCTGCTCCCCCTACTCCCCCTGCTCCGCAAAAGACCGCTTGATGAACGCGCATCCGCGGCGAAACCACCGATCGAGGAGGCAACAGCCCATGACCGCCCCCCAACTGCCGTTCGACCGTCCCAACGTGCTCGACCTCGCACCGCGCTACGCCGTCCTGCGCCGCCAGGCCCCACTCACCCAGGTCCGCACCCCCGCCGGCGACCCGGCATGGCTGGTGACCCGCTACGCCGAAGCGCGGACGCTGCTGGGCGATCCGCGCCTCGGGCGGTCACACCCGGCGCCGGAGACGGCCTCGAAGATCTCCCACGCCGCACTCAACAGCGGACCTACCGGGGACTACGACACCGAGGCGGCGGACCACCAGCGGCTTCGCAGGCTGCTCGCGCCCGCCTTCTCCGCCAAACGGATGCGTGCGCTGGGCGATCACATCAGGGAACTGACCGAAGGGTGTCTCAATGCGATGCAGGCAGCCCATGACCGGTCTCCCGGCGAACCGGTGGACCTGCACGAACACCTCGCCTTCCCGCTGCCCGTGCTCGTGATCTGCGAACTGCTCGGCGTGCCCTACGAAGACCGTGACTTCTTCCGCGGCCTCTCCGACCGGATCGGCAGGATCAACGAGGGCGACGTGGCCCGCACCGCCATGGACGAATTCATGGCGTACACCAGCAAACTGGCCGACACCAAGCGGGCCCGTCCGGCCGAGGACGTCATCTCCGATCTGGTGCTCGCGCAACGGGACTTCCCCACCTTCACCGACCAGGACATCGCGCGGCTCGTCACGGGACTGATCTTCGCCGGTCACGAGACCACCGCCGGACGCATCGGCCTCGGCGTCCTCCTGCTCCTGTCCGATGTGGCCCGCCGGGACGCCTTCGTCGCGGACCCCGACGGCCGGGTCGAGAGCACCGTGGAGGAAATCCTGCGCCGGACCTCGCCGGGCGGCCTGGGCCTGGTGCGCTACGCACACGAGGACATCACGGTCTCGGGGCAGACGCTGCACGCCGGTGACGCGTTGATCTTCGCCCTCGGTGCCGCCAACCAGGACCCGGATGCCTTCACCGACCCCGAGCAGTTCGATCCCGCGCGCGATTCCCACCCGCACCTCGCGTTCGGCCACGGCGCGCACTTCTGCATCGGCGCGAACCTGGCCAGGACCGAGCTGCGCACGGTGTTCCCGGCGCTGTTCCGGAGGTTCCCCCGCCTACGGCTGGCCGTGGACATCGAGGACATCGCGGTCCGCACGGACCGGCTGACCGGCGGCCTGAACGAGGTCCCCGTCACCTGGTAGTGCCTCCGGTCCGCTCCACGAACCCCACCGCCTGGACGACCGACGCGCGGACCGGCCGGCCGTTTCGCGCGTAGGTCGTTTGCGGGACGTGAGTGAGGCGTTGCCGGAACGTCAGTGGTGCCGGGAAGAGTGGTGTCCACACCGCGGGAACGGTCCAAGGGAGTCCCGCACGAACGCAGGGGGAACCCGATCATGCGCACTTCCCGGATCCGTACCGCCGCCCTGGCCACCGTCACCGCCGCCCTGGCCCTGGGCCTGACCGCCTGCAACGGCGCCGACGGCGACTCCAAGGCAGCAGGCACCGACCACACCGCCAACACCGCACAGAGCCGGCCCGCATCCCAGGACGGCAAGGACGGCCAGGGCGGCACGGAGCAGGCCAACGGCGGCGGTGACGCCAAGGCGAGCGCGCGCTCGACGGCCGCATCGGGCGGGACGGGCCAGACCGCGGGCAAGGGCACCACGGCCGGCGCCCGGCAGTGCGTCGGCGACGAACTGCAGGTCACCGCGGAGCACCGCTTCGCCGGACAGCAGGGCGACCACCTCCTGATCACCGCATCCAACACCGGCTCCACGCCCTGCTGGGTCACCTCCTACCCCTCCGTGAAGCTCGGCGGCGACGTCGACAGCGCCGCACTGCCGCACTCCAAGAAGGACGACCAGGGCGGCAACAAGCAGCTCACCCTCCAGCCCGGCGGCAAGCTCTACAGCGCGGTCAACCTCTTCGACTACGGCTCCAAGAACCACACCGCCGACAACTTCGCCATGGCACTGCGCGGCACCGACGGCCACAACGGCCCCTACTACTCCGTCGCCGCCAAGGGCGACAAGCCCCAGTTCACCTGGAACGAAGCCGACGTACTCAACTGGAACACCAAGAAGCCCTACGACTTCTGACGGGCACGGCCGCGGGCTCCGGTCGCCGAAAAGCCCGGCTCCGCCCGGCCTCGGTGCCATCGCCCAGCAGGGTGCACCGTCCGGGCGCAGTCGGCTGACTCCGACTCACCAGAGCGCCATGTCCGCTGTGCGTAGATATCCTGCGAAATGTGATCAAGCCTGGACGAGTGAGCCTCCGCCGTAGCCACGGCCGGAGGCTCACTCTGCTGTCTCCGGTGATCCTGACGGTCGTCATCGCCGGCCTGGCGTACGGCACTCCCCCGGAACTGGCTTTCAGCCGGCTCCTGCCCGCAGCGCCGGCCCTCGCCGCCGCCATGTGGCCCGTACTCCCCACCATCCTGCTGGGGACCGTCTGCCTTCTCCTCATGATCGGCCTCGGCATGGTGTTCCCCGGCCTGGGGACGTGGTGGACGGCGGCGGGGATCGTCGCCGTCACCGTGGCAGCCGCGTACGGAAGTCATGTCCGGCTCCGGCGGGAGCAGACCCTGTTCCAGGTCCGGCTCGTCGCCGACGCCGCGCAGCAGGTCGTCCTGAGCCCGATGCCGCACCGCATCGGCAGCGTCGAGATCGAGGCGCTGTATCTCGCGGCTGCGGCGGAGGCCAGTATCGGCGGCGACTTCTACGAGGTCGTCAACACGAAGTACGGGGTCCGGCTGCTCATCGGCGACGTGCGGGGCAAGGGCCTGCCGGCGGTGGGCTCGGCCGCGGCGATGGTCAACTCCTTCCGCGAGGCGGCCTACGACGAGGCCGACCTGGTCAATATCGCGCGCCGCCTGGAGGCCAGCAGTACCCGCTACAACGCCGCCTTTGCCCCCGAAGGCATGATGGAGCGCTTCGCCACCGCCCTTCTCGCCGAGATCCCGCACGGGGGCCGCAGCATCGGAATCCTCAACTGCGGGCATCCCCCGCCGCTGCTCCTGAACGGCGGGGAGGTCCGCGCCCTGGAGCCCACCGCGCCCTCTCCGCTGCTCAACCTCGCGGAGCTGATCGGCGATCACTACACCATCGACACCTTCGCCTTCACCCCCGGCGACCTGCTGTTCCTCTACACCGACGGGGTCGCCGAGGCCCGCGGCCACGACGGCGAGTTCTTCCCGGTGACGTCCTGGCTGCGCCGGCAGCCCCCGGGACACCCCGGCGAACTGCTCAACGCTCTCCACCATGACCTCCTCCACTACAGCAGAGGACGCCTCGACGACGACATCGCCGCCCTCGCCGTGTGCTTGTGCGCCCCTACCGAGCGGCTCGACGGTCAGCGGGATCAGCCGGCTTAGCCCGGGTCCACCGGTCGGCGTACTCGGCGGCGCCCCGCTCACCACCTGACGGGAAGTTCCGCCACGCCTCCCAGCTGGGCGTGCGGAGTGACGCTGCGCACCTGGTGGTCGGGGTCCAGGTGGAGGGTGGGGATGCGGTGCAGCAGGGTGGTGAGGGCGATCTCCATTTCGACGCGGGCGAGGTTCTGGCCGACGCACTGGTGGATGCCGTAGCCGAAGGCGACGTGGCGGCCGGCCTTGCGGTGGACGTCGAGGGTGTCGGGGGCTTCCCAGGCGTCGGGATCCCGGTTCATCAGCATCGTCGAGAAGATCACGCCGTCGCCGGCCCTGATCGTGTGGCCTGCGACGTCGATGTCCGCGGTGGCGACGCGGAGGAGGGCGTCGGTGACGGAGGTGAGGCGCATCAGTTCCTCGACGGCGCCAGGTACCAGGGTGGGGTCGCCGCGTAAGCGGTCGAGCTGGTCCGGGTGTTCGAGGAGGGCGTGGAGGGAGGTCGCGAGGGTGACGGCGGTGGTGTCGTTTCCTCCGGTGATCAGGACCATGCACATCATGGCGAGGTCGCCGATGTCCGCATCGCCGAGCGGCTGGTGGTGGGCGATGAGGTCGTCGATGACGCCTTCGCCGGGGGTCAGGTGCCGGGAGGCGAGCAACTCTTCGAGCTGGAGGAGGAGTTGGCGGTAAGCCTGCTCGGCCTGGTCGGTGTTGCCTTCGCCGGAGAGGGTGAGCATGCGTTTCGCCAGTCCGGCGAGTTCCGGGCGCTGCTCGGGCGGGACGCCCAGGAGTGTGAAGGTCGCTTCGGATGCGAGCGGCAGTGCGTAGGCGCCGACCAGTTCGGCCCGGTCGCCGGCGGCCAGCATGGCGTCGGTCAGTTCCGCCGCGGTCCGTTCGATGTGCGGGCGCTGCGCGGCGATCCGGCGGATGCCGAATCCGGAGGCCAGCAGCCTGCGTTGGCGGGCGTGCAGAGGGTCGTCCACGCCGATCAGCGGGAGCTGCGGGACCTGCTGGTCGGCCATCTCCCGCATCAGGCAGGGGAAGGAGGGGTGGCTGGTGTCGGCGGAGAGGCGCGGGTCGGGCAGCAGGGCGCGGCCTTCGGCGTTGCCGGTGACGAGCCAGGCCCAGCGCCCGTCGTACAGCGTCACCCGCGTCAACGGCCGTCCCTCACGCAGCGCCTGGTACCCGTCGGGCATCCGGTACGGGCAGCTGCGCTCCATCGGATAGGCCGGGCTGTGGGCTGCGGCTGATGGGATGTTGGCGGTGGCGTTCACGTTCTTCCTCACCTCGTGGGCTCCGTGCCCGGCGGGTCGGCCGTGGCCTCGGCGCGCTACGGGGCGCGGCGATCGGGCGATCCGGCAGGGTGGTCCGGCGGACGCGTACGTCGCTTGAGCAGACCTGTCGACAGGTTGCTCCCCTCTTGATGCCCGGTGCTGCGCAGAGTGCTGACGTTCATGCGTACGGGGGCGGGGGGCGGTCAGGCGTTCGCCCGTGGGTCCTGGGCGTGTGCGGCGCCGACCCGCCGCACCGCGTCCGTTTCGCACGTACGGGTGGATTGGCCGCCGCCCGTGGGGACTTGGCGGAATGTGCGCGGAACCATGGCGGGCAGGTCCCTGCGGAGGTCATCGCCCAGGGGCCGCACGGAAGCGGAAGCGGGCCGACGGGTGACCCGCGCACACCGGTCTTCTCCCGTGCCCCGGCCGGGCGGCTTCACGCCCCCGGCAGGAGGTCCGGGACGGGTAGGACCGGCCAGGTCCAGGAGGATTCATGTCCGACACCGACGGCACCACCGTGGAGACCACCGACCACGCGTTGGTACCGATGCACTGTCTGAAGCTCCCCGAACCGGGCCCGCCCCGGCGCACGACGCTGCCCAACGGCACCCCCGTCTGGCTCATCACCCGCTACGGAGACGTCCGCAAGGTGCTCACCGACGCACGGTTCACCCGGTCCCTGCTCTTCGCACCGGACGCCCCGCCGCTCACCGACAACCTCAACCTGGGCAACGACCCGGACTCGATGTTCAACAAGGACGGGCAGGAGCACCTGCGGGTGCGCCGTACCATCCAGCGGGCGTTCACCCCGCGGGCCATCGAACGCTGGCGGCCTTGGGTGACCTCCGTCGTCGACGGGTTGCTGGACGAACTCGTCCGGCGCGGCGCGCCAACGGATCTGATCACCGGCTACACCCTGCCCCTGCCGGTAGCCGTGATCAGCAGGCTGATGGGCATGGAGGAGCTGCGCACCGAACAGCTTCGGCACTGGTCGGAGCACGCCTTCGCGGGTGCGGGACGGGACGCTCAGGACGTGGCGGTGGCCCTGCGGGAGTTCTCCGCTTTCGCGGCCGAACTCCTCGCCGAGCGGCGCAGCTCGCCGGGCGACGACCTGGTCAGCACCCTGGTCCTGACCGCCGACCGCAACGGCGGGATCCCGGAGACGCAACTGGTCAATCTGGTCTGCGGCTTGGTGGTGGCAGGGCACGAGACGACGCTGACGGTCCTGGGCAACGCCATGCTCTACCTGCTGGGCGAGCGCCCGGAGACCTGGGCCCGGATCGGCTCCGACGAGGAAGCGGCCGGTCTGCTGGCGGACCGGCTGCTGCATCTCATCCCGCTCGGCGACTACGGGGACCGGCCCGGCAGCCTCCTCCGGACCTCCGAGGACGTCGAAGTCGGCGGCGTCCGCATCCGGGCCGGCGAAGTGGTCGCGGCGGACCGCAGTGCGGCCAACCGGGATCCCGAGGTCTTCCCGAGTGCCGCGCACGGCAGCCTGTTCGCGCCTCTGGAGGGGCCGACCCTGGCCTTCGGAGCCGGTCAGCATTACTGCCCCGGCACCTGGCTGGCGCGTCTGCAACTGCGGCTGGCCCTCAACCGGCTGGCCGCCCGGCTCCCTGACCTGCGCCTCACCCTGCCGTTGTCCGCCGTCGAGTGGCGGCTCGGCACCACCACCCGCAGCCCGCTGAGTCTCCCGGCGGCCTGGTGAGCCCTGGGGAGGCTCACCAGGCCGGGTGATCGGCACTCTTCTGGTGCGGGACGGCGTGGAGTTACCCGTCACCGCCCGCGGGGGCGGTGACGGCCGGGAGGTGGCCGTCGGGGCGCAGGCCCAGGTTCAGGTGGATTTCCTGGGCCGCGGTTGATTTGTTGAGGGTGATGTAGTGCAGGCCGGGGGCGCCCTCGTCCAGGAGGGTCCGCGCCATTTCGGTGGCGTGGTCCACACCTATCCGGTGCGCGGCGCCGGTGTCGTCGCGGGCGCCTTCCAGCCGCCGTGCCAGTGCCTCCGGGAAACGGGCGTTGCTCAGTTCGGCGAACCGTTTGATCTGGCGGAAATCCGTGGCCGGCATGATCTCGGGAATGATCGGGATATCGCAGCCGGCGGCCACGACCCGGTCCCGGAGCCGCAGATAGTCGTCGGCGTGGAAGAACATCTGGGTAATGGCGTAGTCGGCGCCCGCCCGGCATTTGGCGACGAAGTGGCGGATGTCGCTTTCCCAGTCGGGCGAGCGCGGGTGCCGCTCGGGGAAGGCCGCCACCCCGACGCTGAAATCGCCGCACCGGCGGACCAGGGAAACCAACTCCTCGGCGTAGGTGAGACCTTGCGGACTCGGCACCCAGGGGCCGCGCGGGTCGCCCGGCGGGTCGCCGCGCAGTGCCAGTACGTCACCGATTCCGGCGTCCGCGTACTGCCCGATGATGTTCCGGAGTTCCTGGACCGAATGCCCCACCGCGGTGAGATGCGCGACGGGCCGCAGCGTCGTCTCGGTGGCGATCCGTTCCGTCACGGCCACCGTACGGTCGCGGGACGAGCCGCCCGCGCCGTAGGTCACCGAAACAAAGGTCGGGGAGAGCGCTTCGATACGCCGGATCGCATTCCACAGGGCGCGTTCGCCCGCATCGCTCTTGGGCGGGAAGAACTCGAAGGAGTAGGAACGCCGTCCGGCGGCGAGTATGTCGCGCACCCGGGGCCGTCCCGGGTGCGCGAAGTCGGCGGGCCCGGCATTCACAGCGCTTCCTCCAGGTGGGCCCCGATCTCCTCGGCCACCGCCGCCCCGTACGCCTTGTCCATCTTCGCCATCAGGTGTGCGGCGGACAGTTCGTACTCCTGGGTTCCTACGGATTCCAGGACAACGGAGGCCAGCGCACAGCCCAGTTGGACGGCCCGCTCGTACGGCCATTCCCAGGCCACACCGGCGAGGAATCCCGACCTGAAGATGTCGCCCGCACCGGTCGGATCCAGAATGTCGCCGGTGGGTACGGCCGGGACGGTGCATTCGGGTTCCCCGGCGCGGGCAATCGTCGCGCCCCGCGGCCCGAGTGTGGTGATCCAGGTGCCGACCCGTTCGAGGATTTCCCGCGCGCTCCACCCGGTACGTTCCCCGAGCAGCGCGGCCTCGTATTCGTTGGTGAACAGGAAACGCGACCCCGCCACCAATTCCCGGGCCGTCTGGCCGTCGAGGCGGGCGAGTTGCTGCGACGGGTCGGCCGCGAAGGCGATGCCGGATTCCCGGCATTCGGCGGTGTGGCGGCGCATCGCCTCGGGGTCGTTGGGCGCGACCACCACCAGATCCAGTCCCGCGCGGAACGCCGGTGCCAGCGCGATATCCCGTGCCTCGGACATGGCGCCCGCGTAGAACGTGGCGATCTGCCGCTGCTCGGCGTCCGTGGTGCAGACGAATCGCGCGGTGTGCAGCGAGGCACTGACCCTTATCCGCTCGGTTTCCACGCCGTTGGCGGCCAGCCACTGAAGGTAATCGGCGGCGTCGCGTCCCACTGCGCCCAGCAGTGCGGGGCTCATGCCCAGCCGTGCGAGTCCCAGCGCGATATTGGCGCCGACCCCGCCCTGCCTGATCTCCAGTTTGTCGGCGAGGAACGACAGGGAGACCTTGTCGAGATGTCCGTCCAGCAATTGGTCGGAAAACTTGCCGGGGAAAACCATCAGATGGTCGGTGGCGATGGACCCCGTGACAGCGATACGCATATCTCTCTCCGGACCTGGGCTCGAAGGCGGTGGGCTCAGGAGCCGGCGACCGTGCGCAGGGCCGCGGCCCGGTCGGTGCGCTCCCAGGGGAAGTCGTCCAGCTCACGGCCGAAGTGCCCGTAAGCCGCGGTCTGCGCGTAGATCGGACGGAGCAGGTTCAGGTCGCGGATGATCGCGGCGGGGCGGAGGTCGAAGACCTGGCCGATGGCCTGCTCGATCTTGTCGGTGTCGACAGTGGCGGTACCGAAGGTCTCCACGAACAGACCCACCGGCTCCGCCTTGCCGATCGCATACGCCACCTGCACCTCACAACGCGCCGCGAGACCCGC
>NZ_JBITJM010000029.1:0-63549 GCF_044460025.1 Streptomyces sp. NPDC050161 | reverse complement strand
GCCGGTGCGATCCGGCCTTTCGGCCTTTTCGCGTTTCCAACCTTACCAGATCCGTTTCCGTCTCCGGCCCCCTGTTGGAGCGGGGTTGGCCTTCCAGCTTTCGCTTTCCGGCCTTTCCGACTCTATCAGATCCGATTCTCTCCGTTGCCGGTCCGAATTCGTCTCCGATTCCCCGTCGGAAGGGGTTTTGCCTTTCGGCTGATCCGAACTTTATCAGAAGTAATTTGACCGAGTGAATCGGTCGGATTCTCCTGCTAAGTGATCGGATGGCTTCGCCGAATTGAGTTTCCGGCTGAAGCAGATGTGAGACTAACCGTCGCGATCGGACCTGTCCAGTTCGTCGCAACCGTTCAAATCTACCTCCCCTCATGACCCGTGTCAACGGGTTACTTGGGGCGAAGAGGAGATTAGCAGGTCAGCGGGGGCCGATGCACATCAGGCCGCGGTCGGCACCTGGGTTTCGCGGTCGGTGGTCTCGACGTCGCCGGTCTCCCCCGCGCGTACTGCGCGCCCGCCCAGGACGTAGACGTAGAGGAGGAAGGCGAGCTCGGCGGCGACGCCTGTGCCGATGCGGGCCCAGGTGGGGAGGCCGGAGGGGGTGACGAAGCCTTCCAGGGCGCCCGAGACGAAGAGCACCGCGGCGAGTCCGACGGCGACTCCCAAGGCGGAGCGGCCCTCCTCGGCCAGGGCGGTGCGGCGGGTGCGCGGGCCCGGGTCGACGAGCGTCCAGCCCAGGCGGAGGCCGATGCCTGCCGCGATGAAGACGGCGGTCAGTTCGAGGAGGCCGTGCGGCAGGATCAGTCCGAGGAAGGTGTCGAGGCGGCCCGCCGATGACATCAGGCCGATACCGGCGCCCAGGTTGAGCATGTTCTGGAAGAGGATCCACAGGACCGGGATGCCGGCGAAGCCGCCGAGTACCAGGCAGAGGGCCACGGCTTGGGCGTTGTTCGTCCATACCTGGGCGGCGAAGGATGCGGCCGGGTGGCTGGAGTAGTACGTCTCGTACTCGCCGCCGGGGCGGGTCATGGCGCGGAGGTCGTCGGGGGCGCCGATGGTGGCCTGCACCTCCGGGTGGGTGGCTATCCACCAGCCCAGGAGGGCGGCGAGTGCGGTGGAGAGGATCGCTGTGGGGATCCACCAGTGGCGCAGGCGGTAGACGGCCGCCGGGAACGCGGTGGTGAAGAAGCGGGCCGCGTCGCGCCACGATGCCTTGCGGGCGCCTGTGACGGCGCTGCGGGCGCGGGCCACCAATGAGGTGAGGCGGCCGATGAGCGCGGGGTCGGGGGCGCTGGAGCGGAGCAGCGAGAGGTGGGTGGTGGCGCGCTGGTAGAGGGTGACGAGTTCGTCGGCCTCGGTGCCGGTGAGGCGGCGTTTGCGGCGCAGGAGCGCTTCCAGGCGGTCCCATTCGGCGCCGTGGGCCGAGACGAAGACATCGAGGTCCATACGGTGTCGCTCCTCGCAGCGCCGTGAGATGGGGTGCGCGGTCAGCTTGGCAGACTGGCGGCGCCCGGCGTGGGGTGGGCGGGGGTGCGGGGACCGAGCGGGACGCGAGAGGGAGTAGAGGGAGTGGGGCGCGCGTGAGCGAATTGGTGACGGGTGAGGCGGTGGTGCTGGGGCTGCGGCCGGCCAGGCTGCCGAGCCGGGCGCTGGCTGTGGTCGTCGACCTCGCGGTGTCCTGGGGGACGTACATCGTGGTGTCGCTGCTGTTGATGAGCGGGACCTCCTCGATGGACGGGGCGGCGGTCGCGGCGGTCGCGGTGGCGACGTTCGTGCTGGTGCAGATCGGGATACCGATCGTCATCGAGACGCTGAGCCACGGCCGCTCGCTGGGGAAGCTGATGTGCGGGCTGCGGGTGCTGCGGGAGGACGGCGGGCCCATCCGGTTCCGGCACGCGCTGGTGCGCGGGGCCATGGGTGCCATCGAGATCGTGCTGACCATGGGGGTCGTGGCGTGCATCGCCTCCCTGGTGTCGGCGCGCGGGCGCCGGCTGGGGGACGTCTTCGCGGGGACGCTGGTCGTGCGGGAGCGGCTGCCCGCGGCGCGTCGGGCTGTGGCGTTTCCGCCGCCTCCCCCGTGGCTGGCCGGGGAGCTGGGGGCGCTCGATCTTTCCCGGGTGCCGGACGGGTGGTGGCTGACCGTACGGCAGTTCCTGTCGCGGATGGGGCAGCTGGATCCGCAGGTCGGCGGGGCGATGGCGGGGCGGCTGGCGGAGGATCTGCGGGGGTTCACCGGGGTGTCGGTGCCGCAGGGGGTGTATCCGGTGGCGTACTTGGCCGCGGTGGTCGGTGAGCGGCAGTCGCGGGAGGCGCAGCGGGCGTTCGGGGCTCCGTTGGGGGCGCCGGGCGCTGTGCTGAACGGTGCCGCTGTTCCCGGTGGGGTAGGCGAGGGTCCGGTGGCCTCGGGTGCCGGGGCGGATGGGGCGATACCGGGGCGGGCGGAGGGCCGGAGCCCTGGTGGCGGTGGCAGCGGCGAAGGGGCGTCGCGTACGGGGTTCGTGCCGCCGGTGTGAGACGCGGTCGGGCGAGGGGTGGCGGGGCGGGCCCGGCGCCGTCTTGTCGTGGCTGTTTCGGCGGTGAACGCCGCGGTGGGGGCGGGGAGTTGGGGCTGGGACGGCCGGTGCGGGGGCGTGCGGCGGTGCGCGGTGTTCTGTTTCGCCGGGTTCAGTCGAAGGTCGACGGCGGGGATTCGAGGGATTCGAGTTCGATGCCGGGGGCCGAGAGGACGACGTCGCCGGCGATGTGGACGGTGTGCTGTTCACCGGTCTCCAGGTCGTTGACCTGGTATTCGTCGTCGATCAGCGGGGCGTTGTCAGTGGCGTGTGCTGTGCTGGACACCAGAGCCCAGGACTGGTCGAGGGTGCGGGGGGCGAGGACGGGGGGTGTGAAGGCGACGAGCCGGGTGCGGACGGCTCCGGCGCCGGGGGCCGGACGCAGCAGACGGGCCGTGGCGATGAGGAAGGCGGGGGACGCGCCGGTGAAGGCGTGCGCGGGGACGTTGCCTTCGGTGGCGTGTTCGCCGGTGGGGTCGGTACGCACCCAGGTGACGCCGTCGAGTGCGGCACCGCGTACCTGCCAGGCGGAGGCGTGGAGTTCGAGGCGGATCGGGCGGCCGAGCGCGTCGAGGGTGAGGTCGACGGAGCCCGCGTGGTCTCCGGAGGGGGAAGTGATCTGGGAGACGTAGCGCCAGCCGGAGGGGCCGGGGGCGCAGTGGAAGTGCTCTTCACCGAGGGGGGTGTGGTCGTGCGGATCGTGCAGGGAGTAATGGCCGCGGGGCATGGGGGTCCTTCTGGCGGTGCCGTACGGGGGTTCTGGTGCGCGCGTCCCCGGTGGCCCGGGGGCGGAGGGGTGCGCGGGGCTCGGCGCCGTCCGGTGGCGGTGCGGCGGTGGTGCGGGGCTGCGTCGGCGGGTGCGGCCGGTGGGTTCCGGGCGGTGGCGCAGGGTGTGCGGGCCGGGGGCGGTGCGGAGGATGGCGGCCCGGTACGGGCCAGGCCCTCGCCGCGGGCGGCGAGGGCCTGGATTCACCGGCTGCTGAGACGACTCAGTCGCGGCTCAGTAGCGGTAGTGGTCCGGCTTGTACGGGCCCTCGACCTGGACGCCGATGTAGGCGGCCTGCTCGGGACGCAGCTCGGTGAGCCGGACGCCGAGCGCGTCGAGGTGGAGGCGGGCGACCTTCTCGTCCAGGTGCTTGGGCAGCACGTAGACGTCGGTCGGGTACTCCTCCTGCTTGGTGAAGAGCTCGATCTGGGCCAGGGTCTGGTCCGCGAAGGAGTTCGACATCACGAACGACGGGTGACCGGTGGCG
Organism: Streptomyces sp. NPDC050161; assembly: GCF_044460025.1. Lineage (NCBI taxonomy): Bacteria > Bacillati > Actinomycetota > Actinomycetes > Kitasatosporales > Streptomycetaceae > Streptomyces > Streptomyces sp. NPDC050161. The sequence continues at coordinate 59,747 of NZ_JBITJM010000029.1, read as the reverse complement.
TTGCCGAGGTTCAGCAGACGGCCCTCGGACAGCACGATCAGGACCTTGCCGTCCGGGTGGGTCCAGGTGTGGACCTGCGGCTTGACCTCGTCCCTGACGATGCCGTCGAGCTTCGCCAGGCCGGCCATGTCGATCTCGTTGTCGAAGTGGCCGATGTTGCCGACGATCGCCTGGTGCTTCATCCGGGCCATGTCGGAGGCCATGATGATGTCCTTGTTGCCGGTCGTGGTGACGAAGATGTCGGCGGTCTCGACGACGTCTTCGAGCGTGGCGACCTGGTAACCGTCCATCGCCGCCTGGAGGGCGCAGATCGGGTCGATCTCGGTGATGATCACGCGGGCGCCCTGGCCGCGGAGCGATTCCGCGCAGCCCTTGCCGACGTCGCCGTAACCGCACACCACGGCGGTCTTGCCACCGATGAGCACGTCGGTGGCGCGGTTGATGCCGTCGATCAGGGAGTGGCGGCAGCCGTACTTGTTGTCGAACTTCGACTTGGTGACGGCGTCGTTGACGTTGATCGCCGGGAAGAGGAGCACGCCGTCGCGGTGCATCTCGTACAGGCGGTGAACGCCGGTGGTGGTCTCCTCGGTCACGCCGCGGATCTCGGAGGCGAGGCGGGTCCACTTCTGCGGGGCCTCGGCCACCGTACGGGTGAGCAGTTCGAGGATGGCGCGGTGCTCATCGCTCTCCGCGGTCTCGATCGCGGGGACCTTGCCGGCCTTCTCGTACTCGACGCCCTTGTGGACGAGGAGGGTGGCGTCGCCACCGTCGTCCAGGATCATGTTCGGGCCGCCGGTGGGCGAGTTGGGCCAGGTCAGCGCCTGCTCCGTGCACCACCAGTACTCCTCCAGGCTCTCGCCCTTCCAGGCGAAGACCGGGATGCCCTGCGGGCTGTCGGGGGTGCCGTTCGGGCCGACGGCGATGGCCGCGGCTGCGTGGTCCTGGGTGGAGAAGATGTTGCAGGAGGCCCAGCGGACCTCGGCGCCCAGGGCGACCAGGGTCTCGATGAGCACGGCGGTCTGCACGGTCATGTGCAGGGAGCCGGTGACACGCGCGCCGGCCAGCGGCTGGGCGGCGGCGTACTCCTTGCGGATCGCCATCAGGCCGGGCATCTCGTGCTCGGCGAGGGTGATCTCCTTGCGACCGAAGGCGGCGAGGGACAGGTCGGCGACCTTGAAGTCCTGGCCGGTGGCTGCTGTCGTCATACGGGCTGCTCCTCGAGGGTCGAGGTGGATATCGGGCTGGGCAGTCTGCGGCGCGGGCAGGCAGGAGCGTACGCGGAAGCGGACACACCTCTCCCCCTGGCCGCAGCGCAGTCCGTCGGAGGCCCTCTCTCCCTCGGCCGGTCCGCGGTGCGGGCCGCCCGACCGCCATCAGCAGCGACGTCTGGCACTGCGCACGAATCTACACCGATAGGCCCGGCGACCCCAGCCCGCGTCGGCTGGTTCTGTGCGCTCGGGTGCGTGCGGGACGGGCGCTCGCCCCCTGGCTCCGGTGGCGCCGGTGCCCGTGGTGTCCGGCTCTTTGCCCGGGGCCGCACGTGTTGCAGGATGCCGGGAGCGCGAGCGCATCTGCGCGACCTCGCGCGTTCGTTCGTGAGGAGAACCACGTGACCACCAGTCCAGCAGCTTCCTCCGAGGAAGCGGGGAGCGACGGGCGAGTGCTGAAGCTGCTCGCCGTGACCGCCTGCCCGACCGGAATCGCCCACACGTACATGGCCGCCGAGAAACTCACTCAGGCCGCCACGGCGCTCGGCCACGAGATCAAGGTGGAGACCCAAGGCTCGATCGGGGCCGAGAACGTACTGTCTGACAACGATGTCAGACAGGCTGACGGCGTCATCATCGCGGCCGACAAGGACGTCGACCGCAGCCGCTTCATCGGCAAGCGGGTGCTGGCGGTGGGGGTGGCCGATGGCATCCGTCATCCCGAGGAGCTGATCGAGCGGGTGCGGCACGCGCCGGTGTACCGGGGCGAGGAGGCCGGCGGGACGGCGCCCGGCAGTGCGGGCCCTGGCGGCACGAGCGGCGGCAAGGAGCGCAGCGTCGCGTACAAGGCGCTGATGAACGGGGTCAGTTACATGATTCCGTTCGTCGTGGTCGGCGGTCTGCTGATCGCCGTCTCGCTGGCGCTCGGCGGCCACGCCAACCCGTCGGGCGGGCTGGTGATCCCGGACGGGTCGTTCTGGAAGCACGTCAACGACATCGGGACGATCGGCTTCACGCTGATGGTCCCGGTCCTGTCCGGCTATATCGCGTACGCGATCGGCGACCGGCCGGCGCTGGTGCCCGGCATGATCGGCGGCTGGGTGGCCAACACCGGTGCGCTGTACGACTCCAAGGCGGGCGCGGGCTTCATCGGCGCGATCGTGACGGGGTTCCTGGCCGGATATCTGGTCGTCTGGATCAAGAAGGCCAAGGTTCCGAAGTTCGTCCAGCCGATCATGCCGATCATCGTGATCCCGATCGTGGCGACGACGGCGCTCGGGCTGTTCTTCGTCTACGTCATCGGCAGGCCGATCTCGTGGATCTTCGAGCATCTGACGAGTTGGCTCGGCGGGATGACCGGATCCAGCGCCGTCCTGCTCGGGGCGCTCCTCGGCCTGATGATCGCGTTCGACATGGGCGGACCGGTCAACAAGACGGCGTTCCTGTTCGGCGCCGGGCTGATCGCGTCCGGCAACCAGAACGTGATGGGCATGTGTGCCGCCGCGATCCCGGTCATGCCGCTCGGTCAGGGGCTTGCCACCCTGATCCGTCGGCGCCGGTACGCGCAGCAGGAGCGCGAGACGGGGATGGCGGCGCTGTTCATGGGGCTCTTCGGGATATCCGAGGGCGCCATTCCGTTCGCCGCCGCCCGGCCGGGGCAGGTCATACCGGCGAACATGCTGGGTGGCGCGGTGGCAGGTGCGGTCGCCGGGATGGCCGGGGTGACGGATGCGGTGCCGCACGGCGGCCCGATCGTGGCGGTGCTCGGAGCGGTCGGCGGGGTGCCGGCGTTCTTCATGGCCGTCGCCGCCGGTTCCGTCGTCACGGCGCTGGCCACGGTCACGATCGCCGACCTCGCGGAGCGCAGGAAGGGGCGTACGGCGGTGAGTTCGGCCGCGGGTTCGGCCGTGCCGGTGGCGGGTTCGGCGGTACCGGCGATGGCCGGGGTGGCGGCTGCACCGGCGAGGGGTGGAACGGACGTGGGTGGAACGGACATGGGTGGAACGGTCGCGGGATCCGGGGTGGCGGCCGGGGCGGGCGCGGCCGATGCGGTGCCGGACCGGCCGAGCGGGCCCGGTGGGCCGGATGCCGGGCCGGGCCGGTCGGGCGGAGGCGAGGACGGGGACGGGGACGGGGACGGGGACGGGCCCGGTGACGTGCTGTCCGGTTACCTCACCCGTCGGACCGTGCGGACCCGGCTCGGCGCGGACGGCAAGGAGGCGGCCATCCGCGAGATGGCCGAACTGGCGGCGGCCGGCGGGACGGTGGCGGACGTGGACGAGCTGGTCCGGGTGGCGCTGGCCCGTGAGGCGCAGGGCACGACGGGGCTCGGCGAGGAGATAGCGGTCCCGCATGCGAAGACGGACGCGGTGACGGCTCCGGTCGTCGGCTTCGCGCGTTCGGCCGACGGGATCGACTGGGGGTCGCCGGACGGGACGCTCGCCAAGCTGGTGTTCCTGATCGCGGTGCCGGAAGCGGCGGCCGGGGACGAGCACTTGCGCATCCTGGCGCTGCTGTCGCGGAAGCTGATGGATGCGGACTTCCGTGCGCGGCTGGGGAACGCGCCGGACGAGGCCGCGATACTCGCCGTCCTCGGCGAGATCCGCTGAGGAGGGCGACACGGCACCGGCGTCGCCGACGCGCGAAGCCGCCCGCCACCCGCCACCCGCCGCCCGGCTGCCGAAAGGCCGAAGGCCGAAGGTCAAAGACCGAAGGTCAAAGGCCGGAAAACCGAAAGGCCCCGCCCCCATGTCGCTGGGTGCGGGGCCTCCCCCGGTGCTTCTCGGCGGCTGCCGCTCGCCTCCGTCGGCCGGTGGGCGAGGTGCCGGTCAATTGCCGCCCGGGGCCTTCGCCGGGTCGGCGCCGGCGGCTGCGGCGTTCTCGTTGTAGATGTCGGGCTCCAGGTAGATGACCCGGGCGATCGGTACGGCCTCGCGGATGCGGGCCTCGGCGGCGTTGATGGCGTCCGCGACCTGCGTGGCGGTGCCGTCGTGCCGGACCGCGATCTTGGCGGCGACCAGCAGTTCCTCGGGGCCGAGGTGCAGGGTGCGCATGTGGATGACGCGGGTGACGACGTCGCCGTCGACGACCGCGGCGCGGATCTTGGCGACCTGCTCGGGGCCCGCGGCCTCGCCCAGCAGCAGCGACTTCGTCTCGGCCGCGAGGACCAGGGCGATCAGCACGAGGAGCGCGCCGATGCACATCGTGCCGATGCCGTCCCAGAGGCCGTCGCCGGTGGCGAGGGTGAGCCCGACACCGCACAGGGCGAGGACCAGGCCGATCAGCGCGCCGAAGTCCTCCAGGAGGACGACGGGCAGCTCGGGCGCCTTGGCCCGGCGGATGAACTGTGCCCAGGTCTGCTGCCCGCGCAGCTCGTTGGACTCCTTGATGGCCGTACGGAAGGAGAAGCCCTCGGCGATGATGGCGAAGACGAGGACGCCGACCGGCCAGTACCAGTTCTCCAGCTCGTGCGGGTGCTGGATCTTCTCGTAGCCCTCGTAGAGCGCGAAGACGCCGCCGATGGTGAACAGCACGATGGAGACGAGGAATCCGTAGATGTACCGCTCGCGGCCGTAGCCGAAGGGGTGCTCCGCGGTGGCCGCGCGCTTGGCCTTCTTGCCGCCGAGCAGGAGCAGGCCCTGGTTGCCGGAGTCGGCGATCGAGTGCACGCCCTCGGCGAGCATCGACGACGAGCCGCTGAAGGCGAATGCCACGAACTTCGCTACGGCGATGGCCAGGTTGGCGCCCAGCGCCGCGACGATCGCCTTGGTTCCGCCTGATGCACTCATAGGTGCCGCATGTCCCTTCCGTCGGCCGGGCTTTACCGGCCCTTTAATTCTGTGCGGCGGTCATTGTTGCAGTCCCGCCCGTGAACGGTGGCACGAGGCCGCCAGGGGCCTGCGCCGGGCCACCCTGCTGCGCCACCGCCCCCGCTACGCCATGACCTTGCTACGCCATGACCTTCGCACGGAAGAGGGTGCCGTCGCCTGACACGGTGGTCCGCTCGCCTGCCGGGACGAATGCGGACTCCCCCGGTGCGAGGGTCAGCGTCCCGCCGTCCGCGGTGCCCGCCACGACCGTGCCCGCCGTGCACAGCAGCACCTGCGGAGCGCCGGATTCCAGCGGGCGGGGGGCGGCGCCGGGCGCGAGGACGAAGCGGGAGAGCCGGAACTCGTCGACGGGGGTTTCGTAGATCTCCTCGCCGTCCACCTCCTCCGGGCGCAGCACGCCGGGGTCGCCCGCGTCGAAGCGGACGATGCGCAGCAGTTCGGGGACGTCGACGTGCTTGGGGGTCAGACCGCAGCGCAGCACGTTGTCGGAGTTGGCCATCAGCTCGACGCCGAGTCCTTCGAGGTAGGCGTGCGGGATGCCGGCGCCGAGGAACAGGGCTTCGCCCGGCTGGAGTTGGACGTGGTGGAGCAGCATGGCGGCGAGGACGCCGGGGTCGCCGGGGTAGTGGTGGGCGAGGGAGGCGTACGCGGCGTACGCGGCGGCGTGCGGGCCGTCGTCCGCGGCCCGCTTGCCCGCGGCCACGGTGGCCCGCTCGACGGTCTCGGCCATCGCGGTGGGCTCGGCGCTCAGGACGGCGGTCAGCACCTCGCGCAGGGCGTCCGCCTCGGGCCCGGCGCGCAGGATGTCGACGTACGGCTTGAGGTCGTCGACGTCCAGGCCCTCCAGGATGTCGGCGGCCTGCGCGGGGTGGCGGAAGCCGCAGAGCCCTTCGAACGGGGTGAGCGCGCAGATCAGCTCGGGCTTGTGCTGGGGGTCCTTGTAGTTGCGGTGCCCGGCGTCGAGCGGGACGCCGCGGCGTTCCTCGTCGGCGAAGCCTTCCGCCGCCTGGGCGAGGTCGGGGTGGACCTGGAGGGAGAGCGGGGATCCCGCCGCGAGGAGCTTGAGCAGGAACGGCAGCCGGGGGCCGAAGGCCGCTACGGACGCGGCGCCCAGTTCGGCCTCGGGGTCGGCCGCGATCACGTCGGACAGCGGGACGAGCCCGGCGCCGCGGTCGATGCGGGAGGGCGCGCCGGGGTGGGCGCCGATCCACATCTCGGCCTGGGGCTCTCCGGTGGGCTCGGTGCCGAGCAGCTCAGGGATGGCGGTGGCGGAGCCCCAGGCGTAGGGGCGCACGGTGTTGGCGAGGCGGTCCATGCGGCTGCTGCTTTCCTGACGTCGTACGGGCGGGCGGGGTCACCGGCCGGGGGCCGGTACCGGGTGCGGCCCGTTCCGGCCCGTGCCCCGGCCGTACATGATCACTCGATGTCGGCGAGCGCGAGGTAAACGGCGGCGAAATCCGCGATGGCGAGGAGTTCGGCGGCGATCTCCAGGTCGGTGCCGCCGGGCGGTTCGAGTGCGCTGACGGCGGTGTCGCGCTCGTCGGCGAGGGTGTGCGCGGCGCCGGTGGCGGACAGCGGTCCCGGCGGCCCTTCGCGGAGCAGGACGATCCGGGCGTGCAGGGCCGCGGGCTCTTCGACGCGGTCGCGGAAGAAATCGTCGGGGTCGGCGTCGGCGGCCAGCGGTCCTGAGAGCAGGGTGCGGTGCGCGGTCAGCGCCTCGGGCAGTTCGGCGGCGAGCGCGGGGCGGCCTGCCAGGCTCGCCAGCTCGGCGGCGAAGTGCCGGCCGACGGCGCCGGCGATGACGCCTTCGGTCCAGATCAGCGGCAGCGCGTCGGCCACCTCGGCGGCCAGCGTCTTGGCCGGGTTCTCGTACGTGGCGACGGCGGGGCCGCAGCGTTCGGCCAGCTCGTCGAGGCGGTCCGCGAGGTGGGCGAGGGACTCCGGCGGGGCGCTGAGCAGTCCGATCCGGTCGGCGAGCGCGAGGATCGGGACGAGCAGCGACCAGAGGGTGCCGGGGGCGGCGGGCGGTGCGCCCTCGACGTCGAACTGGTCGTCGTACGCGGTGGTCGCCAGCGGGACGGCGAGGCCGCGGGCCTGGACGACGGCGTCGGCCAGCGGGGAGCCCGCGGGGGTGACGGCGACGACGGAGCAGCCGCGGCGGTATGCCTGCTCGACCAGTTCGGCGAGGCCGCTGTCGGAGCCGTCGGGTCCGGTGATCAGGACGAGGTCGAGCGGCCCGCACCAGCCGGGCAGCGTCCAGCGCAGGGCGCCGGGCAGCGGGGCGACGCCGGTGGACGGGATGCGGGTGACCGGGCAGTTGCCGCGGCCGAGCGCGCCGAAGAGGTCGGCGACGCAGGGGGCGACCGGCCCTGGTCCTGCGACGAGGACGGCGCGCGGCCTGCCGTCGGGTACCAGGTCGGGGATGCCGGCCTCGGTGGCGCTGCGGGCCGCGGTGCGGACCCGGGCGCCGGATTCGGCGACGCCGCGCAGCAGACCGTAGCGGTCGGCGCCGGCCAGCGCCTCAGGAGTGTCGAGAAGTGACTCGTCGAGCATGGTGGGCGCGGCCTCCGAATCGCCGGTACGGGCGGGGACGCCGGGCGGTGCCGGGGCGGGCCCCGGCGGGCGCCCGGTCAGGCGGGGCGGCGGGCCTCGTCGACGAGGAGGACGGGGATGCCGTCCCGTACGGGGTAGGCGAGGCCGCAGTCTCCGGAGGTGCAGACGAGCTCGGCGGGGTCGGCCGCCGACCTGTCCGCCAGCGGGGCGTGGCACGCCGGGCAGGCGAGGATCTCGATCAGGCTGGCTTCGACCGGCATGGGGTCTGCTCCTTCGGGGTGGTTGCGGCCCCGCCAGCCTACCGCCGTACCGGGGGGCGGGGCCTGTCCGGCGGGGGTTGCCGGGGCGGGGCGGCCGTGGCCTGCCCCGCCCTTCGGGGGCTCAGCCCCGGATGATCGCCAGTGCTTCGTCGCGTACCCGCTCGGCGGTGGCGGTGTCGCGGGCCTCGACGTTCAGGCGCAGCAGCGGTTCGGTGTTGGAGGCGCGCAGGTTGAACCACCAGTCGGCGGCGGTGACCGTCAGCCCGTCGAGGGTGTCGAGGGTGACGCCCTCGCGGCCCTCGTACGCGGCGCGGATCGCGGCGAGGCGGCCGGCCTGGTCGTCGACGGTGCTGTTGATCTCGCCGGACGCCGCGTACCTGTTGTACTGCGCGACCAGCTCCGAGAGCGTCCCCTGCTGCCCGCCGAGCGCCGCCAGCACGTGCATCGCGGCGAGCATGCCGGTGTCGGCGTTCCAGAAGTCGCGGAAGTAGTAGTGCGCGGAGTGCTCGCCGCCGAAGATGGCGCCGGTCTTCGCCATCTCCTCCTTGATGAAGGAGTGGCCGACCCGGGTGCGGATCGCCCGGCCGCCGTTCTCCTTGACAACCTCGGGGACGGACCACGAGGTGATGAGGTTGTGGATGACCGTGCCGCCGGGGTGCTTGGCCAGCTCGCGGGCGGCGACCAGGGCGGTGATCGCGGACGGCGCGACCGGGTCGCCGTTCTGGTCGACGACGAAGCAGCGGTCCGCGTCGCCGTCGAAGGCCAGGCCGAGGTCGGCGCCGGTCTCCCGCACCCGGGCCTGGAGGTCCACGATGTTCTTCGGGTCGAGCGGGTTGGCCTCGTGATTGGGGAAGGAGCCGTCCAACTCGAAGTACAGGGGGTCGAGTTCGAGCGGCAGGCCGCCGAAGACGGTCGGCACGGTGTGGCCGCCCATGCCGTTGCCCGCGTCCACCACCACCTTCAGCGGGCGGATGCCCGAGAGGTCGACGAGGGTGCGCAGGTGGTCCGCGTAGTCGCCGAGCACGTCGCGCTGCACGATCGTGCCGGTGCGGTCGGCGGGCGGCGGGGCGCCCTGCTCCGACCAGCCTTCGACCAGGGCGCGGATGTCCGCGAGGCCGGTGTCCTGGCCGACCGGGGCGGCGCCGGCCCGGCACATCTTGATGCCGTTGTACTGGGCCGGGTTGTGCGAGGCGGTGAACATCGCGCCCGGCAGTCCGAGGGCTCCGCTGGCGAAGTACAGCTCGTCGGTGGAGGCGAGGCCGATCTCGGTGACGTCCGCGCCGCGGGCCGCAGCGCCGCGCGCGAAGGCACCGGCGAGGCCGGGCGACGAGGGCCGCATGTCGTGCCCCGTCACGATCGCGTCCGCCCCCGTGACCTCGACGAAGGCCGCGCCGAACAGCTCGGCGATGCTCTCGTCCCACTGGTCGGGGACCACACCGCGCACGTCGTACGCCTTCACGATCTGCGACAGATCAGCCACAGCCAGCCCTCCTGGAGTCTCTACGGATCTCCCAACCTACCCGGCCCGTGCGGGGCGGGGCCGCGCGGACGTCGGGTACGGGCCAGACCGCCGGGACGCCCCGGGTGTGCGCGCTTCCCGGCCGCCGTCCCGTGGTGCTCAGGGCAGCATCCAGCCGAGGGCCGCGGTGCTCTGGCCCGTGACGATGAGGCACATCACCAGCAGCAGTCCCAGGCTCCACGGCAGTACCTTGCGCAGCAGGTCCCCCTCCCGTCCGGCGAGGCCGACGGCGGCGCAGGCGATGGCCAGGTTCTGCGGCGAGATCATCTTGCCGAGCACTCCGCCGGAGCTGTTGGCCGCGGCGAGGAGTACGGGCGGCAGGCCCGACTGCCGGGCCGCGCTGACCTGGAGGGCGCCGAACAGGGCGTTGGCCGAGGTGTCGGAGCCGGAGACGGCGACGCCGAACCAGCCGAGCACGGGCGAGAGGAAGGCGAGCCCGGCTCCGGCGGCGGCGACGAAGTGGCCGATGGTGGCGGCCTGTCCGGAGAGGTTCATGACGTAGGCGAGCGCCAGGACCGAGGTGACGGTGAGCAGCGCGCGGCGCAACTCGTATACGGTCGCGGCCCATTCCCTGGCGGCGGCGCCGGCCCGTACGCCGAGCACGGCCGCGGTCAGGATGCCGGCGAGCAGGACGAGGGTGCCCCCGGTGGCGAGCAGCGGCAGCGCGAAGAGGTTGCCGCCGACGGGCTCGCCCGAGGGGGCGGCGACGTCGAGGAAGGGCCAGTCGAAGGTCCGGGTCGCCGCGTCCAACAGGCCCTTGACGGGCGGGATCTGGGCGAGCGAGAAGGTCGCCACGATCAGCGCGTAGGGGGCGTAGGCGCGTGCCGTCTCGCGGCGGGTGTCGCGGGTGTCCAGGTCCTGGCTGCGGGCGCCGGTGAGGACCGCGGCGCGTACCGCTGCGGTGGCCGGGCGGCGCGCTGCGGGCACCGCGACCAGCGCCGCGGCGCCGAACAGCGCGGCGCCGATGTCGGCGAGTTGCGCGGAGACGTAGTTGGACGCCGCGAACTGGACGGCGGCGAAGGCGGATCCGCAGGCGACCGCGGGCAGCCAGGTCTCGCGCAGCCCGCGCTTCCCGTCGACGAGGAAGACCAGCAGCAGCGGGACGACGAGCGCGAGCAGCGGCGTCTGGCGGCCGACGACGGACGCCACGTCGTCCAGCGGGACGCCGGTGACCTGGGCGAGGGTGACGACGGGGGTGCCCATGGCGCCGAACGCGACGGGCGCGGTGTTGGCGACGAGTGAGACGACGGCGGCCTTGACCGGGGCGAAGCCGAGGGCGACCAGCATCACCGCGCTGATGGCGACGGGCGCGCCGAACCCGGCCAGCGCTTCGAGCAGCGCGCCGAAGCAGAAGGCGATGACCAGCGCCTGGATGCGGGGGTCGGCGGAGAGCCGGGAGAAGGAGCGGCGCAGCACGTCGAAGTGCCGGGTGCGGACCGTCATCCGGTAGACCCACAGGGCGTTGACGACGATCCACAGGATGGGGAAGAGGCCGAAGAGGGCGCCTTGCGCGGCGCCGGAGAGCGCCTGCCGGGCCGGCATGCCGTAGGCGAGCGTGGCGACGGCCAGGGCGACGGCCAGGCCGGCCGGCCCGGCGATGTGGGCGCGGGTCCTGACGGCGCCGAGCAGGACGAGGACGGTGACCAGGGGCAGCGCGGCGACGAGCGCGGACAGCGCGAGCGAGTCCGCCACCGGCTCCAGTTGCTGGATGAACACGGGGCCTCCAGGCGTGGGCGACTCCCCTAGCTGGTTCCGCGATGCGGAAGCAGATCTTTCGGGAGTGGAGGCATGCTCGTGTCCACGCCGGGCGGCGTCAACCCTCTGTCACCGATGGGTCGCTGAGCGGATCGGCGGCTCAGGCGGGGACGGCGGGCCGGGCCCGCGGTCGACGGAATCCGCGGTCAGGAGTCGGGTGAGCGCAGCACGCGGAGGTGGCCGCGGCGGGCGACCTCCGTCGGCCGTGGCTCGCGCCCCGCGGGACGCTCGCCGCCGGGTCCGCCGGAGGGCCGCTCCTGCGGACGGGCGGCCTCGCGCACCGCGTTGGCGAGCGCTTCGAGGTCGTCGCCGCTGGGGCGGGCGGGTCCGGGGTCGATGGCGAGCCGGACGACTTCCCAGCCCCGGGGGGCGGTCAGGCGCTCGGAGTGCTCGGCGCACAGGTCGTAGCAGTGCGGTTCGGCGTAGGTGGCGAGCGGTCCGAGCACGGCGGTCGAATCCGCATAGACGTACGTCAGCGTTGCGACGGCGGGGCGACCGCACGCAGTGCGCGAACAGCGACGTACAGGGCTCACGACGTTGGACGGTACCGCACTCTTGACCGGGCCGCGACGACTCACCTCCGGCTCACCCGACCGTGTCGTCCCGCTTCGTCCGATGCGTCTGAACTGCACCCGCTAGGGACGGCCTGCACCGAGCGGCCCGGAACAGGCCCTGCAGGCCCGTGGATCCCGCCGCCGGAGGGGACAATTCGCCTCATTCCGCCGGTTGTCCACGATCCGGGATGCGCCACCGAACGAACACAATCGTTATCCGACCGGTCATCTCTCGACAGCGGCGGACACCCCGCAGGCCGCGGCGGGAGCCGCCGCGTACAGCTGCGCCGGACGCCGCGAGACCGGCACGACTTCGGGCGCACTCCTCTAGGCTCGATGCTGATGGACATGTCCGTACCGCCCCGCCCGACGGAGCCGCGCCCGCGCCGCCGTGACCGCCACGGCCGTGGCATGCGCGGCCCGATCGCCCCGCCGCAGGTGCCGCTGTCCGTCAGCCGCGCCGACGCGTTCGTGGACCTCGTGTACGACTCGCGCGACCGCCTGGAAAGGCGCTGGCCGCAGCTCTCCGACGTCGACTTCCTCATCGTGGAGGTGCCGGGCTTCGGCCCGGACGCCGGGGACGACGCGGACGACGGGACGGTCCCGCTGGGCCAGGTGCTGCCGGCCCAAGGACCGCATCGCGACCGGATCGTGGTCTACCGGCGCCCGGTGGAGATCCGCACCAAGTCCCGCGACGAGCGCGCCCTGCTCGTCCACGAAGTCGTCGTCGAGCAGGTCGCCGAACTCCTCGGCCTGGCACCGGAGTCGGTGGACCCGCGCTACGGCCAGGACTGACGCCGCGCGGGTCCGTGCGCCGTCAGTCGGTCAGCAGGGACAGGTCCTGGCCCGCGGTCGGCACGACGACCGAGCCGCGGTCGTCCGGCAGCGTCTGCACGGTGAACGCCGGGATGCCGCCCTGCGGCTGCGCCAGCGTCCGCGCCGCATAGACCGGACCGCTGCCGTCCGCCGGCTCCACGGTCAGCGCGTACGAGCCCTTCAGGCCCTGCGGGCGCGGCGGTTCGACGGCCAGGGTGGTGCCGCCCTTGACCGTGTACGTCTTGCTCGCCGCGCTGCCGCCGCCGCTGCCCGCCGACGCGGTGACCGTGACCTTCGCGTCCTTGCCCTTCTCGGGCGCGACCAGCGACAGGGTGCTGCCCTTGGCACGGTTGTCGGCGGCCGTGGCGCGCTCCTCGACCGGCCGGGTCGAGGGGATGAACGCCATCTCCTGGTGGCCGCCCTTGCCGCGGAGCACCCGCAGGGCCGCGGCGACGGGCGCCTTCGAGCCGCTGTCGGCCGGTGTCAGGACCAGCGAGCCCGCCTCGCCCTGGGTGATGTCCTTGAGGTCGACGGTCGTCGTCATGCCGCCCTTGACGTGCAGCGTCTGGAGTCCGGACGGGGTGATCAGGCCGGTCGGGGTGGCCAGTTGCACCTTCAGGTCGGCGTCGTCGCCCGGGGCCACGGCGGTCAGCCGGACGGAGGTGGCGTCGGCGGGGATGCCGGGCAGCACCGCGCCGGGCGCCGGGTCGGCCGCGGCCGGCAGCCAGTCGCCGCCGGTCTCCGCGTCGGTGGCCTGGACGGACGCGCCGATCCTGCCCTCACGGGCGGTGACGTGCAGCGCCGCGTCGGTGTCCGCGGAACCCGGTGACGACACCAGGGTGGAGAGCAGCACCGGGACCGTGGTGTGCGGCGGCACCGCGATGTCCTCGCCCGAGCCCGCGGCCAGCCTGCCGTCCTTGCCGCGCAGTTCGAGGTCGACGACGGCCTGGGTGGAGTCGGGGTTGGTCAGGTGGACGTAGTCCTGGCGGTCCTTGCCGGTGTTCACGCCGGGGAACCAGAAGGTGGTGTCGGGCGCGACGCAGCTGAGCCCGAACAGCCCGCGGCCCGCGCCCGCCGCCACCGACGTCGTCTGCTGGACGCTCCAGCCGGGCGCCGAAGCGCCGTCGGCGGTGCCCACCAGCGCGGGGGCGTCGGAGCTCGATGTGGTCGCGGTGACCGGGGTGCCGGCGGCCTTCAGCGGCGCGACGGGCTTGTGGTCGTGCGGCGCCACCGTCTGCGGCCCCTCGACCGTGCCGCCCTTGTCGTCCTTGCCGTCCTTGCCCGTGCCGCCGCTGTCCTTGACGGTCCCGGCGGGCAGCAGCTCGGCCGTTCCCTTGGCGGTGTCGGCGCCCGCGGTGCCCTTGGGCGCGAACGCGGTGTAGGTGGTGTCGCCGACCTCCGACGACGTCGGGGCCGGGCAGAGCAGCGCGGAGCGCTGGACGGGCATCCGGGAGGCGCCCTGCGGGGCCCCTCCTTCCGTGCCGCCAGGCGCCGCGACGGCCGCGACACCGGTGACGGCGGCGAGCGCGACACCCGCGCCGATGAGGGACATCATGGTGCGCTTCACTGCTGGTCGCTCCCGTCACGGCGCGGCTCGGGGTAGGAGCCGTGGAACGTCGTGCCGTCGTCGTAGGGCTGCTGGGCCTGGTCCTGCGGCCGGCCGCCGGCGTACTGCTGGCCTTCGGCGTACTGCTGGCCGCTGCCGTCGTAGGGCTGCTGCCCGGCACCGGGGTAGGGCTGCTGCCCGTAGCCGTACGGGTCGTAGCCGCCCGCCTGGTAGGGATCGGCGGGATACGGGGCGGGCTGCTGGTACGGGTCGGCCGCGTACGGCTGTCCGTACGGCTGCTGCCCCGCCTGGTAGGGGTCGGCCGGCGCGTAGGGCTGCTGGTCGCCGGGGGGCTGGGCGCCCTGCCAGGCGTCGTACGGCGCCTGCGGTGGCACCGCCGCGTACGGGTCGTGCGCGGGCGCCTCCTGGGCGGGGGCGGCCGGGGCCACCGGGTCAGCCGCGCCGTCACGCGCTGCCGGAATGTCGGCCTCCGGGGTCTCGGGAGCGGTGCCGGCGGCCTCCGCCTGCGCCCGGAGCCTGCGGGCCCGCCGGCCGTCGCCGGTGGCAGCCGCCGCCTGCGCCGCGGCTGCCGCGGCGGCCTCGTCCGGCAGGTCGTCGTCGATCTCCCGGCGACGGCCCGGCAGCGCCAGGACCACCAGGACGACGGCGAGCAGCGCCTGGGCGCCCAGCCAGAGGTTGTGGCCGAGCGGGTTCTCGTGGGTGAGGTCGAGCCGCCCGCCGCCGGCCGGGAGCGCGAAGCCCTGGGCCCAGCCGTCGAGCGTGACGGGCTTGAGCGGGGTGCCGTTCAGCGTGGCCTGCCAGCCCTCGTCCGCGGCGTCCGCGATCCGCAGGACCCGGCCTTCGGCACCGCCTGGCACCTGGGTGTGCGCATCGACGGGCCCGGCCGGCACCGGGATCGGCGCCGCCGCCTCACCGGCCTGCGTGCCGTCCTTGGCCTCGCCCGCCACGATCGACACCCGGGAGACCCGGCGGTCGACGCGCCACAGTGCGCTGCCGTCGTCCTGGCTGAGCCGGGTCAGCCCCGGGGTCGCGTCCAGGACCCGGCTCATCTCGTGCGGGGCGCCGTCGCGGACCAGGACGTAGCGGACCGCGTAGCCGCCCAGCTGGTTGGTCTGGTCGGCGCCCGAGCCGGCCACGAGGTTGGCGACGATGCCGCCGAGCCTGCTGTCACCGCCCGCCTCGGCGGCCAGGTCGGCGTCGCCGAGCCGGGCGCCCGAGCCGCGGACGAGGGAGTAGTCGACGTGGCCCGCGCTGCCGCCGAGCACCAGCGTGCGGGCCCGGTCGGCGGTGCCCGACTCCTCGGCGACGAACGCCGGGACCTGGACCGCGTCGCGCCGCTCCAGCGGCCCCGCGGCACCGGTGATCATCCAGCTGACCGCCGCGTAGAGCGGTGCCACGACGGACGCCAGCGCGATGAGCACGGCGACCGGCTGCTTCCAGCCGAAGCCGAGCGTGGCCATCCGGGTGCGGATGCCCTCCGCGCCGACCGCCGCCGCGCACAGCAGCGCGAGGCCGTAGAGCAGCATCGCGGGCCCGGTCCAGCCGGATCCGTTGCCCAGCGCGGCGCACAGCAGCCCGGCGAGCGCGACGGCCCAGGCGGTACGGATCGCCTTCTGCCGCTCGTCGCGCAGCGTCGCGGCGAGCGCCGCAAGCACCACGCCGATCAGCAGCAGACCGCCCGCCGCCTTCGGGCCGCCGGGGCTGATGCCGACCAGGTCGAGCGTGGACGCGGAACCCGCGCCGAACTCCAGGCCCGCCTCCTGGAAGAAGCGCGCGGGGTGCGCGAGCAGCGACAGCGACCACGGCGCGAGCACCAGCAGCGGTGCCACCGCGACGGCCAGGAAACGCAGCAGGTAGCCGGGGAGCAGGCTCCGGCTGCCGTCCAGGGCCCGCAGCACCAGCAGCGCGAGGTTCAGCAGCACCGCGAGCGGCCAGACGACCGGTGTGAAGGCGGTGGTGAAGGTGACCAGCAGCGCCAGCGCCCAGACGGCCCGCCAGCCGGGGCGTGCGCCCGGCGCGAGCCGCAGGCCGCTCGCCGCGACGGCCGCGCGGGCCATCAGCGGCAGCAGGACGGCGAGCACCGCGGTGCCGAGCCGGCCGCCGGCCAGCGCTCCGGTGGCCGCGGGCAGGAACGCGTAGGCGACGGAGCCCCAGGCCCGCAGCAGCCGGGAGGCGACCAGCGGGCGGGAGGCGAAGTAGGCGGTCAGGCCCGCCAGCGGTACGGAGGCGACCAGCAGCAGCGTGAGGGTGAAGCCGGTGCTGCCGAAGAAGAGCGTGCTGAGCAGCGCGAGCACGGCCAGGTACGGCGGCGCCGACGCGGTGGAGCCGACGCCGACCTGATGCCAGCTGTCGAGGTACGAGGCCCACAGCTCGGAGAGGTGCGCGGGCGCGGGCAGCAGCGCGCCGCCGGTCAGCGAACCGCCGCCGAGCAGCCCGCGGCAGGCGACCAGCGAGACCAGCAGCAGCACCGCGAAGAGCACCGGCGCCGGTGCGCGGGCGATCCGCTTGAGCCGGGCGAACTGCTCGATCTCCAGGAAGTCGGCGTCGTCGCCGCCGGGGCCCGACTCCACCGCGCCGTGCCGGCCGGCCGATGCGACGTCCGGGGCGGCCCGGCCGCCGATGTTGCCCACGACCTGTTCGACGGTGGCGCGTACGGTCGCGCCGGGCGGCGGGAACAGTGGCCGCAGCTCGCTCGCCTCGACGGCCGGCCTGCCTCTCCGTTTGCGCGCCGCGAGGATCTTCCCCGGCCGCAGCAACGTGCCGAAGAGCCCGGCGAGTTCGTCGAGCGCCTGCCCCGGCACCTTGCCGACGAGGTAGGCGAGCACCCGCAGCACGGTGCCGATCAGCAGCCGCAGCAGGACGTAAGGGAGCAGCGCGCCGCGGGTGTTGGCGAGGAGGGTGTAGACGGCGCCTGCCTTGTCGACGCGGTGCGGGCTCGCCACATGGCGGCCGACGCAGTCGACGGTGCGGCGTTCGCGGGCCGCGGCCTCGGCGTGCCGCAGCACCGCGTCCGGGGCGACCAGGACCTGGTGCCCGGCGGCCTGGGCGCGCCAGCACAGGTCGACGTCGTCGCGCATCAGCGGCAGCCGGCGGTCGAAGCCGCCCAACTCCTCGTAGACGTCGCGCCGGATGAGCATGCCCGCGGTGGAGACCGAGAGGACCGGGCGGACCTGGTCGTGCTGGCCCTGGTCCTGCTCCCGCCGGTCGAGCCCGGTCCAACGCCGGCCGCTGCGCGCGATGCTGACACCGGCTTCGAGCAGTTGCCTGCGGTCGTACCAGCTGCGCAGCTTGGGACCGACGATGACGGTCGACGGGCTGGCGTCGGCGACCCGCAGCAGCTCGGCGAGCGCGGTCGGCTCGGGCGCGCAGTCGTCGTGCAGCAGCCAGAGCCACTGGACGGGTTCGCCGTGCGGCAGTTCCGGCATGTCGTACGCGTCGTCACGCCAGGTGCGGCTGACCGGATCCCAGCCGCTCGGCCGCCGCAGATACGGCAGGTCATCGGGGGTCAGCACGCTTGCGGTGCGGACCGCTTCGTCGACGGCGGTGCCGAATCCGGAGCGGCGGGCGAGGTGCAGCACCCGCTCGTCCCCGATGGAGGCGGCGAGCAGCTGGGCGGAGTCGTCCGCGCTGCCGGTGTCGGCACCGATGACGTTCTGCACCGGGCGCTCCTGGCCGAGCAGCCCGGCGAGCGCGTCGGGCAGCCAGCGGGCGCCGTCGTGGGAGACGAGCACGGCGGTGACGACATGCCGCGGGAACTCCGGTGCGGCGGCGGATGGTGCGGCGGCCTGGGCCGCCGACTGGCTGTGCACGGACATCGAGGTACGGGCCCTCCGGACCCGGGAGTTCGGGCCCGCGGCGAAGCCGCTCTGGGCCGGCACCCCCGGAAGACACTGCGACGGACTACGAGGGACGCGCGCGCCCTGCGGGGGCGTTGGCACGTCTCGGACGGGGCCCCACACTAATGGTTCGCGCGGCGGCACCGACCGGCTCCGTACACAGCAGTCCGCCCCCGGCGTGCAGTGCGCTGGAGGCGGAGTGTTCGTTATAGGGGGATATGGGGAGTTGGCGTGGCACGGCGGCGGGGCCTGCGGGTCCGCACGCCGTCGGCCTGGCGGACTGCCGGGCCGCCTTCAGACGGCGGCCTTCTTCAGTCGTCGCCGCTCGCGCTCCGACAGACCGCCCCAGATACCGAAGCGTTCGTCGTTGGCGAGGGCGTATTCCAGGCACTCGGAGCGGACCTCGCACGCGAGGCAGACCTTCTTGGCCTCGCGGGTGGAGCCGCCTTTTTCGGGGAAGAAGGACTCCGGGTCGGTCTGGGCGCACAGTGCGCGCTCCTGCCAGCCGAGCTCCTCGTCCGCCTCCTCGACCAGCAATTCTTCGAACAGCTCGGTCATGTGCGCCCCTCGTCTGTCTTTACGTCCCCGTGATGTTGCCGTGATCGATAACGGCTGAACGACACGAGTGAAATTACAAGTGCGCGGATCCGGGCCAGTCAAGCCGAGATCTGCTATTGGGCCTCTTATTCACTCTGCGGAACCAAGCGTATGCGGAAAGTGTTCAAATCACCAAAAACCAGGACACTTCCCAGGGCGCACTCGAACAGTGCGCCCCCTCTCACCAACAGGGACGTGACCGATGGCACTCCCGTTGCACCCCGCGCGCCGAAGCGAAGAAGATCACAGAGCGATCACAGGACGGCAACGGCGTTTAGGGGTGCGGTTGGAGGGCGACTTCTCCGACCCTCTCGCCGCACAAACCTTTCGTCCCGTGGAGTAACCGGATGAGGTGAAACATTTCCTTCAAACCCGGCATCCGGTTGACATCCCACGAAGGACCCGGTCTGCTTGTTCTCATGCCAGCGACCCTCGCGCCCAGACTGACCCGTGCCTACGGGTCGCTCTGCGCTGCTCAGGCCCGCTGTCGCTGTTCCAGCTGTTGAAGCCACCGAGCTCCAGCCTTTTCCGCTCGCACCACCCCCGCAGCACCCCTGCTCCGTGAGCACCGCGCCGTACCCCTACCGGGACTCCACCGCGTCGTGCCGCACCCCGTTCGCGTCATCCCCGCTCGTCCGCCGAGGAACCCGAAGCACATGAACAGCGACGTCCAGATCGCCGGCGACCCGCTCGCCATCCCGCACCTGCTGCCGCCCGTCCCCGCCCATCCGGCCACCGTCGCCGGCTTCGTGGGCCTGGCCCACACGATCGCGGCCGACCGCGACGCATGGGCCCCGCTCGTCCGCTACGACGCCACCACCCGCTGGTACCACCGGCTGCGGGTGGGGCCCGGCTACGAGGTCTGGCTCCTGAGCTGGGTACCGGGACAGGGCAGCGGGCGGCACGACCACGGGCGGTCGTCCGGCGTACTGACCGTGCTGGAAGGCGAGTTGACCGAGCGCACCACGGCCGGACACCACACCCTGCGGGCCGGCGCCCAGCGGGTCTTCGCGCCCGGCTACGTCCACGAAGTCGTCAACGACTCCCTGGCCCCGGCCGTGAGCCTGCACATCTACTTCCCCGGGCTGACGGACATGCCCATGCACAGCGCCCGCTGCGCCGCCCCCACCGACCGCTGACCTCCACCCCTCAACGCCGGCCTGCGGCTGACACACTGGCTTCCATGCGCATTGTGGTTCTGGCCGGCGGTATCGGCGGCGCCCGCTTTCTGCGGGGACTGAAGGCAGCGGCTCCGGAGGCGGACATCACCGTCATCGGCAACACCGGTGACGACATCCATCTGTACGGGCTCAAGGTGTGTCCCGACCTCGACACCGTGATGTACACGCTCGGCGGCGGCATCAACGAGGAACAGGGGTGGGGCCGCGGCGACGAATCGTTCCGGGTGAAGGAGGAGTTGGCGGCGTACGGCGTCGGACCCGAGTGGTTCGGGCTCGGCGACCGGGACTTCGCCACCCATATCGTGCGGACCCAGATGCTGGACGCCGGCTACGCGCTCAGCGCCGTCACCGAGGCGCTGTGCGCCCGCTGGCAGCCCGGGGTGCGGCTGCTGCCGATGACCGACGACCGCGTCGAGACGCACGTCGCCATCGGGGAGGGCGGGGAGCGGCGGGCGGTCCACTTCCAGGAGTACTGGGTGGGGATGCGCGCCTCGGTGGACGCGCACGCGGTGGTGCCCGTCGGCGCCGAGCAGGCCACGCCGGCGCCCGGCGTGCTGGACGCCGTCAACGCCGCCGACCTGATCCTCTTCCCGCCGTCCAACCCCGTGGTGAGCATCGGCACCATCCTCGCGGTGCCCGGCATCCGGGACGCCGTCGCGGCCTCCGGTGCGCCGGTCGTCGGCCTGTCGCCGATCGTCGGTGGCGCGCCGGTGCGGGGCATGGCCGACAAGGTGCTGGCCGCGGTCGGCGTCGAGTCCACCGCCGCGGCGGTGGCCGGGCACTACGGCGCGAAGGGGCACTCCGTCGCGGAGACCGAGCGCGCCGGGCTGCTGGACGGCTGGCTGGTGGACACCGTCGACGCCGCGTCGGTCGGTGAGGTCGAGGCGGCCGGGATCCGCTGCCGTGCCGTGCCGCTGATGATGACGGACGTGGACGCGACGGCCGCGATGGTGCGCGAGGCGCTGGCGCTGGCCGAGGAGGTCAGGGCATGAGCAACGTGGACGGCAGGGGAACGGACCCGGCCGACGCGCCCGGGTACCGCGTCTGGGCGCTGCCGGGGATTCCCGAGGTGCGGCCGGGTGACGACCTCGTCAAGGTGATCGCCGCGGCTGTCACCGCCGACGGGGCGCACCAACTCGCCGACGGCGACGTCCTGTTGGTGACCTCGAAGATCGTCAGCAAGGCGGAGGGCCGGGTCCTGGAGGCCGCCGACCGCGAGGCCGCCATAGACCAGGAGACCGTACGCGTCGTCGCCCGCCGCGGCGGGCTGCGGATCGTGCAGAACCGGCAGGGCCTGGTGATGGCGGCGGCCGGGGTCGACGCCTCCAACACCCCTGCGGGAACGGTGCTGTTGCTGCCCGACGACCCGGACGCGTCGGCGCGTGCCCTGCGGGCGGGGCTGCGTACGGTGCTCGGCGTCGACGTGGGCATCGTCATCAGCGACACGTTCGGGCGGCCCTGGCGTGACGGGCTGACCGACGTCGCCATCGGCGCGGCCGGCGTCCGGGTACTCGACGACCTGCGCGGCGGCACGGACGCGTACGGCAATCCGCTCAGCGCGACGGTGGTGGCCACCGCCGACGAACTGGCCGCGGCCGGCGACCTGGTGAAGGGCAAGGCCGACGGGCTGCCGGTCGCCGTGGTGCGCGGACTGCCGCACGTCGTCGAGGAGTCGGGGGACGGCGCAGGGGCGCGGGCGCTGGTGCGCAATGCCGCCGACGACATGTTCCGGCTGGGCACGTCGGAGGCGGTGCGCGAGGCGGTGACGCTGCGGCGGACGGTCCGCGAGTTCACCGACGACCCGGTGGACGGCGGCGCGGTGCGCCGGGCCGTCGACGCCGCGGTGACCGCGCCCGCCCCGCACCACACCACGCCCTGGCGGTTCGTGCTGCTGGAGTCCGATGAGAGCCGGCTGCGGCTGCTGGACGCGATGCGGGACGCCTGGATCGCGGATCTGCGCGCCGACGGCTTCTCCGACGAGTCCGTCGCCAAGCGGGTCAGGCGCGGCGATGTGCTGCGGCAGGCCCCGTACCTGGCGGTGCCGTGCCTGGTGGCGGACGGGGCGCACACCTACCCGGACGCGCGGCGCAACGCGGCCGAACGCGAGATGTTCGTCGTCGCGGGCGGCGCCGGGATCCAGAACTTCCTGGTCGCGCTGGCCGGTGAGCGGCTCGGCTCGGCGTGGGTGTCGTCGACGATGTTCTGCCGGGACGTCGTCCGCGAGGTGCTGGAACTTCCCGCGCACTGGGATCCGATGGGCGCGGTGGCCATCGGCCACCCGGCGGCGGCGCCGAAGGAACGGCCCGCCAGGGACGGCGCGGACTTCGTCGTGGTGCGCTGAGAACCGGGGCGTCCGGGGTGCCGTGGGTGCGGTCGCGGGTCAGAGCGCGGCGATGTCGCCCACGGGGAAGCGCGGGGCGCGGCGCGGCGGGGTACGGCCGGAGAGCAGGACCAGCCGGGTCGCGCGGTGCCGCTGCCCCTCGTACGGCGCGAGCAGGTCGAGCATCTCCGCGTCGGTGGTGCCGCGGCGGCCGGTGAGCGCATAGCCGACGATCTTCGGCAGGTGCAGGTCGCCGACGGTGACCGCGTCCGGGGCGCCGAGCGTGCGTTGCAGGGTCTCGGCGGCGGTCCACGGGCCGATGCCGGGAATCGCCGTCAGCCGGCGGGTGGCGGCGGTGAGGTCCATGCCCGCCGCCTCCTCCATCCTGCGGGCGGCCCGCACCGCGCGCAGGATCGTCGCCGCGCGCTTGTCCTCGACCCCCGCGCGGTGCCACTCCCAGGACGGGATCAGCGTCCACCCGCGCGGATCGGGCATCACCCGCATCCGGTCCCAGGGGCCTGGCGCGGGCTCGCCGTGGCGTTGCAGCAGCAGCCGCCAGGCCCGGTACGCCTCGTCGCTGGTGACCTTCTGCTCCAGGATCGAGGGGATCAGCGACTCCAGGACCAGCCCTGTCCTGGCCAGCCGGACGCCGGGGTGGCGGCGGCGTGCTTCGTGCACGATGCGGTGGCGCGGGGTCAGCGCCGCCGGGTCGTCGCGCTCCCCCAGCAGCTCGGGCAGCCGCTCCAGCAGCCAGTCGGCGCCTGGACCCCACGCCTCGGCGTCCACGGCTCCGGCCGCCGGGCGGGCCGCGATCCGCAGCGTGCCGGGGCCCTGCGGGGTGCGGCAGGCCCGCCAGATCTCGTCGCCGCGCACCGCGAAGGCGGGGTCGCCGGGGCCGCGCGCCAGCACACCGAGCGTGCGGTGCAGGTCGTACGGTCCTGGCGGAACCCAGGTGCGGGCGGGCATCCGGCCAGGGTAGGCGATACGGCGGGTGGGGGGACGGGGGTCCTGGGCGGGGGCCCGTGGCCGCCCGTTCTCCGTCCGCCCGGCCGTCTACTCGTCCGACGAGAAGCGGATCGACCCCGCGGGGATGGCGGCGTCGCACCACACGCGGATGCCGTCGCGCAGTTCGTTGTCCGCGCCGATCACCGCGCCGTCGCCGATCACCGCGCCGTCCAGCACCGTACGGGCCCCGATCCTGGCCCCCGCGCCGATCAGCGAGTCACGGATCCGGGCACCCGGCTCGATCACCGCGTCCGCCAGCACCGCGCTGCCGTCGATCCGGGCGCCGGCCCCGATCCGGCTGCCGGGCCCGGCGACGCTGCCGCCGGTGAGCTTGGCGTCCGGGGCGACCTGGGCGGTCTCCAGGACCAGCCGCTCCCCGCAGCGCCCCGGTACGGCGGGCGAAGGCGCCCGGCCCAGGACGAGGTCGGCTGAGCCGCGGACGAACGCCTGCGGGGTGCCGAGGTCCAGCCAGTAGGTGGAGTCGACCATGCCCTGGAGGTGGGCGCCGTCGGCGAGCAGCCCGGGGAAGGTCTCACGCTCGACGGAGACCGGGCGGCCCGCCGGGATGGTGTCGATGACCGAGCGGTTGAAGACGTAGGCACCGGCGTTGACCTGGTCGGTGACGATCTCCTCCGGGGTCTGCGGCTTCTCCAGGAAGGCGCTGACCCGGCCGGTGGCGTCGGTGGGCACCAGACCGAAGGCGCGCGGGTCATCGACCCGGGTCAGGTGCAGCGAGACGTCGGCGCCGCTGGTGCGGTGGGTGTCGACGAGTGCCGGGATGTCAAGACCGGTGAGGATGTCGCCGTTGAAGATCAGGACCGGGTCGCCGGGCGCCGAGTGCAGCCGGGAGGCGACGTTGCGCAGGGCGCCGCCGGTGCCCAGCGGCTCTTCCTCGGTGACGTACTCCAGGTGCAGCCCCAGATCCGAGCCGTCGCCGAAATACGGTTCGAAGACCTCGGCGAGGTAGGACGTGGCGAGGACGATGTGGTCGACACCCGCCGCGCGGGCGCGCACCAATTGGTGGGTCAGGAACGGCACACCGGCCGCCGGGACCATGGGTTTGGGCGTGTGCACCGTCAGCGGGCGCAGCCTCGTGCCCTTGCCGCCGACCAGGAGGATCGCTTCAGTCACCTTGTCTTCTCTGCTTCCTGCTGGGGTCGGCCGATCGGCGGACCAGTGTAGGCAGACGGTTTTCCGGTCGGGGTCGGCGGGACGGACGACGGCGTGCGGGACGGGCAGGGCCGGGGGCCCGACGGGGCGGAGGGCGCGGCCCGCCCGCAGCCGTGGTCGGTAGGACGTGGACGGCGGTGCATCGGTTCACTGCGCACGCCACTTCACCGCGCCCGTCCGTGCGCCGCCCGCGCTGACGGGCCGTGCGCCGCAGGCCCCCGCGGGCGGACACCGCCGCGTCCGCCGGGGCTTGACGGGCCGTCGGCCGCACCGGGCGGACGCCCGTCCGGATCCGCCGGAAGGCCGGTCCGCGCCCGCGTAATCTTGCGACGGTGAACGCCACCGATCGCACCCCCGCCGACCTGCTGCGTTCCGCGCTCGCCGCGGACCCGGCCCGCCCGCTCGTGACCTTCTACGACGACGCCACCGGCGAACGCGTGGAACTCTCCGTCGCGACCTTCGCCAACTGGGTGGCGAAGACCGCCAACTACCTCCAGGGCGACCTCGCCGCCGAGCCCGGCGACCGGCTGGCGCTGCTGCTGCCCGCCCACTGGCAGACCGCGGTCTGGCTGGTGGCCTGCTCGTCGGTCGGGGTGGTCGCCGACGTGGGCGGCGACCCGGCCGCCGCCGACCTCGTGGTCAGCGGCCCCGACGGGCTGGCCGCCGCCCGCGCCTGCTCCGGGGAACGGGTGGCGCTGGCCCTGCGCCCGCTGGGCGGCCGGTTCCCGCAGGCGCCCGATGGCTTCGCCGACTACGCGGTGGAGGTACCGGGCCAGGGCGACCGCTTTGCGCCGTTCGCCCCCGTCCGGGCCGACGACCTTGCGCTCGCCGTCGGCGGCGAGGAACTGACCGGGTCCGGCATCGCGGCCCGCGCGCTCGCCGACGCGGCAGCCGCCGGACTGCCCGAGGCGCCGCGGGTGCTGTCAGGACTCGCCTACGACAGCTGGCAGGGCCTGTCGTACGGCCTGTACGCGCCGCTGGCCACCGGCGGATCCGTGGTGCTCTGCCGCCACCTCGACCGGCTGGACCAGGAGGGCACGGCCGCCCGCAAGGCCACCGAGAACGTCACGTTCACCGCGCCCGCCGCCGTCTGAGGGCCGGGCTCCCGCGCACGCCCCGCGTCCCCCGTCCGGCGGACCGCGAAGTCCGCCCGGACGGCCCCGCCGCCGGTTCGGGGCCATGATCAGAAGGGGGCGGGGGTGGGTTCGGGGGCGGGGGGACGACGCCGACTCCGGGAAGGACGGACACCCACGTGACCAACAGCCCCGAGAACCCGTCCGTCCCCGATGGCCCTGACGAGGGCACCGGGCCGACGCCGCGGCAGCCGGCGCCGGGGACGGCCTCGGGGCCCACCGCCCATCCCCCGCCTGCCATATCCGACGTCCCCCCGGACGGCACCCCGAAGCGTTCCCCGGCCCGTTCCCCGGACGGCGCCCCGCCCCGCCGCAGGCGTCGCTGGCCCCGCTGGGCGGCTCTCGGTGTGGCGGTGGTGCTGCTGGGGCTGGCCGGTACCGGCTATGCGCTCTACAGCAAGCTCAACGGCAACATCCACACCGACATCGACACCCAGGCCGAGCTGGAGAAGTACGAGGCCGAGCGGCCCAAGGGCGGCCCGACGAACGCCGAGGACATCCTGCTGATCGGCTCCGACACCCGCGGCGGCGGCAACGGCGAGTACGGCGCGGACAACGGCACCCAGCGCTCGGACACCACGATCCTGCTGCACCTGTCGGCCGACCGGCACAGCGCCACCGCGGTGAGCATCCCGCGCGACCTGATGGTGAAGGTGCCGTCCTGCACCCGCACCGACGGCAGGCGGATGCCGGCCCAGACCACGCAGTTCAACTGGGCGTTCCAGTTCGCCGGTGCCGCCTGTGCGATCCGTACGG
Organism: Streptomyces sp. NPDC050161; assembly: GCF_044460025.1. Taxonomy (NCBI): domain Bacteria; kingdom Bacillati; phylum Actinomycetota; class Actinomycetes; order Kitasatosporales; family Streptomycetaceae; genus Streptomyces; species Streptomyces sp. NPDC050161. Next base: position 33,687 of record NZ_JBITJM010000029.1, on the reverse strand, counting down.
TCGAGAAGATGACCGGCATCCGCGTCGACCACCACATGATCATCGACTTCGTCGGATTCAGGAAGGTGGTGGACGCGGTCCACGGCGTCGAGGTCTGCCTGCCCGAGGCGATCGACGACCGTCAGGCGCGGCTGAGTCTTCCCGCCGGGCGGCAGACGCTGCGCGGCGAGGACGCGCTCGGATTCGTACGGGCCCGCAAGAGTCTGGGTAACGGGAGTGACACTCAGCGTATGGAACGCCAACAGCAGTTCCTTGGCGCTCTCGTGAAGAAAGTGCAGAGCAATGGTGTGCTGCTCAATCCGACCCGGATCTATCCACTGCTGGATGCCGCGACGAGTTCTCTCACCACCGACAAGGGCCTGGCTTCGCTCACCGGCCTGTACGAATTGGTGCGCAGCATGCGCAGCATTCCTGCGTCTCATGTGCAGTTCATGACCGTGCCGCGCAGGGAGTACCGCTACAACGCCAATCGCGACGAGTTGGTGCAGCCGTCGGCGGACCGTCTGTTCCGCAGACTGGCCAAGGACCAGCCGGTTTCCGTGCAGCCGCCGCCGCGCACGACGGACGGTCCCGCATCGGGCCCGCCGGGTGACACCCCTTCACCGAACGCGTCCGATACGGCATCCTCCGATGAGAAGGCGGGGAGTTCCCCCTCTCCGTCCGACGGTTCGGGTCCTGCGTTTCCCGGAACCACCGCAGACCGCGGGATCTGCGAATAAAGATGCCGCAAAGGACTCTCGACGACTCGAATGGATTGGGCGGAATGCCCAGTTGTAGGCAAGTGGAATTTGTCACGGGCGTCGTTCCGCGCTGAACTGGGCGGATAGTGTGAGCGATCCGGTCGCTCGACCAGCTGACCGACCGACCACGAAACTGCACGACCGACCGACCCGAGCGCCCGAGGGGGAGGCGCTGCGTGGCACCGACGGAGGACTCAAGGCACCGTGGACGCGCAAGGCCGTGGGCGGGCGGGCGACAATGTCGATCCCGCCGATCAATGGGTGTTGAACCCCGAAACCGGCAACTACGAACTGCGCCTCGACCCTGCCGGCGGAGCGGCGGCCCCGCCCTTTGCCCGTAAGGCACCGGGCCCCGGGGACGGGCGCCCTCCGGCGGGCACGGGCGGCGACACCGACACGCGTGAGCTGCCGACGCAGCGCGACCGAAGAAGCGGACGTGCGGCCGGCGCCGCCCCGGCGGCCGGCAGCGGTGCGGACGCCGGGCGCCCGGCGGGCGGCAGGGCGGCGGCCCGTAAGGCGGGCCGCACGGCATCGGCCGCGGCCGATGGCCCGGCGAGCCGGCGCAAGCCGAAGCCGAGGAAGTCCGGGAAGAAGAAGGCGCTCTACTGGACGTCGGGTGTCCTGGGCTTCGTCCTGGTCGCCGGCGGCGGTGGCGCGTTCTACCTGTACCAGCAGTTGGACGGGAACATCTCCAAGGTCGACGTCGGCATCCAGAACGACGCGGTCACCGACGGCCCGGTGAACATCCTCATCCTCGGGACGGACGCCCGCTCGGGGAAGGGCAATCAGGGCTACGGCGACAGCGGCAGCGTCGGGCACGCGGACACCACGATCCTGATGCACGTCTCCAAGGACCGGACGAACGCGACCGCGCTGAGCATCCCGCGCGACATGGTCACCGACATCCCCAACTGCCCGACGAAGCAGAAGGACGGCTCGACCAAGGACATCCCCGGACAGCAGGGGGTGCTCTTCAACACCAGCCTCGGCCAGGAGGGCCGCGACCCCGGCTGCACCTGGCGCACCGTCGAGAAGCTGACCGGCGTGAAGATCAACCACTTCATGATGGCGGACTTCAACGCCGTCAAGGAGCTGTCCGAGGCGGTGGACGGGGTCGAGGTGTGCGCGGGCAAGGACATCAACGACCCCAAGTCGCACCTGAAGTTGTCGGCCGGCCGGCACATCGTCAAGGGCGAGCAGGCGCTGGCGTTCGTCCGTACCCGGCACACCGTCGGCTTCGGCAGCGACCTCAGCCGGATCCAGCTCCAGCAGCAGTTCCTCAGCTCGATGATCCGCAAGATGAAGTCGGACGCGTTCAGCAGCCCGGCGAAGCTCTACGACATCAGCCAGGCGGCCACGAAGGCGCTGACCGTCGACACCGGCATCGGCAGCGCGAAGAAGCTGGTGGACCTCGCCGGCGACCTGAAGAAGGTCGACATCGACAAAATCACTTTCGCCACAGTGCCGGTGCTGGACAACCCGGCGAACAAGAACAACGTCATCCTGGACAAGGCGAAGGCGGATCCGCTGTTCCGGATGGTGCAGGCGGACCACACCCTCGCCAAGCCGAAGGGCAAGAGCAAGGGCAAGAAGACGGCGCCGGTCAAGAAGGCCCCGCCGGAGCTTGTCCGGGTCGATGTCACCAACGGCGGCGGCCCGTTCGGCGCCGCCCAGGAGACCGTCGACTGGCTGCAGAACACCAAGGCGGCCAAGCTCTCCACCAACGCGGGCAACGCCCCGGCGAAACTGGCCGCAACCCGGCTGGAGTTCGCCCCGAACCAAGCCGACCAGGCGGCCACCCTCGCCGACTGGATGGGCCTGCCGAAGAGCGCGCTCAAGAAGGCGTCGGCCGACGCCGGTGCGCGCGTGCCCATGAAGCTGACCCTCGGCAAGGACTTCAAGGAAGCCGGCACCCCTATTGAGGCGCCGACTGAAACCCCGGACGGGGTGCAGAACGTCAATGCAGATGACAAGAACATCTGTGCCAAGTGATCTGAGCGAATCCGGCCGCCCCGACCCGGCGCCGACCGCACCACGACCGACTACGGGGAGAGGGCCCAATGCGCCAGAGCAGTGTGCGTGGTGACCGGCCGCGACGACGACAGCAGGCCGACGCACAGGAGCTGGATGACCGGTTCGACAGCCCGTCAGGGAGCAGCGGACCGCCCCCGGACGCGCCCGGCTGGACCCCGGACGACGCGGTCGGCTCCGGCGCCGACTCCCTTGCCGGTGCGGGCCGTTCGGGCAAGGACGGCGGCGGCACGTCCCGCCGGGGCCGGCGCCGTGCGGGCCGCCCGCGCCGCCGCAAGGGCAGCCGGATCCTGCGCTGGACCGCGCTGTCCCTCGGCGTGCTGCTGGTCGCCGGCGCCGGCGGCGGCTACCTCTACTACCAGCACCTGAACAGCAACCTCCGCAAGGACCACCTGGACCTCGGCAGCAGCGGTCTGCAAAAGCCCGAGCCGAACGCCTTCGGACAGAGCCCGCTCAACATCCTGATGATCGGCTCCGACGGCCGGAACAGCGAGAAGAACATCGACCTCGGCGGCTCCCGCGAAGACGCGGACCGCAAGCCGCTGGCGGACGTCCAGATGCTGCTGCACGTCTCCGCCGACCGCAGCAACATGTCGGTGATATCCATACCGCGCGACACCCGCGTTCCCATACCGAAGTGCACCGACCCCGACGACGGCAAGGTCTATCCGCAGACCACCGCCGCCATCAACCAGTCGCTCCAGCACGGCGGTCCCGGCTGCACGGTCGCCACGTGGAAAGAGCTGACCGGCATCTACATCGACCACTTCATGATGGTCGACTTCTCCGGTGTGGTGGACATGGCGGACGCCATCGGCGGCGTCCCCGTCTGCGTCGACAACAACATCTACTCGCACACCCACGACGGCCACGGCAGCGGCCTCAAACTGACCAAGGGCACCCACTCCGTCAAGGGCGTGCAGGCCCTCCAGTGGCTGCGCACCCGCTACGGCTTCGAGGACAACACCGACATCGGCCGGGCCAAGGCCCAGCACATGTACATGAATTCGATGGTCAGGCAGCTGAAGTCGGGCACCAAGCTCACCGACCCCGGCAAGTTGTACGACCTGGCCGACGCCGCCACCAAGGCGCTCACCGTCGACGACGGCCTGGGCTCCCCGAAGAAGCTCTACGACCTGGCGGGTGACCTCCAGCGGGTGCCGACCAAGCGCATCACGATGGTCACCATGCCCTGGCAGTACGGCCCCGGCGAGAAGTACGTGCTGCCCAAGCCGGGCGACGCGGAGCAGACCTTCACGCTGCTGCGCAACGACACCGCGCTGGACGGCAAGGACACGAAGAAGAAGCCGACGCCCGACCCCAAGCCGTCAACGGCCAAGGACCAGCTGAAGGTTGTCGTCCAGAACGGCACCAACAGCACCGTGTCGGGCCCGGTCCCCCACCGCGCCTCCGCCATCCAGCAGCAGCTCGCGCAGCTCGGCTACACCACGGCCGGCACCGACTCGTCGCTCATCACGCAGGCCGACACCACCATCGGCTACCCGGACGACAAGCAGCGCGGCGACGCCCTGGCGCTGGCCAAGTCGCTCGGCCTGCCCAAGAGCGCGGTCAAGCAGTCCGCTTCGGCCGACGGGCTGCGCCTGGTCGTCGGCAACGACTGGCGCGAAGGCACCACGTACCCGAAGCAGGACGCGGACAAGGGCTCCGACAAGGCCCCGGAGAGCGCCGACGCACTCAACGGCGAGGACAAGAAGGCGTGCATGAAGGTGAATCCGATGTACACCTTCTGAGCCACGAGCGGGAAGCGGAAGGGGGCGGGCCCGTGCGGGACCGCCCCCTTCCGCTGCGCCGACGCCGGTTATTCGGCGGGCGCGGTCACCGCCGGGCGGCGACTGGCGATGACCTTCTTCGCGAGCGCGCGCGGGCTGGTCAGGAAGCCCACACCCCACGCCATGTGCATGGTGGCCAGCGCCACCGGGATCTGGACACGCGCCTTGAGCGGCAGCCCCTTGCCCGCCGGTACCGAACCCGCGGCGATGGCGGCCAGGTAGCCGGCCGGGACGACGAAGCCCCAGGGGGTGACGGCGGCGCCGACGACGACACCGGCGGCGATGGCGCACACCGCGGTCGGCGGCGCGAGGTAGCGCAGGTTGATCGAGCCGGAGTGGTAACGCGCGACGACGTGCCGCCACTTGCCGTAGTCCTTGTACTGCTTGGCCAGCGCCTTGACGCTGGGCCGCGGCCGGTACTGCACCTTCAGCTCGGGCGAGAACCACACGCCGCCGCCGGCCTCGCGGATCCGGAAGTTCAGCTCCCAGTCCTGGGCGCGGATGAACTCCTCGTTGTAGCCGCCCTGTTGCTCCAGCACCTCGCGCCGGAAGACACCCAGGAAGACGGTCTCGGCGGGGCCCGCCTCGCCGCCGGTGTGGAAGGCGGCGTTGCCGACGCCGATCCTGGAGGTCATCGCGGCGGCGACCGCGTCCTCCCAGGCGTTCTCGCCCTCGGCGTGCATGATGCCGCCGACGTTCTGCGCACCGGTCTCCTCCAGGAGGCGCACGGCGGTGGCGATGTAGTTCGGCGAGAGCATGCCGTGGCCGTCGACGCGGACCACGACGGGGTGCCGGGACGCCTTGATCGCGGCGTTCAGCGCGGCGGGGGTGCGGCCCGTCGGGTTGGGCACGGTGTGCACCCGCGGGTCTTCGGCCACCAACTCGGCGGCGATCTCGTCCGTACGGTCCACTGAGGGACCGAGGGCGATCACCACCTCCATCTCGCCGGCGTACTCCTGCTCCAGGATGTGCCGGACCGAGCTGCGCAGGTGACGTTCCTCGTTGAGCACCGGCATGATCACGGAGACGGCCGGGGGCTGCTGCTGGGGCATGGTTCCTCGGGGGGACGGCCCGCGGCGGAGCCGCCATCGACGGCAGCGCTCGCCGGGAGACTGCGATATTCCGTCTCACGTTACCGCGAACGAGGGACACGTCCGGACGGTGGCCGGGTGGCGGGGCGGCGGACACCCGGCGTGTGACGCTTTACAGCAGATCGTATGGACTTATGTTGTCCCCACCGGCTTCGTCCCGACCGTTCGCCCCGCAGCTGTGGCCGGCCGCCCCTCGCAACCGTCCCGCCGCGGAGGTGTCCCCCGTGACCGCCCCGTCCCGCTCCGCCCGCACCGCAGCGCACCGTCCGGGCCGCCGGCGTCCGCCGCGCAAGCGCTGGGGGCTGCGGATCGCCGCCGCCGTCTCGGTGCTGCTGATGACCACCAGCGGGGTGGGGCACGCGATGGTCAGCGGCGTCGAGAGCGGCATCGGCAGGGTGGACGCGTTCCAGGGGATGCAGAACCGTCCCGGGGGCGGCGACGGGCTGAACTTCCTGGTCGTCGGCACGGACGGCCGGGACAAGCTCACCAAGGCGGAGAAGCGGAAGTACCACCTGGGCGGGGCGCCCTGTCACTGCACGGACACCCTGATGCTGGTCCACCTGTCCGCCGGGCGGGACCGCGCCAGCGTCGTCAGCCTGCCGCGCGACTCGTACGCCGAGGTACCCGCCCACCGGGACGCGGCCACCGGGGCGCAGCGGCCCCGGCACGCCATCAAGCTGAACGCGGCGTACGCGGAGGGCGGCCCCGGTCTCACCGTGCGCACCGTCGAGCACATGACGGCGGTGCACATCGACCACTACCTGGAGGTCGACTTCACCACCTTCATGCGCAGCGTGGACGCGGTCGGCGGGGTGGAGATCTGCACCGTGCGGCCACTGAAGGACAGCTACACGGGCCTGGACATGCCGGCCGGAAAGGCGCAGCTCAACGGCGGGCAGGCGCTCCAGTACGTGCGCTCGCGGCACATCGACGGGTCGGCCGACCTCGGCCGGATGCAGCGCCAGCAGCGGTTCCTCGCCTCCCTCATCCACAAGGTCACCTCCTCCGGGGTGCTGATGAACCCGGTCCGCGTCAAGGAGGTGGCCACCGCGATGCTGGCGTCCGTACGGGCCGACGCGGGGTTCAGCGCCGACGACATGGTGGACCTCGGGCAGGCGATGCGCGGCTTCTCCGCGTCGTCGTCGGAGTTCGTCTCGGTGCCGCTGGCCAGGAACGGGGTGCGGCTGCCCGACGGCGGTTCGACGGTGCGCTGGGATCCGGTCAGGTCCCGGCAGCTCTTCCAGGCGATCCGGGACGACAAGCCGTTCGCCGCGCACCGGCCGAAGACCGCGGCGCAGCAGCCGCCCGCCACGGTGGTGGACGTGCCGCCGAACCAGATCCGGGTGCACGTCGACAACGGCACCGGGCAGCACGGTCTGGGCCGGGCCACCGCCAAGGCGCTGCACGCCGCCGGGTTCGTCGCCGCCGGTGTCCCGGGCGACGCACCCGGCGCCCCCTTCGCCCGTACGGTCATCTCCTACGACCCGCGCTGGGACCGCTCGGCCCGTACGCTCGCCGCCGCGCTGCCGGGGGCCGAGCTGCGCCGGGCGGCCGGGCAGGGGCCGGTCATGAAGGTCACCGTCGGCGCCGACCACAAGGGCGTGCATCCGGTGCGGGCGGAGGAGCCGGCGGCCGGTTCCCCCGGGCTTTCCGCGATCACCGGGGACGAGGCCGTGTGCCCATGAGCGTCCCCACGCCCCGCACGGCGGTGCGCCCGACGGTGCCGGGGCCTCCCACGGGGCCGGTGTACCTGCGGCGGGCCGGGGTGGCGGCGGCGGCCCTGTGCCTGGTCGCGGCGACCGCGGCGGCGGCCCCGCCGGCTCCGGCGGCGCCCACCGGCTGCGGCGGTCTGGCGGGCGGGCAGCTGTGCCTGCGCGGCCCGGTCGGCACGGCGGGCCGCTACCTCGTGAGCTACCGGCGCGGCGCCGCCGCGGGCCCGGCGCGTGCCATCGGCGGCTCCCGCGCGGTGCCTGGCGAGATCACCGTGCGGCTCGGCTATCAGCGCAAGGACGCAAGGATCACGGCGTTCCCCGGGTGGTTCGGTTTCCGGCGGACGGTGCGGGGCGGCGCCGAGCTGGGCGGACGGGTGGAGATGCTGCCCGGGGAGTGCATCCGGGGCCTCATGGAGCACCGGGACACCGTCTTCGTCACCAAGTGGAGCTGTGGCTGATCCCCGGGTCGGCGGGCAGCACGTTTTGGGAGGGTCGCATCGTGTGGCAGGTCGTACTGGGCATCACGCCGGCGACGGTGGCGCTGTTTCTGCTGGTGGCGACGGCGCTGGCGCTGACGCTCGCGCTGTGGGCGGGGCGGGCGCCGCAGAGCGCTGCGCCGCGCAGGACCGCGGGGGTGCTGCTGGGCTGCTGGCTGCTGCTGGTTCTGGTGATGACGCTGGCGCCGTCGCAGCCGATCGGTTCGGGGGATGCCACGGTGTGGTGGCTGCCGGGTGAGGGCCTGTTCGACCCGGGTGCGCCGCTGCTGCCGCAGGAGCTGTCGATGCTGGTGCGGCAGCAGCTGACGAATGCCGCGCTGTTCCTTCCGGTGCCGATGCTGCTGCGGTTCGCGCTGCCCGGCCGGTCGGTGGCCGCCGCGTTCCTGGCGGGGGTGGGGCTGTGCGTGCTGATCGAGGTGGCGCAGCTGATGATGCGGGCCGGGCGGATCGCCGATGTGAACGACGTGCTGTGCGGGGCCGCCGGGACCGGCATCGGTCTGGGGCTCGCGGCGCTGGCCCGGCTGGCCGCCGCCGTCATGCGTCGTCGAGGCCCTCGGCGGCGCGTCGCTCGCGCAGCTCCATGATCGCGCGCCGCCTGGCGAGGCGGTGCGTGCGGCGGATCTGCGCCTCCTGGTAGCGGCGCCTGTCCCGTTCGGTTTCGGGGACGACCGGCGGCACCCTGCGGGGCGTGCCGTTGGCGTCGACGGCGGCGAAGACGAGGTAGGCGGAGCCGACCTGGGTGGCCGGGGTGGATTCGTTCCAGCGCTCGGCCAGGACCCGTACGCCGACCTCCATGGAGGACCGGCCGGTCCAGTTGACCTGGGCCTTCACATGGACGAGGTCGCCGACCCTGACCGGTTCGATGAAGGCCATCTCGTCCATCGACGCGGTCACGGCGGGCCCGCCGGAGTGCCGTCCGGCGACCGCGCCCGCGGCGTCGTCGACCAGTTTCATGATCACGCCGCCGTGCACCGTCCCGAGGAGGTTGGTGTCCCCGGCGGTCATGATGTGCGAGAGCGTGGTGCGGGATACGGAGGTGGGCTTGCCCGGAAGCGCGCCCTCCTCGCCGGTCGCGGCGGTTTCGGTCATGCGACCACCCTAATCTCGGCCATCCGCGGCCGGACGCGCGCCGTCCGCGGATGCGGTTTTGCCCCGGTGCCGCCGGAATGGTCACGTCCCCTTGCGGTATGCCCTGGCCCTTTGCATCAGCTCTGCAACAGCCCCGGCCCGATCCTGCACCCGGCCTGTAAGGAGGCCCCCTCCGGCAGGCACACTTCCCCCTATGAATGAGTGGCAAGGCGGTACCTCCCGCCCGCACGGTGCCGGGGGTGGACGATCCCGCGACCGGAGCGGGAACGGGTACGGACGCGGCAGCGGCAGCACCCAGCCGGAGGGGGTGCGTGCCATGCCGCAGGTGCGACGCGACGCGGGGTCGGGGTACGGGCGGTCCGAGCCGCCGCTGCCGCCGCAGATGTCCCCGCGCCGGGGCAGCGTGCCGCCGCAGCAGTCCCAGGGCTACGACGACTACGACAGCGGCTACAACACCGGGCAGGTCTACGGCGGTGACGGCGGCGGCCGTGGCGGCGGGCCCGACGGCTACCGCGCCCGGCCGCGTCCCAACTGGGGCCGGCGCATCAAGTGGACGGTCCTGACCCTGGTCGTGGTGTTCGCCGTCACGTCGGTCGCCACGTACTTCTGGGCCGACGGCAAGCTCCGCCGGAAGGTCGACCTCAGCAAGGTCATCGACCGTCCGGCGGCCGGAGACGGCACGAACTACCTGATCGTGGGCTCGGACAGCCGCGAGGGCATGTCCGCCGACGACAAGAAGAAGCTGCACACCGGCTCGGCCGAGGGCAAGCGCACCGACTCGATGATGATCCTGCACGACGGCAGCAACGGCCCCACGCTGATCTCGCTGCCGCGCGACTCGGACGTGGAGATACCGTCGTTCGTCGGCTCGGACTCCGGCAAGAAGTACCCGGGCACCGGGCGGCACACCAAGCTGAACGCGGCCTACGCCGAGGACGGCGCCGAACTGCTGGTGCGGACCGTCGAGTTCAACACCAAGCTGCACATCGACCACTACGTCGAGATCGGCTTCGCCGGGTTCGCCGGCATCGTGGACGCGATCGGCGGCGTCGAGCTGAACATCCCCAAGGCGTTCAAGGACAAGGACTCGGGCTCCGACTTCAAGGCGGGCACGCAGACGCTCAACGGCAGCCAGGCGCTGGCCTTCGTCCGCGCCCGGCACGCGTTCGCCGCCAGCGACCTGGCGCGCACCAAGAACCAGCAGAAGTTCCTGGCGGCGCTGGCGAGCCAGACCGCGACGCCGAGCACGGTCCTCAACCCGTTCAAGCTCTATCCGACGATGAGCGCGGGCCTCGACACCTTGATCGTCGACAAGGACATGGGCCTGTGGGACCTGGGCCAGATGTTCTTCGCGATGAAGGACGTCACCGGCGGCGAGGGCAAGTCCATGAACATGCCGATGTCCGGCATCGTGCACGGCAACGTGGTGTGGGACAAGGCCAAGCTCACCCAGCTCGTCCAGCAGCTCAACAACGACGAGAAGGTCACGGTCTCCGACGACCAGTGACCCGGCCGGTACGCGGAACGGCCCCCGGCGCGACGCCGGGGGCCGTTCCGTGTCCTCGCCCTACGGCAGGTTGCGGGCCATCACGATCCGCTGCACCTGGTTCGTGCCCTCGTAGATCTGGGTGATCTTGGCGTCGCGCATCATGCGCTCGACCGGGTAGTCACGGGTGTAGCCGTAGCCGCCGAGCAGCTGGACGGCGTCCGTGGTGATCTCCATGGCGGCGTCGGACGCGTAGCACTTGGCCGCGGCGCCGAAGAAGGTCAGGTCCTCGGCCTTGCCGCCGGCCGAGATCCGCTCGGACTTGGCGGCGGCCGCGTAGGTCAGCTGGCGGGCGGCCTCCAGCTTCATGGCCATGTCGGCGAGCATGAACTGCACACCCTGGAAATCGCCGATCGGCTTGCCGAACTGCTTGCGCTCCTGGACGTAGCCCTTGGCGTAGTCCAGGGCGCCCTGGGCGATGCCGAGCGCCTGGGCCGCGATGGTGATGCGGGTGTGGTCCAGGGTCTTCATCGCCGTGGCGAAGCCGGTGCCCTCGGCGCCGATCATGCGGTCGGCGGGGATGCGGACGTTGTCGAGGTAGACCTCGCGGGTCGGCGAGCCCTTGATGCCGAGCTTCTTCTCCGGGGCGCCGAAGGAGACGCCCTCGTCGCCCTTCTCCACGACGAACGCCGAGATGCCCTTGGAGCGCTTCTCGGGGTCGGTGACGGCCATCACCGTGTAGTACTCGCTGACCCCGGCGTTGGTGATCCAGCGCTTGACGCCGTTGAGCACCCAGAAGTCGCCGTCCCGGACGGCCTTGGTCTTCATGCCCGCGGCGTCCGAGCCCGCGTCCGGCTCGCTCAGGCAGTACGAGAACATCGCGTCGCCCTTGGCCAGCGGGCCGAGGTACTTCGCCTTCAGCTCCTCGGAGCCGGAGAGGATGACCGGCAGCGAGCCGAGCTTGTTGACCGCCGGGATGAGGGAGGACGAGCCGCAGACGCGGGCCACCTCCTCGATGACGATGACGGTGGCGAGCGCGTCGGCGCCGGCGCCGCCGTACGCCTCCGGTACGTGGACGGCGTGCAGGTCGCCTGCGACCAGCGCGTCGAGCGCCTCCTGCGGGAAGCGCGCCTCCTCGTCCACGGCGGCGGCGAACGGTGCGATCTTCGCCTCGGCGAGCGCGCGCACCGACTCACGGAGCATGTCGTGCTCCTCCAACGGCCGGTACAGATCGAAATCAGCGGTTCCCGCCAAGGTTTCTCACTCCCCTGAGAGCTGACTGCAGTGCTAACTACCGTTAAGTAACCCGTAATCTCCTTCGGATTCTAGGCGCCGGCCGCCCATCGGGATACGTGAGGTTCCCGACAACGTGCGACCCCGGGACGGCGGACGCCCGACGAGCCCCGGGGCGGGCCCGACTATGCTCGGTCAGCGCTGTTTCCCGCCGGGGACAGCGCGTTGCCCGCCCGCCCGTCACCGCCCGCCACCCCGTACCCGCGGCCCCGCGCCGACACCACTTGTCTGGAGTACCCATGGCCCTCAAGATCACCGTGATCGGCACCGGCTACCTCGGCGCCACGCACGCCGCCGCCATGGCCGAACTCGGCTTCGAGGTACTGGGCCTTGACGTGGTCCCCGAGAAGATCGAGATGCTCCAGCGCGGCGAGGTCCCGATGTACGAACCGGGACTTGAGGAGCTGCTGCGCCGCCACGTCGCGGGCATCGACGGCGCCACCGGCCGGCTGCGCTTCACGACCTCCTACGAAGAGGCGGGCGCGTTCGGCGATGTGCACTTCGTGTGCGTCAACACACCGCAGAAGCACGGCGAGTACGCCTGCGACATGTCGTACGTGGAGAGCGCCTTCGCGTCGCTGGCGCCGCATCTGACCCGGCCCGCGCTGGTCGTCGGCAAGTCGACGGTGCCGGTGGGCAGCGCGGCCAGGCTCGCCGGGCTGCTGGCCGCCGCGGCGCCCGCGGGCGAGGCCGCCGAGCTGGCCTGGAACCCGGAGTTCCTGCGCGAGGGCTTCGCCGTCCAGGACACCCTGCACCCGGACCGGATCGTCGTCGGCGTGGCCAGCGAGCGGGCCGAGGAGCTGCTGCGCGAGGTGTACGCGACGCCGATCGGCGAGGGCTCGCCCTTCATCGTCATGGACTACCCGACGTCCGAGCTGGTCAAGACCTCGGCCAACTCCTTCCTCGCGACGAAGATCTCCTTCATCAACGCGATGGCCGAGGTGTGCGAGGCGGCCGACGGCGACGTGGTGAAGCTGGCCGAGGCCATCGGGCACGACGAGCGGATCGGCAAGAAGTTCCTGCGGGCCGGCATCGGCTTCGGCGGCGGCTGCCTGCCCAAGGACATCAGGGCCTTCATGGCCCGCGCCGGTGAACTGGGCGCCGACCAGGCGCTGACCTTCCTGCGCGAGGTCGACTCGATCAACATGCGGCGCCGCGGCCACATGGTCGAGCTGGCCCGTGACGCGGTGGGCGGCGGCTTCCTCGGCAAGCGGGTCGCCGTCCTGGGCGCCACCTTCAAGCCGGACTCGGACGACGTACGCGACTCCCCCGCGCTGAACGTCGCGGGCCAGATCCACCTCCAGGGCGGGCAGGTCACCGTCTACGACCCCAAGGGCATGGAGAACGCCAGGCGGCTCTTCCCGACCCTCGGGTACGCGGACAGCGCGCTGGACGCGGTGCGCGGCGCGGACGCGGTGCTGCACCTGACGGAGTGGCAGGAGTTCCGCGAGCTGGACCCGGCCGCGCTCGGCGAGGTGGTCACCGAGCGCCGCATCCTGGACGGCCGCAACGCGCTCGACCCGGAGCTGTGGCGCAAGGCCGGCTGGACCTACCGGGCACTGGGGCGTCCGCAGGCGTGACCCTCCGTCAGCCGGACTCCGCGCGTCTGGCGCGGTAGCTCCGCATCTTCGCCCGGCTGCCGCAGACCGCCATGGTGCACCAGCGGCTGCGGCCGGCCGGGCTTCTGTCGTAGAAGACCCACCGGCAGTCGTGGGCCTCGCACGCCTTCAGGCGCGCCCAGCTTCCGTCGGCCGTGGCGGCGGCGATCCCGGCGGCGACGGCGGCGGTGAGCGCGGCGGGGCCGGTCAGCCCCGGCACCGGGCGCAGCGCGGCGCCGCCGTCGGCGTCCAGGGTGAGGACGAGGGGGGCGCGGGCGAACAGCCGCTCCAGGTCCCCGGCCGCCGCGTCCGGGAGGGCGGCGCCGGTGTGCGCGAGGCAGACCGCCCGCAGCGCCTCCCGCAGCGCGCACGCCTCGGCCGTCCCGGCGTCCGCCCGGCCATCGGCGTGCGGCAGGCCGTGGCCGTCGAGGAACGCGGCGAGGCCGCCGTCGGCGGTCAGTGTGTCCTGCCCGGACGCGATGTCGAGGGTGTTCACCAGCTGCTGCACCAGGAGCAGTTGGCCGGGTGCGGTGCGGTCGGCCATGTGTATGACGTTACCTGCGTGGGCAGTGATGCGGTAACGCAGTTACCGGTTAACCCATTCAGGAGGTAACGATGGCTCTCATCGTCCCCGGCCCCGTCGTCCTGGACTGCCCCGACGCGCAGGCGCTCGCCGCCTTCTACGCCGCGGCGCTCGACTGGAAGGTGGCGGGCGACGACGACTGGGTCGTGGCCACCGGTCCCGCCGGGCAGCAGCTCGCCTTCCAGCGCGTCGACGGCTACGCGCCGCCGCACTGGCCGGGGCAGGAGCACCCGCAGCAGCTCCACCTCGACTTCGACGTGGCCCGCGACGCCATCGACGAGGCGGAGCGCCGGGTGCTGGACCTCGGCGCCGAGCTGGTGCAGACGGACGACGCCGAGCGGACCTTCCGGGTCTACCTCGATCCCGCGGGCCATCCGTTCTGCCTGTGCCTGCGCTGAGCGGCCCTCGCCGCACACGACGGCGGGCCGCACCCGGAGTGTCCGGATGCGGCCCGCCGTCGGCCTGTGGTGCGCAGGTCAGCCCTGGCCGGGACCGTCCAGCTGCTCGATGGTGGCCACCGACGGCGGGCGGCTCGCCTGCTCCTCGCGGGCCACGTCCTCGGCGGCGCGCAGCACCCGGACCGCGTTCTTCCAGGTGAGCTTCGCGAGGTCGGCATCGGACCACTTGCGGCGCTGCAACTCGGCGATCAGGTGCGGGTATCCGGCGACGTCGGCGAGGCCGTCCGGGGTGAAGGCGGTGCCGTCGTAGTCGCCGCCGATGCCGATGTGGTCGGCGCCCGCCACCTCGCGCATGTGGTCGAGGTGGTCGGCGACGGTGGCCGCGGTGGCCTTCGGCCGCGGGTGGGCAGCCTCGAAGGCGCGGTGCACCGCCATGCCCTCCTCGGTGGTGTCGAGGTGGTGCAGGCCGTGGGCGCGCATGTTCTCGTCGGCCTGCCGGGTCCACTCGACGGCGGCGGGCAGCACGAACTTCGGGACGAAGGTGGCCATCGCGACGCCGCCGTTGGCGGGGAGCTGGGCCAGTACGTCGTCGGGGATGTTGCGCGGGTGGTCGCACACGGCGCGGGCGGACGAGTGCGAGAAGATCACCGGCGCCCGGCTGGTGCGCAGCGCGTCGCGCATGGTGGTGGCCGCGACGTGCGAGAGGTCGACGAGCATCCCGCAGCGGTTCATCTCCCGCACGATCTCTTCGCCGAAGGCGGTCAGACCGTTGTGCCGCGGCTCGTCGGTCGCCGAGTCCGCCCAGTCGATGGTGTTGTTGTGGGTGAGCGTCATGTAGCGGACACCCAGCCGGTGCAGGGCCCGCAGGGTGGCCGGCGAGTTGTGGATGGAGTGGCCGCCCTCGGCGCCCATCAGGGACGCTATCCGGCCGTCGGCGCGGGCCGTCTCCATGTCGTCCGCGGTGAGCGCCAGACGCAGCTCGTCCGGGTAGCGGGCGGCCAACTGCCGCACCACGTCGATCTGTTCGAGGGTGGCGCTGACCGCCTTGTCGCCCGCGTAGTCGGCCCGTACGTACACCGACCAGAACTGCGCGCCGACGCCGCCGGCCCGCAGCCGCGGTATGTCGGTGTGCAGGAACGCCGACTGGTCGGCGGCGATGTCGCGCCGGTCGAGGTCGTAGCTGACCTGCTCGCGCAGCGCCCAGGGCAGGTCGTTGTGGCCGTCGACGACGGGCCAGCGGGCCAGCAGCTCCCGCGCGGCGTCCAGCCCGGCGCTCACTTGGTGCCCCCGAAGCCGAAGCCGGCCGGGGAGGCGACCTTGTTGCGCAGCCGCTTGCCCTTCTCGGTCGCCTGGTCGTTCAGCTCCTGCTGGAAGTCCCGCATCCGGGCGCGGAGTTCGGCGTCGTGGGCGGCGAGGATCCGGACGGCGAGGAGTCCGGCGTTGCGGGCGCCGCCGACCGAGACGGTGGCGACCGGCACCCCGGCCGGCATCTGCACGATGGACAGCAGCGAGTCCATGCCGTCCAGGTACTTCAGCGGCACCGGCACGCCGATGACCGGCAGCGGGGTGACCGAGGCGAGCATCCCCGGCAGGTGTGCGGCCCCTCCGGCGCCCGCGATGACCGCCTTCAGGCCGCGGCCTGCCGCTTCCTCGCCGTACGCGATCATCTCGCGCGGCATGCGGTGCGCGGAGACGACGTCGACCTCGTAGGGGATCTCGAACTCGTCGAGCGCCTTGGCGGCTGCCTCCATGACGGGCCAGTCGGAGTCGGAGCCCATGACGATGCCGATGAGCGGGGCGGGTGTGCCGGAGGGGCTGGCCATCATTCGGTGATCGTTCCTCGCAGGTAGCCGGCGGCGTGCGCGGCGCGCTCACGCACGTCGGCCAGGTCGTCGCCGTAGGTGTTGACGTGGCCGACCTTGCGGCCGGGCTTCACGTCCTTTCCGTACATGTGAATCTTCAACTGCGGGTCGCGTGCCATGCAATGCAGGTACGCGGAGTACATGTCCGGGAAGTCGCCGCCGAGGACGTTGGCCATCACCGTCCAGGGAGCGCGCGGGCGCGGGTCGCCGAGCGGAAGGTCGAGCACGGCGCGGACGTGGTTGGCGAACTGCGAGGTGATGGCGCCGTCCTGGGTCCAGTGACCGGAGTTGTGCGGGCGCATCGCGAGTTCGTTGACCAGCACGGCGGGCTCGCCGTCGGCGTCCCTGACCTCGAACAGCTCGACGGCGAGGTGCCCGACGACGTCCAGTTCGTCGGCGATCCGCAGCGCCAGCTCCTGCGCCCGCGCCGAGAGGTCTTCGCCCAGCCCTGGCGCCGGGGCGATGACCGTGTCGCAGACGCCGTCGACCTGGACGGACTCCACGACGGGGTAGGCGACGGCCTGGCCGTGCGGCGAGCGGACGACGTTGGCGGCCAGTTCGCGGACGAAGCCGACCTTCTCCTCGGCGAGCACCGGCACTCCGGCGCGGAACGGCTCGGCCGCCTCCTTGGAGGATCGTACGATCCAGACGCCCTTGCCGTCGTAGCCGCCGCGGACGGTCTTGAGGACCACCGGGAGGAGGCCGCCCGCACCGTCCTGCGGCCACTGCCCTTCGGCCGCGCCCCGCGCGCCGTCACCCGCCAGCTCGGCGGCGAAGGCCGCGACGTCCGCGGGATCCGTCACCAGACGGTGCCGCGGACAGGGCGCGCCGATCGCGTCCAGCTTCGCGCGCATCACACCCTTGTCCTGCGCGTGCACCAGGGCGGCAGGGCCCGGCCGTACGGGGATACCGTCGGCCTCCAGCGCCCTCAAGTGCTCGGTGGGCACGTGCTCGTGATCGAAGGTGATGACATCGCAGCCGCGCGCGAAGGCACGCAGCGTGTCCAGGTCGCGATAGTCGCCGATGACGACGTCGCTCACCACCTGGGCCGCCGAATCCTGCGGGGTGTCACTGAGGAGCTTGAACTTGATGCCGAGGGGGATACCCGCCTCGTGGGTCATACGGGCGAGCTGACCGCCACCGACCATGCCGACTACCGGGAACGTCACGCCCCCAGGGTATCCGCCCGGCCGCGCCACCCCGACAGCGCCTTGGGGGATCCTCCAAGGGGCAGTGCCCGAGGGGTGGCGGCGGGCGCCGCGGGAAGTTCACCGGGAGGGGCGGCGCACCCGTACGGGACGGGCACCGGCGCGGGGCGGGGCGGGCGACGGCAGAGGGGGCGGCGGGCATGGAGGAGAACGGGCAGGGCGCGACGGGCGGCATACCGGGGCAGCCGGCGTGGGAGTCCCGGCTGCTGGTGCCTGCGGTGGCCATCGCCGCGCTGCTGATCGCGGTGTACTCGCTGATCTCCCAGCTGACCGGGCCGATGGTCTTCGGCCCGCGCGGCGCCGAGATCGTGGTGTCGGTGGGCGACCACTTCTCGGTGCAGCTGCCCCGCACCGCGGGCGGCGCCCGCTGGGCCATCGCCGCCCCGGCCCCCGACCCGGCCGTCCTGAGGTCGGCGGGCGGCCACGTCAGGACGGGAGCCGCGCCGCCCGCCGACCCCGCCACCACCCACTACCTGGACTTCGTCGCGGTCGCCGCGGGCCGTACGGACCTCAGGTTGCTGCGCTGCCGGGCGTGCGGCCCGGGGGCGGCGGAGGAGCCCGGCGCCCGGAGCCTGAACTTCCGGATCACCGTGGGATGACACCGTGACGGCCCGCGACGGGGCGCGGGCGCGGCCTCGGGACGGTCGTTAGCATGTGGGGGCGGACCGGGACGTCGGTGCGCGCATCCGCCACCGACAGGGAGCTGAACGATCACCATGAGTGAACGGAGCGCACTGCGGTCCCGGCTGGATGCGCTCACGCGGGAAGTCGTCAAATTCGGTGCCGTCGGCGGCGCCGGGGTCTTCGTGAACTTCGCGGTGTTCAACCTCGTGCGGCATCTGACGGAGCTGCCCGTGGTCCGGGCCAGCGTGGTGGCGACGGTCGTAGCCACCGTCACCAACTACCTCGGCTACCGCTACTTCACCTACCGCGACCGCGACAAGCAGGGCCGCACCCGCGAGCTGACGCTCTTCCTGCTGTTCAGCGTCATCGGCCTGGTCATCGAGAACGGCGTGCTCTACGTCGCGACGTACGGCTTCGACTGGGACACCCCGCTCCAGAGCAACGTCTTCAAGTTCCTCGGCATCGGGATCGCCACCCTCTTCCGCTTCTGGTCGTACCGCACCTGGGTCTTCCGCACCCTCCCGGCGCGCGCCGCCGTGGAGAGCGCCGAGAGCCTCCTCGCCGCGGAGCCGGAACGCCGGCCGCAGCCGTACGGTTCCTCGCCCCGCTAGGTCCTTCTACAGGTCGGCGGGCTCCGCCTCGCGGGCCAGGAACAGCGCGAACACCGGCGGGTGCTGCTGGAGCAGTTCGAGACGGCCGCCGTCCGCCTCCGCCAGATCGCGGGCGACCGCGAGGCCGAGGCCGGTCGAGTTGCGGCCGGATACGGTGCGCTCGAAGACCCGCGAGCCGAGGTCGGGCGGTACGCCGGGACCGGCGTCGGTGACCTCGACGACCGCCTGGTTGCCGGTGACGCGGGTGCGCAGCGCGACCGTGCCGGCGCCGTGCATCAGCGAGTTCTCGATGAGGGTGGCCAGCACCTGGGCCACCGCGCCCGGCGTGCCGACCGCCCGCAGCGCCTTCTTGCCTGAGCGCACGATCGCCCGCCCCGCACTGCGGTAGGCGGGCCGCCACTCCTCGATCTGCTGCTTGACGACCTCGTCCAGGTCGAAGGCGACCGCGGATCCGGAACGCGGGTCGCGGGAGTTGGTCAGCAGCCGCTGCACGACGTCCGTCAGCCGCTCCACCTGGGCCAGCGCGATGGTGGCCTCTTCCTTCACGGTGTCCGGATCGTCGGTGACCGTGATCTCCTCCAGGCGCATGGACAGCGCGGTCAGCGGGGTGCGCAGCTGGTGGGATGCGTCGGCCGCCAGCCGGCGCTCGGCGGTCAGCATCCGCGCGATCCGCTCGGCGCTGGCGTCCAGGACGTCGGCGACCCGGTCGAGTTCCTGGACGCCGTAGCGGCGGTGGCGCGGGCGCGGGTCGCCCGAGCCCAGGCGCTCGGCGGTCTCGGCGAGGTCGGTGAGCGGCGCGGTCAGCCTGCGGGCCTGCCGGACGGCCAGGATCACGGCGGCGACGATCGCCAGCAGCGCGACGGCCAGGATGATCAGGAGCGTCCTGCCGATCTCCTCGTTCACCGTGGCGCGGGATTCCTGGACGGTGACCTGCTCGCCGCGGTCCCCCTCGACCCGTGAGGCGATGACATCGCCCGCGGGCCGCTTGCCGATCTCGATGGGCCCCTTGCCCGGCACCTTGATCTTCGCGTACCGATTGGCGGTGATCTGCTCGGAGAGGATCTCCGGCGTGATCTTCTCGCCGCTGCCGAGACGGCTCTCCACGATCCCCACCAGCCGGACCGCCTCGGAGGCCACGCTCTCCTCGGCGCCCGCCTGGATCGTGCGGGTCTCGACGATGACCAGCGAGACACCGAACACGGCAATCACGACGAGCACCACGGCGAGGGTGGAGTTGATGAGGCGGCGGCGCACGGTGCCCTCCGGGCGGGAATTGCGGTGGTCGAACTCGGCTTCCCGCCCGGCGGCCGGGCCGCGGACGGGCCCGGGGGAGCCTGACGCGCCCCCTGGGGTGCGTCAGCTCTTCTCGAAGCGGAAGCCGACGCCGCGGACGGTGGCGATGTAGCGCGGGTTGGCGGCGTCGTCACCGAGCTTCTTGCGGAGCCAGGAGATGTGCATGTCCAGCGTCTTGGTGGACGACCACCAGGTGGTGTCCCAGACCTCGCGCATCAGCTGGTCGCGGGTGACGACCCGGCCTGCGTCCCGCACCAGCACCCGCAGCAGGTCGAACTCCTTGGCGGTGAGCTGGAGTTCCTCGTCGCCCATCCACGCGCGGTGCGACTCGACGTCGATGCGCACGCCGTGGGTGGCGGGCGGCTGCTGGGGTTCGGCGGTGGAGCCGCGGCGCAGCAGCGCGCGGACACGGGCGAGGAGTTCGGCGAGCCGGAAGGGCTTGGTGACGTAGTCGTCGGCACCGGCGTCCAGACCGACGACGGTGTCCACCTCGTCGGCGCGGGCGGTCAGCACCAGGATGGGGAAGGAATGGCCTTCGTTGCGCAGCCGGCGGGCGACTTCCAGGCCGTCCATGCCGGGCAGGCCCAGGTCGAGCACGACCAGGTCGATGTTCCCCTGGAGACCGGCGTCGAGCGCCGTGGGGCCGTCCTCGCGCACCTCGACTTCGTAACCCTCGCGGCGCAGTGCGCGGGCGAGCGGCTCCGAGATGGACGCGTCATCCTCGGCGAGCAGTACACGGGTCATGGCCCGATGGTAGTCCGATGCGTTGGACCACCGGGTCGAGCGGGCACGACCGGCGACGCCCGCGCGCGCCCGCGCCACGAACCGGTACGGCGTGCGCGCGGCGGCGCACTCGGTTCCCTGTGCGAATGTGAGCGTTGTCTCACCCCTCCCAACGGTGCGTATACGGGACGTATGGTGGCCGGACGTCCATCGCACAGCCGCTGGGGCCGTGACTCTCAACTGGGGTCATCGGTCCCCTGTTGTGTGCAGGGCCGGTACCACCGTCCCTGCAACACAGTGATCGACCTGTCGACCGGGTCCGCCGCGCCAGAAAGCACGGGGGGCGTGGATCCCGGTGTACGACCGTCCTGCCGATTCCTCCGCGTGTGGGGTCGAACCCCTCGGACGTGGGGGCGGGCAAGGTGTACGCCGGTGCCGGTCACCCCCACCCGGGCGCGTAACGCCTCGTCAGCGCGTCCCGAGCAGACCAAGGAAGCACCATGGCGTCCAGCCTGACGAAGGACGCCGCCCCGCAGGGGAACCCTGCACAAGGCGGTAAGACCTTCTTCGGCCACCCCCGCGGACTGGCCACTCTCTTCATGACCGAGATGTGGGAGCGCTTCAGCTTCTACGGCATGCGGGCCTTGCTCGTGCTTTACCTGATTTCCGGCGGCGCGGATGCCAAGCCCGGGGCCCAGGGTGGCGGCCTGGCCATGACGATGGCCACCGCGTCGGCGATCTACGCCGTCTACCTCGCGATGGTCTACCTGCTCGCCATGCCCGGCGGCTGGTTCGGTGACCGCGTGTGGGGTCCGCGCAAGACGGTCGTCATCGGCGCGAGCGTCGTGATCCTCGGCCACCTCACGCTGGCACTCCCCGGACAGGGGATGTTCTTCGCCGGCCTGGCGCTGGTCGCGTTGGGGTCAGGTCTGCTGAAGGCCAACATCTCGACGATGGTCGGGCACCTCTACGACGGTCCGCAGGACCCGCGTCGTGACGGCGGCTTCACCCTCTTCTACATCGGCATCAACATCGGTGCCTTCACCGCCCCGCTGATCGTCGGCACGATCGGCCAGAGCGTCAACTGGCACCTGGGCTTCGCCGCCGCCGCGCTCGGCATGGCTTTCGGCCTGGTGCAGTTCCTGATCGGCACCCGCCACCTGAACCCGCAGAGCAGCGCGGTCCCGACCCCGCTCGCGGTCCAGGAGCGGAATGCCTGGCTGCGCAAGGGCCTGATCTGGCTGATCATCGCCGCGGTCTTCTACGGCGTCGTCATCGGCACCGGCACCTTCACGCTGAACTGGGCGCTCATCCCGATCGCGCTGCTCGGCCTGATCATCCCGGTCTCCGTGCTGGTCCGCATCAAGCGCGACAAGGACCTGTCGGACGAGGAGCAGACCAAGGTCAGCGGCTACGTCTGGTTCTTCGTCGCGGCTGCCGTCTTCTGGATGATCTTCGACCAGGCCGGCTCCACGCTGAGCGGCTTCGCCGAGAAGAACACCGCGGACAACGTCTTCGGCCTCGGCTTCCCCTCGACCTGGTTCCAGTCGATAAACCCGCTCTGGGTGATGGCCCTGGCCCCGGTCTTCGCCTGGCTGTGGCTGGCCCTGGCCAAGCGCGCCAAGGAGCCGAGCACCACGATCAAGTTCTCCATGGCGATGGTGCTGATCGGCATCTCGTACTTCGTCTTCATCCTGCCGATGCAGATGTCGGCGGACGGCACGAAGGTCAGCCCGATGTGGCTGATCATGGTCTACATGATCCAGACCATGGGCGAGCTGTGCCTCTCCCCTGTCGGTCTGTCGGTGACCACCAAGCTGGCCCCGCAGAAGTACGCCAGCCAGATGCTGGGTGTCTGGTTCCTCGCCGTCACCGCGGGTGACTGCGTGGTCAGCCTGCTGTCCACGGCGGGAGCCGATCTGAGCGGTGTGGGGGTGCTGGCCGCCGAGGCCGCGCTGGCGGTCCTGGCCGGTGTCGCGATCTGGTTCAACCGCAAGAAGATCATGAGCCTGATGGGCGACGTGCACTGACGTCCGCGTCCCATCGGAAGGGCCCGGCGCGCTGCTGCGTGCCGGGCCCTTCCGCGTGCCGGTCCCCCGGGGTCAGCGGCGCAGCCGCCGCCACGGGGTGAAGGTGAAGACCGCGCCGCCGAGCAGGAGGACGGTGCCGGCGAAGAGGCCGAGCGCGGTCAGGGCGCCGTGGTCGCTCGCCCCCGTGTCGGCCAGGCCGCCCGCGCTGCCGCCGGCCGCCTGCGCGCCGCCCGCACTGCCGCCGGACGCCGCGCCGCCCGAGGTCCCACCGGACGTGCCGCCCGACGTGCCGCCCGGCTGGGCCGAGGTGTCCAGCGCCAGGGAGACGCCGGGGTCCTTCTCCGGGGTGCAGGTGGTGGTCGTCCCGAGTGCCTTGACGGTGAGCACGCCCGGTGTCAGCGTCGCCTTGCCGGTGGCGCCCGGCTTGTAGGTGCCCTTGAGGTCGGGGATCTCGATCGGCTGCCCCGACTTGATGGGCTCGGCGTTGGCAGGCCCTGTCACCTTCACCGTGCCCTTGTCGGCGCCGCCCACCTTCACGTCCATCGACGGGGTGACCGAGCCCTTGGGGATGTCGGCCGGGCTGTCCATCACGGACTTGCTGAACTTCACCGTCAGGTCGTAACCGCCGCCCTTCTTCACGCCGTTGATCCGCACCGGCGAGGTCGCCTTCTTGTCCCCGATGGGTGTCTTGCAGGCGTACGGCACCTCCAGCTCCTTGCCCTGGTAGGCGGTGCCGTCGGGGTCACCGCCGGAGCCGCCCGTGGAACCGGCGCTGGTCCCGCCGCTCGTGCCGCCGCCCGAGTCCGTGCCGCTCGTGCTGCCGCCGGAATCCGTACCGCCCGCGTCCGACCCGCCGGAATCCGTACCTCCGGCGTCCGTGCCGCCCGCGCCGGATCCGCCCGTGCCGGACTCCCCGCCGCTCGTGCCCGCCGTCGTGCCGCCGCTGCCGCCGCCGTCGGAGACCTTGATCGTGACCGCGGGCGGCACCTCCTCGTCGGGGGTGCACTTGGTGTCCGTGGAGATCGGCTTGTTGACGTTGATGTTGTAGAAGCCGGGCGCGAGGGTGACCTCTCCCGGCTTCTCCAGTTTCAGCGTGCCCTTCATGTCCGGCAGCTTCATCGGGCTGTTCTTGGGGATCGGCGGATTCTGCCGCGGCCCCTGCATCGCCAGGTCGCCGGTCTGCGCGCCCGCCACCTTGACCGTGCCGGTGGGCTGCACGGTGTCCTTGTCCAGGTCCAGGATGTCGGGGTTCTTGGAGGCGGCCTCCACCGTCTTCCACACCACCTCGACCTCGTCGCCCACCTTCGCCGTGGCCGGCGCGGTCACCGTCACCTTCGTGGTGCCCTTGATCGCGGGCAGCCCCGAGATCGGCGGCGGCTTGCACTCCGTCTTGTACGCCACGTCCGCCGCGCTGGCGGTCCCGGCGGTGGCCACGATGCCCGCCCCCGCGAGCATCAGCGCGGCGCCCGCCGCCACCCCCGCTCTGCTCCGTTGTCTCTTCACTCGGTCCCCTTCGACGTCGGTCGTTGTCCTGTTGTGGTGGTGGACGGTGCGGCGTCCGGGGTGAACCAGGGCAGCGTGGCCCGGTCGTCCGCAGGTGCGGACGCGTCGGCCCCGCCACCGGGTGCGGTGCCACGCCCGCGCCGCCACCGGGCGGCCACGCGGTCCTGGACACGCGGTCCTGGCGCGGCGGGGGTGCGGGACGAGAGGGCCGGGCGCGGGCGTATCCGGTCGACGACCGCCATGCCGATCCGGAAGACCGCCGTCGGGATCACCACGCACAGCAGCACCCAGAAGAGCGTCACGCCCCACGGCCTGCCGACCCCCCAGGGCTCATCGGCGAGCAGCTTGCCGCCGTACTCCAGGGAGACCTGGTAGTCCCCGTGCGCGCCGGCCGCCAGCTCCACGGGCAGGGTGATCCGCGCCTTCTTCCCGGCGGCGACGGTTCCCCGCCACTGCTGTTCCTCCCACTCGGGGGCGAAGACGCCGTGCGAGGTCCCGACCTTGAACACCGGGTCCTTGGCCGGTGTCGAGCCGAGGTTGCCGACCGTGAAGGTCAGGCGGCGCTGCGGCGGAGCGCCGAACCAGGTCAACAGGCCGCTGCTGCCCGCCAGTTCCGGCTGTGCGACCAGCGCGAGCCGGCCGCCCGCGCTCTCCTCGGGCAGCGGCGCCACGGGGTGGCCCGCCACCTTGAACGCGACGTCCGCCGCAGCCGCCTCGCCGGTCACCGTCGCCACGTGCACCACGCAGGGGCAGGGCTTGGGCGGTTCGGCGACCGGCAGCCGCTTGCGGAACGCGCCGTGTGCGTCGGTGGTGGTGGCCCGGCCGTCGCCGTTGGCGCAGGAGTTGGTGCCGCCGATCATGTTCTGCCCGCAGATCAGCAGCGTGAGCAGGGCCTTCGGCCGCCAGCCGTGCCCGGTCACGGTCACCGTGCCGCCGGTGCCCGCCTCCTTGTCGGAGACCTGTGCCGACGGCGTGGCGGCGGCGCTGCGCGCGGTGGCCGCGGCGGCGGGCGGCACCGGGAGCACCAGCGCCGCGCAGAGGGCGAGCGCGGCGGCGATGCGGGAGCGGTACGGACCGGCCCGGCGCCGCGTCCCGCGCTTCACGAGGGGGCTCCCACACGCATCACGTCCCTTACGCCGTCGTCTGCTTCGCCGTGCGCTCCCGCCGCCCGCCGCCGTCTGCGCCGTAGCGCCCAGCCGCCCGCCCCCGCCAGGAGGACGAGCGCGGCGCCGCCGAGCGGGCCCCGCGGGACGGGGGTGTAGCGGGCCTCGGCCGTGCCGTGCGCGCCGCCGCCCGCCGTGGCGGTGAGCGTGACGTCCACCGCGTCCAGGGCGGGCGGATCGGGCCAGGTTTCGGTGCGTTCGACGCGCCGCCCCGGGGGCAGCCGGACCGGCAGGGTGCGGGCCGCGCGCCGCAGTACGGGCCCGAAGACGCCGTCGGCGCGTACCGCGAGCCGCGGGGTGAGCACGGTGGTGCCGCGGTTGACCAGCGCGTAGTGGATCTCCGCCGCGTCCCCGCGTGCGGTGACCGAGACGTTCTCGACGGTCAGCGCCGAGAGCGCGGGCCCGGTCACCCGCAGATGGACGCGGACGCTCACCTTCCGCCCGCCGTCCTCGGCGATCAGCTTCCCCGGGTGGTCGCCGGGCGGCGCGTCGGCGGGCACCGTCACGGTGAACGGCACCGTCGCCCGCGTCCGCGCCGGAATCCTGACCTCCCGGGCCGCGGGCACCAGCCACGCCCCGCTGTCCGCGCCGCGCAGCCGGACGGTACGGGCCCGGTCCGCCGGGTTGGTGAGCGCCAGCCGGTCCTTCATGACGGTGCCGGGACCGCCCTCCAGGTAGAAGTACGGCCGGCCGCGGTCGCCGGTCCCGGCCCCGCTGCCGGACGCGGGCGCGGCCGTCAGACCCGCTCCGGACGGCGCGTCCGGCACGGGTGCGGCCCCGGCCACAGCGGCGGGGCACAGCAGCACGGCGGCGGTGAGGGCGGCGCCGGTGACCCCTGCGCGGCTACGGAACGGCATCGGCGGCTCCTGGTGCTCGTACGCATACGGAGTGCGGGTGCGGGCGCATCGCCTGGCGCCGGGGCGCGGGGCGCGGCGGCGTCAAGCGGTGCCGGTGGTGGCGGAGTTGCGTGGCCACCGGTACGGGCGGGGCGGCGGGCCGCCCCGGGTCACACCCGCTGCCTGCGGCGGGTGAGCCAGAGACCGCCCGCCGCGCCGGCCAGCAGCACCGTGCCGCCGAGCGTGCCGAGGGCGAGGGCGGAATCGGCCGGTCCGGTCTGCGGCAGGGTGCCGGGCGAACCGCCCGACCCGCCGCCCGACGAGCCGCCCGTACCGCCCGAACTGCCGCCGCTGCTCCCGCCCGAGCCCTTGACGTCCAAGGTCAGCGACGGCTTGGGGCTGTTGCTCGGCGTGCAGGTGGTCGTGGTGCCCAGCGCCTTGATGGTGAGCGTGGACGCCGTGAACGTCACCTTCCCGCTGCTCTTGGGGGTGTACGTACCGCTCAAGTCGCTGATCTTGATGGGGGTGTTGGCCGGAATCGCCTTGTCGTTCGTCGGCCCCGACACCGGCACCGTGCCGCTCTCCGCACCGCCCAGCTTGATCAGCGCGGACGGCTTCATGGCGCCCTTGCCCAGCTCGACGGGGCTGGAGGAGACACCCTTCTGGAACGACATCACGAGCTTGTAGCCGCCGCCGTCCGGAGTGCCCTTGATGTCGATGGGCGAGACCGCGCCCTTGTTGCCGATGGGCGTCTTGCACTGGTAGTTGACGTCGACGACGTCGGCCTGCGCGGCCGGCGCGGCCAGCATCACCGCCGACCCCGCCGCTGCCGCCACGGCCGCGGCCAGCGTGGCCGTACGGCGCGGGCGGCTGGTGTGCTGTGCATGGAAGCGGGTCATCTCGACATCCCTTCTCCCGGTCGAGCACCGCCTCTTGGCAACTGACGGCACATCAGATTGGCCGTCAAGGTACGCCGGGGACCGTGCCGAGGGAAGACACAGCGCAGCCCGGATCGGGCGGGGTCTCCCGGCCACAGCGCCCGAGGGCGCGGACCCGCAGGTCCGCGCCCTCGTCTTGTGGTCACGCAGCAGCTGCCCCGGCGCCCGGACCGGGCAGCCGCGCGGCGGTACGGCTCAGGACGGTGCGGCCAGCTCGGCCCACACCGTCTTGCCCGCGCCGTCGGCGTTGCGCACAACACCCCAGTCCAGGCAGAGCCGTTGGACGATGAACATGCCGTGCCCGCCGGGCCGGCCCGCCCGGTGCGGGGTGCGGGGCGCGGGCGATCCGGCGCCGAGGTCACTGACCTCCAGGCGCAGCACCTTGGACGCGCAGCGCAGCCGCAGTTCCTCGGGGCCCTCGGCGTGCAGGCAGGCGTTGGTCACCAACTCGGAGACGACGAGCAGCACATCCTCGGCGGCGGCCCGCTGGTCGGCGGTGGCGGCCGGCAGCCAGCCCCAGTCCTGAAGGGCTTCCCTGGCGAAGTCGCGGGCGCGTGCCACGGCCCCCTTGGTGCCTGCCAGGCGCAGCCTGCGGACCTGACCGGCCGGGGCGCCGGCGGAGGCCGGGGCGGCGGCGGAAGCACCGGCGCTGCCCGGTTCCGGGCCGAGATCGCCCGGCGGGTACGGCCGGGTGGTGCTCATCAGCGCTTCACCTCACCGATTCGCCTTTTCACGGAAACTGATACCTGACTGATTCAACGGATTCAGATGTCTCCTGCCCGACCGGACCGTGAGAACACCCACTTCTTGGGTACGGAAGTTGTGACGCGGACTACGTGCCCGGAATGCCACCCTCCGGACCACCCGCGTCACCCTCAGTCGGCCAGTGCCTCGTCAAGGGAGTCATGCACCGTGAAAACCGCCTCCGCGCCGGTGATCTCGAAAACCCGGGCGACCACCGGCTGCATTCCGGCCAGATGAACCCCGCCCCCGGCGGCCTCCGCTTTCAGGCGGGCGCCGAGCAGCACGTTGAGCCCGGTGGAGTCCATGAACTCCAGGGGGGAGCAGTCGACCACGAGGCGCGCGTAGCCGTCCGCCACGCACCCCTCCAGCGACTCACGCAACAGATCGGCGGTGTGGTGATCCAATTCACCGGCGGCGGTCACGACCGCGCTGGCGCCGTGATGCCGGATCTCGACGTGAAGCCGACCCCGGCTCGCACTGCCGACCGTCCCGCGGTCCATGCGCGCGCACCCCTCTTGCTGTCTCGACGTCGATTGCCTATGACTGCGCTCGCGAGAACCCTACGCCTTCGTTTCACGCAGGGGTAGCCGAACAATCGCCATATAGCACGAAATAAGGACATCGCACACTTGCCATCTTCCGGCAAAGCCAGGTAGGCGTAGACAGACACATTCGACACGGCCGGCTTTGGAGGCGCCGCACACCGCAGCTTCACGTAGAGGCATCGGCAGCCATATGCCGAGAACGATGGAGGAGACCATGTCACCCCGGCTCGACGAATTGCGCACCGACGACACCCGGCAGCACACCTCGTCGACACCCCCGTCCGACCCGACAGGGCAGATCCCTGCCCAGGCGGTCCCCGCCGAATCCGATGTCGCGGAAATTCCCGACATCGACGGGCTGCCCGAGATCCCCCCGTTCGACGAGGTGGGTCCGGTGGACGCGAGGGCCCTGTCCAAAACCCTCTTCGAGCGGCTGGAGTCGCTGGAGGAAGGCACCCACGAATTCGCGTACGTCCGCAACACTCTGGTCGAACTCAATCTCGCCCTGGTGAAGTTCGCGGCCTCCCGGTTCCGTTCCCGCAGCGAACCCATGGAGGACATCGTCCAGGTCGGCACCATCGGCCTGATAAAGGCGATCGACCGCTTCGAAATCAACCGTGGCGTCGAGTTCCCGACGTTCGCCATGCCGACCATCGTCGGCGAGATCAAGCGTTTCTTCCGCGACACCAGCTGGTCGGTGCGGGTACCCAGGCGACTGCAGGAACTGCGTCTGGACCTCGCCAAGGCCGGTGACGAACTGGCGCAGAAGCTGGACCGTGCACCCACGGTCGGCGAGCTGGCCGAACGCCTCGGCATCACCAAGGACGAGGTCGTCGAAGGCATGGCCGCGAGCAACGCGTACACCGCGAGCTCGCTGGACGCGCAGCCCGAGGAGGACGACAGCGAGGGCGCACTGGCGGACCGCATCGGCTACGAGGACCACGGGCTCGAAGGCATCGAGTACGTCGAGTCCCTGAAGCCGCTGATCGCCGAACTCCCGCCGCGTGACCGCAAGATACTGTCGCTGCGGTTCGTCGCCAACATGACCCAGTCCGAGATCGGCGAAGAGCTCGGCATCTCCCAGATGCACGTCTCCCGTCTGCTCTCGCGCACCCTGGTACGACTGCGCAAGGGTCTGATGATCGACGAGTGAGCCGTCGCGGTCACTGCCGGTCCACCGACCGGCAGCCGCCCGCGCGAAGGAGGGCCTGCCCCGGGCGACTCGGGACGGGCCCTCCTCCGCGTCCGGGGACCTACCGCCCCGCGCGACCCCTGCTCAGACCCTGACTCCCTTGTGCCACACGTCCGTGACGAGCGGGACACCAGGCCGGTAGGCGAGGTGGACGTGGGAGGGGGCGTCCAGCAGGGCGAGGTCGGCGCGGGCGCCGGGGGCGATCCGGCCGACGTCGGTGCGGCGCAGCGCCTGCGCGCCGCCCGCGGTGGCCGCCCAGAGCGCCTCGTCGGGTGTCATCTTCATGTCGCGGACGGCCAGGGCGATGCAGAACGGCATGGAGGACGTGAAGGAGGAGCCGGGGTTGCAGTCGGTGGAGAGCGCGACGGTCGCCCCGGCGTCCAGGATGCGGCGGGCGTCGGGCCACACCGCGCGGGTGGAGAACTCCGCTCCGGGCAGCAGCGTGGCGACGGTGGCGGAGTTCGCCAGCGCGTCGATGTCGGCGTCCGTGAGATAGGTGCAGTGGTCGGCGGATGCCGCGTCCAGTTCGACGCCGAGCTGGACTCCGGGGCCGTAGGAGAGCTGGTTGGCGTGGATGCGCGGCAGCAGGCCGCGCTGTTTCCCCGCGGCCAGGACGGCGCGCGCCTGGTCGCCGTCGAAGGCGCCCTTCTCGCAGAACACGTCGATCCAGCGGGCGTGCGGGGCGCAGGCGTCCAGCATCGGTCCGGTCACCAGGTCGACGTAGGCGGCGGGGTCGTCCGCGTAGTCGGGGGAGACGATGTGCGCGCCGAGGTAGGTGACCTCGTCGGTGTGGGTGGCGGCGATGCGCAGCGCGCGGGCCTCGTCGTCGACGGTCAGGCCGTAGCCGGACTTGGTCTCGAAGGTGGTGGTGCCCTGGCGCAGCGCCTCGGCCATGTAGTGCGCGACGTTGGCGGAGAGCTGTGCGTCGGTGGCGGCGCGGGTGGCGGCGACGGTGGTGCGGATGCCGCCGGCCGAGTAGGCGCGGCCCGACATGCGGGCGTTGAACTCCTGGGTGCGGTCGCCGCCGAACACCAGGTGGGAGTGGGAGTCGACGAAGCCGGGGATGGCGGCCCTGCCGCCGGCGTCGACGGCGTTGTCAGTGGCGGGTGCTTTGCTGGAAGCACCGACCCAGGCGATGCGGTCGCCGTCGATGACGACGGCCGCGTCCTGGATCAGACCGAGGGGGCCTTCACCGAGGGAGGGGTCGTTGGTGACGAGCTGGTTGATGTGGGTGAGTGCGGTGGTCGTCATCGCGGGGGTGTGCTCCTTCGGCCGCTGGGGGCGCGTCAGTCACTCGCGCGCAGGGCGGCGATGGTCTCGGCGAGTGCGGTGGGTACGTCGGGCAGCAGCGTGTGCGTCCCGTCCCGGACGATCTGCCGGCCGCCGACGACCGTGTGCCGTACGTCGGCCGCTGAGGCGGCGAATACCGCGGTTTCGGCGGCCAGTCGGGGCAGCGGGCCCGCGGTGCGTACGGAGTCCAGGGCGATCGTGGTGAAGTCGGCGAGTGCGCCGGTGGTGAGGGTGCCGGCGTCGTCCCAGCCCAGGGCGGCGTGACCGTCGGTGGTCGCGGCGCGCAGCAGGGCAGCGGCCGTCCAGTGGCCGCGGGTGCGGGTGCGCAGGCGCTCGTCCAGCTCCATGGCGCGGGACTCTTCGAGCAGGTCGATGACGGCGTGGCTGTCGCTGCCGAGGGACAGCGGGCTGCCGTGCTGCTGGAGTTGGGCCGCGGGGCCGATGCCGTCGGCGAGGTCGCGTTCGGTGGTGGGGCACATGCAGACGCCGGTGCCGGTGCCGCCGAGCAGGCCGATGTCCTCCGGTGTGAGGTGGGTGGCGTGCACGGCGGTGGTGCGGCGGCCGAGGGCGCCGTGGTCGGCGAGCAGCCGGGTGGGGGTGCAGCCGTGGTGCTCACGGCAGGCGTCGTTCTCCGCGGTCTGCTCGGAGAGGTGGACGTGCAGCGGGGCCTGCCGTTCCGCGGCCCACTGCGCGACGGTGCCCAACTGCGCCGCGGGCACGGCGCGTACGGAGTGGATGGCGGCGCCGATGCGGGCGTGTGCGCGGCCGTCCTTGAGGGCGGCGGCGCGTTCGGCCCAGGCGTCGGCGCTGCTGTCGGAGAAGCGCTGCTGGTGGTGGCCGGGCGGGGCGCCGAAGCCGGCGGAGAGGTAGGCGGTGTCGAGGAGGGTGATCCGGATTCCGGCGTCGGCCGCGGCGGCGATCAGCGCCTCGCCCATGGCGTTGGGGTCGTCGTAGGGGGTGCCGCCCGGCGCGTGGTGCAGGTAGTGGAACTCGCCGACGCAGGTGATGCCGGCCAGGGCCATTTCGGCGTAGACGGCGCGGGCGAGCGCGTAGTAGCTGTCGGGGGTGAGCCGTCCCGCGATGTCGTACATGACCTCGCGCCAGGTCCAGAAAGTGCCGGCACCGACCTGGACGGTGCCACGCAGGGCGCGGTGGAAGGCGTGCGAGTGGGCGTTGGCGAGGCCGGGGACGGTCAGTCCGCGCAGCGCGACGGCGCCGGGCGGCGGGGTGGCGGTGCCGGTGCGGACGGCCGTGATCCGCCCGTCCGCCACGTCCACGGCCACGCCGGGCTCGACGTGGGTGCCGAGCCAGGCGTGTTCGAGCCAGTACATCGTTGTGCCCTGCGTCGTCATGTGGACACGAGACCTTCCAGTACGTCGGCGAGTGCGGTGATTCCGGCGACGCAGTCGTCCTCGGCCGCCGATTCGGTGGGTGAGTGCGAGACGCCGGTGGGGTTGCGGACGAACAGCATGGCGGTGGGGACGGTGCCGGACAGAATGCCCGCGTCGTGGCCCGCGCCGGTGCCGAGTACCGGCACGGTACGGGCGCCGCCCGCACCGGTCCGCCCGAGGATCGCGCTCAGTTCGTCGCGCAGCGCGTGCCCGAACTCCACGATGGGGCTGAAGGATTCGCGGACGACCCGGACGTCCACGCCGTCGCGGGCGCCGCGTGCGGTCGCGGCCCGCTCGATCTCCTTGGTCACCGTGTCCAGGGTGTCCTGGTCGGCGGCGCGGGAGTCCAGCCAGCCGCGGACGAGCGAGGGGATCGCGTTGACGCCGTTCGGTTCGACGCTGATCTTGGCGAAGGTGGCCAGGGCGCCGGCCAGCCTGGCCTGCTCGCGCGCGGCGAGCACGGTCTCGGCGTAGGTGAGCATCGGGTCGCGGCGGTCCTCCAGGCGGGTGGTGCCCGCGTGGTTGGCCTCGCCGTGGAAGTCGAACCGCCAGCGGCCGTGCGGCCAGATCGCGGAGGCGATGCCCACGGGGTCGCCGGTCAGGTCGAGGGCGCGGCCCTGCTCGACGTGGAGTTCGACGAAGGCGCCGATGCGGTCGAGCCGTTCGCGGTCCTGGCCGATGGCCGACGGGTCGTATCCGGCGCGTTCCATGGCCTGCGGCAGGGTGACGCCTTCCGCGTCGCGCAGCTCGTGGGCGGCCTCGGGGGTCAGCAGCCCCGCGGTGAGCCGGGAGCCGACGCAGGCGAGCCCGAAGCGTGCGCCTTCCTCGTCGCCGAAGTTGACGATGGCCAGCGGCTTGCCGAATTCCGTTTCCCTGCGGCGGAGTTCGTCGAGGGCGGCGAAGCCGGAGACGACGCCAAGCGGCCCGTCGAAGGCGCCGCCGTCGGGCACGGAGTCCAGGTGCGAGCCGGTGACGACGGCCTCGCCCGCGGCCACGTCGGTGTACGACGCGGCGCCGAGCCAGGCCCACTGGTTGCCGTTGCGGTCCAGTTCGTAGGAGAGCCCGCGGGTCTCGGCCTGGGCCCGGAACCACGCGCGGCAGTCGGTGTCGGCGCCGGTCCAGGCGGCGCGGCGGTAGCCGCCCGATGCGGAGTCGCGGCCGATCGGCCGCAGCTCGTCCCACATGGTGTGGAAGGAGGAGTTCATGCGTGACCGCCCTGGGTCGCGGTGGCCGCCGGTCCTTCTTCGCGCATGGGGATGCGGACGTGGCGTTCGGTGGCGACGTTCTCGGCGATGTCGTATCCGGCGTCCACGTGACGGATGACGCCCATGCCCGGGTCGTTGGTCAGCACCCGGCGGATCTTCTCGCCCGCCAGCGCCGTCCCGTCCGCCACACACACCTGACCCGCATGAATCGACCGGCCCAT
>NZ_JBITJM010000028.1:0-63852 GCF_044460025.1 Streptomyces sp. NPDC050161 | reverse complement strand
CCGCCCGCGGCGCCCCCTGTGCGCGGCGCGCTGGCGCGGCCGGCTCGCCCTCCGGGGGCCGTCGTCCAGCGCCGAGCCGCGCCCCGCGCTGCGCGCGCCGCCCCCCCCCCCCCCCCACGGCCGATTTCCCGAGCGGACGGAGCGAAGGGGGCGGATGGCGAAAGAGCCGGCCGTCAGCCCCGCTGCCCCCGGCGCCCGTTGTCGCCCGTCCCGCGGCCCTGGTTCTCGTCGGAGCGCGACCCGAAGAGTTCGTCGGCCAGCGTCGGCAGATCGTCCAGCGGCGTCTCCTCCGCCCACTCCGGGCGGCGGCGGGGACGCGGCTGCGGCGCTTCCACCGGGCGGCCCGTCTCCGGGTCGATCTGCGGGAGTTCGCGGGTGCGCTCGGCGCCGGACTCGGCGGGCGCGGACGGCCGTCGGCCCGCCGCGCCACGGGCGTCACCGGACGCGGCCTGCTCGTCCGCACGGAACATCCACGACGGCACCCGGTCCGCCGGGTCACCGTCCCGGGAGCCACGCTCGTCCCGCGCGCCACCGGCCGGCACCGAGGGCAGCACGCTGGTCTCCTCGGCGTCCGAACCGATGGCCGCACGCGGCAGCACGCTGGTCTCCTCGGCGTCCGAGCTGAAGGCCGCGCGCGGCAGCACCGTGGTCTCGTCGGCCGCCCCTGAGGCGTTCGTCCCTGAGGCGTCCGCCCCCGAGGCGTCCGTTCCCGGCCACGGCAGCGAAGCCGTCCGCTCGCTGTCCGAAGCGTCGCCGGAGGCCGACGACGATCCCGAGCCCGAACCGGACGAGGAACCGGACCCGCGCCCTCCGGACGATCCGGCGCCACCCGAGCCGCTGCCCGGGGCACCCGGAGCGCCCCCGGAACCCGCGACGCCCGAGCCGCCGTCGCCGTTGCCTCCGTTGCCGTTCTGCCCGTCGCCGTTCGCCCCGTCGCCGCCGTCAACGGCCGTCCGCTTGTGCAGATCGGCGACCGGCGTCTCCGTGGTCGGCGCATCGGCCTTCGCGGCAGCCTCCGCAGCCGCCTTCGCCTCCGCAGCGGCAGCCTCCTCGGCCGCCGCGACCCGGGCCTGTTCGGCACGGAGCAGGGCTTCCTCGGCCTTCCGCTGCTTCTCCAGGCGGCGCTCCTCCGCCTCCGCGCGCAGCCGCGCCTCCTCCTCGGCACGCTTGCGCAGCCGCTCCTGCTCCTCGGCGCGCGCCCGCTCCTCG
This sequence comes from Streptomyces sp. NPDC050161, assembly GCF_044460025.1. Classification (NCBI taxonomy): domain Bacteria; kingdom Bacillati; phylum Actinomycetota; class Actinomycetes; order Kitasatosporales; family Streptomycetaceae; genus Streptomyces; species Streptomyces sp. NPDC050161. Next base: position 62,643 of record NZ_JBITJM010000028.1, on the reverse strand, counting down.
GCCTCGCGGCGCTTGCGCTCCGCCTCCGCCGCCTGGCGGGCCTCCTCCGCGCGCTGCCGCGCCTCCTCGGCCTGGCGGGCGGCCTCGCGCGCCTTGGCCGCCTCCAGCTCCTGGCGCTTGCGCTCCTCTTCCTCGGCGCGCAGCTTGGCGAGCTGTTCCTGGCGCTCACGCTCCAGGCGCTCCTCCTCGGCCTTGCGCGCGGCCTCTTCCTCCGCCTTGCGCCTGGCCTCTTCCTCGGCGGCCTTACGGGCCTCCTCCTGGGCCTTGACCTCGGCGTCCGACAGCGGCAGCACCTGGTCGAGGCGGTGCCGTACGACCGTGGTGACGGCCTCCGGGTCCTGGCCCGCGTCGACGACCAGATAGCGCGCCGGGTCGGCGGCGGCCAGCGTCAGGAAGCCGGCCCGCACCCGCTCGTGGAACTCGGCGGGCTCGGACTCCATCCGGTCGGGCGCCTCGGTGAAGCGTTCGCGCGCGGTCTCGGGCGAGACGTCGAGCAGCACGGTCAGGTGCGGCACGAGCCCGTCGGTCGCCCAGCGGGAGATCCGGGCGATCTCGGTGGGCGCGAGGTGGCGCCCGGCGCCCTGGTAGGCGACCGAGGAGTCGATGTACCGGTCGGTGATGACGATCGCGCCGCGCTCCAGGGCGGGCCGGATGACGCTGTCGACGTGCTCGGCGCGGTCTGCGGCGAACATCAGCGCCTCGGCGCGGTCCGAGAGCCCGGACGTGGAGACGTCCAGGATGATCGAACGCAGCCGCTTGCCGATGGCGGTCGCGCCCGGCTCGCGGGTCACCACGACCTCGTGTCCCTTGCCGCGGATCCACTCGGCGAGCGCCTCGACCTGGGTGGACTTGCCGGCCCCGTCGCCGCCCTCCAGGGCGATGAAGAACCCGGTGTCGGCCGGCGCCTGGTCCGGGTCGCCGCCGCGCAGCGCCTCGCGCAGGTCGCGGCGGAGCGGAACACCGTGCCGGTCGTCGACCTTGCCGAGCACCCAGGCGGCGACCGGCAGCAGCAGCGCGCCGACCAGCATCAGGGTGAACGCGGCGCCGCCGTGGTCGAAGACGAAGGCACCGTCCCCGAGGCGGTGCGGGCCGATCACCGCGGCCAGCAGCGGCGCGACGATGACGGCCAGCGCGACGGCGGTCCGCACGACGGCGTGCAGATGCGCGGTCGTCCGGGCGGCACGGGACTCCTCGGCCTCCTGCTCCAGCAGGACGTGGCCGGTGTTGGCGGCGATCCCGGCGCTGACACCGGCGACCAGGGCCAGCAGCAGCACCGTGGTCGGGTCCGGCACCAGGCCCATGGCCAGCAGCGCGAGGCCGGTCACGGCCACCGCCAGGGCCAGCAGCCGCCGCCTCGACAGCGCGGGCAGCACCTTGCGGGCGCCGCGGATACCGGCCACCGGGCCGCCCGTCAGCACCAGTACCAGGAGCGCGAACATGACCGGGCCGCCCACCAGGTCGTAGCCGTGCAGCGCGGCCAGCGAAACGGCCGCGGCGATCGCGGCGGCCACCGCGGCGCAGGCGAGCACCAGCAGCGGGATCGCGCCGGTGCGCCCCTTGTCGACACTGCTTCCGGCCTTGGGGCGGCGCAGTCCCTCCAGAGGGGAGCGCGGACGCGGCGTCTGCCCACCGGGCAGTTCGATGAAGTAGAGGATCGATACGGAAGCGGCGAACAGGCCGGCCGCCACATAGGAGCCCAGAGCCACCTGGTGCACGTGGAACCACTCGATGCCGGTGCCCAGCAGCTTCCCGATGAGCGTGACGACCACCAGGGCGGCGGCTGCGATCGGCAGCGCGACGAATCCCGTCCGCAGCGAGAGCCGGCGCAGCGCCTCCATGTTGTCGGGGAGCGGCCTGACGGCGGCGCCCTCCGGCGGCGGCGCGGGCAGCAGACCGGGCGCCGCGCCCTCCCGTGCGACGGTCCAGAAGCGCTCGGCGACGCCGACCACGAAGACCGTGATCAGCAGCCAGGCGAGCGCGTCACCCCGGGTCCAGTCGATCCACAGGGGCGCGACGACCAGCAGCGCGACCCGGACGATGTCCGCGCCGATCATCGTCCAGCGCCGGTCGAGCGGCCCGGAAGGCGCGGTCAGCGACGACAGCGGCCCCAGCAGGACCGCCCCGAAGAGCAGGGTCGCCAGCATCCTGGCGGCGAAGACGACGGTGACCGCCAGGGCGGCGCCCCGATAGCCACCGCCGAAAGCGGCCTCCCCTCCCAGGGGTACGTACAGCGCCGCCTGAAGGGCGAGCAGTACCAGGACGAACATGGACAGGGCATCGCCGATGCCCCCGACGAACTGGGCGCTCCACAACCGCTTCAGCGGGGGGAAGCGGAGCAGGGCTCGCACGGCGCGCTCGCGGGAATCCGCGGCAAGGGCGCCTGAAGTGGGGGTCACGACCGTTGGCTGCTCGGCACGCGTCATCCCGCCAGCCTATCGGCAGGGCGCGCGGGAGCGGGCCCCGCCCGAACAAAGGGGCGGGCCCGGCGGAGCTCCGTCCGCCTTGCCCGCCCTTGTCCCCACCGCACGGCGGCGGCACGGCATCGGCCGCCCCGCCGCCCGCGGCTCAGTCCTCGCTCGACGCCGTCTTCGCCGCCGCGGTCTTCTTCGCCGGCGCCTTCTTGGCCGTCGTCTTCTTGGCGGCGGTGGTCTTCTTCGCCGCGGTCTTCTTGGCGGTCGTCTTCTTCGCCGCCGTCTTCTTGGCCGGCGCCTTCTTGGCCGCCTTCTTGGCGGTCTTCTTCGCCGGCCCCTTGGCCCGCTTCTCCGCCAGCAGCTCGTAGCCGCGCTCCGGCGTGATCGTCTCGACGTCGTCGTCCCGGCGCAGCGTCGCGTTGGTCTCGCCGTCCGTGACGTACGCGCCGAACCTGCCGTCCTTGACCACCACCGGCTTCTCGCTGACCGGGTCGGTGCCCAGCTCCTTCAGCGGCGGCTTGGCGGCGGCCCGGCCGCGCTGCTTGGGCTGGGCGTAGATCGCCAGCGCCTCGTCGACGGTGATCGAGAAGAGCTGCTCCTCGTTCTCCAGGGAGCGCGAGTCGGTGCCCTTCTTGAGGTACGGGCCGTAGCGGCCGTTCTGCGCGGTGATCTCCACGCCCTCGGCGTCCGTGCCGACGACCCGCGGCAGCGACATCAGCTTGAGCGCGTCCTGGAGGGTCACCGTGTCCAGGGACATCGACTTGAAGAGCGAGGCCGTCCGCGGCTTGACCGCGTTCTTGCCGGTCTTCGGCGTGCCCTCGGGCAGGATCTCGGTGACGTACGGACCGTAGCGGCCGTCCTTGGCGACGATCTCGTTGCCGCTGACCGGGTCCTTGCCCAGTTCGAAGTCGCCGCTGGGCTTGGCCAGCAGCTCCTCGGCCAGCTCCACGGTCAGCTCGTCGGGCGCCAGGTCGTCGGGGACATCGGCGCGCTGGTGGCCCTCGGCGTCCTTCTCCCCGCGCTCGACGTACGGGCCGTAGCGGCCGACCCGCAGCTTGATGTCGTCGCCGACGGGGAAGGACGAGATCTCCCGGGCGTCGATCGCGCCCAGGTCCGTGACCAGCTCCTTCAGCCCGCCGAGGTGGTCGCCGTCGCCGTTGCCCGCGTCCGACGCGGCACCCTCGGCCTCGCCCTCACCGAAGTAGAAGCGCCGCAGCCACGGCACGGACTGCGCCTCGCCCCGCGCGATGCGGTCGAGGTCGCCTTCCATCCTGGCGGTGAAGTCGTAGTCGACGAGCCGGCCGAAGTGCTTCTCCAGGAGGTTGACCACCGCGAAGGAGAGGAACGACGGGACGAGCGCGGTGCCCTTCTTGAAGACATAGCCGCGGTCGAGGATCGTGCCGATGATCGACGCGTACGTCGAAGGGCGGCCGATCTCGCGCTCTTCCAGCTCCTTGACCAGCGTGGCCTCGGTGTAGCGGGCCGGCGGCTTGGTGGCGTGCCCGTCCGCGGTGATCTCCCGGGCGGAGAGCGCGTCGCCCTCGGCGACCTGCGGCAGCCGCCGCTCGCGGTCGTCCAGCTCGGCGTTCGGGTCGTCGGCGCCCTCGACGTACGCCTTCATGAAGCCGTGGAAGGTGATGGTCTTGCCGGACGCGCTGAACTCGGCGTCCCGGCCGTCGGCGGCCCGGCCACCGATCTTGACCGTGACGGAGTTGCCCGTCGCGTCCTTCATCTGAGAAGCGACGGTCCGCTTCCAGATCAGCTCGTAGAGCTTGAACTGGTCGCCGGTCAGGCCCGTCTCGGCCGGGGTGCGGAAGCGGTCGCCCGACGGACGGATCGCTTCGTGCGCCTCCTGCGCGTTCTTGACCTTGCCCGCGTAGCTGCGCGGCTTCTCCGGCAGGTAGTTGGCGCCGTACAGCTGCGTCACCTGCGTGCGGGCCGCGGAGATCGCGGTGTCCGACAGCGTGGTGGAGTCCGTACGCATGTAGGTGATGAAGCCGTTCTCGTACAGCTTCTGCGCCACCTGCATCGTCGACTTGGCGCCGAAGCCGAGCTTGCGGCTGGCCTCCTGCTGGAGGGTGGTCGTACGGAACGGCGCGTACGGGGAGCGGCGGTACGGCTTGGACTCGACCGAGCGGACCGCGAAGTCGGTGTTCTCCAGGCCCGCCGCCAGCGCCCGCGCGTTCGCCTCGTCGAGGTGCAGCACGGCGTCGCCCTTGAGCCGGCCGTCCGAGCCGAAGTCACGGCCCTGGGCGACCCGGCGGCCGTCGACGGTGGTCAGACGGGCGGTGAGGGTGGACGGGTCCGAGGCGTCGCCGGCCCGACCGGTGCCGAACGTGCCGGTCAGGTCCCAGTATTCGGCGGAGCGGAAGGCGATCCGCTCGCGCTCCCGCTCGACGACGAGCCGGGTGGCGACGGACTGCACGCGGCCGGCCGACAGCCGGGGCATGACCTTCTTCCACAGGACCGGCGAGACCTCGTAGCCGTAGAGGCGGTCAAGGATCCGGCGGGTCTCCTGTGCGTCGACGAGCTTCTTGTTCAGCTCGCGCGGATGGGCCACGGCGTCCCGGATGGCGTCCTTGGTGATCTCGTGGAAGACCATCCGGTGGACCGGGACCTTGGGCTTGAGGATCTCCTGGAGATGCCAGGCGATGGCCTCGCCCTCGCGGTCCTCATCGGTGGCGAGGAAGAGTTCGTCGGACTCGGCCAGCAGCTCCTTGAGCTTCTTGACCTGGTCCTTCTTGTCGCTGTTCACGACGTAGATGGGCTGGAAATCAGCGTCGACGTTCACACCGAGACGGGCCCACGGCTCGCCCTTGTACTTCGCCGGGACCTCTGCCGCGCCGTTGGGAAGGTCGCGGATGTGCCCGACACTGGCCTCGACCACATAGCCGGGGCCGAGATAGCCCTTGATCGTCTTCGCCTTGGCAGGCGACTCGACGATGACGAGTCGGCGGCAGCCGCCCTCTGCGGTCTCGTTGGTCGGGGACAACTTGCTCTTCTCTCCGGTCGACGCCTGGGGATACCCCCAGGCGAAAGCGCTGGAGGCGGACACTGCGGTGTCGCTTGACGCTGCGGAGTGTGACGGTACCTCCCGCCCCCGTGTCAAACGGAAAAACCCCGCAACGCCACTCGAACGGTAACCCGACTACATGCCTTCATGCCGCCCGGACCGCACTCGGCGCCCGCGCCGGGGCTGCGACGATCACCGGGCGCTCCCCTTCCCCGCCCGCATCCCGGCGCCGCGCTCCCCTCCCCCGTGTCACAAGCGGGCTGCGGAAGCCCGCTCACCGTGATACCCGGCGGCGGGCGCTGGCAGGATGGGCCGGGCACGGCTCACCGCTCGGGCCGGACACTGCCGTCTCACGCACACTCGGGGGTCAGATCACTCATGGCGAACCAGTATCCCGGCCCGCCGCAGGACGAACCCGGTCGGAATCCGTACGCCGCCCCGCAGCCCGGCGGCCCCGCCGACGCGTCCGGTGGCACCGGCGGATACGGCTCCCCGCAGGGCGGCAGGCCAGGAGAACCCGGCTACGGCTACCCGCAGGCCCCGCCGCAGCCCGGATACGGATATCCGCAGGCTCCGCCGCAGCCACCGCAGCCCGGATACGACTACCCGGGCGGCGCGCCCCAGCACGCACCCCAGCAGCAGACCCCGCCGCAGCCGCCCGTGCCCCCGGCCGCGCCGGCCTTCCCGCCGGGCACGCCGCCGCAGCCCGGCGGCGCCTTCCCGGTCCCGCAGCCTCAGATGGGCGGCGGCATGACGATGTCGATCGGCGACATCGCGGTGACCGGCGACACGATCATGACTCCGTCGGGCCCGATGCCCCTCAAGGGCGCCATATGGACGGCCACCGACATGTCCCGCACCGAGGAGAAGATCCCCGCGCACGCGGTGGTGCTGGCCATCGTCTTCTTCCTCTTCTGTCTGCTCGGCCTCCTCTTCCTCCTGATGAAGGAGCGCATCACCACCGGCTTCGTGCAGGTCACGGTGAACAGCGGCGGACGGCACCACTCCACGATGGTTCCGGTGCAGTCCCGCGAGCAGGTCATGTTCGTCCTCAACCAGGTCAATCACGCCCGTTCGCTGAGCCTGTGACCGCCACCGACCCGATGCCAGGACCCGCTGCCACCGGCCACGGCCCCGAGCCCGCGCCGCCCGACGACGCCCGCGCGATCCGGAAGCGCACCATCCGCCTGGCCTGCCTCACGCTCGGCGCCGGCGCGGCGGGCGCCGGGTACCTCTGGCACACCAATCCGCACGAGCCGGGACACCTGCTGCCCGGCTGCCCGTTCCGGTGGCTGACCGGCCTGCTCTGCCCGCTGTGCGGCGGCACCCGTCTCGCGTACGACCTGCTGCACGGCGATGTCGTGGCGGCGTTCCACGACAACGCCGTGCTGCTCACCCTCGGGGTGCCCACCGCCGCGTACGCCATCGGGCGCTCGCTGCTCGCCGGGCTGCGCGGACGGCGCTACCGGCTACGGCTCACACAGCGGAGCAGCGCCGTGGTGCTGGGCATCGCCCTGGTGTGGACGATCGGCCGCAATCTCGTCGGCTGAGCGCGGCACGGCGGCGGGCCGGAGTCCCGTTCAGCGCACGGTGACCGAGACCACCGGCGAGACGGTGCTGTTCACCGCGGTCCTGAGCTGGTTCACGCCCTTGATGCCGAGCTTGACCCGCACCGAGTAGCTGCCGGTGGCGTTGACCGGGGTCTGGGCGGGCAGCGAGACCCACTTGGTGCCCTGCTTCTGCTGGACGGTGACCTTGGTGCCTGCCTTGATGCCGTGCGCCGTACCGGATATGCGGAACTCCTCCCAGGCGTGCACCGAGGACGCGCCGGCCTTGGCGGTGAGCGAAGCCGTCGCCGGAGCGGTCGCCACCACGGGGGTGGGCGAGTGCAGCTGAGCGGGCGCGGCGAACGCGGCGGCCGACCCACCGGCGATGAGCGAAACGGCGATCACGCCGACGGCGGTCATTCGGAATGCTCGGTTCATGGCTTTCCTCACTGGCGGGCTGGACGGAACGGACAGGCGCGGGTGACCGGCCTTCACCGAGGAAAACGGTGCTTTTGCCGACCGGGTTCCCTTTCGTCGTCCCGAACCGCCCGCTCCCGGAGATCTGGCCGGATGTGAACACCCCGCCCGCCCTTGCCCGTTGGCCCGGCGTCAGGCCCCCGCGGCCACCGGCTCCAGGAAGCCCTGCTCGACCAGCGTCCGGATCGCGTCCGGCGTACGGTCACGCAGCAGAACCGGGTCCTCGCCGACGAGTTGGGCGATGGCGTCCAGAATCCGCCCGGCGGGCAGCGAGCCGTCGCACACCCCGGCGAACCCGGCGCCGACCGTGTCCACCTTCGTGGCCCGGCGCATCCCGCGGTTCTGCCGCAGCACCACGTGCTCCGGGTCCTCCGCGCCCGGCAGCCCGACCTGCTCCTGCACCACCTCGCCCGCGAGCCGGAAATGCCCGGCCAGCAGCGCCGCGTCGTCCGTCCTGCGCAGATAGTCCTGCCGCTCGAAGTACCGCGCGACGGTCTCGCCGAGCGGCTGCTCCACCGGGTGCGGCCACTCCTCGACCGTGACGGACGGGTCGTCGGCACCGGACTTGCGCAGCGTGATCCAGCCGAAGCCGACGGCCCGGGTCCTGCGCGCGGCGAACTCGTCCAGCCAGGCGTCGTAGCGCGCGGCGTACGCCTCCGGGCCCGCGCGGTGGTCGCCGCCGTCCCGCAGCCACAGCTCGGCGTACTGCGTGACGTCCTGCACCTCACGCTGCACGATCCAGGCGTCGCAGCCGGCCGGCACCCACGAGCGCAGCCGGTCCTGCCACTCCTCGCCCTCCACGTGCTGCCAATTGGCCAGCAGCTGGCAGTGGCCGCCGTCGTTCAGATGCGCCGCGGCCTGCTGGACCAGGGTGCGGCAGAGGTCGTCGCCGCCCATCCCGCCATCCCGGTAGGTGAGCCGGGCACCGGGGGAGATCACGAACGGCGGGTTGGACACGATCAGGTCGTACGTCGCCTCGCCGACCGGCTCGAACATCGACCCCTCGCGCAGCTCCGCGGGCTGCGCCCCGGAGAGCGCCAGTGTCAGCGCGGCGATCCGCAGCGCCCTGGGGTTGAGGTCGGTGGCCGTGACCTGGGTCGCGTGCTGGGCGGCGTGCAGCGCCTGGATGCCGGAGCCGGTGCCGAGGTCGAGCGCCTTGCCGACCGGGGTGCGGGTGGTGATCCCGGCGAGCGTCGTGGACGCGCCGCCGACGCCGAGCACCAGCTGCGAGCGGTCCACACCGCCGCCGCCCTGGATGCCGCCCGCGCCGCCGACCGCGCAGCCCAGGTCGGAGACGATCCACCAGTCCTGCCCCTCCGGGCCGCTGTACGGGCGGACGTCGACGCTCGCGCGCACCTCGTCGCCGTCCTGGACCAGCCAGCCGTCGGCGAGGCAGTCGCTCACCGGCAGCACGGCCCGTGCCCGCGCCTGCGGCACCGGACGCTGCAACAGGAACAGCCGCACCAGGGTCTCCAGCGGCCCGTCGCCCCGGGTGGCGCGCAGCGCGGGCACGGTCTCGCTGCGGGCCAGCGCGGCGTAGGCGGGCGCGCCGAGCAGCTCCAGCAGGCCGTCGGCGGTGAAGGCCGCGGCGAGCAGCGCTGCACGCAGCCGTTCGGTACGGGCGCTGCTCTCGGGATCCTGGGCATCTGCGGTGGGGAGGTGCGTACTCACCGCTCCATTGTCAGCCCAACCACTGACAATCGACGACGGCCCGGCGGCGCACCCCTCTCGGGCGCGTCGCCGGGCCGTACACCGGTCCCGGAAGGCGCGTTCCTGCCGCGCTCTTCCGTGCCGCCCGCCGCGCCGGGCCGATGCCGTGGCCCACGCGGCGGCTGAGTACCGGACGCTCTCCTGACGCGGCGGCGTCACGGAGCCTCCGGGCCCGCCCTACGCCTTCTTGGACGGCGCCCCGGACGGGGAGGCGGACGCGTTCTGGTTCTGGCAGCCCTTCTGGCCCGCCATGGCCTTGCCCACGTCGCCGGACTCCAGCTTCTTGAAGGCCGCCTCGCTCTGCTGGTTGAGCTTGTTGATGCCGTTGGAGAGATCCCGCAGGCCGTCGGCGAACTTCAGTTTGTCGCTGGTGTTGAGCGCGTCGACGTCCTTCTTCAGGCTCGCGTACCCCTTGGAGAGCTCGTTGAGTTCCTTGACGGCGTTCTTCTGGGCCGCTTCGCCTCCGTCGCTCGGCGGGGCGCCGGCGTTGTTGAGCGACTTGGCCAGCGCCGCGTAGGCGTCGGAGATCTTCTGGAAGGCCGCGGAGTCGGTCTGCTGGACCTTCTTGGAGTCCGTGCTGCCGTCGTCCGCCGTCTGCATCGCAGCGTTGGCGTCCTGGATCTTCTTGAACTGTGCCTGCGCGGGGTCGCAGAACTTCTTGGCCCAGTCGTCGTGTTTCTTGCTGCTGTCGTCGCTGCACCCGGTCAGCGCGAGCATCAGTGCCGCACCGCCGGACAGTGCGGCCACAAGCTTCTTGTTCACCGGATCGGCCCCTTCCATGGCTCTCGGCCCCGGAACATACACGGCCAAAGGGCCTGCTCCGCGAGTCGGCCGTCCCCCATGTCCCGCATTGCAGCCATTTGCACCAAGGGCTGGAGGGCCACCCGGCTCCGCACGACGACGGGTGGCCGGCGCATCCCCGATGCACCGGCCACCCGTCTGTTGAGCCGTCAGACGGCCCTTCCGCTAGGAAGCCACAACCGTCTCGGCGGGCTTGGCCGCTTTCTCGGAGTTGCTTTCGTCACCCACGGCGATTCCGCGCCTCTTGGAGACGTAAACCGCGCCCACGATGACCACGAGGGCGAGCACCGCGACGCCGATCCGCACCCCGGTGTTCTTGTCGGCGCCGTAGCTGAACTTCACCACGGCCGGGGCGATCAGCAGTGCCACCAGGTTCATGACCTTCAGCAGCGGGTTGATCGCGGGGCCAGCGGTGTCCTTGAACGGGTCGCCCACCGTGTCGCCGATGACCGTCGCGGCATGCGCCTCGCTGCCCTTGCCGCCGAAGTTCCCGTCCTCGACGAGCTTCTTGGCGTTGTCCCAGGCACCACCGGAGTTCGACAGGAACACCGCCATCAGCGTGCCCGCGCCGATCGCGCCCGCCAGGAACGAGCCGAGCGCGCCGACGCCGAGTGCGAAACCGACGGCGATCGGGGTGAGCACCGCAAGCAGCCCCGGGGTGGCCAGTTCGCGCAGCGCGTCCTTGGTGCAGATGTCGACGACCCGCCCGTACTCGGGCTGCTCGGTGTAGTCCATGATCCCGGGGTGCTCGCGGAACTGCCTGCGCACCTCGAAGACCACCGAACCCGCCGACCGGGACACCGCGTTGATGGCGAGACCCGAGAACAGGAAGACCACCGCTGCGCCCAGGATCAGCCCCACCAGGTTGTTGGGCTGCGAGATGTCCAGGCTCAGACCCATCCCCTTCGCGGCCTTGCCGACGCCCTGCACCGCGTTGGCGATCGCGTCCCGGTACGAGCCGAAGAGCGCCGCCGCCGCCAGCACCGCGGTGGCGATGGCGATCCCCTTGGTGATGGCCTTGGTGGTGTTGCCGACCGCGTCCAGGTCGGTGAGCACCTGCGCGCCGTCGCCGGTGACGTCGCCCGACATCTCCGCGATGCCCTGCGCGTTGTCGGAGACCGGGCCGAAGGTGTCCATCGCCACGATCACGCCGACCGTGGTGAGCAGCCCGGTACCGGCCAGCGCCACCGCGAACAGCGCCAGCATGATGGACGCGCCGCCCAGCAGGAACGCCCCGTAGACGGCCAGTCCGATCAGCACCGCCGAGTAGACCGCCGACTCCAGGCCGAGGGAGATCCCGGAGAGGACGACGGTGGCGGGGCCCGTCAGCGAGGTCTTGCCGATGTCCTGCACCGGCCGCCTGCTGGTCTCCGTGAAGTAGCCGGTGAGCTGCTGGATCAGCGCGGCGAGCACGATGCCGATGGCGACCGCCACCAGTGCGAGGATCCGCGGATCGCCGTCCCTGGCGAGGATCTCGGTGTCGGTGACACCCGCCAGCCCCTGGTAGGTGGACGGCAGGTAGGTGAACACCGCGACGGCCACCAGGACCAGCGAGATTCCGGCGGAGATGAAGAAGCCGCGGTTGATGGCCGTCATCCCGCTGCGGTCGGAGCGGCGGGGCGCCACGACGAAGATCCCGATCATCGCGGTGAGCACGCCGATGGCCGGGACCAGCAGCGGGAACGCGAGCCCGGCGTTGCCGAAGGCCGCCGTGCCGAGGATGAGCGCGGCGACCAGCGTCACGGCGTACGACTCGAACAGGTCGGCCGCCATGCCGGCGCAGTCGCCGACGTTGTCGCCCACGTTGTCCGCGATGGTCGCCGCGTTGCGCGGGTCGTCCTCGGGGATGCCCTGCTCGACCTTGCCGACGAGGTCGGCGCCCACGTCGGCGGCCTTGGTGAAGATGCCGCCGCCGACCCTCATGAACATCGCGATCAGCGCGGCACCCAGGCCGAAGCCCTCCAGCACCTTGGGCGCGTCGACCGCGTACACGAGCACCACGCAGGACGCGCCGAGCAGGCCGAGCCCCACGGTGAACATGCCGACGACACCGCCGGTACGGAAAGCGATCTTCATGGCCTTGTGCGAAACGGCCGTCAGATCCCTTTCCCTGGTATCGCCTTCGTCCGGAGTCGCTTCCCGGGCAGCCGCCGCCACCCGCACATTGCTGCGTACGGCGAGCCACATGCCGATATAGCCGGTGGCCGCGGAGAATCCGGCGCCGATCAAGAAAAATCCACTGCGGCCCGCGCGCTGCGTCCAATTGTCCGCGGGCAGCAGCATGAGCAGGAAGAACACCACGACGGCGAATACGCCCAGGGTGCGCAACTGCCGTGCAAGGTAGGCATTTGCGCCTTCCTGCACCGCACTTGCGATCTTCTTCATACTGTCGGTTCCCTCGCCGGCCGCGAGCACCTGACGCACCAGGACCGCCGCGACAGCCAGTGCCGCCAGCGCGACGACGGCGATCACCAGCACGATGCTGCGGTTACCTGTCGTCAGTGACGGTCCGGCGAGAAAAGAGGGGGTGTCCAGCAACTGAGGGGTGTAAGGCCCCGCCATTCGTCCTCCTTGACGTTTGGCACATGGGCGCGCGGAAGCACGCTCAGGCGACCTGAGCAAGATGTGGACGGATTGTAGGGAGCCGCACGGCATCAAAACAGTGCGCCTGAAACGGAATTCGCCCATGGCCAGGAAGATCAAAAGGACGACGGTTCGATGAATTAGCTCGGACGAAGGAATGCGGCTAATTCGCTGACCTCTGACCGATGATCTCAGTGTCCTACTGAACGCCGCTGCTCACACGCCCCGCACGACACACCGCGACGGCCGCCGACGACGCGACGACGAAGACATCGGGGCTCCCCGCGCGACCGCCGAACGGGTACCCAGGAGGCACCGCCCGGATGGTGACCACCCGTCAGATCGAGTCCTGATCGGAACCCAGGAGAACGCCCCGGCGGGTCGCGCGGACGCCGGAAGCGGCGACGCCCCACACGGGAAGAGCCGACGGGCCACGGGGCCGGCGCCCCGCCCCGGATCACCGCGCACTGACTTAACGGACTTACCCGAATGGCTTGATCACGGTTGGTGCGAACGTGGCTGTCGCAGCCGGGCCACCGGCCCGCATCGCCCGGACATCACAGGCTGGGGGCACTCGGCAATCACCGCACATCCGGGATCGCCTGCAGAACGGACCGCGGACGGCTGCATTCGGCACGCCGGGCCCGATGGGCGCACCGGGTGTGGCCCGGCCGCCAGGGTCGCTACGGCGCGACGGGAGCCGCCGCCGTGGGCCAGCTCATACGGATCAGGCCGCCGCTCTCGCCCGAACTGACCTCGACGTCGTCGACGAGTCCGCTGATCACCGCGAGGCCCATCTCGTCCTCGCCCTCGCCGTCACCGCTCTCGGGCACGCCGTCGGAGCCGACCACCGGGCTTCCGGGGCCGCCGGGCACCTCGTCGCCCACCTCGATCGCGAACTTCTTCTCGTCCTCGATCAGCGCGACATGGACCGGCGCCTCGATGCCATGGCTCACGTGCAGGCCGACGGCCCGGCTGCACGCCTCACCGACGGCGAGCCGCACCTCGTCGAGCACGGCCTCGTCCACCCCGGCACGCCTCGCCACGGCAGCCGCTACCAGGCGCGCGGTCCGAACGTGTTCGGGAAGGGCGCTGAAGCGAAGTTCGACGGTGGCCATGCCATCCCCCTCGGTATGCGGACGTGCAACGCAGGGGGCCGGACCGCTACGTCCGGATCCCCCCACAACTCCCTCCCCGCGCCGGAGCGCGGGGCACCGCGAAGCCGTCAGTCAGTTGCTGCGACGGCTTCGTCGACCGAGGTGTGAATCGGGAACACCTTGGTCAGTCCGGTGATACGGAAGATCTTGAGAATGCGCTCCTGGTTGCACACCAGACGCAGCGAGCCTTCGTGGGCGCGCACACGCTTGAGCCCACCCACCAGCACGCCGAGCCCGGTGGAGTCCAGGAAGTCGACACGCTCCATGTCCACCACGAGGTGGTAGCTGCCGTCGTTCACAAGCTCGACCAGCTGCTCCCGCAGCTTGGGCGCGGTGTATACATCAATCTCGCCACCGACCTCGACGACCGTACGGTCGCCAACGGTCCGGGTCGACAGGGACAGGTCCACGGATCCTCCAGCACCTTGCTATCGAGCGGTCGCCCCCCTGGGGCCTCCCCACCGAAGGTAGGGGACGGATCGGCAGCCGCGATGGCATTCAATCACTTACCAGCAGGCGTGCACGACGCCCTTTCAGCATTGTCCGTCACACCGGTGACAGACTCGGTGCCGATGGCCTCCAATCGACTCCCGACGGATGCGGGCGCGAACCCCTCCCCTGGCATCATTCTCGACCGTCTCGCCAGGGGCGCGACCCGCGCTGCACGCATCACTCATACGGAGCACCTGCCCCCGCGCATCGGCAGCCATGCCGACTGGCCGGAACAGATCAGGCCGGAAGTGATCGCCGCGATCCGTGCCGCCGGAATCGAGCGCCCGTGGTCCCACCAGGCCAGGACGTCCGAACACGCGCTGCGCGGCGAATCGGTCGTCGTCGCCACCGGGACCGCGTCCGGCAAGTCCCTGGCGTACCTGGCTCCGGTCCTGTCCACCCTCCTGGACGGCTCCGAGCCTGCGCCGACGGGGCAACTCCCCCGGAACCGCGGCACGCTGCGAACCGGCGGGCGGGGGGCCACGGCGCTGTATCTGGCGCCCACGAAGGCGCTGGCGGCCGACCAGCGCCGGGCCGTACGCGAGCTGGCGGCCCCCCTCGGAACGGCGATCAGGCCCGCGGTCTACGACGGCGACACCCCGGTCGAAGAGCGCGAGTGGGTGCGCCAGTACGCCAACTACGTCCTGACCAACCCGGACATGCTGCACCGCGGCATCCTCCCGTCCCACCCCCGCTGGGCCTCCTTCCTGCGCGCCCTGCGCTACGTCGTGATCGATGAATGCCACTCCTACCGCGGGGTCTTCGGCTCCCACGTGGCCCAGGTCATCCGCCGGCTGCGCCGCGTCTGCGCCCGCTACGGCTCGGAGCCGGTCTTCCTGCTCGCCTCCGCCACCGCCGCGGAACCGGCCGAGGCAGCGAGCCGGCTGACCGGCCTGCCCGTGGTGGAGATCACGGAGGATTCCTCGCCGCGCGGCGAGGTCGTCTTCGCCCTGTGGGAGCCGCCGCTGACGGACCTGCACGGCGAACAGGGCGCTCCGGTCCGCCGCACCGCCACCGCGGAGACCGCCGACCTCCTGACCGACCTCGCGGTCCAGGGCGTACGGACCGTCGCCTTCGTCCGTTCCCGGCGCGGCGCCGAACTGATCGCGCTGATCGCCCAGGAACGGCTCGCGGAGGTGGACCGTTCGCTGCCGTCCCGGGTCGCCGCCTACCGCGGCGGCTACCTGCCCGAGGAACGGCGCGCCCTGGAACGCGCGCTGCACAGCGGCGACCTGCTCGGGCTCGCCGCCACCACCGCGCTGGAGCTGGGCGTGGACGTCTCCGGCCTCGACGCCGTCGTCATCGCCGGCTATCCGGGCACCCGCGCCTCGCTCTGGCAGCAGGCCGGCCGGGCGGGCCGCTCGGGCCAGGGCGCGCTCGCGATCCTCGTGGCCCGCGACGACCCTCTGGACACGTATCTCGTCCACCACCCCGAAGCCCTCTTCGACCAGCCCGTCGAGTCGACCGTCCTGGATCCCGACAACCCGTACGTCCTCGCCCCGCACCTGTGCGCCGCCGCCTCCGAACTCCCGCTCACCGAAGCGGACTTCGCGCTCTTCGGGCCGACGGCCGCGGGGCTGCTGCCCCAGCTGGAGGCGGCGAACCTGCTGCGTCGGCGCGCCACCGCGTGGCACTGGACCCGCCGCGAGCGCGCCTGCGACCTCACCGACATCCGGGGCCAGGGCGGCTCGCCGGTACAGATCGTGGAGACCGGCACCGGGCGCCTGTTGGGCACGGTGGACGCCGCCGCCGCGCACACCACCGTCCATGAGGGCGCGGTCCACCTCCATCAGGGGCGTACGTATGTCGTCGAGCGCTTCGACCTGGCGGACGACGTCGCCCTCGTCTCCGAGGCCAACCCGCCCTATTCCACGACGGCCCGCGACACCACCGCCATCTCCATCCTCGAAACCGAGACCGAAGTGCCCTGGGGAGACGGGCGGTTGTGCTTCGGTTCGGTCGAAGTGACCAACCAGGTCGTGTCCTTCCTCCGCCGCAAACTGATCTCCGGCGAAGTCCTGGGCGAGACCAAACTGGACCTCCCGCCTCGCACCTTGCGCACCCGTGCGGTGTGGTGGACGGTCACCGAGGACCAGCTCGACGCCGCACGCGTCAACCCCGAACAGCTCGGCGGTGCCCTGCACGCCGCCGAACACGCCTCGATCGGCCTGCTGCCGCTCTTCGCCACCTGCGACCGCTGGGACATCGGCGGCGTATCCATTCCCCTACATCCGGACACGCTGCTCCCCACGGTCTTCGTGTACGACGGCCATCCCGGCGGCGCGGGCTTCGCCGAACGCGCCTTCCACACCGCCGCGGAATGGCTCGCCGCCACCCGCCACGCCATCGCGTCCTGTGAGTGCGAGGCCGGCTGTCCGTCCTGCATCCAGTCGCCGAAGTGCGGCAACGGCAACGATCCGCTCCACAAGCGCGGCGCCATCCGGCTGCTCACCGAACTCCTCCGCGGGGCACCCGAGAACGCCTGAGCAGCGCGGTCGGTCTCGCCTTTCCTCGGTCGGCCGGCCCGCCTCGTGGTCTGCGCCTCCCCGCCGGGCGGGGCGGCGACCGGCGGCCCGGCCCGGGACCGTACCCGGGCGGTGAACGGCCGCCCGCCCGCCTCGGCCGATACGTCGGCGACCGCGGCGTCCAGCGAACAGCGCACCAAGCGGGTGTGCTGGGCAGCCGCGACCCGTCGCGCGACCGCGCAGGCCGCTCGTGGGCCCCGGTCGGCTCGGTCGGCCGCGGCCAGCGCGGCCAGGTCCGCCGCCCCGCCCGCCCGGTGGCGTGCCACGACGACCTGTCCCACGGCGATCAAGGCGGCGAAGACCGCGCACAGGGCCGCAGCGGCGAAGACCGTCCAGACCGTCGCCGAGCCTGCGTCGGCACCGGGCTGCCGCACCCCAGCCGAGCCGTCGCCACCGCGTCTCCCTCTCCACCTCACGGCTTCCTCACCGCACCGTTTCTTCGGCAAGTGCCACCGCCTCTCCGCCGACGTGCAGCGCCAGTTGGCCGATTCCGGGAAGCTCCGACTCGACGCGTACGCGCACCAGGTCTCCTTCGCGCGCCAGCGACACCCGCGCCCCCGGTGGCGCCGCCCCGCGAGCCGCCCGCAGTGCTGCCGCCCGCGGCTCGGATCGCGCGGCGGCCCGTGCACCGGCCCGCGCCGCGTCCACGCACTCGATACGGGCACAGGCCGCCATCAGCCCCCAGATCAGCGCCATCGCGACCACCATCAGCACCGGCATCACCAAGGCGGCCTCGGCCGTCACGAACCCCGCGTCACGCCCGGAGCAGCGCCCTGACCGCCCGCGGCCGTGGCGGAAGGTGTCGCCGGGATCACCCCGCGCACCGGGCCGGAAAGGGCCGGGGTGCGCCCGGGGACGCGCAGCGGGATCGCGCCTCTCCTCTGCCTCACGCGCCGCACCACCGCCCGAGCCGGCCGCCACCCCAGTTCCACAACGGCCTCCGGGCCCCGTATCCGTACGCCTGCCTCGGCACGCGCCCACACGGCCACCAGCACGGCCACGCGCACCCGCACGGGCGCACCCGCCGTTCTCCGCCTTGGTATCGGCACCGGCACCAACTCCGGCACCACGAGGCCCACGAGCCCCCAAGGCGCCGAAGCCCCGGCACCGCTCGACGATCCGTAAGTTCCTGCATGACCCGCTCCCCGTCGCTCCCCTGGCCCTCTTCGTCCTCGCGTGCGTCCTCGCTCCGGCGCGGACCCGCGGCCCTTCCCCCGCGCGCCGTCCGGTGCCCGGACACCCGTCAGAACTGCACATCGACCGCCCTCTCGATCACCGACCGGAGCGCCGCCTGGACCGTCGCGCTGGTCACGACCTTGTAGAGCACCGCGGCGAACGCGCACGCGGCGAGCGTGCCCACCGCGTACTCCGCGGTGGTCATCCCCCGGTCCCGCGCACCACGCGCCGCCACACGCCATCGTCGAAACATCGCCATCCCCCTTGAATCCGCTTCTTGAATTCGCTTCTTGAACAGTCGAGTTGCCCGCATGAGTCGATCGCGGGCCGCGGCCGGTTGCGCCCGGTACGGGCCGCAGCGACGCGACCGGAAACCCGGCCCCGCCGCGGCCACGACAAGGGCACGTCAGTCGTGACCCAGCAGCCCGTCCGCCAGACCGGTCAGCACGGGTGCCACCCCGAGCAACAGGAATGCCGGCAGGAAGCACGCGGCCAGCGGCAGCGTCACCAGGACCCCCGCGCGCCGTGCCCGGCCTGCCGCGGCCCGGACCCACTCCGCGCGCAGTTCGGCGGCGACACGGGAGGCCGCGTCCACCGCCGACACCCCGGATATTCCGGCCCGCTCCATGCACCGCGCCAGCTCCGCGGCGCCCGGAAGCACCGCCAATCTCGGCCAGACATTGGCCGGTTCACCACCCAGCCGCAGTTCCGCCGCGACCTGGCGCAGCCGTTCGCCGACGGTCCCGCCCAGTGACCGCCCCACCGCCTCGGCCGACTCGCGCGGCCCGGCGCCCGCCGCGAGACAGGCGGCCAGGAGGTCGCCGGCCGGGGCCAGCTCCTCACGCACCGCGGCCTGCGCCCGCCGCCCCTCCTCCGTGGCACGTTGTCTCCCGCGCCAGAGATACGCGCCGTATCCCGCCACCGGCCCTGCCACGACGCCCGCCGTCCCACCGACGAGAATGAGCACGAACCCGGCCACCCCCAACGGCCCCAGCCACTCCTTCGCCCGGCCGCTCAGCCGATGCCCGCCGCGCCGCCCCGCACTCTCCGCACCGCCCCGCCGTCGCCCCGCCCCGAGCCCCCGGGCCGCGGGGCTTCCGCCCAGCACCGCCGACGCCCTCCTGCGCACCCGCCCCCTTCTGCGCTCCTCCATGAGCGCTGTGCGCACGCACCACACCGCGCTCACCAGCGCCACGGCCACACAGGCCATCCCCAGCCTGTGGACAACTTCCGGACTCATGCCCTCCCCGCCTTCCCGCCCTGCCGCGTCCACTCCCCGTCCGCGCGACGCCCCTTCCCGTCCGGCTCCGCCCGGCCCACGGAAGCCGGCGGCAGGGCATCGGCGACGATCCGAGACGTCCATGCCACCCCGGCCCACTCCAGAAGGCCGCCGCTCACCAGGCACACCCAGCCGACCGGCGTGTGCAGCAGCACCCGGAGCGGGTCAGCTCCGAGGGCGCTGCCCATCAGGAGCCCGCAGACGGGCAGCAGCGCGAGCATCAGCGCGGTGGCACGCGGGCCCGCCAACTGCGCGCGCACTTCCTCCCGTTGGTCACGCTGCGCGCGAAGGCCGGCCGCGACCCGTTCCAGGCCCGAGGCCAGTCCGGCCCCGCCCTCCACCGCCACCTGCCAGCACGCCGCCACACCGGCCAGCCCGCCGGCTCCCGGCAGCCGCGCCGCCGCCCGCAGCGCCCGGGGCACGTCCCCGCCGTAACGCGCCGCCGCCATCACGGCCGAGCCCGCTTCCCCCAACCCCGACGCCCCCGCCGCCAGCAGCGCCTGGGCCGGCTGGCGCCCGGCCCGCAGCTCGCCTGCGGCCGACGCGCACAACGCGATCACCTCCGCCGCCCGCCGGTCACGCGCCCGCTCCGCGCCGTGGGCGCGAAGCCATCTGCCGACCACGAACACCGCCGCCATGGCGGCGAACACCGGCAACACCGACCCTCCCAGCACGCCGATCACCAGCCCCACGGGCAGGCACCACATCTCACGCCCGACGGACAGCCGCGAGCCGATCCGCCACCGCCGCCCCGAGGCCCCATCGGCGCCCTCCACCACGGTCACGACACCGGCGAAGCGTCCCTGGAGCCCGGCTCCGGGCCTGCCCCGCCACCACTCCCCTGCGGCGGACCGCCCCTCACAAGAAGCGCCTCCGGTCCCGGCCACCCCCTCGGCACTCTGTGCGCCACCGGACCCGACGCCTGCTCCCGGCGGATACGCGCGTCCGCCCGTTCCATGCACAGCCGCCACCGGGCCCGCGCCGCCCGCGAACATCTCCCGGGCCCGTCGCCCCGAGTCGTCCCGTCCGCCACTCGCCAGCCAGCCCGCGGCCCCCGCGCAGCACACCGCCACCCCCATGGCCACGGATCCGCCCTCCGACCCCCACACCGACCACATCTGCATCACCTCGTCACCCCCACACCGCGTCACTCGTATCGCCACACGCCACTCGCTCACCTCGGGCACCTCTACGCACCCGCCGCCCCGCCCCTCCCATCAGCTCCCCCGCCCCGCACCCATCACCTCCGCCCCCGCCGCACCCCGCTCGCACAGCTCCATCAGCCGCCCCCACCCGGCCTCCTCCTCGAAGCCGCCCGCACCCCAGACCGCAGCCGGCACGGTCACCACGAAGCCGTCGCGGTCCCGTTCCAGGACATGGATCTGGGCGATCCGCCGCCGCCCCTCCCGGTCGCGCACGAGATGCAGCACCACGGAGAGCGCAGCCGCCAACTGGCTGTGCAGGGCGGCCCGGTCCAGCCCGGCCGTCGACCCGAGCGCCTCCAGCCGGGCAGGGACATCACAGGCAGCATTGGCGTGCACAGTGCAACAGCCGCCCTCGTGCCCGGTATTGAGGGCCGCCAGCAGGTCGGTGACCTCGGCGCCGCGCACCTCGCCGACGACCAGCCGGTCCGGCCGCATCCGCAGCGCCTGGCGGACGAGGTCCCGCAGCGTCACCCGCCCGACGCCTTCCTGATTGGCGGGCCGGGTCTCCAGCCGCACCACATGGGGGTGGTCCGGCCGCAGCTCCGCGGAGTCCTCCGCCAACACGATCCGCTCCCCTGGGCCGACCAGCCCCAGCAACGCACACAGGAGAGTCGTCTTGCCCGAGCCCGTACCCCCACTGATCAGGAACGAGATACGGGCCGCCAGCAGCGCCGCCAGCAGCCGGTCGCCGCCCAGCGGCACCGTCCCCGCCGCGACCAGTTCCGCAAGCCCGAAGGCCCGCGGTCGCAGCACCCGGAGCGACAGACAGGTGCCGCCCACCGCCACCGGCGGCAGCACGGCGTGCAGGCGCGTACCGTCCGGCAGCCGGGCGTCCACCCACGGCCTGGCGTCGTCGAGGCGCCGCCCTGCCACCGCCGCCAGCCGCTGCGCCAGCCTGCGCACCTCGGCCGCGTCCCGGAAGCGCACGGACGTCCGCTCCAGGCCGCCGCCCCGGTCCACCCACACCTCGTCCGGCGCGGTGACGAGGACGTCCGTCACCTCCGGCGCCGCCAGCAGCGGTTCCAACGGGCCGCTGCCCACCATCTCGGACCGCAAGGCGGCCACCACACCCAGCACCTCGGCGTCTCCGAGAAGCCGCCCTTCCTCGCGCAGCGCCACCGCCACCCGTGCCGCCGTCGGCTCCGCCCCGTCCTCCGCGAGCCGCCGCCGCACCGCGTCCACCAAATTCCCGCTCATCCCCGCACCCCCTGTCCACGGCCGGGACCACAACAGCCCCGTCCGTACGCCCCGACCTCACGCCTCCCGGAAACGGCTCTCCGCCCACGGCGCGCCACCGCCGCGCCCCGGGCCCGCCCCCGCTCACCCGCGCACCCCGTCCCCGGCCCGCGCCGCACCGGCCGCCGGCCCGCTCCCGTCCGGCAGCGCCCGCTCCCAGAAGGCGGCGCAGAAGCGGGCGAGCGGCCCGCGGACCCGGGCGCCGGGCGGCACACCGCGCGGCGGATCGTCCACCAGGCCGCAATCCCACGGCAGTTCACCGGCCAGCGGCAGCTCCAGGAGGGCGGCGATCTCGTCGTCGTCCAGTCCCGGCAGTCCGCTCGGCAGCCCCCGGACGACGGCCCGCAGGTCACGCAGCGCCGCCGCGGCACCGGCCGCCACCCGCCCCGCGGCGGCCACCGCCCGCAGCTCCGCGGGCACCACCAGCAGCCCCACGTCCACTTGGGCCAGGGCCTGCGCCACCGCGTCGTCGACCCGGCGCGGCAGATCGACCACCACCACGCCACCGCGTCTGCGCGCCGCCGCCAGCACCGCCCGCATGGCGGCCGGCGGGATGGCGACCTCGGCGCCGCGATCCCAGCTGAGCACCCGTAAGGAGTGCAGCCGGGGCAGCGAGTCCTCCAGCGCCCCGGAAGCGACCCGTCCGCGCGACTCCCGGAACGCCGGCCAGCGCAGCCCCTTCTCCTTCTCGCCGCCGAGCAGCACATCGAGCCCGCCACCGAGCGGATCGGCGTCCACGAGCACGGTGCGCCGGCCCGTGCGCGCCGCGGTGACGGCCAGGGCGCAGGCGAGGGTGCTCGCACCGGCGCCGCCACAGCCGCCGATCACCCCGACGGTGAGCGCCGCGGGCCCGCTCCCTTCGACCGCGTCGGCGATCCGGTCGACCAGCCAGAGCTCGCCTCCAGGGAGCGTCACCACCCGCTCGGCACCGAGGGCGACGGCCTGCCGCCACATGTCCGTGTCGTCGGTGTCCCGCGCGACGAGTACGAGGCCCGTCCGGCGTCCCGCGTCGCGCAGCCTGGCCGCGCAGTCATCGCCGACGATCACCAGTGGCGGCTGCGCCCAGCCGTCCCTGCCCGCAGGCAGGCCGTGCGCCACCTCGGGCTGCACGTCCGCCGCCGCGCACAGCCGCAGAAGATCGTCGAGCAGTTGCTCGTCCTCGGTGATGATCAGCGGGCGGCTGCGCTCTCCGCCCGAAACCGCCGGCTGATCGGATGTCCTGGATCCAGCCACGTTCCGTCCCCCAATCGCTACACAACTCGCTCCTCCGCGAACTCGCGGACTTTTAGCGTGCAGCGATCAGGAAATCCGTGTGGATCTTGGTCAAAAACTGTGGACAACTCGCCATTGTGAATAACTCTGTCACCTATACCGGTGACTGGACAGCAACTTCTGGGGGCCTTAAGGGGCATCCGGAAAGCGACGCGACAACTACGGTGCGTGATGCGTGCTGTGCGTCAACTAAGCCTGGGCGCTGGGGAGATGTGGGATCTGCACCCCCTGTCCGACGCCGGGAAATGCGTCCGGACATGCGACGACCCCCGCCGGGGGGGAGAGCGGGGGTCGTCCCCACGGCCGACTCGGGGGGGGAGGAGCCGGACCGGGTTAGCACGGTCGCGAACGATCCGTGACTTCCATGGTGTACCCGAGAGCCTTCTCAGGCAAACCCACGCGCCCGACCTTACGCCGAATGGTGGGAGCCTATGCTCGCCTCGTGGAAAACCACTCCGTACCCCACTCGACTCCCCGTACTGCGGCGTTCTTCGACCTCGACAAGACCGTGATTGCAAAGTCGAGCACGCTGACCTTCAGTAAGTCGTTCTACCGAGGTGGCCTGATCAATCGCCGGGCCGTACTGCGCACTGCATATGCACAGTTCGTGTTCCTTGTCGGCGGCGCGGACCACGACCAGATGGAGCGGATGCGCGCCTATCTCTCGTCGCTCTGCCGCGGCTGGGATGTCGCTCAGGTCCGCGAGATCGTCGCCGAGACCCTGCACGACAGGATCGACCCGATCATCTACGACGAGGCGGCCTCCCTCATCGAGGAACACCGGGCCGCCGGCCGCGATGTGGTGATTGTTTCCACGTCGGGTGCCGAGGTCGTCGAGCCGATCGGCGAACTTCTCGGCGCCGACCGCGTGGTGGCCACCAAAATGGTCGTCGGCGATGACGGGCGGTTCACCGGCGAGGTCGCGTACTACGCCTACGGGCCGACCAAGGCCGAAGCCGTCCGGGATCTCGCCGCGTCCGAGGGCTACGACCTGGAGCGGAGCTTCGCGTACAGCGATTCCGCGACGGACGTCCCGATGCTCGAAGCGGTCGGCAACCCCTGTGCGGTCAATCCCGACCGGGCACTGCGCCGCGAGGCCGCCGCTCGGGGCTGGCCGGTGCTGTCGTTCACCCGCCCGGTGCGGCTCAAGCAGCGGCTGCCCTCGCTGTCCATGCCCGCGCGCCCCCTGGTGGTCACCGCCGTCGCGGCCGTAGGCACGGCCGCCGTCACCGCCGGGCTGGTCTGGTACGCGAACCGACGGCGCGGCCCTATCGATGCATAGCGGGAAAAGGCACGGCTTATCCCGTGACCTCGCATGATCCTTATTGCACTCATTGCCCGTCATTGAAGGCAAAAGTAAAGATCTGAGGTGAAGGGTTCCGCTTACCCGGCACCTGGAGTACAAAGGAGTCAACGGCCCGCGAGACCAAGGACCTCCGAGAGGATCACCTTAAAACGCAACACGGCCCCACGGACCGATGCATGAACGCCGGGCACCCACGCGACGCCGACCCGTCGATTACGGGCCAGCCGCACCAGGCAACGGACAAAAGATTTCCGGCCTGATGGGCATATATCGAGCACGCATGGTCACGCGGCAGACATGCCAGCGGCGGTACGGATCAGCACCTCGTACCGCCGCACCCCTTTTTGCGGGGCAGGATTTCCCGGCACCCGGTTACGCACGCGTCCCGGGCCCGGCCACAGGATCAGGCGCCGCGCTGCATCGCCTCACAGACCGCGGTGCTCTCGCGCACACCCAGTCCGACCGAGCGGCCACAGTGCGCGATCCACGCGGCGACACCATCGGGCGTGCCTGACACGTAGCCCTCCAGGGCCGCCACATAAGCCGCCCTCCCCTGTTCCGCGTGCCCGACCTCGGCCGGACAGATCGATTTCGGATCGAGTCCGCTGCCGACCAGCACCACGCGTTCCGCGGCCCGTGCGACCAGGCCGTTGTGCGAGCCGAACGGCCGCAGCGCGAGCAGTTCGCCGTGCACCACCGCGGCCGTCACCAGCGCCGGCGCCGCGCTCTCCGCGAGCAGCAGCCGCGCCAGCCCGTCCAGCCGGCCCGCGACCTCGGCGGCGTCGGGGAGCGGCAGCTCGATCAACGGCTCGTCGACCGGCTCGCCCGCGAGACGGGGCCGCCCCACGGCGTCGTCCGCCACGCCGCCGCCCGCCGCCACCAGGTGCAGACGCGCCAGCACCCGCAGCGGCGACTGCCGCCACACGTTGAGCAGCTGCCCCGCCTCGGCCGTCAGCCGCAGCGCCGCGCCGACCGTCCGCGGTTCGCCGTCCACGCCGAAGTCGGTGCGCCGCCGTACCTCTTCGAGCGCCCAGTCGGCCCCGGAGAGCGCCGCGGAACCACGGGCTCCGCGCAGCGCCGCCTCCGAGGTGACCTCCGTGCTGCGCCGCCGCATGATCCGGTGTCCGTAGACCCGGTCGACGCCCTTGCGTACGGAGTCGACGGCGTCGGCGACCCCCGGGAGCGACGCCAGGGCCGCGAGCGGATCGGCGTTCGCCTGCGGAGGTTCGGGGGTCGTGCCCCGGGTGTGTGCAGCCATGGGTCCGACCCTACGCACCAGTTGGCCGCACCCCCCGAAGGAGTGGTCTTCTTCACGCTGCGCTCTCACTCACAGCCAGAGTCCGCTTACGCTTGGTGAACATGAAGATCGCTTTCGTAGGAAAGGGCGGCAGCGGCAAGACGACCCTGTCTTCCCTGTTCATCCGCCATCTCGCGGCCTCCCGCATCCCCGTGATCGCGGTGGACGCCGACATCAACCAGCATCTGGGGGCCGCCCTCGGCCTCGACGAGGCGTCCGCCGCCTCGCTTCCCGCGATGGGCGCCCATCTCCCGTTGATCAAGGAATATCTGCGCGGCGCCAACCCCCGGATCTCCTCCGCCGAGACGATGATCAAAACCACCCCGCCCGGCGACGGCTCGCAGCTCCTGCACGTCGGCCGCGGCAATCCCGTTTATGACGCCTGTGCCCGCACGATTCCGCTCGACGACACGTCCGTACGGCTGATGGCCACCGGCCCGTTCACCGAGTCCGACCTCGGGGTCGCCTGCTACCACTCCAAGGTCGGCGCGGTCGAACTGTGCCTGAACCACCTTGTGGACGGCCGAGATGAGTACGTCGTCGTCGACATGACGGCGGGCTCGGACTCCTTCGCCTCCGGGATGTTCACCCGCTTCGACATGACGTTCCTGGTTGCCGAGCCGACCCGTAAGGGCATTGCCGTCTACCGCCAGTACAAGGAATACGCGCGGGACTTCGACGTCAGCCTGAAGGTGGTGGGCAACAAGGTGCAGAGCCCGGACGACCTCGCGTTCCTGCGCGACGAGGTGGGCGACGACCTGTTGGTGACGGTCGGCCACTCGGACTGGGTGCGGGCCATGGAAAAGGGCCGCACCGCCCCCTTCGCGC
This sequence comes from Streptomyces sp. NPDC050161, assembly GCF_044460025.1. Taxonomy (NCBI): domain Bacteria; kingdom Bacillati; phylum Actinomycetota; class Actinomycetes; order Kitasatosporales; family Streptomycetaceae; genus Streptomyces; species Streptomyces sp. NPDC050161. The sequence continues at coordinate 36,328 of NZ_JBITJM010000028.1, read as the reverse complement.
AGCTCGAAGAGGCCAACCGCCGCGCCCTCGACACCCTGCACACCACCGCGGACGCCGCCTACGGGGAGCGGGACTGGGAGCGCTACACCCGTCAGATGGTGCACTTCCACCTGAAGAACGCGGAGAGCTGGGGCAACGCGAAGACGGGCGCCGACCTGGCGGCCCAGGTCGACCCCGCCTTCGTGCTCTCCGAAGGGGCGGCTACTCCGCAGCCCGCATGACCTGCGGTTCCGCGGCGGCCGGCACCGGCGCCGCCGCTCCGGGCGCGGGCGCACCGGCCGCCGCGGCAGGGCTCCCCGGGGCGGCCGGGGAGCCGGCCGTGTACGACGCCCAGCCGTCCCGCGGAGCCTGGCCGACGTCCAGCCCGCGCAGCTTGTCGAGCACCTCCGGGTCCTGCACGTCGAGCCAGTCCGCCACCTGCTTGAAGCTGACGCAGCGCACCTCCTTCCGGGGACAGACGGTCTTGATGGTGTCCTCGACGGCCTTCATGTAGACACCGCCGTTCCAGGACTCGAAGTGGTCGCCGATGAACAGCGGGGCGCGGTTGCCCCGGTAGGCGCGGTGGAACGCCTGGATGAGGCCGTCGTGCATCTGCCGTCCCCAGGCGGCCCGCTTCGCCGGGTCGCCCTCGGGGGTGACGGACTGATTGGCGAGGAAGTTGTAGTCCATCGAGAGCGTCTCGAAGGTGCGGCCCGGCACCGGGATCTGCTGGAGCGGGAAGTCCCAGACGCCGTCGATCTTCCGGGGCCAGACCTGCAGCCCGCCGGCCGAGCTGGCGTCGTAGCGGAAGCCGCTCGCCTTGGCGGCGGGGATCAGGTTCGTCTGCCCTTCCAGGCACGGCGCCCGGCCGCCGACGAGTTCCTTGGCGTAGTCGAAGGGCAGCGGCTTCTCGTCCGTGAGCCCCGACGTGGTCCTCCAGTGCCGCACGAACGATTCGGCCTGCTCGATCTCGCTCTTCCACTCCTCGGCGGACCAGGTACCGACCCCGCCGTCGGGGCCGCAGAAGTGCCCGTTGAAGTGGGTGCCGATCTCGTTGCCGTCCTGCCAGGCGCCGCGCATCTGCCGCACGGTGTCCCTGATGCCCTGGACGTCGTTGAAGCCGATGTCCGACGCGCCGGGAGCGTGCCGCGGCGGGCGGTAGAGGCCCTTCTTGTCCGTCGGCAGCAGATAGACGCCGCTGAGGAAGTACGTCATCGTCGCGTCGTACTTCTTGCCGACCTCGCGGAAGTGCGAGAAGAGCTGCTGGCCGTCCTCGCCCGCGCCGTCCCAGGAGAACACCACGAACTGCGGGGGCCGTTCGCCCGGCCTGAGGCGCACCGGCACCGGCTGGTTCGGCTGCGCTCCGGTGTCCGCGGTCGAGCCGTCGCCGATCAGCCTGACCTGCTGGGCCTTGGGCACAGGCGCCGCCCGGCCCTTCGCGGCGCTCTGGCCCGGTGTGCGGTGCGGTGCCGTGGAGCAGCCGGCGACCGCTGCCAGCGCCATGGCCGCGACGGCCCCGGCCGTGACCCGTGATGCGGCTGCCATCAGCCACCTCATTCCTGGTGCTGCGCGCACCTTCCGAGGGATTAATCGGAAAAACTGCCCGCAAGCTTTCATATGCCGAGGAGGGTGAGGTAAGGGACGAGCCGATAATCATCACATTCACCCGATGGGTGGAATGCACGGCTCATCCGCCGGAAGAACCTTCTCCCGCTCTTTACCTGGCATTACGATTCATTTACCGATGCTTGAGAGTCACCGGAACGTCACCCACCGCGACGTCGACCGGTCGGCTCGCGTCCCGCCGCAGTACACCGCCGCCCCACGATCGCGCCCCGCGCGACCGCGTCGCCCCGGAGGAGACGGGAATGTCGCAGCTCACGAAGACGCCGCAGCCGCAACGCACGCACCATCCACACGACCCGCCGGAGGCCCGCGGGCGCACCGCGCTCCGCAGAGATTTCTCCGCCTCGATCGTCCTCTTCCTTCTCGCCGTGCCGCTCTCACTGGGCATCGCCCTCGCCACCGGCGCACCACCGCAGGCCGGCCTGGTCGCCGCGGTCGTCGGCGGCATCGTCGCCGGCCTGCTCGGCGGCGCGCCCCTCCAGGTGAGCGGTGCCGCCACCGGGCTCCTGGTCGTCACGGCCGATCTCGTCCAGCGCTTCGGCTGGCGCGCCACCTGCGCGATCACCGTGCTGGCCGGGCTCACCCAACTCGCCCTGGGTGCCTTGCGCGTGGCCCGCGCCGCGCTGGCCGTCAGCCCGGCGATCGTGCACGGCATGCTCGCCGGCATCGGCGCCACCATCGCGATCGGCCAGCTCCACGTGGTGCTCGGCGGCAGCGCGGAAAGCTCCGCCCTCGCCAACGCCCTTGCGCTTCCTGGCCAGTTGGCGCACCCGCACACCGCGGCCCTGCTGATCGGGGCGCTCACCGTCGCCGTCCTGATCGGCTGGGGGCGGCTGCCCGGACGTCTCGGGCGGCGGCTCGCCTCGGTCCCGGCCGCCCTGGTGGCCGTCCTCGCGGCCACGGCCGTCAGCGTCGGCACGGACGTCCCGCGCGTCGAACTCCCCTCCTGGCAGGCGCCGTCACTGCCCGCGCTCCCGGACGCCACGGTTCCCGCCCTCGCCGCAGCGGTGCTGACCGTGACCCTCGTCGCCGCCATGGAGTCCCTGCTGTCCGCGGTGGCGGTGGACCGGCTCGCGGTCGAGCACCCCGGCACCCCGTCCCGCCCCTCGGACCTCAACCGCGAACTGGCCGGGCAGGGCGTCGCCAACATCGTCACCGGCCTGCTGGGCGGCCTGCCGATTTCCGGCGGCGCGATCCGCGGCTCGGCGAACGTCCGCGCCGGGGCCACCGGCCGCCGCGCCACCGTGCTGCACGGCCTTTGGGTCCTGCTGTGCGCGGGCCTCTCGGCTGCCGCGCTGGAGCTGATCCCGCTGGCCGCGCTCGCCGCGCTGGTGATGCTGGTCGGCGTACGGATGGTGAGTTTCGCGCACATCCGGCATGTGCAGCGGCACCGCGAATTCCCGGTGTACGCGGCCACCTTGGGCGGCGTCGTGGCACTCGGCGTACTCCAGGGCGTCCTGACGGGCATCGCGGTCGCGGCCTTCCTGGCGCTGCGCCGGCTGACCCATACCCGCATCACGGTCCTGGAGGAGGACGGCCGCCACCGGGTGCGCGTCAGCGGCCAGTTGACGTTTCTCGCCGTGCCCCGGCTGACCCGGGCCCTGGCACTGGTCCCGGCCTGTTCGGACGTGATCGTCGAGCTGTGCGGATCCTTCATGGACCACGCCGCCTACGAAGCGCTCCAGTCCTGGTCCGCGCGGCATCGCGCGCAGGGCGGCTGGGTCACCCTCGGCGGTCGCAGCGGCCGGCCCATCGCCGAGCCCGCCGGTGCGCACGCCTGTAGCCCGTGGACACCGTGGCGCAACCACCACTGCACCCGGCCCGCCCCGGCCCGCGAGGCCGCTCCGGGCTCCAGCGGCAGCCAACTGATGGGCGGCGTGAGCGCTTTCCAGCGGCACACCGCCCCGCTGGTCCGCGAGGAATTGGCCCGGCTGGCCAGGGACGGGCAGCGGCCCACCCAGCTCTTCCTCGCCTGCTCCGACTCCCGGCTGGTCACGAGCATGATCACGTCCAGCGGCCCCGGCGACCTGTTCGCCGTACGCAACGTCGGCAACCTGATACCGCCGCCCGGCAGCGACGGCACCTGCGACTCCGTGGGCGCAGCCGTCGAGTACGCGGTGGAGGTCCTGGAGGTCGGCTCGATCACGGTGTGCGGGCATTCGGGGTGCGGCGCGATGAAGGCACTGCTCACGACGCCGGACGAGGCGCCCCCGGGGCCGGAAGCGCCGGCTCTCGACCCCACCGCGCTCGCCCGCTGGCTGCGGCACGGCAGGCCGAGCCTGGAGCGCATGCGGGCCGCGTCCGACCGCCCGGACGAGGACGAAGTCAGCCTGGCCGAGCGCCCGGTGGCGGACGATCACGAACGGCTCGCGCTGGTCAACGTCCGCCAGCAGCTCGATCACCTGAGGGCGCACCCCTGCGTGGCCCGCCGCGTGGCCGAGGGCACGCTCGCCCTGCACGGCATGTACTTCCACGTCGGCGAGGCGCAGGCGTACGTCCTGGACGAGGCGTCCGGCCGGTTCTCCGCCGTACGCGCGGAGGCGGCGCCGGTGACGGTCTGACCCGCGGCCTCCAGGAGGCAAGGGCCCGCGAGCGACCACCCGGCCCTCATCCGTGATCAACGGCTCGCGAACATCCGGACAATCTACGGCTCGAAAAGGAAGTACTCGGCACCCACGCAATCCGTACCGAACGCGTCAGATGGCGAGCGCCACGGGCCCCGCTCGTCGGTGGCGCCCGGAACAGCAGCGCCCCCGGGATGTGCGCCGGGGGCGCGCGGCCCCGGCACCGCGACACGTCCACGTCAAGACGGATCTGTACCAACCGATCAGTTAGTGCCAGGATCGGAAGGGGTTGACCAACTCCCCGTGATCATTGAGCATTCGGTCTATTGGTCTATACCACCTGCGATGTACCGGGAGCCGAGACATGGACAAGCGTCCTTCCCTCTCCGTTTTGCTCAAGAAGGAGACGGAAGCATGAGCGAGCACTCTTCCCTCTCCAACCTGCTCAAGGAGGAACGGCGGTTCACACCTCCCGCCGAACTGGCAGCGAACGCCAACGTCACGGCAGCGGCCTACGAACAGGCCGCTGCGGACCGGCTGAGCTTCTGGGCCGAGCAGGCGAAGCGCCTGTCCTGGGAGACCGCGCCCACTCAGACGCTCGACTGGTCCAACGCACCCTTCGCGAAGTGGTTCGCCGACGGCAAGCTCAACGTCGCGTACAACTGCGTGGACCGGCACGTGGAGAACGGCCTGGGCGACCGGGTGGCCATCCACTTCGAGGGCGAGACCGGCGACAGCCGTTCGCTCACCTACGCCGACCTGCAGCGCGAGGTCTCCAAGGCCGCCAACGCGCTGATCGAGCTGGGGGTGAGGACCGGCGACCGCGTCGCCGTCTACATGCCGATGATCCCGGAGACGGTCATCGCCATGCTGGCCTGCGCCCGTCTGGGCGCCCCGCACTCGGTGGTCTTCGGCGGCTTCTCCGCGGACGCGCTGGCCACCCGCATCCAGGACGCCGACGCCCGCGTCGTGATCACCGCCGACGGCGGCTACCGCCGCGGCAAGCCCTCCGCGCTCAAGCCGGCCGTCGACGAGGCGCTGACCAAGCCCGGTACGGAGAACGTCCGCAACGTCCTGGTCGTGCGGCGCACCGGCCAGGACGTCGCGTGGACCGAGGGCCGGGACGTGTGGTGGCACGACACCGTCGAGCGGCAGAGCGAGCAGCACACCCCCGAGGCGTTCGACGCCGAGCACCCGCTGTTCATCCTCTACACCTCCGGTACGACGGGTAAGCCCAAGGGCATCCTGCACACCACCGGCGGCTACCTCACGCAGGTGGCTTACACCCACCACGCCGTCTTCGACCTCAAGCCGGAGACCGACGTCTTCTGGTGCACCGCCGACGTCGGCTGGGTGACCGGCCACTCGTACATCGCGTACGGACCGCTCGCCAACGGCGCCACCGAAGTGCTCTACGAGGGCACGCCCGACACCCCGCACCAGGGCCGCTGGTGGGAGATCGTGCAGAAGTACGGCGTGACGATCCTCTACACCGCGCCGACCGCGATCCGCGCCTGCATGAAGTGGGGCGACGACATCCCGGCGAAGTTCGACCTGTCGTCACTGCGCGTCCTGGGGTCGGTCGGTGAGCCGATCAACCCCGAGGCGTGGATGTGGTACCGCAAGCACATCGGTGCCGACGCGGCGCCGATCGTCGACACCTGGTGGCAGACCGAGACCGGCGCGATGATGCTCAGCCCGCTGCCCGGTGTCACGGCGACCAAGCCCGGTTCGGCGCAGGTGCCGCTGCCCGGCATCGCGGCGACCGTCGTCGACGACGACGCCCACGAGGTGCCCGACGGCGCCGGCGGCTACCTCGTGCTGACCGAGCCGTGGCCGTCCATGCTCCGCACCATCTGGGGCGACGACCAGCGCTACCTCGACACGTACTGGTCGCGCTTCGAAGGCAAGTACTTCGCGGGCGACGGCGCCAAGAAGGACGAGGACGGCGACATCTGGCTGCTCGGCCGGGTGGACGACGTGATGCTGGTGTCCGGCCACAACATCTCCACCACGGAGGTGGAATCGGCGCTGGTCTCGCACCCGAAGGTCGCCGAGGCCGCGGTCGTCGGGGCCACCGACCCGCAGACCACCCAGGCCATCTGCGCCTTCGTGATCCTGCGCGGCACCGCGAGCGCCGACGACGAGGGCCTGGTCGACGAGTTGCGTGCGCACGTCGCCCAGCAGCTCGGCCCGATCGCCAAGCCCAAGCGAATCATGCCGGTCGCCGAGCTGCCCAAGACCCGCTCCGGCAAGATCATGCGCCGGCTGCTCCGGGACGTCGCGGAGAACCGCGACCTCGGCGACGTCAGCACCCTCACCGACTCCTCCGTCATGGACCTGATCCAGGCGAAGCTGCCGGGGGCGTCGAGCGAGGACTGAGCACCGGGCCCGGCGGGGCCCGTCAGACACCACACCCGCACAGCCCCAGGGGCACCGGCAGACGGCCGGTGCCCCTGCGGCGTCTCCGGAGACGGCCACCCGGCCCGCCAGCCGGATACCCGGTATGCCCTTAAAGTGAGAATCACTCACTAGCCCCTTGTGCGCGCCAGGTAAAGTGGCAAACGCGTCAACGAAACGCAAAGAAACTCAGGGTGCGCCGGGAAGTCTGGTCGGCAACTGCAACAGCCGTACTCAGCTGCCGAAAGCCCGGAGGTCACCCGCGTGAACGCCCCCCGCAACCGCCGCACCCCCTTCCTCGGGCGCATACCCCTGCCCGAGCGGAACTTCATCGCCGAAGCCCTGCGCGCCGAAACCGTGGGCGGAGTGCTCCTCCTCGTCGCCGCCGTCGCGGCCCTCATCTGGGCCAACACCGCAGGCGGCAGCTACGAAGCGATCCGCGGCTTCCACCTCGGACCCGCCGCCATCGGTCTGGACCTCTCGATCCAGCACTGGGCCGCGAACGGCCTGCTCGCCGTCTTCTTCTTCGTCGCCGGCATCGAGCTCAAACGCGAACTGGTCGCCGGTGAACTGCGCGACCCCAAGGCCGCCGCCCTCCCGGTGATCGCCGCGATCTGCGGCATGGCGATGCCCGCCATCGTCTACACCGTCGTCAACACCATCGGCGGCGGCTCCCTGGACGGCTGGGCCGTCCCCACCGCCACCGACATCGCCTTCGCGCTGGCCGTACTCGCCGTGATCGGCACCTCCCTGCCGTCCGCGCTGCGCGCCTTTCTGCTCACCCTGGCCGTCGTCGACGACCTCTTCGCCATCCTCATCATCGCGATCTTCTTCACCTCGAAGATCAACTTTCTGGCCCTCGGCCTCGCCGTCGCCGGCCTGGTGCTCTTCTACGTCCTGCTGCGCAAGGGCGTCCGCGGCTGGTACGTCTACGTGCCGCTCGCGCTGGTCATCTGGGCGCTGATGGAGAACAGCGGAGTGCACGCCACCATCGCCGGTGTCGCGATGGGCCTGATGCTGCGCTGCACCCGGCGCGAGGGCGAAGCGCACTCCCCCGGCGAGCACATCGAGCACCTGGTGCGCCCCCTGTCGGCCGGCCTCGCCGTACCGCTCTTCGCCCTCTTCTCCGCCGGTGTGTCCGTCTCCGGCGGCGCCGTCCACGAGGTCTTCACCCGGCCCGAAACGCTGGGCGTGGTCCTCGGCCTGGTCGTCGGCAAGGCGCTCGGCATCTTCGGCGGCACGTGGTTCACCGCCCGCTTCACCAAGGCCGAACTCAACCCCGACCTCAGATGGCCGGACGTCTTCGCCGTCGCCGCGCTGGCCGGCATCGGCTTCACGGTCTCCCTGCTGATCGGCGAACTGGCCTTCGCCACGGACCTGGCGCTGGCCGACGAGATCAAGGCATCCGTCCTGATCGGCTCACTGATCGCCGCCGTGTTCGCCGGCATCCTCCTCAAGCTCCGCAACGCCAAGTACCGGAAGCTGTGCGAGGACGAGGAGCGCGACGAGGACCAGGACGGCATCCCCGACATCTACGAAATGGACAAGCCGGAGTACCACCTGAGGATGGCCGCGATCCTCGAATCGAAGGCCGCCGAACACCGGCGGCTTGCCGAAGTGGCCTCCGGCGCAGCCCACGGAGACGATGGTCCGGCATGATCTGAGAGGCTTTGCTTCCGGCAGCAGACAAGAGGGAGACGGCGATGAGTTCAGCCGATGACGGCGCAGACCGCAGCCTCGGGCAGTTGGTGGCGGCGGCCACCGCCGAGATGTCCGCACTCGTGCACGACGAGATCGCGCTGGCCAAGGCCGAGTTGCGGCAGGACGCCAAGCGGGCGGGCATCGGCGGAGCCGCGTTCGTCGTGGCGGGCGTACTGGCGCTCTTCGCCCTCCCGGTGCTGAGCTTCGCCGCGGCCTACGGCATCCACAACCTCGGCCTCGGGCTCGCCTGGTCGTTCCTGATCGTCGGTGGCGCCTTCCTGGTCATCGCGACGCTGCTGATCCTCATCGCACTCGCGAAGGTCAAGAAGATCAAGAAGCCGGAGAAGTCCATCGCGGCGGCCAAGGAGACGGCGGCCGTCCTCCAGAAGGCCAAGCCGCATCCGCGCACGGCGCCGGCGGAGCACCCGGTCCTGGAGTCTGTGACACGCTCGTCGGTATGACAGCCGCCGACAGCACCACTTCGGTCGTACAGCCCGACGGGCCCTGGTCACACCGGGACGTCGCGGCGAACGGCGCCCGTTTCCACATCGCGGAGATGGGCGAAGGACCGCTGGTACTGCTGCTGCACGGCTTCCCGCAGTTCTGGTGGACGTGGCGGCATCAACTCCCCGCGCTCGCCGACGCGGGGTACCGGGCGGTCGCGATGGACCTGCGCGGCGTCGGCGGCAGCGACCGCACCCCGCGCGGCTACGACCCCGCCAACCTCGCGCTCGACGTCACCGGAGTCATCCGGTCCCTGGGCGAGCCGGACGCCGCCCTGGTCGGCCACGACCTGGGCGGCTATCTGGCGTGGACGGCGGCCGTGATGCGGCCCAAGCTGGTGCGCCGGCTCGCCGTGTCGTCGATGCCGCACCCGCGCCGCTGGCGCTCGGCGATGCTCGCCGACGTCAAACAGAGCAGGCGCAGTTCGCACATCTGGAACTTCCAGCGCCCCTGGCTGCCCGAGCGGGCGCTGCTCGCCGACGATGCCGCGCTGGTGGGGCAGATGATCAGGGACTGGTCGGGCCCGCAGCCTCCGCAGGAGGACGCGGTGGCGGTCTACCAGCGGGCGATGAGCATCCCGTCGACGGCGCACTGCGCGATCGAGCCGTACCGCTGGATGGTGCGCTCGATGGCCCGCCCGGACGGCCTGCAGTTCAACCGCCGCATGAAGATGCCGGTACGGGTGCCGACGCTGCATCTGCACGGCTCACTCGACCCGGTGATGCGCACCCGCAGCGCGGCCGGTTCCGGCGCGTACGTCGAGGCCCCCTACCGCTGGCGGCTCTTCGACGGACTCGGCCACTTCCCGCACGAGGAGGACCCGGTGGCGTTCTCCTCGGAGCTGATCAACTGGCTGCAGGACCCCGAACCGGACCGGTGACCTCCCGGCCGCCCGTCGGCCCCCCAGGAACGCTCCCGGAGCACCCGGCGCACCGCGGACGAACGTACGTCTGACGAACAGCCACTTGCCTGACGCATAGGCCAATTGGCGGGTCTCCCGGAGGTTACGGACCTTGGGGCAGGGGCAGAGTCGAGGGTATGGGCTGGACGCACGACTACCGTGACGTGGCAAGCAACCGCCGCAGCAGTGCCGCTGCGGTGGGCACTCGGGACAAGGGCACTCCGGACCTCAGGCCCGGTGATCCCTCCGACCCCGCGCACCCGATGGGGATTCCGCGCATCCTGCGCCGCAGAGCGCGCTGGATGGGCGCACGCCTCCGCCATACCCGCAGCTGAGCCGCGCGGGGCGGCGGGCGCGCACTGCGCACCCACCACCCCTGGGCGCCTCAGATCGCGCAGCCCTGGCTGTCGACCTGCTGATGCCCGGCTGCCCGGCCCTTGACGACGTCCTCCCGGACCTCGTCAGCGGTGAGGGCGTAGCCGGTCTGGGCATCGTCGAGGGACTTGGCGAACACCACTCCGTAGACCTCGCCGTTCGGCGTGAGCAGCGGGCCTCCGGAGTTGCCCTGCCGCACCGTGGCGTACAGGGAGTACACATCGCGGCCGACCGTGCCCCGGTGGTAGATGTCCGGGCCGTTGGCCTGGATACGGCCGCGGATACGGGCCGCGCGGACGTCGTAGCCGCCGTTCTCCGGGAAGCCCGCGACGATGGCGCTCTTGCCGCTGCTCGCTTCCTTGCCTGCGAACCGCAGCGGGGGCGCGTCCAGCGCGGGCACGTCGAGGACCGCGATGTCCCGCTTCCAGTCGTAGAGCACGACCTTGGCGTCGTACGTGCGTCCCTCGCCGCCCACCTGGACGGTCGGCTCACTCACGCCGCCGACGACGTGGGCGTTGGTCATCACGCGGTGCGAGGAGAAGACGAAGCCGCTGCCTTCGAGGACCTTTCCGCAGCTGGGCGCCGTGCCGACGACCTTGACGATGCTGTGCTTGGCCTCCGACGCGACCGGGCCGGAGGCCAGCTGCGGGTCGGGGGCCGGCACGGAGGTGATCTGCTCGTTGGAGAACGGGGTGAAGACCTGCGGGAAGCCGTTCTGCGCGAGGACCGAGGAGAAGTCGGCGAACCAGGTGCCGGCCTGTTGCGGCATCACCCGCGAAACCCCCAGCAGCACCTTGGAGTTGCGGACCTCCTTGCCGAGCGTCGGCAGGGATGTGCCGGCCAGCGCGGAGCCGATCAGCCAGGCCACCAGCAGCATCGCCAGGACGTTGACCAGCGCGCCGCCGGTCGCGTCCAGCGCTCGCGCGGGTGACCAGGTGATGTGGCGGCGCAGCTTGTTACCCAGATGGGTGGTGAGCGCCTGGCCCACCGACGCGCACACGATCACGATGGCGACCGCCGCGATGGCCGCGAAGGTGCCGGGTGTGGCGTCCTCGGTGATCTCGTTCCAGACCACGGGCAGCAGGTAGACCGCGACCAGACCGCCCCCGAGGAAACCGAGCACGGACAGGATGCCGACGACAAAGCCTTGCCGATAACCGACGATCGCGAACCACACGGCGGCGACCAGCAACAGAATGTCCAGGACGTTCACGCCGGACACCGTCTCACGCGCGCCAGTCGAGTGGGACCTGCTTGTCAGAGTCCCACGGAATCTCCCAGCCCGAATAATGCAGGAGCCGGTCGATGACTCCGGCGGTGAAACCCCAGACCAGAGCGTTCTCGACGAGGAACGCCGGGCCGATGTGGCCGCTGGGGTGGCGGGTCGTCACGCGGTGCGCCGGATCCGTGAGATCCGCCACGGGAACCGTGAACACCCGTGCGGTCTCCGCCTGGTCGACCGCGCCGACCGGGGTGGGGTGGCGCCACCAGCCGAGGACCGGCGTCACAACGAACCCGCTGACCGGGATGTAGAGCCGCGGCAGTACGCCGAACACCTGGACACCCGAAGGGTCGAGCCCGGTCTCCTCCTGGGCCTCGCGCAACGCGGCACGCACCGGGCCGCGGCCCTCCGGATCGCCGTCCTGGGGATCCAGGGCACCACCGGGGAAGGACGGCTGTCCGGCATGCGAACGGAGGGTGCCCGCACGCTCCATGAGCAGCAGCTCGGGGCCGCGTGCGCCGTGGCCGAAGAGGATCAGCACGGCGGACTGCCGGCCGCCGCTCTCCGGCGGCAGGAAGCGGCTGAGCTGGCGCGGTTCGATCGTGCCGGCCGCGCGGGCGACCGGGGCCAGCCATTCCGGCAGCCCTTCGACGCTCACCACGGCCGCCGGGCCGTCCGCGGCGGGGCCGAGCGCCGTGCCCCTGCTGTCCGTCTTCTCGCCGCACTGCTCCCGTGCACTCGTCATACGCGCCCCCTCAGGCCCTGGCTTCGGTGGTCGGTCCCCGGTGCGGTTGCCGCTGCCGCTCCTGCGGTCGTGACGGTAGGCGTCATGAGGCCGCCAACGGGGGTGCGGGCCGGCCCGGATAGCCGGCCGGCGGGTTCAGACGCTGACCCGGCTGACCGCCCAATTCGTACTTGAGCAGCTTCTTCGCCTTCTCCGGGTCGGTCTCGCCCTCGCCGTACGACGGGCACAGCGGGGCGATGCCGCAGGCGCCACAGGCGGGCTTGCGGGAGTGGCAGACGCGGCGGCCGTGGAAGACGACGCGGTGCGAGAGCATCGTCCACTCGCTCTTGGGGAAGATCTCGGCGATCTCCGCCTCGACCTTCACGGGGTCTTCCTGGGTGGTCCAGCCGAAGCGGCGCACCAGGCGGCCGAAGTGGGTGTCCACGGTGATGCCCGGGACGCCGAAAGCGTTGCCGAGCACGACGTTGGCGGTCTTGCGGCCGACGCCGGGCAGCGTGACGAGGTCATCGAGCCGTCCGGGCACCTCGCCCCCGAAGCGGTCCCGCAGCGCGGTCGACAGGCCGATGAGCGACTTCGCCTTGGCGCGGAAGAAGCCCGTCGGGCGGATCAGCTCCTCCAGCCGCTCCGGGTCCATCGCCGCCATGTCCTCCGGGGTGGGGCAGACGGCGAACAGGCCGGGGGTGGTCTGGTTGACCCTCAGGTCGGTGGTCTGCGCCGAGAGCACCGTCGCGACCAGCAGCTCGAAGGGGTTGGTGAAGTCCAACTCCGGGTGGGCGTACGGGTACAGCTCGGCCAGCTCACGGTTGATCCGCCGGGCCCTGCGGACCATGGCCGTCCGCGATTCCGGCTTGCGCGCGGGCGTCTTCTTCGCGGGTGCCTTCGCCGCGGTCTTCTTCGGGGCGGCCTTCTTCGCCGTCGTCTTCTTGGCCGCCGTCGTCTTTGCCGCCGTCTTCTTGGCCGCGGGCTTCTTCGCGGTGCTCTGCTGCGGGGCCGACTCCTGGGCAGCCGTCACGGCGGTTGTCTCCTTCGTCGCCTTTGCGGGGTTCTGCTTCACGACGGCCTTCTTCCGTACCGAGTTCGCTGCCGGCTTCCCTGCCGGCCCGGCCGTCGGATTCCCGCCGGCCTCACCTTCGGCGTATGCGCCGGATCCACCGTCCGCCCCGACGAGCCGCACCCCCGCGGCATCGCCTTCCGGACGGGCACCACCCCGGCGGGCACTTTGGGACCTTTGTTCACATTCGGGCCGCGGGCGGGGCGGGCGTTCGCCCACAGCGGAATCGCATTCTGCGGTCACTCGCTCAGCCCCTCGTCCCGTGCTCTCACCGGCGTGTTGGACACTCGGCCAGACTAAGGCCACCCACTGACATCCGGCCCGATCACCATGATTCGCCACCCCAATCGGCCCCCTGCCGTAGGGCTCGGGCCACGGGTCCGGCAAACTTGTGATTGATCGCACTGTTTTGCATTCCGGCATGATGGGGACCACAGTCCCTCGGAGCATGTCGACAAGGAGAGAACTCGTGGACGACGTTCTGCGGCGCGCACCGCTCTTTGCGGCGCTCGACGATGAGCAGGCGGCCGAGCTGCGCGCCTCAATGGGAGAGGTCACGCTCGCTCGCGGCGACGCCCTGTTCCACGAAGGGGATCCCGGCGACCGCCTGTACGTGGTCACCGAGGGCAAGGTGAAGCTGCACCGCACTTCCCCGGACGGCCGGGAGAACATGCTCGCCGTCCTGGGCCCCGGAGAACTGATCGGTGAGCTCTCGCTCTTCGACCCGGGCCCGCGCACGGCCACCGCATCCGCCCTGACCGAGGTCAAGCTCCTCGGCCTGGGCCACGGCGACCTTCAGCCCTGGCTCAACGCCAGGCCCGAGGTGGCGACCGCCCTGCTGCGCGCCGTCGCCCGCCGCCTGCGCAAGACCAACGACCAGATGTCCGACCTGGTCTTCTCCGACGTACCCGGCCGGGTGGCGCGGGCCCTGCTGGATCTGTCGCGCCGCTTCGGCGTGCAGTCCGAAGAGGGCATCCACGTCGTGCACGACCTGACGCAGGAGGAGCTGGCCCAGCTGGTGGGCGCCTCCCGCGAGACGGTCAACAAGGCGCTCGCGGACTTCGCCGGCCGTGGCTGGCTACGCCTGGAGGCCCGCGCCGTGATCCTGCTGGACGTCGAGCGGCTGGCCAAGCGCTCCCGCTGACGCCCGCACAGGGCCCCCGCGGCCCGTACGCCGCCGTGGCGCAGGCCCGGGATCATTACCGGCGCGTAGCGTCCCGTCCGGCCGCTCAGCGCCCGTACGCGGCGTTGCATCTGCAAGGGAAGGGCCCCGCTCCGGCGGGGCCCTTCGCCGTACGCCCGTAAAGCGCTGGCTCCCCTCCTGGCCCGTCGGCATAGTGGCGCCATGAGTGACGGCAGGGGATTGGACCGGGACGGCTGCTTCCTCCGGGAAGGGGCGCTCGACCGGGTGGCCCCGGAGTTCGCGCCTGTCGTGACGGCGGCGCGGGACGGGATCACCGCGCGCTTCGGGCCCGCCCTGCTGCACAGCGCGTACCTCTACGGCAGCATCCCGCGCGGCACGGCCGTCCCCGGGGTCTCCGATCTCGACCTGCTGCTCGCGCTGCGCGCCGGGCCCACCCCGGAGGACCGGACGGCAGCGGACGCCCTGGAGGCGGAGCTGGATGCCGCCTTCCCGCAGATCGACGGCGTGGGAATCCTGCTGTTCGGCGTCGACCGGTTGCTGAGCGATCTGGAGCGGCACGACATGGGCTGGTTCGTCGCCTGCCTGTGCACCCCGTTGTCGGGCCCCGACCTCGCCGGGCGGCTGCCCCGTTACCGCCCCACTCCGCTCCTGGCGAGGGAGACCAACGGCGACTTGTTCCGCCTGCTGCCCGGTCTGCGGCGCAAGGCCGCCGGGGCATCGAGCGGTGCCGAGCGCCGGCGGCTGACCCGGAGTACCGCGCGCCTGCTGGTACGCGCCGGGTTCACGCTGGTGATGCCGCGCTGGGGCGGCTGGACGAGCGATCTCGCCGAGTCGGCCGAGGTGTTCGGCCGCTACTACCCGGCGCACGCGCAGCAGATGCGCGCCGCCGCCCGCGCTGCCCGCGCGCCCGATGACCATCCGCACCTGCTGGACGAGCTGCTGGAGGGCCTGGCCCCCTGGCTCGCGGCCGAGTACCTGGCCGTCCACGGTCCGAAGGCACCCCGCCCGTAAACGCTCGGCGGCCCCAGGAGTCCCCCCGGTTCAGATCAACCCGTGCTCCCCCAGGTAGTCCAGCTGCGCCCGCACCGACAGCTCGGCCGCCGGCCACAGGGAGCGGTCGACGTCCGCGTAGACGGCGGCGACGACCTCGGCCGGGGTGCGGTGCCCGCTCTCGACGGCGGTCTCCACCTGGGCCAGCCGGTGGGCGCGGTGCGCCAGGTAGAACTCCACCGCCCCCTGGGCGTCGTTGAGCACCGGTCCGTGGCCGGGCAGGACGGTGGTCACGCCGTCGTCGACGGTCAGGGAGCGGAGCCTGCGCAGCGAGTCCAGGTAGTCGCCGAGCCGCCCGTCGGGATGGGCCACCACTGTGGTGCCCCGGCCCAGGATGGTGTCCCCGGTGAGGACGGCGGCATCGGCGGGGAGGTGGAAGGACAGCGAATCGGCGGTGTGCCCCGGGGTGGGCACGACGCGCATCTCCAGGCCGCCCGTGGTGATCACGTCGCCGGCTTCGAGCCCTTCGTCCCCGAGACGCAGCGCCGGATCGAGGGCCCTGACGTCCGTACGGGTCAGCTCGGCGAACCGGACCGCCCCTTCGGCGTGGTCGGGATGGCCGTGCGTCAGGAGGGTCAGCGCGACCCGCTTACCTGCCTGTTCGACGGTGTTTATGACGGCCCTGAGGTGCCCGTCGTCGAGCGGCCCCGGGTCGATGACGACGGCCAGGGGGGAGTCCGGTTCGGCGACGATCCAGGTGTTGGTGCCGTCCAGGGTCATCGCCGAGGGGTTGGGCGCCAGGACGCACCGGGCGCGGGCGGTGGCAGGTCCCGCGATGACGCCGCCGCGGGGCTGTCCGGGGAGGGCTGCTGCATCGGTCATGCGGTGGTTCCTCCTGAGGGGCGGCGGTCTCCTGCGGGTCCTCCGGGGCCGTCGGTGTCCCCGGAGGCGGCCCCGTTCTCCCTTGGGCCTGCGGCGCGACCGCTCTCCGTCTGCGGGACGTACTTGGTGAATTCGTCGTGGCCCGGCCAGCTCAGCTCGATCCCGCCGGCCACCGGGCGGGCGCGGGCCAGCACCGGCGCCAGGTCCCGCTGCCCTGCCGCGCCCAGCGCGTCGGCCGCGGTGGGGTACGGCTCCAGGGAGCGCAGCGTGGAGATGGTCGGCGGCATCATCAGCAGGTCGCCGCGGTCGTAGCCGGCGGCGGCCTCCGCCGGGCGGATCCACACCGTGCGGTCCGCTTCCGTGGACACGTCCCGGGTGCGCTGGCCCTCGGGCAGCGCGGCGACGAAGAACCAGGTGTCGTAGCGCCGCGGTTCGAACTCCGGGGTGACCCAGCGGGCCCACGCCCCCAGGAGGTCGGAGCGGAGCACCAGGCCGCGGCGTTCCAGGAAGTCGGCGAAGGACAGCTCGTGGGCGACCAGCGCCGCGCGGTCGGCCTCCCAGTCGTCGCCCGTGGTGTCCGCGACGACCGTCCCGGCCGACGGCCCGGCGAGCAGCACCCCGGCCTCTTCGAACGTCTCGCGCACCGCGGCGCAGACGATGGCCTGCGCGGCGGCCGGGTCGGCCCCCATCCGTGCGGCCCATGCGGCGCGCGAGGGACCGGCCCAGGAGACGGGACGTTCATCGCGCGGATCCACGGAGCCGCCCGGATACGCGTACGCGCCTCCGGCGAAGGTCATGGAGGCGCGTCTGCGCAGCATGTGCACGGTGGGGCCGCCGGTGCCTGAGTCCCGCAACAGCAGGACGGTCGCGGCCCGCCGGGGCTCGGCAGGGGTCAGCTCGCCGTTCGCGAACGCCCGGATGAGGTCCGGCCACTCCGGCGGATACCACTGGCCATTGGTCGTCGACGACATGGCCGGATGCTATGCGCTCACGCGCGGATGTTCGAGGGCCTCTTTTCGGCACCCCGCCCGGCCGTGCCCCGGGGCGGCCGTCGAGCCGCCCCGGCGGGTCACTGCTCCGCGATCTCGACCTGGATCTCGACCTCGACCGGCGCATCGACGGGCAGGACCGCCACGCCGACCGCGGACCGGGCGTGCACGCCCTTGTCACCGAGGACCGCGCCCAGCAGCTCGCTGGCGCCGTTCACGACACCAGGCTGTCCGGTGAAGTCCGGCGCGGACGCGACGAACCCGACGACCTTGACGACGCGCTCGATCCTGTCCAGATCACCGATCACGGACTTCACCGCGGCCAGTGCGTTGAGCGCACAGGTGGCGGCCAGTTCCGCGGCGGCCTCCGGGGTGACCTCCGCGCCGACCTTGCCGGTGGCCGGCAGCGCGCCGTCCACCATGGGCAGCTGGCCGGAGGTGAAGACGTAGCGGCCCGAGCGCACCGCGGGCTGGTACGTGGCCAGCGGGGGCACGACCTCCGGCAGCTTCAGGCCCAGCTCCGCGATCTTGTCCTCTACGGCGCTCACGCCTTCTCCCGCTTCAGGTAGGCCACGAGCTGGTCGGGGTTGTTCGGGCCCGGAACGACCTGGACGAGCTCCCAGCCGTCCTCGCCCCAGGTGTCCAGAATCTGCTTCGTCGCGTGTACGAGAAGCGGCACGGTAGCGTATTCCCACTTGGTCATGGGCCGAGCGTAATGCCTGCCCGCGCCCGCCGCGGACGGCGCCCGCCCGCCCCCGCAGGGCGGGCCCCGGGCGACCCGTAGGGCACATCCCCGACGCAGACCAGGGGCCGTCCCGTGCGTAGCCCGCGCGCGGACTGGTTAGGCTCCTTGACGTGAGCAGGCTCCATGTCGTCAGCGGCAAGGGCGGCACCGGCAAGACCACGGTCGCCGCTGCCCTCGCCCTCGCCCTGGCCACCGAGGGACGCCGTACCCTCCTGGTCGAGGTCGAGGGCAGACAGGGCATTGCCCAGGTGTTCGAGACCGAAGCGCTCCCTTACGAGGAGCGCAAGATCGCCGTGGCACCGGGCCCGGACGGCGCGTCGGCCGCCGACTCCGTCAGGGGCGGTGGCGGAAGACGGGCGGGCGAGGTGCACGCCCTCGCCATCGACGCCGAGCGCGCCCTCCTGGACTACCTCCAGATGTTCTACAAACTCGGCAGCGCGGGCCGCGCCCTCAAGAAACTCGGCGCGATCGACTTCGCCACCACCATCGCCCCGGGCCTGCGGGACGTCCTGCTGACCGGCAAGGCATGCGAAGCGGTGCGCCGCAAGGACAAGCACGGCGCGTACGTCTACGACGCCGTCGTGATGGACGCACCACCCACCGGCCGCATCACCCGCTTCCTGAACGTCAACGACGAGGTCGCGGGCCTGGCGAAGATGGGCCCGATCCACAATCAGGCGCAGGCCGTGATGCGGGTGCTCAAGTCCCCCGAGACCGCGGTGCATCTGGTGACCCTCCTGGAGGAGATGCCGGTCCAGGAGACCGCGGACGGCATCGCCGAGCTGCGGGCCGCCGGCCTCCCCGTGGGCGGCATCGTCATCAACATGACCCGCCCCGCCGTGCTGGACACCGAGGACCTCGACATCGCCGCCCGCAGCGCCCGGACGGGCGTGGCCAAGG
The DNA here is from genome assembly GCF_044460025.1 of Streptomyces sp. NPDC050161. Classification (NCBI taxonomy): domain Bacteria; kingdom Bacillati; phylum Actinomycetota; class Actinomycetes; order Kitasatosporales; family Streptomycetaceae; genus Streptomyces; species Streptomyces sp. NPDC050161. The sequence continues at coordinate 17,610 of NZ_JBITJM010000028.1, read as the reverse complement.
CGCTCTCCCAGGCAGGTCTGGGCGGCGCCCGCCGCGGCGGCCTGGCCGAGCGGCTGATCGACCCGCTTCTGGAGCAGGCCCGCGAGCACGCGGAACGGGTCGACCTGGAGCGCGCCCAGCACGCCGAGCTGACCGCGATCGGCCTGCCCACCTACGAGTTGGAGCTGCTCCCCGAGGGAGTGGACCTCGCCGGCCTCTACCGCCTGGCGAGGGACCTGCGGAAACAGGGGCCCATATGACCGCCGACGACTCGACGCTGGACGCCTCCGCCCCGTGGCTCGAGGTCGACGCGCTGATCGACGATCCGCGCACCCGCATCGTGGTGTGCTGCGGTTCCGGGGGCGTCGGCAAGACCACGACGGCCGCCGCCCTGGGCGTACGGGCGGCCGAGCGTGGCCGCAAGGCCGTCGTCCTGACCATCGACCCGGCCAGGCGGCTCGCGCAGTCGATGGGCATCTCCGAACTGGACAACGTCCCCCGCCAGGTCAAGGGTGTCGACGACGCGGCAGGCGGCGAACTGCACGCGATGATGCTCGACATGAAGCGCACCTTCGACGAGATCGTCGAGGGGCACGCGGACGCGGAGCGGGCCCGCGCCATCCTGGAGAACCCCTTCTACCAGTCCCTGTCGGCCGGTTTCGCGGGCACGCAGGAGTACATGGCCATGGAGAAGCTCGGCCAGCTCCGCGCCCGCGACGAGTGGGATCTGATCATCGTCGACACCCCGCCCAGCCGCTCCGCGCTCGACTTCCTGGACGCGCCCAAGCGCCTCGGGTCCTTCCTGGACGGCAAGTTCATCAGGGTGCTGATGGCACCGGCGAAGGTCGGCGGCCGGGCCGGAATGAAGTTCCTCAATGTCGGTATGTCGATGATGACCGGCACGCTCAGCAAGCTGATGGGCGGCCAACTGCTGCGCGACGTGCAGACGTTCGTGGCCGCGATGGACACCATGTTCGGCGGCTTCCGCACCCGCGCGGACGCCACGTACCGGCTGCTCCAGGCGCCCGGCACGGCCTTCCTCGTGGTGGCCGCGCCGGAGCGGGACGCGCTGCGCGAGGCGGCGTACTTCGTCGAACGGCTGGCGGCCGAGCAGATGCCGCTGGCGGGTCTCGTCCTGAACAGGGTGCACGGCAGCGGCGCTTCCCGGCTGAGCGCCGAGCGGGCGCTCGCCGCGGCGGAGACGCTGACCGACCAGGCGGCGGAGGAGGCCGAGACGGCGGCCGAGGAGCGCGCCGCGGCCCAGGAAGCGGAAGCCGGTGCGGAAGCGGGCACCACGCCGGACACCGATCCGGACCCTGCCACGGACCCCGTCGCGGAAGCCGCCGAAAATCTTGAGCGGAACGGCATTGTGGATCACGACGGCGGGAAGAATGGATCACGTACCGCCGACGGCCACTCCCCCACCGCCCCGGCGGCGCACCCAGCACCACCCACGGCTTCGGCGGCTCAACTCGCCGCCGGGCTGCTGCGGTTGCACGCGGAGCGCATGCAGGTCCTCGCGCGCGAACGGCGGACGCGAGACCGTTTCACCGCATTGCACCCCGAAGTCCCCGTGACGGAGGTCGCCGCGCTGCCCGGCGACGTCCACGACCTGGCCGGCCTGCGCGCGATCGGCGCACGCCTCGCCCTCGACCCCACCGACGGCGACATACCCCCCGAGCAACCCTGACCACCCGCAGAAGCCCCGAACGTCATACGCGCCGCGCGGAAAGGCCGCCCCGCCTGCGCCCACACCACCGCGCACGCCCGGCTCCGCGCATACGCCGGCACACCCCGGGCCCAGGTCCCGGCCCACGGGCATGCACCACTGCGCCGACGCGAACGACGGCATCCGGAGTGGCCAATTCCACTCCGTATCCAGCGCGTTGGCGGCGCTCCGAGGTCCCGCTGCTGACCGGCTAACCGGCCGCCGCGTACTCGTCGAAGTCCTCGCCCTCGCAGCCCATGGGCAGAATCCCCGTGCTGCGCTCGTATTCCGTACGCGCCGTCTCCAGAAGGCGGCGCCACGACGTCACGGTCGGCCGGCGGCGCAGCAGCGCCCGGCGTTCGCGCTCGGTCATTCCGCCCCACACGCCGAACTCCACGCGGTTGTCCAGCGCATCGGCCAAGCACTCCGTACGCACCGGACACCCGGTGCACACAGCCTTGGCGCGGTTCTGCGCCGCTCCTTGGACGAACAGTTCATCCGGATCGGTCGTGCGGCATGCTGCCTGTGCGTTCCAGTCGGTTACCCAGCTCATGCTGGCGCCGTCCTCTCCCGAATCGAGGCTCCCCCACGGCGGCAATCGGCATATTCACCGTTGCCAGTTGAGGACGTTACGGAAGGTGGGCAGGGCGCAACACCCCCTTCGGGCCCAATCTTGAATGGCCCGAACGGACTATGCGTATACGGCAGATCACCCAACGGAGTGAGCGGACGACATACGTCGCTTTTCTCGCAAGCCAGGACAGTTCACCGTGAGCAAACCGGAATTCCCGTGACACGAGCGGATGTTCAGGCCACGGCCCACGCGCCGACCGAACGGGAGAGGAGGGGGGCGCGCCGGGGCGGAACGGTTCCGCTGTGGCAGATGGGAAACAGCGTAGGCGAACAGTTGCGCCCCTGTCCGGCGATTGAGAACGTAGGGTGCCCTCATGGGTAAGAAGCGCGACGGCGGGGGTCTGACCAAGACCCAGCAGGCCGCTAAGTTCCTGGGTGTCAGCGTGCTGGCGGGCGCCGTCCTGGCGGGTATCGCCCTTCCCGCCGCCGGAGCGATCGGCCTCGCGGCCAAGGGATCGGTCGAGGGATTCGACGACATCCCCTCGGACCTCAAGGCCCCGCCGCTCAGCCAGCGGACCATCATCCAGGACGCGAACGGCGGCGAGATCGCCAAGGTCTACAGCCGCGACCGCACCGTGGTCGACCTCAAGGACATGTCGCCGTACGTCCAGAAGGCGATCGTCGCGATCGAGGACGCGCGCTTCTACCAGCACGGCGCGATCGACATGAAGGGCATTCTGCGCGCGGTCAACAAGAACGCCCAGTCCGGCGGCGTCTCCGAGGGCGCATCGACGCTGACCCAGCAGTACGTGAAGAACGTCTTCATCGAGGAGGCGGGCAACGACCCGGACAAGGTCGCCCAGGCCACGCAGCAGACGATCGGCCGCAAGGTCAAGGAACTCAAGTACGCGATCCAGGTGGAGGAGGAGCTCGGCAAGCGCAAGATCTTGCAGAACTACCTCAACATCACCTTCTTCGGGCAGCAGGCGTACGGCGTCGAGGCCGCCAGCCAGCGCTACTTCAGCAAGCACGCCAAGGACCTGAACCTCGAAGAGTCCGCGCTGCTGGCCGGCATCGTCCAGTCGCCGACCCGCTACGACCCGGTCAACGACACCGCGGAGGCCACCCGGCGGCGGAACACCGTGCTGCAGCGGATGGCCGACCTGAAGGACGTCACCCAGGCAGAGGCCGACGCCGCCGCCAAGCGGCCGATCAAGCTGGCCGTCAGCCGTCCCAAGAACGGCTGCATCACCGCGGCGGACGGCGCCGGCTTCTTCTGCGACTACGTCCGCGAGGTCTTCCTCAACGACAAGACCTTCGGGAAGTCCCACAAGGACCGGCTCAAGCGCTGGAACGAAGGCGGCATGACGATCCGCACGACGCTCGACCCGCAGACCCAGCGGTCGGTCCAGGCGTCGATGAAGAAGCACGTCTACGACGACGACCCGGTCGCCAGCGCCGCGACCATCGTCGAGCCGGGCAGCGGCAAGATCCTCGGCATGGGCCAGTCCCGCCCCTACGGGTTCGGCAAGAACGAGACGGTGATGAACCTCTCCGTCAACCACGACATGGGCGGCGGGGCCGGCTACCAGCCCGGTTCGACGTTCAAGCCGGTGGTGGCCGCAGCCGCGCTGGACCAGGGCATCAGCCCGTACCAGGAGTACTCGTCGCCGTACCGGATGCAGTACCCGAGCCCGGTCCAGACCTGCAACGGTGAATGGCAGGGCAGCGACAAGACGCAGAACGAGAACAAGTCCGAAGTCGGCCCGTACGCCATGAAGGAGGCGACCGCGAAGTCGGTCAACACCTACTTCGTGCAGCTGATCAGCGACATGGGTGTCTGCCCCGCGGTCAAGATGGCGGAGAAGATGGGCATCCAGCGGGCGGACGGCAAGCAGCTCCAAGAGGTGCCGTCGATGACGCTGGGCGTCCAGGAGATGTCGCCGCTGACCATGGCCGGCGCCTACGCCGCCTTCGCCAACGGCGGGAACTACTGCACCCCGATCGCCATCGCGTCGATCACCGACCCCACGGGCAAGTCGCTGCCGGTCCCGAAGAGCAGCTGCGGGCGCGCGATGTCGGACCGGACCGCGAAGACGATCAACACCCTCCTCAAGGGCGTCGTCGAGGACGGCACCGGCAAGGAGGCCGGACTCGACGGCCGGGACAGCGCCGGCAAGACCGGCACCAGCGACAGCCGCTACGCCGCCTGGTTCGTCGGCTACACCCCGAACGCGGCGGGCGCGGTCTGGGTCGGCGACCCGATGCACAAGCGCAAGATGTTCAACATCAGCATCGGCGGCAACTACCACGCCAAGGTCTACGGCGCCGATACTCCAGGACCCATCTGGCGCGACGCGATGTCCGGTGCCCTGGCCAACAAGCCCGCGCCCGCCCTGCCGACCGTCTCGATAGACGACCCCGACGAGGACAAGGGCCACGGCAACGACGACGGCAAGGGCAAGGGCAAGCCGAAGCACAAGCCGAAGCCGCCCCCCGGCGGCAACAAGCCCGGTGGCGGCTGGCACTTCCCCGACATACTGGGCGGCCACAACGGCGGCGCCTGGTGACGACGCCACCGGCGTAACGGCACCGGCCCGGCCCGGCGCGGGCAGGTACGTACACCGCGCACCGCCGTAACAACGCCAAAGGGGCGCCCTCCGCGCGGAGGGCGCCCCTTTACGTGGGACGGGGCTCTATCCGATCACCTGCGCCGGGCCGCCTGCCCCCGGCCGCCGCTCACTCCGCCAGCAGCTTCTTCACCACGGCCGCGACCCGGCCGCCGTCCGCCCGGCCTGCCACCTTCGGGTTCACGATCTTCATGACGGCGCCCATGGCGCGCGGCCCCTCGGCACCGGAGCCCACGGCCTCCGCCACCGCCGCGGCCACCAGGCTCTCCAGCTCGTCGTCGGACAGCGGCTTGGGCAGGTAGTCGGCGAGCACCTCGCCCTCGGCCCGCTCGCGCTCGGCGGACTCGGCGCGTCCGCCCTTGTCGAACGCCTCCGCCGCCTCGCGGCGCTTCTTCGCCTCCCGGGCGATGATCTTCTCGACCTCGCCGTCGGACAGTGCGCGTGCCTCGGTGCCCGCGACCTCTTCCTTCTGGATCGCGGTCAGCGTGAGCCGGAGGGTGGAGGAGCGCAGCTCATCGCGCGCCTTGATCGCGACGGTGAGGTCGTCCTGGAGCTTGGACTTGAGCGTGGTCATGCCGTCGAGTATGCCCGTACCCACCGACAACCACCGCGCCTTTTCCCTCCGAATCCCCTCCGGACACCGGGGAACTCCCCCGCCCGCCCCCGTCGTTCTTCCTCCGTACGCCTCCCGCCCGTCACTCTGCAACGATGGGAAGCATGCGCGCGCGATACGGAGTACCCCTGTCCCTGACCGCACTCGGCGCGGCCGGCCTGGCCTACGCCGCCGGCTTCGAGGTCCGCTCGTTCCGTCTGCGGCGCGTCACCGTGCCCGTACTGCCCCGCGGCATGCGGCCGTTGCGCGTCCTGCAGGTCTCCGACATCCACATGGTCAGCGGCCAGCGCAAGAAGCAGCGCTGGCTGCAGTCGCTCGCCGGGCTGCGCCCCGACTTCGTGATCAACACCGGGGACAACCTCTCCGACCCCGAGGGCGTCCCGGAGGCCCTGGACGCCCTCGGCCCGCTGATGGAGTTCCCCGGCGCCTACGTCTTCGGCTCCAACGACTACTACGGCCCCAAGCTGCGCAACCCGGCCCGCTACCTGACCGAGAAGGTGCAGGGCCGGCACGGCCTCAACGGCAACGCCCCCGCGGTCGGCGTCGTCCACAACCCGTGGGAGGACCTGCGCGACGCCTTCGACGCGGCCGGCTGGGTCGGCCTGTCCAACACCCGCGGGCGCCTCAAGCTGGAGGGCGCCGAGATCGCCCTGACCGGCCTCGACGACCCGCACATCAAGCGGGACCGCTACGCCGAGGTGGCCGGCGGCCCGGAGTCGGGCGCCGATCTTTCCCTGGCCGTCGTCCACGCCCCGTACCTGCGCTCCCTGGACGCCTTCGCCGCCGACGGCTACCCGCTGATCCTGGCCGGCCACACCCACGGCGGACAGCTCTGCATCCCCTTCTACGGGGCGCTGGTCACCAACTGCGACATCGACACCGGCCGCGTGAAGGGCCTCTCCACCCACACCGCGGGCGCCCACACCTCGTTCCTCCACGTCTCCGCAGGCTGCGGCACCAACCGCTACACCCCCGTCCGCTTCGCCTGCCCCCCCGAGGCCACCCTCCTCACCCTCACGCCCCGGGACTGACATCCGCACCACCCGCGTCATCCGCACCACTTCAGAGCGCCGGCCACCGCCCACCCCGGGCAGGCCGACGTTCCCCGTTCCACGGCATCCCCCCCCGCGCCCGCCCTCTCTGCCCGGCAAACAGGAGCCCTTCCGTCCCCCCTCCTCCCCTCCCCCGGAACCGGATTTCGCCTACGGGGATCAGTCCGCTAAAGTAGAGCTCGTTGCTTCGGGGTGTAGCGCAGCTTGGCAGCGCGCTTCGTTCGGGACGAAGAGGTCGTGGGTTCAAATCCCGCCACCCCGACTGAGAAGTAGCAGGTCAGGCCCGGTTTTCGGAAACGGAAACCGGGCCTGATGCGTTTCCGGGGCGAATGGGGAGCGCATCTCGGGATCCGGTGCACCGGGTGCCGTTCGTTGACGCCCCTTCAGGGCTCGCTCTGCGTTTGCCGGGTGCGATGTCAGAGGTGATCCGCGCCACAAGGACTGGTGCCCTCAGGCCACCCGACGAGCCCGCCCGCCCCGGGCCGTGTTCGTGGCCCGGGGCGGGCGGCGGGAGAAACGCCGCGCCATTCGCCACCGGTCCCTCCCCTCGTGGGGACCGGTGCCGAACGGCGCGGGCGGCGGGCCGCGTCGTGCCGGTGCGGATCCGGCAAGGGCCGGACCCGTGGTCGACGCGGCGGTGGTCCGGATCGGACCGGCTCCGGAGATCTCTTGCGCTCGTGCGCCGAGACCGTCGCCACGTGCTCGTGGCTCCGGCGGAGGTGACCGAGAACATGCCGCAAGAGTTGTCTCTCCGAGCAATGAGCTGGTGGCCTGTCCGGGCAACGCCCGGCTGGTGCGCCGCTGCATCGTGATCCTGCCAGCTGCGGCTCCCGCATAGGAGGTTCCGGCTTCGGGTAGACGGCTTAACCACAGGTCAGACAGCTAGGGTGAGTTTTCCGGTCCGGATGTCAGAGCGCGGGGGAAGTAAGGGGTGGAGACCTTGAGTTCCGACTCAGGGGCACGCACAGCCTTCGCGGAGCGCCTTGCGCTGCTGTACAAGGAGGCCGGCAACCCTCCCCTCAAGAAGGTGGCCGAGGCGGTCGTCAGGCTGCAGCGGGTCGATGAGCGAGGGCGGCCCGTGCGGGTGTCCGTGCAGCGGATCAGCGACTGGCGGCGGGCCAAGAACGTGCCCGCGCAGTTCGCCGCGCTCGCCGCGGTGCTGCACATTCTGATCCCCCAGGCGCGGCGCCTGCGGCCCGCCCCGGTGTCCGCCGGTCTGTACGACCTCGCCCAGTGGCAGCGTCTGTGGGAGCGAGCGGTCGCCGACCCGGTGGGCGACCGCGCCGCGGCGTCCGCCCAGGAGGAGGAGCGCGACCCGGCCGACCCCGTGACGGTCTCCGGTGTCTGCCCGTACCGGGGGCTGGCTTCGTACCGTCAGCACGACACCCGGTGGTTCTTCGGCCGGGAGCGGAGCACGGATGCCCTTGTGGCTCAGCTCCGCGCGGCGGAGGAGACGGGCGGTCTGGTCATGCTCGTGGGCGCCTCGGGGGCGGGAAAGTCCTCCCTGCTGAACGCCGGCCTGGTGCCCGCGTTGCAGAAGGGGGCGCTGGGTGGCGAGAGCGGCAAGGAGAGGGAGGTGCTGCAGCTCGTGCCGGGGGCCGCGCCGCTCGCGGAGCTGACCCGCCGGATTCCCGAGCTGGCACGCGTCGTCGCCGCCGCGGACGACACCGGCGCCGCGCACTTCACGCGTGCGGTGCGGGAAGCCGTCACGGCATGGGCGCACCGCGAAACGGCCTCCGCCGCCCGTCCGGTCGTGATCGTGGATCAGTTCGAGGAGGCGTTCACCCTCTGCTCGGACGAGGCGACCAGGCGCACGTTCATCCAGCTCCTGCACGCCGCGTGCACGCCGGCCGACCCCGCCGGCCCGGCCCCCGTGCTCGTCATCGTCGGCATACGCGCCGACTTCTACGAGCAGTGCCTGGGGTATCCCGAACTGGCCGACGCGCTGCAGCACCGGCACATGGTGCTCGGGCCGCTGACCACCACGGAGCTGCGCGAGGTGGTGACGGGACCGGCCAAGGCCGTGGGCCTGGAACTCGAACCGGGGCTCGCGGAACTGATCGTCCGGGAGGTGAGCGCCGACGGTGCCAACGGGGCGCACGACTCCGGCGTGCTGCCGCTCCTGTCCCACGCCCTGCTCGCCACCTGGCAGCGGCGGAAGGCGGGCAGGCTGACGCTGTCCGGCTACCGCGCGGCGGGCGGCATCCAGGGCGCGGTGGCGGCGACCGCCGAACGGGCCTGGTCCGGCCTCGATCCGACGGCGCGGACGGCCGCGCGGCTGCTGCTCCTCCGGCTGGTCAGGCTGGGCGAGGACACCCAGGCCACCCGTAGGCGGGGGACGCGGCGTCAGCTCGCGGACGAGTCGACGGATCCGAACAAAACGGAGGAATCACTCGAAGCGCTGGTCCACGCCCGCCTGGTGACGCTCGACTCGGAAGCCGTCGAGATCACCCATGAAGCTCTGCTGCACGCCTGGCCGCGCCTGCGCGAGTGGATCGACGAGGACCGGAACGACAACCTGCTGCGCCAGCGGCTGGAGGAGGACGGCAGGGCCTGGGAGGGCTCGGACCGCGATACCTCGCTGCTCTACCGGGGTTCGCGTCTGGAGCAGGCCCGCGACTGGGCGAAGTCCGCCGGTGACACCTATCTGACCCGCAGTGCGGTGGAATTCCTGGCCGCTTCGGTCAGGCTGCGCAAGCGCACGGTCTGGATCAGCCGTGGTGCGGTGGCGGCGCTGGTCGTCATGGCGATGCTGGCCGCCGGTTCCGCGGTGATCGCGTGGAAGCAGCGGGACGCCACCGTCTTCCAGCAGGTGCTCGCCGAAGCCGATCGCGCCCAGTACACGGACCCCTCCTTGTCGGCTCAGCTCGACCTGGTGGCGCACCACTTGCGGCCCGAGGACGAGGGCACGAACAACCGGCTGATCTCGATGGTGAACGCCCCGCTGGCCACACCGCTCCTGGGCCACAGCGGCGCCGTCTACCTCACCTCGTTCAGCCCGGACGGGAAGATCCTGGCCACCGCCAGCTACGACCGGACCGTCCGGCTGTGGAACGTGGCGGACCCGACGCATCCCAAGCCCCTGGGCACTCCCCTCACCGGCCACACGAGCTGGGTGAGCAGCGCCGTCTTCAGCCCGGACGGGCACACGCTCGCCAGCGCTTCGGACGACGGCACGGTCCGGCTGTGGAACGTGCGGGATCCCCGCCATCCGCGGCTGCTCGGCACCCCCCTGGCCGGCCATCACGGCACGACCTACCTGCTGGCCTTCAGCCGCGACGGGCGCACCCTGGCAACCGCCAACGAGGATCACACCGTTCGCCTGTGGGACATCCGCGACCTGCGCCGGCCCACGTCGCTCGGCGCCCTGACCGGCCACACCGCAGCCGTACGCTCCGTGGCGTTCAGCCCCGACGGGCGGACGCTGGCTGCCGGGGGCGACGACCACTCGATCCGCCTGTGGGACCTGGCCGATCCGCGTCATCCGGCGCCGGTCGGCAAGGTGTTGACCGGCCACACCGGAACGGTGCATTCCGTGGCCTTCAGCCCTGACAGCCGCACGCTCGCCAGTGGCGGCGCCGACAACACCATCCGGCTGTGGAACGTGTCCGAACCACGTCACGCGGCGCCGCTCGGCGCGCCGCTCACCGGGCACACCGGACCCCTGTGGTCCGTGGCCTTCAGCCCCGACGGAAACATGCTCGCCGCCGGCAGCGCGGACAGCACGGCGAGCCTGTGGAACGTCAGCGACCCGGCATACCCGTCGCAGGTCGGCGAGCCCCTCGCGGGCGGCAGCGGCGAGATGTACGCGGTGGGCTTCAGCCCGGACGGGCGGACCCTCGCCACCGGGAGCGGCGACAGCAAGGTCCGCCTGTGGTCGATACCGACGTCGAACATGGTCGGCAACATCGGGGCGTTCCGCCCGGACGGACGGGTGCTCGCCACGGCTGCCCGCGACGAACGGGTGCGGCTGTGGAACGTGCAGACCCCCAACCGGCCCGTGGTGCTGGGCAAGCCGTTCCTGCCCGCGAAGGGCGACGTGCGTGCGCTGGAGTTCTCCCCCGACGGCCACACGCTCGCGGTGCTGACGGGAAGCCATGCCGTGCAGCTGTGGAACGTCGCCGACCCGGCCCGGCCCGTCCCCCACGGACCGCCCGTCGCGCTGCGGACGCGCTTCGCGGGCCCCGGTGCGCTGGCGTTCAGCCCGGACGGGCGCACGCTGGCAACCGCCTATGACGACAACACGATCCAGTTGTGGAACGGCCGTGACCCGTCCCGCCTCCGTCCGCTCGGCGCACCGCTCACCGGCCACAAGGGCTACGTCAACTCCCTCTCCTTCAGCCCGGACGGGCACACCCTCGCCAGCGGCAGCGCAGACGCCACCGTCCGGCTCTGGAACACCGTCGACCCACGTCACGCCACCCTGCGAGGCGCGCCGCTGAGGGGACACCTGGGCCCCGTCAACGCGCTCGTCTACAGTCCGGACGGCCACACGCTGGCCAGCGGCAGTGACGACGACACCGTCCGACTCTGGAACACCACCGACCCCGCCGATGCGACCCCGCTGGGCGCTCCCCTCACGGGCCACACCCAGGCGGTCGTGTCGCTGACGTTCAGCAAGGACGGCCGGACCCTGGCGAGCGGCGGCAACGACAACACCGTCCGGTTCTGGAACGTCGCGTTCCCCGCCAGTGCCGATCCCATAGGCCAATCGACGAGCCCCAACGCCAAGGCGGGCAATTTCTTGTCGTTCAGCCCGCAGACCCACATGCTCGGGGTGTCGAGCGGCGCCGGCACCGTCCGGCTGTGGGATCTGGACTCCGAGAAGGCCATTCGTCGCATTTGTTCGACCACCCGCGGCGTTCTGACGCCGGAAAAGTGGCGCGAGTATTTGCCGCAACTCTCGTACGACCCACCGTGCGACACGTAAGAAAGCCGAGGCCGGGGCGGCGGCACATGGCAGGGCGCCAGGCGGATGACCTCGATCGGCTCCGCGCCGCGATCGATTCTCCGATTCCCCTTGCCGGACACTTCACCTTCCCCTTGCCGGACGCCTCGCCGTGACTCCGATCACAACTCCGCGTGACAATTATGAAGTTGACTCCCGCTACGCAGACAGCCTTGCTAGTCTTGGCAGTAGCCCGATCGCTGGTGCATCCCCCGTCGCCAGCGATCGGGCCTTTTCATGCCCTGCGCAGCACGTGAACGGCCTGAGCGGGTGAGTGGGACGGGGTTCATCACGGCCCCCAGGATGCCGATTCCGACGCCCTGACTCCTCGCCGTACTCCCTTGACCTGACACGATCCCGCCATTCAGACGGCTGTCATCAGCCATCCACAACCGCGCATCCCATTTCGCGGCGCCTTAATACGGGTTCGCCGAGTCGTGGACTCATGGGTTCAAACCCCATACCCCCATGCAGAAACAAAGGATCAGCCCCGAATTTCCTTCAATGAGAAACTGAATGCTCAATCACCGGCAAGAGAAACCTCCGTCGATTTGATCAGCGCGACGACCGGGGAACCGACGGCGAGGCCCAGGTCGAGCATCGCGTCCCTGGTGATGACCGCGGTGAACTCCCCGCCCTCGATGTCCACCTTGACGCTCGCCATGGCGCCGCCCATCGAGGCGTCGGTGACGGTGCCGGGGATCCGGTTGCGGATGCTCAGCCCCTCGACCGGCCCGGTGGCGAGGGCGACTTCGGTGGACTTGACCAAGGTGCGCACGGGCGAGCCCGCGACGAGCCCCAGCTCCTGGACGGCTTCCAGGGTGATCGCGGCCGTGACACTCTGCCCGCCCACCAGCCGGACCGCGACCGTCGCCATGGCTTCACCAGGCGTGACGGACGTGACGACGCCGGGGATCTGATTGCGGATGCTCAGGCTCATGGGAACGCCTCGATCGATGGGGGTGGGGTGAAGCCGGGGTGGAATATGTCCGTTTTGGTTATTTTGACGCCCCTCCATCTTCACCACAGCCTCCCTCCGCCCGCAGCGTCGAGGGCGCGCAGCGGCCCCGGCGGCATCGCAGTCGCGCGACGACAGCCCCGGCGCTCCACAAATCCACTGACACGACCCACGGGCGCTGATATTTTCATTAGCGAAGCTAAATAGATGACGGAAGGGAACCCATGACCCAGCAGCAGTGGACTGCCGTCGACGACTACTTCACCGCCCTGCTCACGCCGCACGACGAGGTGCTCGACGCCGCGCTCCGCGCGAGCGACGCGGCCGGCCTCCCGCAGATCGCCGTCGCCCCGAACCAGGGGAAGCTGCTACAGCTCCTCGCCGAGATCCAGGGCGCCCGGCGCATCCTCGAAATCGGCACACTCGGCGGCTACAGCACCATCTGGCTCGGCAGGGCCCTTCCCGATGACGGGTATCTGCTCACCCTGGAGGCCAGCGCCGAGCACGCAGCGGTGGCGCGCGCCAACCTGGCCCGCGCCGAGCTGCCGCAGGCCGAGGTCCGCGTCGGCCCCGCACTCGACACCCTGACGCAGCTCGTGGGCGAGGACACCGAGCCGTTCGACCTGGTCTTCATCGACGCCGACAAGCCGAACAACCCGCACTACCTGGAGCGGGCCCTCCAACTCACCCGCCCCGGAAGCCTGATCGTCGGCGACAACGTCGTACGCGGGGGCGAGGTCATCGACTCCGACAGCAGCAACCCGACGATCCAGGGCGTACGCAGCTTCCTCGAACTCACCGCCGCACACCCGAAGTTGACTGCCACCGCGCTACAGACCGTGGGCAGCAAGGGGTACGACGGCTTTTCCTTGGCCCGCGTGACCGGCTAGCCGCCCGGGGGCCCGCCCCGGACGAGGCGGGTCGAACCTCGCCCGGGGCAGCCGCAGGGCGGGGTGGAGGGGGGCGGGAACACGGCAGTCCTCACCCCTCCCCCACCCCGGACGAGTGAATTATGTAGCGCTCGATAAAAAATATGCTACGGTTCATTTCATAACGTTCGCTACACAAACACGGGGGCTGTCTCATGTCTGAACTCGCACTGCCTGAACCGACCTTCGCCCGCACCGTCCGCGGCTCGGGCCCGGGGCTTCTGCTCGCCCATGGGGCCGGCGGAAGCATCGCGGCCAATTACGGCCCGATCCTCAACGGGCTCGCTGCCGAGCACACCGTCGTCGGCGTCGACTACCCCGGCACGGGCAACACGCCTCGCGCCACATCCCCGCTCTCTCTCGACGAGTTGGCCGACCAGGTCGTCGCCGCCGGCGTGGCCGAGGGTTTGGGTTCCTTCGCGGTGGCCGGTTACTCCGTGGGCACGGCCGTCGCCCTTCGCGCCGCGACCCGGCACCCCGAGCGGGTCGCGGCACTCCTCCTGACCGCGCCGTTCGCCCAACCGGATGCACGACTGCGCCTCTCCGCCAACCTCTGGCGAGATCTCCATGTCTCCGGTGACCACGCACAGTTGGCGTCTTTCCTCATTCTGGCGACGCTGAGCCCGTCGGCGCTGGAGGCGGTCCCCGCCAACGATCTGGGCGCCGTCCTGCATGCCGCAGCGCAGACCCTCCCACCGGGCACGGCCGAACACGCGGAGTTGACCGCTCGTATCGACGTCCGCGCGGACCTCGCTCGCGTCTCCGTTCCGACCCTCGTCGTCTCCACCACGGAAGACCTCCTGGTGAGCCCCGCTCTGCACCGCACGGTCGCCGCCGGCATCGCCGGCGCTGAGCTGGCCGAACTCGCCACCGGCCACCTGCCCTTCTCGGAACGACCCGACGAGTGGCTCCAGCTCATAGCGGCCTTCCTCCGCAAAACGGCACATCAGGACGGGAGTTGACGGTTCCGGGCAGGAATACCGGAGCACCCGAGGCACCCATTGCATCGATCCGGACAACTGGCCGGAGCAGTGCGTCAGATCAGCCGTGCAGCCGTGCAGCCATGCCGTGGCCGACGGCGGCGGGGGGGGCGGGCGTCACGCAGGGCGGGTGGCCTTCAGGGAGTACATGAGAGGCATACGGGGGCGGTCGGAGGGAGGACGGTAGAAGCCGTCGTCGCCGCGCTGGAGGGCCGCGAAGCGCTGGAACATCGTCATGTCGTGCTCGTGCAGGAAATCGATGCGCAGCCCGGCGGCGGCCACCGCGCTGACGACGTCACCCAGCGGGTGCTGCCACTCGACGCTGCGGTTGTTCACCGTGGGCGCGTCGAAGTCCGTGTAGGTGCCGGGGGTTTCCTCCACCCACGCGTCGCGGCTGAAGTAGTCGTACGTGAGGCGCGAACCCGTTTCTTCGTCCAGGGCATCGCACAGCGGGTGGAATTCGGCGAGGTAGAGGAAGCCTCCGGGGGCGACGAGCGAGGCTGCCGTTTCCGCCCATCGGACGATATCCGGCAGCCAGTTCAGGGCTCCGATCCCGGTGTAGACGATGTCGTAGGAGGAGTCCGGGACGGCCTCGGCGGCGTCGTAGACGTCGGCGGCCACGAACGACGCGCGGTCCGGGCCGTATCCGAGTTCGGCGGCGGTCTCGCGGGCGGCATCGATGGCTGGCTCGGAGAAGTCCAGGCCGACGACGTGGGCGGCGCCACGATGGGCCCACGAGAGGGTGTCCTGGCCGAAGTGGCACTGGAGATGCAGGAGGGTGCGGCCGGTCACGTCGCCGACCTCGGCCACCTCGAAATCGCGAAGGGTGTCCCGGCCGCGGCAGAACCCCTCGTGGTCGTAGTAGTCGCTCGCCCGGTGGATGGGAACGCGCTCGTCCCACATGGCGCGGTTGGCCTCACGCCAGTCTTCAGGACCCGTCTGTATCCCCATGCCGAGAAGTTATCCACAGGCGAACGCCCTCGCCAACGGAATTTTCGCGACCGGGCGCAGAATGGGGCCATGACTGACGAGACCACAGGCGCCGACCACGCCACCGACCCGACCGACCCGCAGAATCCCCGTGCGCCGCACGGCACCCGCGCGGTGTCCGCCCCTGCCGGATCCCGCACCGCCGATGTCACCGGATCCGGCATGCCGGACTGGGAGAAGCGGTTCCGTGCCCCGCGGGTCGGGCTGCCGGACTGGGCCGAGGACGCTCCGGACCGTTCCCTGTTCGTCTCCAACGCGACGGGCACCTTCGAGCTGTACGCATGGGACCGGGCGACCGGTGCGCAGCGCCAGGCCACCGACCGGCCGAACGGCACGACGGACGGCACGCTGTCTCCGGATGGCGAGTGGATCTGGTGGTTCTCCGACACCGACGGCGATGAATTCGGCGTCTGGATGCGGCAGCCGTTCGGCGGCGGCGCGGACGAGCCGGCCACGCCGGGGCTGGAAGCCTCGTACCCCGGGGGCCTGGCGATCGGGCGGGACGGATCCGCGGTGGTCGGCCGCTCCACCGACGAGGAGGGCTCGACGGTCCATGTGGTCCGGCCCGGGGAGCCGCCGCTGGAGATCTACCGTCACCACGAATCGGCGGGTGTCGGTGACCTCTCGCACGACGGCTCGCTCATCGCGATCGAGCACACCGAGCACGGCGATGCGATGCACTCCGCGATCCGTGTGGTGCGACCGGACGGTTCGACGGTCGCCGAGCTGGACGACACCAAGGGCGGCACCGAGGAGCTTGGCCTGTCGGTGATGGGTTTCGCGCCGGTCGACGGCGATGCCAGGCTGCTGGTCGGGCATCAGCGGCGGGGCCGCTGGGAGCCGATGATCTGGGATCCGCTGACCGGAGTGGAAACCGCGCTGGCCATCGATCTGCCCGGTGATGTCGGGGCCGACTGGTACCCGGACGGTTCGGCACTGCTGATCGAGCACGAGTACCAGGCGCGCAGTGAGCTGTGGCGATACGGCCTGACCGCTTCCGGAGTGGCCGGGGAGGCACCCGTATCCGGTGCCGCTGCCGTATCCGGTGCCGCTGCTGCGTCCGGTGCGGGCGAAGCAGGCGCTGAGGGGCCGCTGACGCGGGTCGAGACGCCGACGGGCACGGTGTCCGGCGCGACGGCCAGGCCGGACGGGGCCGTGGAGTTCCTGTGGTCGTCGGCCGCTCAGCCGCCGGAGGTCCGCTCGACGAGCGGGAAGGTCGTGCTCGACCCGCCCGGGATGAAGGCACCCGCGTCGGTGCCGGTGACGGACACCTGGGTGGAGGGCCCCGGCGGCCGTATCCACGCGCTGGTGCAGCGGCCGGCCGGCGAGGGCCCTTTCCCGACGGTGTTCGACATCCACGGTGGCCCGACCTGGCACGACAGCGATGCGTTCGCCTCGTCCCCGGCGGCCTGGGTGGACCACGGATTCGCGGTCGTCCGGGTCAACTACCGCGGTTCGACGGGCTACGGCCGTGCCTGGACGGACGCGCTCAAGCACCGCATCGGCCTGATCGAGCTGGAGGACATCGCCGCGGTGCGCGAGTGGGCCGTGTCCTCGGGCCTGGCGGACCCGGAGCGGCTGGTGCTGGCCGGCGGTTCGTGGGGCGGCTACCTGACGCTGCTGGGCCTCGGCGCACAGCCCGAGGCGTGGGCACTGGGCCTGGCCGCGGTGCCGGTGGCGGACTACGTGACGGCGTACAACGACGAGATGGAAGCGCTCAAGGCGATGGACCGGACGCTGCTGGGCGGCACTCCGGAAGAGGTGCCGGAGCGTTTCGAGGCGTCGTCGCCGCTGACGTACGTGGACGCGGTACGGGCGCCGGTCTACATCTCCGCCGGTGTCAACGACCCGAGGTGCCCGATCCGGCAGGTGGAGAACTACGTCGAGCGGCTGGAGCAGCGCAGCCACCCGCACGAGGTGTACCGCTACGACGCCGGGCACGGCTCCCTCGTCGTGGAGGAGCGCATCAAGCAGGTCCGCCTGGAGCTCGACTTCGCGCTGCGGTATCTGAAGGTCTGAGGCGGCGAGCCGCTGGTGATCAGCTGAGGGGGTGGGGCGGGGGGGGGGAGGGAGGGGGAGGGGCCCCCCCCCCCACCCCCCCCCCCCAACCCCCCCACCCCCCCCCCCCCCACACCCCCCCCCCCCCCCCCCCCCCCCCCCACCCCCCCCCCCCCCCCCCCCCCACCCCCCCCCCCCCCCCCACCCCCCACCCCCCCCCCCCCCCCCACCCCCCCCCCCCCCCCCCCGCCC
>NZ_JBITJM010000027.1:0-79269 GCF_044460025.1 Streptomyces sp. NPDC050161 | reverse complement strand
CAACTCATCATCAGGACCACCCAACTCGATCCGACGATGCAGATCCGAACCAGCCACCCGCTGCGCCGTACGCGTGATCCGCCCCAACGGCGACAGCACCCGCCCCGCCATCGCATAACCGAACGCGAACGCCACAATCGTCAACCCCAGCAACGCCAGCAGAGAACGATTGAGCAGGGTGTTGAGGGCGAGCGCGCGCTGATGCTGGAGGCATTCGGCGGTCGCGTGGTTGAGCTGGTCGATGGTGCCCACGGCGGACAGTCCGGGGCAGGTGGCGCTGGAGACGCTCAGATCGCGCGCCCCGTCGATCTTGAAGGGCAGTTGGTTGCCCGTGCCCAGAGCGTCGGCCGCCAGGATGTAGATGATCGTCAGCAGCACGATTCCGGCCATCAGGAACATGCCGCCGTACAGCAGCGTGAGCCGTATCCGGATGGTGGGGCGCAGCCAGGGGAAGGGCCGGACGTTGACCGGCTTGGGATCCCAGGTGGGCTTGGGCGGTGTGGGCGGCTGCTGGGGCGCCGCTTTCGAGAAGGAAGGCATCGAGGGCATCGGCGGTCAGATCCGGTATCCCGAACCGGGGACGGTGACGATCACCGCGGGCTCACCGAGCTTGCGGCGCAGCGTCATGACGGTGACGCGGACGACATTGGTGAAGGGATCGGTGTTCTCGTCCCATGCCTTCTCCAGGAGCTGCTCGGCCGAGACGACCGTGCCCTCGCTGCGCATCAGCACCTCCAGCACCGCGAATTCCTTCGGGGCGAGCTGGACCTCCCTGCCGTCGCGGAAAACCTCGCGGCGATTGGGGTCGAGCTTGATTCCGGCCCGCTCCAGGACGGGCGGCAGGGCGACGGTCGTACGGCGTCCCAGGGCCCGCACCCGGGCGGTCAGCTCGGTGAAGGCGAACGGCTTCGGAAGGTAGTCGTCCGCGCCGATCTCCAGGCCCTCGACGCGGTCGCTGACGTCGCCGGACGCGGTGAGCATCAGGACGCGGGTGGCGATCCCCAGCTCGACGATCCGGCGGCAGACGTCGTCGCCGTGCACGAGCGGAAGATCGCGGTCCAGAACGACGACGTCGTAGTCGTTGACCGCGATTCTCTCCAGGGCGGCAGCGCCGTCGTAGACCACGTCGACGGCCATGGCCTCCCGGCGTAGTCCGGTGGCCACCGCATCGGCGAGCAGCTGCTCGTCCTCGACGACGAGAACACGCACGTCGCAATTCCTTCCCCAGGGCCCCGCCAGGCAGGGCACAACAATGTCTCAGAGCCCTTCCATCCTGCCCCGAAGAGCCATAAACCGGCGGTAAGGGGGTTGCGGAGGGGCGTCGGAGGCCCGATGGGCAGGATTCCCGGGCCGGTTGAGGTTTCCCTGAGGTTGCCCGCGGGGAGGACGACTGCACACCCGCGATCACGCCCTGGACGGCGTCCACCACCGACCCGTCCACAGGGACCATGCCGTGATCGACCCACCCGTCGGCACACCCCGTGCCACCCGACCCACGACGAGGGGGCGCACCATGGACGCGTTCACCGCAGGAATTCTGCAGCGCATAAGGAACACCGAAGCCGACCTGGACCGTGCTCGCGCGGCGGGCGACGACTTCCTCGCGGAGGTCGAACAGGCGGAACTCGAGGACCTCCAGCGCCTGGCCACCGAGCACGGCGTGGAGGTCAGCGCCGCGAGCGCCTGACGACCGGCCCGTATACGGAAGTGCGCCCCGGTACCCGTGAAGGGTGCCGGGGCGCCGCCGTGCCGCGTGCCGGTCAGTCGTGCCAGGCGCCCAGGTCCTCCAGCAGCGGCTGGAGCGTCCCGAACAGTTCCGGCGACGCGGCGACGGTCAGCTCGTGGGAGGGCGGGTCGCCCGGCCGGCCTCCGGTGAGCGCGCCCGCCTCGCGGGCGATGAGGTCGCCGGCCGCCAGGTCCCACGGGTTCAGGCCGCGCTCGTAGTAGGCGTCCAGGCGACCGCAGGCCACGTCGCACAGGTCGATCGCCGCCGAGCCGCCCCGGCGGATGTCACGGACCTGCGGCACCAGGGTGCGCACCACATCGGCCTGGGCGGCGCGGCGCTCGGCGAGGTAGCCGAAGCCGGTGCCGACCAGCGCCTGGGAGAGCGGCGGCGCGGGCCGGTGGCGGATGCGCTCGCCGTTGTTGAACGCGCCGCCGCCGAGCACGGCGTGGTAGGTCTCGCCGCGCAGGGGCGCCGCGACCACTCCCGCGACGGTCTCGCCGTCCTTCTCCGCGGCGATGGACACCGCCCAGGAGGGCAGCCCGTACAGGTAGTTGACGGTGCCGTCGACGGGGTCGATGACCCAGCGCACGCCGCTGCTGCCCTCGACGCTGGCGCCCTCCTCGCCCAGGAAGCCGTCGTGCGGGCGGCGCTCGGCGAGGAATTCGGTGATCAGCTTCTCGGAGGCGAGGTCCATCTCGGTGACGACGTCGATGGGGCTGGTCTTCGTGGCGGCCACGCCGAGGTCGGCGGGCCGGCCGTCGCGCAGCAACTGCCCGGCGCGGCGGGCGGCTTCGAGTGCCAGCTGGAGAAGTTCGTCGTACAGCGGATCGGACACGGTGCTCCTTGCTCGGGCGAGCGGTGGTCGGGCGGGGTTCGGGCTGATCGGTGCGGTGCCGGGGAGGGTGCCGTTACACCGGGGCTTCGGCGGGGCCCCGCCAGTCGGCGCCGGCGGCGGCCGGGCGGGGGGCGCGCGCCGGGCAGCAGCCGACCGGGCACAGGTCGTGCGAGGCGGCGAGTGCGCCCAGGGCGCAGCGCTCCGGCGTGCGACCGCGCTCGGTGGCGGCGCGTTCCAGGACGAGGTCACGGACGGCGGCGGCGAAGCGCGGGTCGGCACCGACGGTCGCCGACCTGGCGACCGGCAGGCCCAGCTCCGCGGCCTTGGCGGTGGCCTCGGTGTCGAGGTCGTACTTGACCTCCATGTGGTCGGAGACGAAGCCGATGGGGGCCATCACGACGGCCGGGACGCCGGAGCCGTGCAGCTCTTCGAGGTGGTCGCAGATGTCGGGTTCCAGCCACGGGATGTGCGGGGCGCCGCTGCGCGACTGGTAGACGAGCTGCCAGGGGTGGTCGATGCCGGTCTCCTCGCGCACCGCGTCCGCGATCACCCGGGCCACGGCCAGGTGCTGGGCGACGTAGGCGCCGCCCTCGCCGTCGCTGGTGTGGTCCGCGGGGGCGCCCGAGGTGTCGGCCGCCGCGGTGGGGATGGAGTGCGTGGTGAAGGCGAGGTGGGCGCCGGCGCGCGCGTCCTCGGGCAGGTCGGCGAGGGAGGCGAGGACGCCGTCGACCATCGGCCGGATGAAGCCCGGGTGGTTGAAGTAGTGCCGGAGCTTGTCGACCTGCGGGACGGGCAGGCCCTCCGCCTTCAGGGTGGCGAGCGCGTCGGCGAGGTTCTCGCGGTACTGGCGGCAGCCCGAGTACGAGGCGTAGGCGCTGGTCGCCAGGACGGCGATGCGGCGGTGGCCGTCGCGCACCATGGCGCGCAGGGTGTCCGTCAGGTAGGGCGCCCAGTTGCGGTTGCCCCAGTAGACGGGCAGGTCCAGGCCGTGCGCGGAGAAATCCTTGCGCAGCGCGTCGAGCAGCTGCCGGTTCTGGGCGTTGATGGGGCTGACTCCCCCGAACAGGAAGTAGTGCTGCCCCACCTCCTTGAGCCGCTCGCGGGGGATGCCGCGCCCGCGGGTGACGTTCTCCAGGAACGGGACGACGTCGTCGGGGCCTTCGGGGCCACCGAAGGAGAGCAGCAGCAGGGCGTCGTAAGGACGGGAATCGTACTGTTCGGGCATGTCATCGATCCTCCCACTCTTCCCTCGGGAACGGCGGGCAGGTCCCGCTCCCCGTCGGCCGGGAGCGTGCGAACGGGGCGCGGGGGCGGCTGCCCGCGCGGGTGTCGCGGGCCGTACGCGGACGGCCGGAAAATCGGAGGCGGGCGCTCTCCGGTCCCCGTAAGCTGTATCGGCCCTGTTCGTTCCTTACCGATCTTCGGTCCTCATCCGGCGGAGCGCCCCCCGTTGCCCAGTCCCTACCGCGCCATCTTCGGCCCGCCCGGTACCAAGTCCTTCTCCGCCGCCGGGCTCCTGGGCCGGATGCCGCTGTCGATGCTGGGCATCGGCGTGGTCACGATGGTGTCCCAGCTGACCGGCCGTTACGGCCTGGCGGGCGCGCTCTCCGCGACCCTCGCGCTGTCCGCCGCGCTGTTCGGACCGCAGATCTCCCGGCTGGTGGACAGGTACGGCCAGCGTCCGGTGCTGCGCCCGGCGACGCTGGTGTCGGTCGCCGCGGTCGCCGGGCTGCTGGTCAGCGCGCAGCAACGGTGGGCGGACTGGACGCTGTTCGTCTTCGCAGCCGCCGCGGGCTGTGTGCCGAGTGTGGGGTCGATGATCCGGGCGCGCTGGGCGGAGCTGTACCGCGGCTCACCGCGCGAGCTGCACACCGCGTACTCCTGGGAATCGATCGTCGACGAGTGCTGCTTCATCTTCGGCCCGATCCTGTCGATCGGGCTGTGCACGGTGTGGTTCCCGGAGTCCGGGCCGCTGCTGGCGGCTCTCTTCCTGGTGGCCGGGGTGTTCTGGCTGACGGCGCAGCGGGCGACGGAGCCGGTGCCGCAGCCGCGTGAGCAGCACGCCAAGGGGTCGGCGCTGCGGTCCAAGGGGCTGCAGGTGCTGGTGGCGACGTTCGTGTCCACCGGTGCGATCTTCGGGGCGATCGACGTGGTGACCGTCGCGTTCGCGGAGGAGAAGGGCCACAAGGGGGCCGCCAGTCTGGTGCTGTCGGTCTACGCGCTCGGCTCGTGCCTGGCGGGCGCCGTGTTCGGGCTGCTGCACCTCAAGGGGCATCCGTCCCGCCGGTGGGTGGCGGGGCTGTGCGTGATGGCGGTGAGCATGGTGCCGCTGCAACTGGTGGGGTCGCTGCCGCTGTTGGCGGTGGCGCTGTTCGTGGCGGGTCTGTCGGTCGCGCCGACGATGGTGACGACGATGGCGCTGGTCGAGGAACACGTACCGCGGGCGAAGCTGACCGAAGGCATGACGTGGACGAGCACCGGTCTCGCGGTGGGTGTCGCGCTGGGCTCATCGGCGGGCGGCTGGGTCGTGGACGCCGCGGGCGCGGGCCGGGGCTACCTGGTGCCGTGCGTGGCGGGTGTGCTCGCCGCGGTGGTGGCGCTCGTCGGATTCCGCAGGCTCCGCCCGGGGGCCGCGGGTGCGCAGCCGGCGGTCACCATCATCGCGGAACGGGGCGGCCCCGCCCCGCAGGACGAACGGCCCGACGGGGAACGGGTGCGGTAACCACACGCAGGAGGCCGCCCCCCGGGTGGCCTCCTGAAACCAGCCGCCTCCTTGCGGCCCACCCGAACCAAGCTGCCCCTTGTGAGCCACGCTGCGTGGGCCACGTGCACCAAGCCGCCTCCTGGAGAACCACCGGAAGCCAGCCGCCCTCGGGAGGCTCACGTAAACCAACCGCCTCCTTGCGGGCCACCCACACCCACCCGCCTCGGGCGGACGACAGCAACCAACCGCCCCCTTGCGGCTCCTGCGGGCTCACGACCGCCCGCGACGCGACAGTCATCGCGGCATCGCAGTCGCCGCAGTCGCCGCAGCCATCGACACCGCAGCCCACCTCCTGGCGACTCGCGTGAACCAACCCACCTCCTTGCAGCCCGTGTGAACCCACCCGCCTCCTGGCGGACGTAATCGCCGCGCAGTCGGTGTGACATGTCCCGGAGCCGGGCGATTACCGCCGATTCCCTGGTCATGTGATTCCCGTCACCCCACCGGGACGGGCCTGCGGTGACTGGCATCATGCGCTCAGCTCAGCTCACACCAACGGCGGTCCGTGGGACCGCCCGTGCGGAGGGAGGGGACGTCACCATGGCAGCCAGCAACGCCGCCGGCGGCTCGGGAGGACGCGGCTCGGGAGGGCCGTGGCGCAACTGGGCGGGCAACGTCACCACCCGCCCCGCCCGCACCGTGACCCCCTCCAGCACCGAGGAGTTGGCGACCGCCGTCCGCACCGCCGTCGACGACGGACTGACCGTCAAGGCGGTCGGCACCGGCCACTCCTTCACCTCGGCAGCCGCCACCGACGGGCTGCTGGTGCGCCCGGACCGGCTGACCGGTGTGCGCACGATCGACCGGACGGCAGGAACGGTGACCGTCGCCGCGGGGACGCCCCTCGTACATCTCAACCGGACTCTGGCCGCGCACGGACTGTCGCTGACCAACATGGGCGACATCATGGAGCAGACCGTCTCCGGCGCCACCAGCACCGGCACCCACGGCACCGGACGCGACTCCGCCTCGCTCGCCGCCCAGATCACCGCCCTGGAACTGGTCACCGCCGACGGCTCGGTGCTCCGCTGCTCCGCGAAGGAGAACCCGGACGTCTTCGACGCGGCCCGGCTGGGCCTCGGCGCCCTGGGCGTGGTCAGCGAGCTGACGTTCGCCGTGGAGCCGGAGTTCCTGCTGACCGCCCGCGAGGAGCCGATGAGCTTCGACGAGGTGACCGGCCGCTTCGACGAACTGGTCGCTGAGAACGAGCACTTCGAGTTCTACTGGTTCCCGCACACCGGCAGCTGCAACACCAAGCGCAACAACCGCAGCCAGGGCCCGGCCGCGCCGCCCGGCAGAGTCAGCGGCTGGATCGAGGACGAGCTGCTGTCCAACGGGGTCTTCCAGGTCGCCTGCTCCGTCGGCCGGGCCGTGCCCGCGGCGGTCCCCGGTATCGCGAAGGTCTCCAGCCGCGCCCTGTCGGCCCGTACGTACACCGACATCCCGTACAAGGTCTTCACCTCGCCTCGGCGGGTGCGGTTCCTGGAGATGGAGTACGCGCTGCCCCGGACCGCCGCGGCCGAGGCGCTGCGGGAGCTGAAGACGCTCGTCGAGCGGTGCCGCTTCAAGGTCAGCTTCCCGGTGGAGGTGCGGACCGCGCCGGCCGACGACCTACCGCTGTCGACCGCGTCCGGCCGCGACACCGTCTACCTCGCGGTGCACATGTACCGCGGCACGCCGCACCAGGCGTACTTCGCGGCCGTCGAGCGGATCATGACGGCGTACGCGGGTCGCCCGCACTGGGGCAAGCTGCACACCCGCGACGCCGAGTACCTGGCGGGCGTCTATCCGCGGTTCGACGCGTTCACCGCGGTGCGCGACCGGCTGGATCCGGAGCGCCGGTTCGGCAACGGCTACCTGCGGCGGGTGCTCGGCTCCTGACGCAGTACGGCCGCGGTCCGGTACCCGGGGAGGGTGCCGGACCGCGGCCGTGGTGCAGGGGGTGCGGGTCAGGAGGCGTCGGGCGCCGGCGGCTGCGTGGCGGACTGGCCGCTCTGCCGGTCCTGCTCGCTCTGGCCGGTGGATCCGTCGCCGGTGCCGCTGCCGTCGCCCGTCGATGCGCTGGGGTCCGGGTTTGTGGTGGGGCCCGTCGAGGGTGTGCCGCCGTCGGATGGGGTGGCGGTCGGCGTCGGCGTCTCCTTGCCGGTGCCGCTGCCCGTTCCCTTGCCGGTGTCACCGGAGCTGGTGGGGTCCGGGGTGGGGCCGGTGCTGCCGTGGCCGTGTCCCGTGCCGGTGTCGTCGGACTGCCCCGGGTCGGGCGTCTGCGACGTCTCGGGGGCGTGCTGGTGAGAGCTGCCGGTGCGGGTGAGGTTGCCCAGGGTGGTGCCCTGACCGCCGCTCGTGGCCTCCCCCGTGATCAGTTCGACGCCGGTGACCACGCCCATGGAGAGCACGAAGATGCCGAGCGTGGCGAGCGCCGGCCGCCGCCAGCCCCGCAGCCGGGTGCCGTACGTCGCGGTGCTGACCTCATCGGTGCCCGGAACCGCCGGACCCGCGCCGCCGCGCACGTCCGGGGCGTCCGCCCGGCCGAGCGCCATGGTGTGGTCGTCGAGCCGCGGCACCAGCTGCGTACGGTCGGTGGCGCGGCCCGCGTCGGCGCCGTCCGTCTTCCGCAGCGCGCGGGTCGCGTCCGTGCCGGCGGCCCGCAGCATCCGGGTCGCCGCGTCGTCATCGGCGGACGGCCGGGTGGCGTCGGCCCGTCGCAGCAGCTGCGTACGGTCGTTGCCGGGAGCCGCGCCGGAGCCGGACCGGCGGGCGGCGACGGAGGTGACCTCGTCCTCGGCGCCCTGCCTGTCGAACGTCGGGAGCACCGTCGTGGCGTCGGCCTGCGGTGCGCCCCGAGGGGCGGGGCGCGTGTCGGCGGTGCGCCGCGGCTTGGGCCGGGTGGTGACCTTCGCCTCCTTGAGCTGCTCCCCTGTCCGCCGGAACAGATGCTGGAAGACCGAGCCGCCTGTCGTGGCCACGACGCTGACCACACCCGCGCCGATGATGGTTCCGTAGACGCCGAGCTGACCCGCGAGGAAGGCGGCGATCGCCGCCGCGAGAGCACTGCCCGCGACCTGAGGCACGCTCAGGTCGATCCGTTTCTCTTTTTTCTTCGCGTCGCTTTCGGTTTTTTCGTCCATCTCCAGCCCTTGATCGACATTTTCGCTCCACCTTGCGCAGGTAAGGAACTTTTGGGCGAAGTGATTAGTTCCGGATCTGGAGATTCTGTGAACCTTGCCACCCGTGGTCGCGGTAGAGAGATCGACAAGGCGACCCAACTCCGTTTCCGCACCAGAACTTCAGCGGCGCGGCGGTGCACCTCAGTGGCCCGAATGGAGTACTGTGGCGAGCCCTGGCCCCGGGATCCCGTCCGGCTGCCCGGACTCACGGGAAGGGGCCCTACAGGCGGCACCCGCCCTGGGGCGCCGCTGCTCGGCACGGGTGATCGGTCCCAGGGCAGGCGGTACGGTCACCGAGCGTTGCGAACAGGTAACCGTGTCACCACGGCGTTTACGGGCCAAGGTCCGACACGCCGGGCAACTCGGCAATGTTGTGGCAGGCTGCACCCGGGCAGGCCACACTCGACTAGCGGAAGCAGCGACGCACGTGACGTCGGCAGGCACCACCCGGGAGGTCCCCATGCCCGAACTGCGTGTCGTGGCCGTCTCCAACGACGGCACACGGCTGGTGCTCAAAGCTGCGGACAGCACCGAGTACACGCTTCCGATCGACGAGCGGCTGCGCGCCGCCGTCCGCAACGACCGTGCGCGTCTCGGCCAGATCGAGATCGAGGTCGAGAGCCACCTCAGGCCGCGGGACATCCAGGCGCGTATAAGAGCCGGCTCTTCCGCGGAGGAAGTCGCCCAGCTCGCCGGCATCCCGGTCGAGCGGGTACGCCGCTTCGAAGGCCCGGTACTCGCCGAGCGCGCCTTCATGGCCGAACGCGCCCGCAAGACCCCCGTGCGACGCCCCGGCGAGAACACCGGGCCGCAGCTCGGCGAGGCGGTCGCCGAGCGCCTGTCGCTGCGCGGCGCCGACAAGGACAGTGCCCAGTGGGACTCCTGGCGCCGGGACGACGGCACCTGGGAAGTGCTGCTGGTCTACCGCGTCGCCGCCGAGCCGCACTCCGCGAGCTGGACGTACGACCCGCCGCGGCGGCTCGTCCAGGCCGTGGACGACGAGGCGCGGGCGCTGATCGGTGAGGCCGACGACACTCCCGAACCGAGCTTCCCCTTCGTGCCCCGGATCGCGCGGCTGCCGCGTGACCGGCCGCTGGACCGTGCTCTGGACCGGCAGATGCCGGACCGCGAGCGCGCGGAACGTACCGCTCCGGCCGAGGAGGAGGCCGAGCCACGGGTTTCCGAGGAAGCCGTCGGGGAACGCGAGCGGGACTCGCTGACCAGCCTGCTGGAGGCGGTGCCCAGCTTCCGCGGCGACATGGTCGTGCCGGAGGCCGTCAAGGCGCCGCCCATCGACGAGCCGGAAGAGGACGAGGTCGAGGAGCCGGCCGCGCCTGCGGCCAGCGCAGGTGCCGGCTCCGCGTACGCCGACGTGCTGATGCCGCGGGCCGTCGCCGGCCACCGTGACCGGCTGACCGGGACGACCGACCGGCAGGCCGAGGCCGACGGTGTCCGGCCGGGACGCCGTGCCGCGGTACCCAGTTGGGACGAGATCGTCTTCGGCACCCGGCGCAAGAAGCCCGAATAGCGAGACGCCGCACCCGCGCGAGACCGCCCGCCCCGTGCCGTACGGGGCGGGCGGTTCGGCTGTGCGGTGCGGTTCAGCCGGGCAGGCCGCCGGTGGCCACCAGGCGGGACGCGTCGGACGACCAGGCGCTCCACGACCCGACGTACAGCGCGGCCGGGATGCCGGCGACCGCCAGGGCGAGCACCTCGTGGGCGGCGGAGACGCCGGAACCGCAGTAGACACCGACCTCGGTGCCGTCCTTGGCACCCAGTGCCGCGAAGCGCGCCGCGAGGGCACCGGTGCCGCGGAAGGTGCCGTCCTCGGTGACGTTCTCGGTCGTGGGTGCGCTGACCGCGCCCGGGATGTGACCGCCGACGCGGTCGATGGGCTCGACGTCGCCCCGGTAGCGTTCGGCGGCGCGTGCGTCCAGGAGGACGCCGGTTCGTGCCAGTGCGGCGGCCTCGTCCGCCGTCAGCACCGGCAGTGCGCCCGGCGCGGGGGTGAAGTCACCGGCGGTCGGTACCGGAATCTCACTCGTCAGAGTGGCTCCCGACGCCGTCCAGGAGGCCAACCCGCCGTCCAGCACCCGCACATCGGGGTGACCGGCCCAGCGCAGCAGCCACCAGGCGCGGGCCGCGGCCCAGCCCTGCCCGGCGTCGTACACGACCACGGGGCGGTCACCGCGGACGCCGGCCGCCCGCATGGCGTCGGCGAAGTCCGTGGGATCCGGCAGCGGGTGGCGGCCGTCGGCTCCCGGGGGCCCGGCCAGTTCCGTGTCGAGGTCGACGTAGACCGCGCCGGGCAGGTGTCCTGTCGCGTACTGCGAGCGGCCGGGCGGGCCGCCGAGCTGCCAGCGGACGTCCAGGAGGGCGGGCGGTGTGCCCGTCGACAACGTGTTCGCGAGTTCGGGAGCGGTGATGAGGTGATTCATGGGTCGCATCCTTGCGTAGAGACGGCTACGTACAGAAGGCGGGTGCCCACCCTGCGTATGACGGAGTTGCGTCGGCCGGTTCGGCCGCCGAACCGGATGTGCACCGGCAAAAACGGTCATTCTCCCGCACGAACCCGGCAGCAACGGCGCGGCCGGGGCGCACGGTGGGTCACCTGGTGCGAGCATCTGCTCGGGTCTTGCACCCATCCCCCCACACACATGGCCACCATCCCAATGGTCCGAGGAGAGAGTGACGATGACGACCGAGGCAGCGACTCGGCGGATGTCCGGCGCACCCTGCTGGGTGAGCCTCATGGCACACAGTCTGTCCGCGACGCAGGAGTTCTACGGCGCGCTTTTCGACTGGGAGTTCCGACCGGGCCCGCAGCACTTGGGGCCGTACGCCAGGGCGTTCATCAACGGGAGGGAGGTGGCGGGACTCGGCGAACTGGCGCCGGACCGGCAACTGCCAGGCGCCTGGACCACCTATCTGGCCAGTGACGACGCGGACGCGACCGCCGAACAGATCCGCTGCTGCGGCGGGACGGTGGGGGTCGGGCCGCTGGACGCGGACGACGCCGGCCGGATGGCGATCGCCGTCGACCCGCAGGGCGCGGTCTTCGGCATCAGGCAAGGGAGAACGATGACCGGCACGGCCGCCGTCGGCGAGCCGGGCACCCCGGTGTGGAACGAACTGGTCACCCAGGAAACCCGTGCGGTCGGCCCGTTCTACGAGAACGTCTTCGGCTACACCTCGCAGGCCGTGGTCTCGGCGGACTTCGACTACCTGACCCTGTACCTCGACGGGCAGGCGGTGGCCGGTATCCACGGCGTGGGGCAGGCGCTGCCGCAGGACCGCGGTGCGCACTGGATGACGTACTTCGCCGTCCCGGACACCGACACCGCGGCGCGGCGGGTCGTCGAGCTGGGCGGGCAGGTGCTGCACGCGCCCCGGGACTCCGCCCACGGGCGGCTGGCAGTGGCCGCCGACAGCGAGGGCGCCGTCTTCACGCTCGTCCAGCCGGCCGCCTGACGGGGCCCTACCGGGACGCGTCGACCGGGAGGACGTCCGGGGAGAGGGCGGCGGCGTGGGCGGTCGCCGAGGTCTGGCGGCGGCGATGGTGGCGCCGGCACAGCACCTCGTAGCCGACGTCCGCCTGCCGGTTGTCGACATCGCCGACGACGACCTGGGCGCCTTCGACGACCATCCGGCCGCCGACCGTGCGGGCGTTGTGCGTGGCCCGCGCGCCGCACCAGCAGAGCGCCTCGACCTGAAGTACCTCTATCCGGTCGGCCAGTTCGACCAGGCGCTGGGAGCCGGGGAAGAGCTTGCTGCGGAAGTCGGTGGTGATGCCGAACGCGAAGACGTCCAGTGCGAGGTCGTCGACGACCCGGGCGAGCTGGTCGACCTGTTCGGGGGCGAGGAACTGGGCCTCGTCGGCGATGACGTAGTCGACCCGGCCGCCGGAGCTGAGACGGCCGACGACGTGGGTGTAGAAGTCCATGTCGTCGGCCGCCTCGACGGCTTCCGTGACCAGCCCGAGGCGGGAGGAGAGCCTGCCGTGGCCGGCCCGGTCGTTACGGGTGTAGATCAGGCCCTGCAGCCCGCGGGCCGAGCGGTTGTGCTCGATCTGCAGAGCGAGGGTGCTCTTTCCGCAGTCCATCGTTCCGGAGAAGAACAC
Source organism: Streptomyces sp. NPDC050161 (assembly GCF_044460025.1). Classification (NCBI taxonomy): domain Bacteria; kingdom Bacillati; phylum Actinomycetota; class Actinomycetes; order Kitasatosporales; family Streptomycetaceae; genus Streptomyces; species Streptomyces sp. NPDC050161. The sequence continues at coordinate 66,660 of NZ_JBITJM010000027.1, read as the reverse complement.
CAGCTCGGGCATGGGGAGTTGCGGGCCTTTCGGGCTCGTACGGGCAAAGCGGCGGGGTGGTGACGCGGTCAGGTGCGGACTTCCAGGAGCGGAACCAGCTGCTCCACGGGGGTCATCGAACCGTGCATGCCGGTCATCTGCGATTCGCCGGGCTCACGCTCGCTCGCGATGATCACCATGTCGGCGTGTGCCGCCGCCACGACGTCGCCGATGCGGGCGCGGACCCGGTCGTCGACGTGCGGCCCGAACCAGCCGGCGGCGATGGCCTCGTCGCGGCTCGCCACCCACATCTGCTCGCCGACGACCTCACGCCACACGGCGAGCACGTCGGCGGCGGCACCGGGGTGGGCGTAGACGTGCCGGGCGCGTCCTTCGCCGCCCAGCAGGCGTACGCCGGCGCGCAGTTCCCAGTCCTCGTCGAAGTCGATCCGGGAGTCGGGGTCGAAGGGGATGTCGATCATGCCGTGGTCGGCGGTGACGTACAGGGCGCTGCGCGGCGGGAGTTGCTCGGCGAGCCGCTGCGCGAGGCGGTCGACGTACATCAACTGGCCGCGCCAGGCGTCGGAGTTCACGCCGTAGCGGTGCCCGTTGCCGTCGACCTCGGCGTAGTACGTGTAGACCAGCGAGCGGTCGCCGGCGGCGAGCTGCCGGGCGGCGAGGTCCATGCGCTCCTCGCCGGTGAGCCTGCCGTGGAACGTCCCGCCGCTCAGGGCGATCTTGGTGAGGGGCGTCTGCTGGAAGTGCGGCGCGGACACCTGGCAGGTGTGGATGCCCGCCGCGTCGGCCTGCTGGAAGACCGTCGGGTGCGGCTGCCAGGTGTACGGGTCGGTCCAGGGCTGCCAGCGCAGCTGGTTCATCAGGGCGCCGGTCGCCGGGTTCTCGCAGGTGTAGCCGAGCAGGCCGTGGGCGCCCGGCGGCAGGCCGGTGCCGACCGAGGCGAGCGAGGTGGCGGTGGTGGAGGGGAAACCGGCGGTGAGCGGACGGCCGCTGCCGTTGAACGACGTCCCCAGGAGGGAGGTGAGGAACGGTGCCTCATCGGGGTGGGCGCGCAGCAGTTCCCAGCCAAGGCCGTCGATGAGGAAGACGCAGACACGGTCCGCGGGGGCGAGTTCCATGGCCGTGCCGAGGCCGGGCAGGCCCTGTCCCGCGGCGATGGCGGGGAGCAGGTCGGCGAGCGAGCCGGTGCCGTAGGCGGGCGGGGGCGCGGCCAGCGGGTCGAGCGGTTCGGGTTCCGGCCAGGCGTTGGCGGTGTACACCATCAGCGGGTGCTGGTGGTGGCCGCGGTGGCCTCGGAGAGCGCCTGGGCGAAGGTGAGCGTCTCGCGGACCGAGTCGGGGCCGTCGCCCGCCTCACTGACCCGCAGCGAGAGGTCGTCGGCGGTGGAGGAGCCGGTGTAGCCGTGGTCCGCCTCGCAGTTGGGGTCGCCGCAGGTGGCGGGCTCCAGGTCGAGGCGCGCGACCGCGCCCCAGCCGATGGTGAGGACGACCTCGCGGGGCAGCTGGCCCGGAGTGTACGACTCCGGATTGGCGACCACCCGGCTCAGCACGACCGAGGAGATCCGGCCGAGCTTGACGGACTCCGTGGAGGTGGTGGCGTACGGGGACGGCGAGGTGGCGTCGGCGGCCTGCTCGTCGGTGTGGCTGACGATGAAGCGGGTGTCGGTGAGGACCAGGACGGTCACATGGCGGCGGACCTCGTTGGCGTCGAAGGTCGTCTCCTGGTGCACCAGGTACGCCACGACCGGCTCGCCGCCGACCGCGGCTTGCACCGCCTCGGCCACGAGGGCCGGGTAATAGCCGCTGCGCTCGATCGCCGCGCGCAGCCCCTGGGTCGTCGTACCGGTCTTAGCCATGGCATCCATCTTACGGGGCGTGGCGGGGGCAGCAGGACGCGTCGGACGGGGTATTCCGCACCGGCGTGCGAGCGGCGCACCGCGCGGGCCCGGAGGCGGGCCGGACGCGGCCGGGGGCCACCCGGAGGCCGTCCGCGCGGGCGGGACCGGGGGCCACCAGGAGGCCGTCCGCGCGGGCGGGACCGGGGGCACAGGCATGGCCACGGCCACGGGCGGTGCGGTGCGTGCGGGTGCGGGCCCGTGCCGTCGGTTCCGCGACTCCTTGTCTCCTCCTGTCTCCTCTTGTGTCTCCTCCTGGTCGCCCGCGTCCGGTGCGCGTCAGTAGGCGGGCAGTCGGCGGGGGCCGAGGTCGGTGGTGGCGGGCGGGCTGGCCAGCCGGACGGACGCTCCCAGGACGGACAGGCCCCGCGGGGCGACGACGACCGGTTCGAGGTCGACGCCGACGACCTCGGGGTGGTCGTCGACGAGCCGGGAGACCCGCAGCAGCAGCTGGGCCAGCGACGAGGTGTCCACGGGCTGGGATCCGCGCCAGCCGAAGAGCAGCGGGGCGGCCCGGATGGAGCGGATCTGTTCGTCGACGTCGCGGTCGGTCGCCGGGATGAGGCGGTGTGCGATGTCACCCAGGAGCTGGGAGGGGGCGCCGGCCAGGCCGAAGGAGAGCACCGCGCCGGCCGCCGGGTCGATGGCGGCGCGGATGACCGTGTCGACGCCGCGCGGCACCATCGCCTGGACGACCGGACGCAGCTCTTCCGGGGAGCCAAGGAAGGCGGTCAGCTCCGCGTAGGTGCGGCGCAGTTCGGTCGCGTTGGCGATGTCGAGGCGGACACTCCCGAGGTCGGAGCGGTGGCGCAGGTGGGGGGCGGTGGTTTTGAGGGCGACCGGGTAGCCGAGGTGGTCGGCGGCGCGGACGGCGGCGTCCGCGTCGGGGGCGGGCAGCGAGGGGTGGGTGGGCACGCCGTAGCGGGCGAGGAGGGCGGCGGCGTCCTCGGGCGGCAGCGGAACCGAGCGGCCCGCCACGGGCGCGAGCCGCTCCAGCAGCCGCTCGATGTCGGCGCCGGCCGCGGCCTCCTGGATGTCATCGTACGCGGGCACCCGGCCCGGCTCGGCGGCTTCCCGGCGCCAGGCGGCGTAGCGGACCGCTTCGGCGAGCGCGCGGACGGCGCGTTCGGCGGCGGGGTAGGCCGGGATGCGGATGCCTTCCGGGCGCGGCGCGGGACGGGGTGGGGCATCGGGCTCGGTGGGACGGTTCGTTCTTGGCGGGCCGGACGGCGGGGCGTACCCGGGGGGTGCCGGCGGCCTGGTGTCCTCCGGGGGCGGAGTCGCGTGGGGTGAGGGTTCCGTGGCGTCAGGCGCGGGGACCGGTCCGGGGGCCGCCGGTCCGGTGGCGGGGGCGGCCAGGGCCTCGGCGACGGTGTCCATGGCCAGGTGTACGACGGCCACCGGCTTCGTCGGATCCCCCGCGGCGGCCGTGCGCAGGGAGGCGGCGAGCGCGGCGCCCTCGCCCGGGGAGATCGCGTTTCCCTCGCCCACCCAGGGGATCGCCGTGACGACGACGGCGTCGCAGCCGTCGGCCGCGAGCGTCTCGGCGAGCGCGGTGCGGAAGTCGTCCGGGGTCGCGGCGGAGGGGAGCACCCGGGGGCGCTGCGGGCGCAGTCCTTCGGTCAGGCAGGCGTCGTAGGCCAGCAGGGACAGCGCCTCGGAGTTGCCGAGGATGCCGATGCGCGGCCCGGCGGGCAGCGGCTGGGAAGCGAGCAGCAGCCCGGCATCGATGAGTTCGGTGACCGTGTCGACGCGGATCACACCGGCCTGCCGCATCAGGGCGGAGACGGTGCTGTCAGGGATGCGGACGGTGGGAACCGTGTGTCCAGGAGGAGCGGTGCCGTGGTGGCGCGCCCCCTTGGCGACGACGACCGGTTTGACGGCTGCGGTGCGGCGGGCGAGCCGGGTGAACTTGCGCGGGTTGCCGATCGATTCCAGGTAGAGGATCACGACGTCGGTGTCCGGGTCGTCGTACCAGTACTGGAGGAGGTCGTTCCCGGAGGCGTCGGCACGGTTGCCCGCCGAGACGAAGGTGGAGATGCCGGCGATGCCGCCGTCCCCGGGCCCACGGTCGTGCAGCCCGCTGAGCAGGGCGATGCCGATCGCGCCTGACTGGGTGAACAGGCCGATGCGACCGGTGCCGGGCATCATCGGCGCGAAGGAGGCGTTCAGCCTGACCCCGGGGGCGGTGTTGATCAGGCCGAAGGCGTTGGGGCCGATCAGTCGCATGCCGTAGGAGCGGGCCTGGCGCACCAGGGCGCGCTGGCGTTCCCGGCCTTCGGGCCCGGCCTCGGCGTAGCCGGACGAGAGGATCAGGACGCCCTGCACGCCGTGTTCGCCGCAGTCGTCGACGACCTCGGGGACGCGGTCAGCGGGCACTGCGATGACCGCGAGGTCGACCGGCCCGGAGATCTCCCGCAGCGAGCGCACGGCCGGTACGCCTTCCGGGTCGAGCCGGTCGGTGTCCGCGGGGAAGGCGTGGTTGACGGCGTAAGTGCGGCCGGTGAAGCCGGAGTCGAGGAGGTTGCGCAGCGCCGTGCGGCCGACGCCTCCCGGGGCGCGGCCCGTGCCCACGACGGCAACCGAGCCGGGGGCGAGCAGCCGCTGCATGGAGCGGGCCTCGGCGCGCTGTTCCCGGCCGCGCATGACGGCCATGGACTGCTCGGTGGGTTCGAGGTCGAATTCCAGCCGGACCACGCCGTCTTCGAACGTGCGCTTCTGGGTGTAGCCGGCGTCCGTGAACACCTTGATCATCTTGGTGTTCGCCGGCAGCACTTCGGCGGCGAACCTGCGGACGCCGCGTTCACGGGCGACGGCCGCGATGTGCTCCAGGAGGGCGGAGGCGACACCGCGCCCCTGGTGGGCGTCCTGCACCAGGAAGGCGACCTCCGCCTGGTCGTCCCCGGGGTCCTTGGCGGGCAGCCCCTGGTCGTTGATCCGGTCGTAGCGGACGGTGGCGATGAACTCGCCGCCCACGGTGGCCGCCAGGCCGACCCGGTCCACGTAGTCGTGGTGGGTGAAACGGTGCACATCGCGGTCGGAGAGGCGGGGGTAGGGCGCGAAGAAACGGTAGTACTTCGACTCGTCCGAGACCTGTTCGTAGAAAGAGACCAGGCGTGCGGCGTCGTCCGGGGTGATGGGGCGGATCCGTGCCGTGCCGCCGTCGCGCAGCACCACGTCGGCTTCCCAGTGGGTCGGGTATGCGTGGTCCGGCGGATTCTGCATGCGGACAGCGTACGACCGGGCACCGACAACCGGCTCGGCATGCGTGCCCGCCTGCCGCCGGGCGGTCGGCGGGGGTTCGGGAGCGCGCCCGGAAGCGCCGCGTCCGCACTCCGGGACGGGGCACGGGCGCGCCGGAACGGGTGGTGGGAAAGTCGGGTCGAAGGGCTGCTGGACCACGCGCCGCAGCGTGAGACACTGGTCTAGACAACCGTTACGACTTGAAGGGCAACACCATGGCTGAGCGCCGCGTCAATGTCGGTTGGGCCGAGGGTCTGCACGCCCGCCCCGCCTCGATCTTCGTCCGAGCGGCCACCGCCGCCGGCGTTCCCCTGACGATTGCCAAGACCGACGGCAACCCGGTCAACGCGGCCTCGATGCTCGCCGTTCTGAGCCTGGGCGCCCAGGGTGGCGAGGAGATCGTGCTCGCCTCCGACGCGGAGGGCGCGGACGCCGCGCTCGACCGTCTGGCGAAGCTGGTCACGGAGGGCCTGGAGGAGCTCCCCGAGACCGTCTGAGCCGCCGCGGGCTCTTCGAGTCCACCGCCTCTCGGCAATCGGCCCCGCCGCAGCGACCACACCACGGTCGCCGCGACGGGGCCGTTCCGTTTACAGCGGGCGCCGACGGATGGCGGGCCGGCGGGGCCATGGAAACCCATAAGGAATTCCTAGGCTGCTGCCGCATTCGCGGGAAGGGGTGACCTACGCCCACAATTCCCTTCCCCCTGGAATTGCAGCCCTTTCCATCGACCGCACCCCGCCCCCGCTATATGCGTTCCCGAATATCACAGGTATACGACCCTCTTGTTAAGAACGGACGCGCTCCGTGTTGACGGGCCGTTTCGTTTGTCTCACCGCGGGTGTGGCCGGGTGGCGCAGCCGGTACCCCGGGGAGGACCGTTCGACGTGAGCCGCCATCAGGGCACGCGCCCGGTCCGCGTCACCCCGGGCGACCGCGTCCAGTACCGCGCCGTGGTCGTCCCACGCCTGCGACGAGCGGGGCGGGGTCTCCATGACGTACATCCACTCGATCTTCCGCCGCAGCTGGGTCAGCAGCGCGGTCAGGCTGGAGCTGCCGGCCGCCTGGGCGAGCGTCTCGTGGAACCAGCCGTCCAGCTGCGGCAGGTCGGCCGGGTGTGCGTGGCGGGTCCTTTCACGGCCCAGCCGGACCAGGCCGCGCAGCACCTTGAGGTGAGCCTCCGTGCGCCGGGCGGCTGCGCGGGCGGCGCCCAGCGGCTCCAGCAACGCGCGCAGGTCCAGCAGGTCGGCCGCCTCCTGGGCGGTCGGTTCGGCGACACAGGCACCGGCGTGATGCCGCGTGGTGACGAACCCTTCGGACTGCAGGGTGCGCAGCGCCTCACGGACCGGGACGCGGGAGACGCCGTAACGGGCCGCCAGAATGTCCTCGACGAGTCGCCTGCCCGGCTCCAGCGCACCGGAGACGATGTCCTCGCGAATTGCCGTGCAGACGACCTGCGCGGAAATATGGCCTCGCATCGTGGGTGCCTCCGCCGTCATTCCCGGGAAACGCCGCCGAGCGACGGCCTTTTGGCAACTCTATTCGAAGGCGGTGGCTTTTCGGATGCGTTCGTTCCTTCATGGATATCTTTTGGCCATGCGGTGCTGCGCCCGAAGGCCGCATCGCCCGTCCCCATGCGGATACGCCGAAGCCCCGGCCGCGGGAGGTGCCTGCGGGCGGGGCTTCGGTGTCTTCGCGTGCGGAGCGTCAGACGTTGACGCCGTGCGAGCGGAGGTAGGCGATCGGGTCGATGTCCGACCCGTAGTCCGGGCCGGTGCGGGCCTCGAAGTGCAGGTGCGGGCCGGTGACGTTGCCGGTGGCGCCGGAGAGGCCGATCTGCTGGCCCGGTGTGACGCTCTGGCCGACGGAGACGCCGAGCGACGACATGTGGCCGTACTGGGTGTAGGTACCGTCGTGCATCTTGATGACGATGTTGTTGCCGTACGCGCCGCCCGCGCCGGCCTCGACGACGGTGCCCGCACCCACGGCGTGGACGGGCGTCCCGGTGGCGGCGTGGAAGTCGATGCCGGTGTGGCTGCCGGACGACCACAGTCCGCTGGACGCCTTGTAGGCGGTGGAGACATACGAGCCGGTAACAGGCGCGACGAAGGCGTTGAGGCGCTTGCGCTCTTCGTCGCGGGCGGCGCGGGCCTTGGCCTCGCGCTCCTTGTCGGCCTTCTCCTTGGCTTCCTGCGCGCGGCGCTTGGCCTCTTCGGCCTGCTTCTTGGCCTCGTCCTCGGCCTTCTCCCTCGCCGCTGCGACCTCGGCGACGGCCTGCTGCGCGTCGGCCTGCGCCGCGACGTGGTCGGCGAGTTCGTCGCCGAGGACGACGGCGTGCGCGAGGCCGGCGTCCTGGGGGCTCGCGGGGGCCGTGGCGGCCAGCGCGGGCGAGGCCACGGAGGCGACGACGCCGGTGGCGGCGAGACCGGCTATGCCGGCGATGTTGCGGGTCGTCCGCGCGGTGCGGCTCGGACGACGGTGCTTCCCGGTGGCACGGGTGAACGCCATGTGCTGGCTTGTCCTTTCCTTCCTTCTCGCCTACCGGGTTAGCTGACGGGTTCGGAGCAGGAAGGTCTCCTACGGGCTCCTCCGGAGAGGCACCCGATTCACCCCAGGGGACATGTGGGTCCCCGGCTCCCCTGGCTCGCGCCGTACGGGGACTCGGCGATGACTGTCCGGTGCCACGGTTGCGGCGTACGGCTGACGAACAGCGGGGTTGACGCTAATCGGGGCGTCTTTCGATCGGCAAACAGAACCGGCAGTTTGTGCGAAGCGCCACACCTGCACCGCGCAACCAGCCGGGGGGAATGCGGACATAAAGGGGCTCCCGGGGCGGTTGAACACCCCGGGAGCCCCTGTGTCGCTCCATGGACGGCCGCCTACGGCAACCGTCCTGTCGGCACGTCAGCCGCTGACGACCGTCACCTCGCCGATGCCCAGCGCCTTGACCGGCTCGGCGATCTGCGCCGCGTCACCGACCAGGACCGTCACCAGCCGGTCCACCGGGAACGCGCTGACCACCGCGGCCGTCGCCTCGACCGTGCCGGTCTCGGCCAGCCGCGCGTACAACTGCGCCTGGAAGTCGTCCGGCAGGTGCTGCTCCACCTGGTCGGCGAGCGTCCCGGCGACCGCCGCCGCGGTCTCGTACCGGAGCGGCGCGACGCCGACGAGGTTCTGCACGGCGACATCCCGCTCGGCGTCCGTCAGGCCATCCGCCGCGAGGGTGCGCAGCACCGTCCACAGGTCGTCGAGCGCCGGGCCGGTGGAGGCGGTGTCCACCGAGCCGCTGATGGCGAGCATCGCGGCGCCCGTGTGCCCCCCGGGGGCATCGGGCGCCGAGGAGCGCAGCACCTGGCCGAAGGCGCGCACCCCGTAGGTGTAGCCCTTCTCCTCGCGCAGCACACGGTCGAGCCGCGAGGTGAGGGTGCCGCCCAGGCAGTACGTGCCGAGCACCTGCGCGGGCCACACCCGGTCGTGCCGGTCGGCGCCGATACGGCCGATGAGCAGCTGCGTCTGGACGGCACCGGGGCGGTCCACGATCACCACGCGGCCGGTGTCGTCGGCGGTGATCGGCGAGGGGGCGACCGGTTCGGCGAGCGAGCCGGTCCACGTGCCGACGGTCTCGGCGAGGGCGGCGTCCACGTCGACACCGGTGAAGTCGCCGACGATGACGGCGGTGGCCGTGGCGGGGCGCACATGGGCCTCGTAGAAGGCCCGTACCGCGGGGGCGTCGATGCGCTCGACGGTCTCCTCGGTGCCCTGGCGGGGCCGCGACATCCGGGAGGCGGCCGGGAACAGCTCCCTGGACAGCGCCACCGCGGCACGCCGCGCCGGGTTGGCGAGCTCGTGCGGGATCTCGTCCAGGCGGTTGCGGACCAGACGCTCGATCTCGCTGTCGGGGAAGGCCGGGGCACGCAGCGCGTCGGCGAGCAGGCCGAGCGCGCGGGCCAGCCGGGAGGCCGGCACTTCGAGGGAGACCCGGACACCGGGGTGGTCGGCGTGCGCGTCCAGGGTCGCGCCGCAGCGCTCCAGTTCGGCGGCGAATTCCTCGGCGTCGTGCTTGTCCGTGCCCTCGGACAGGGCGCGGGCCATGATCGTGGCAACGCCGTCGAGCCCCTCGGGCTCGGACTCCAGGGGCGCGACGATGTCGATCTCGACGGCGACGACCTGCTGCCCGGGGCGGTGACTGCGCAGCACCGTGAGCCCGTTGGGCAGCGCGCCGCGCTCGGGCGCAGGGAAGGCCCACGGCTTGGGCGCACCGCCCCGGGGCTGCGGGTGGAACTCCATCGCGGTCATGGCGGATTCTGCGGTCGCGGCGTCGCTCACTGGGCCGCCTCCTCGTCGTTGTCGGCGGTCTCGTCGGCCGCGGTCGGCTCGTACACGAGCACCGCGCGGTTGTCGGGGCGCAGCCGGGCCTGGGCGACGGCCTGCACCTCCTGCGGCGTGATCTCCAGGACACGCTGCACGGCGGACAGCGCGAGCTGCGGGTCGCCGAACAGGACGGCGTAGCGGCACAGTTCGTCGGCACGGCCGCTGACCGTGGCGAGACGGTCCAGCCACTCGCGCTCCAACTGGGCCTGCGCGCGCTCCATCTCCTCCGGGGTCGGCCCCTCCGCGGCGAAGCGGGCCAGCTCCTCGTCGACGGCGCTCTCGATGTCCGGCACCGCCACGCCACCGGACGTCTTGACGTCCAGCCAGCCCAGGGACGGCGCACCGGCCAGCCGCAGCAGACCGAAGCCGGCGGCGACGGCGCTGCGGTCGCGGCGCACCAGGCGGTTGTAGAGCCGCGAGGACTCACCGCCGCCCAGGACGGTCAGCGCCAGGTCGGCGGCGTCGGCCTCACGGGTGCCGTCGTGCGGCAGGCGGTAGGCCGCCATCAGGGCGCGGGACGGCACCTCCTCCTCGACGATCTCGCGCAGCTGGGCGCCCATGGTCTCGGGCAGTTCGCCGCTGCGCGGCGGCTGCTTGCCGTCGTGCATGGGGATCGACCCGAAGTACTTGTCGATCCACGCCAGCGTCTCCTCGGGGTCGATGTCACCGACGACCGACAGGACCGCGTTGTTGGGCGCGTAGTACGTGCGGAAGAACGCCCGCGCGTCCTCCAGGGACGCGGCATCCAGGTCGGCCATCGACCCGATGGGGGTGTGGTGGTACGGGTGGCCCTCCGGGTACGCCATGGCCGTCAGCTTCTCGAAGGCCGTGCCGTAGGGGACGTTGTCGTAGCGCTGGCGGCGCTCGTTCTTGACGACGTCCCGCTGGTTCTCCAGGGAATCGTCGTCGAGCGCCGTCAGCAGCGAGCCCATCCGGTCCGCCTCCAGCCAGAGCGCGAGCTCCAGCTCGTGGGCGGGCATGGTCTCGAAGTAGTTGGTCCGCTCGAAGCTCGTGGTGCCGTTCAGCGAGCCGCCGGCGCCCTGGACGAGCTCGAAGTGGCCGTTGCCCTTGACCTGCCCGGAACCCTGGAACATGAGGTGCTCGAAGAGGTGGGCCAGGCCCGTACGGCCCTTCACCTCGTGGCGGGAGCCGACGTCGTACCACAGGCAGACGGCCGCCACCGGCGTCAGGTGGTCTTCGGAGAGCACCACGCGCAGGCCATTGGCCAGCCGGTGCTCGGTCGCTGTCAGTCCGCCGGAGCCGGCTTGTTCTGTGGCCGTGTGACCCATGGGCATGTACGTCCCTTCGATCCGCTTGCGAGGAAGTTCTGTCACTGTATGCAAGCGCGTCGGCATCTGGCGAAGTTCCCGCCCGAGCGACCCCGTACGAGCGGTCCGCGGCCGGCGGCGGGCAGGCTGAGGGGGAGTCGCGGTCGGCGTTGTCAGTGGGGCGGTCCACAATGGTCCGCGTCAGACTCAGGCAGACTCACCGGTCGATCCCCCAGCCGGTCGGACCGGCGGCTGTTCACCCAACGGCCGGTCGACCCCACATCGGCAGTAGACGCAGCAGAAGGAGCCGCAGCCGCGATGGCCCGCCGCAGCACGAAGACCCCGCCGCCGCCGGACGACTTCGAGGAGAGAATCCTCGACATCGACGTCGTCGACGAGATGCAGGGTTCCTATCTCGAGTACGCGTATTCGGTCATCTACTCCCGCGCCCTGCCGGACGCCCGCGACGGCCTCAAGCCCGTGCACCGCCGCATCCTGTACCAGATGAACGAGATGGGCCTGCGGCCCGAACGCAGCTACGTCAAGTGCGCCCGGGTCGTCGGCGAGGTGATGGGTAAGCTCCACCCGCACGGTGACGCCTCCATCTACGACGCGCTGGTGCGCATGGCGCAGCCGTTCTCGATGCGGCTGCCCCTGGTCGACGGCCACGGCAACTTCGGCTCGCTCGGCAACGACGACCCGCCCGCCGCGATGCGGTACACCGAGTGCCGGATGGCGTCGGCGACGTCCCTGATGACGGAGTCCATCGACGAGGACACCGTCGACTTCGCGCCGAACTACGACGGCCAGGAGCAGGAGCCGGTCGCCCTCCCCGCCGCGTACCCCAACCTCCTGGTCAACGGCGCGTCGGGCATCGCGGTGGGAATGGCGACGAACATGCCGCCGCACAACCTCGGCGAGGTGATCGCCGCGGCCCGCCACCTGATCAAGCATCCGAACGCCGACCTCGAAACCCTGATGCGCTTCGTGCCGGGGCCCGACCTGCCGACGGGCGGCCGGATCGTCGGCCTGAGCGGCGTACGGGACGCGTACGAGAAGGGCCGCGGCTCGTTCAAGATCCGCGCCACCGTGGCCGTGGAGAACGTCACGGCGCGCCGCAAGGGGCTGGTCATCACCGAACTCCCCTTCACCGTGGGCCCCGAGAAGGTCATCTCCAAGATCAAGGACCTGGTCGGCTCGAAGCGGCTGCAGGGCATCGCCGATGTCAAGGACCTCACCGACCGCGAGCACGGCCTGCGCCTGGTCATCGAGATCAAGAACGGCTTCAACCCGGAAGCCGTCCTGGAACAGCTCTACAAGCTGACGCCGGTGGAGGAGTCCTTCGGCATCAACAACGTCGCCCTGGTGGACGGCCAGCCGCTGACGCTGGGCCTCAAGGAACTGCTCGAGGTCTACGTCGACCACCGCTTCAACGTGGTGCGGCGGCGCAGCGAGTTCCGCCGCGCCAAGCGGCGCGACCGTCTCCACCTGGTGGAAGGACTGCTCACCGCCCTCGTCGACATCGACGAGGTCATCCGGCTCATCCGGTCCAGCGAGAACAGCGCCCAGGCCAAGGAGCGGCTGATCGAGCGCTTCTCGCTCAGCGACATCCAGACGCAGTACATCCTCGACACCCCGCTGCGCCGGCTGACCAAGTTCGACCGCGTCGAGCTGGAGTCGGAGCGCGACCGCCTGCAGGCCGAGATCGAGGAACTGACCCGCATTCTGGAGTCGGACACCGAGCTGCGCAAGCTGGTCTCCGGCGAACTGGCCGCCGTCGCCAAGAAGTACGGCACGGACCGTCGTACGGTGCTGCTGGAGTCGGCGGGCACCTCGGTCGCCTCGGTGCCGCTGGAGGTCTCCGACGACCCGTGCCGGGTGCTGCTGTCGTCGACGGGGCTGCTGGCGCGCACGGCAGGCGGCGACGTACCGTTCGACGCCGACGCCAAGCGGGTCAAGCACGACGCCATCGTCTCGGCGGTGCCGGCGACGACCCGCGGCGAGGTCGGCGCCGTGACGTCAACGGGCCGGCTGCTGCGCCTCCCGGTGATCGATCTGCCGCAGCTCCCGGACACCGCCGCCGCCCCCAGCCTCTCCGGCGGCGCCCCGCTCGCGGAGTTCCTGACGCTGGAGGACGGCGAACAGCTGATCTGCCTGACGACGCTGGACGAGTCCTCACCCGGCCTCGCCCTCGGCACCGAACAGGGCGTCGTCAAGCGGGTGGTGCCCGACTACCCGGCGCACAAGGACGAGTTGGAGGTCATCACCCTCAAGGAGGGCGACCGCATCGTCGGCGCCGTCGAGCTGCGCACCGGCGAGGAAGACCTGGTCTTCATCACCAACGAGGCCCAACTGCTGCGCTACCAGGCGGCGCAGGTCCGGCCGCAGGGCCGTCCGGCGGGTGGCATGACGGGCATCAAACTCGGCGAGGGCGCGAAGGTCATCGCGTTCAGCGCGGTCGATCCGGCCGCCGACGCCATGGTCTTCACCATCGCCGGATCGCACGGCACCCTGGACGACTCGGAGGCGACGGCCAAGCTGACGCCGTTCGACCAGTACCCGCGCAAGGGCCGGGCGACCGGCGGCGTGCGCTGCCAGCGCTTCCTGAAGGGCGAGGACTGCCTGACCTTCGCCTGGGCCGGAGCCGCACCTCCCCACGCCGCGGACGCCAAGGGCTCCCCGGTGAACCTGCCCGAGGTGGACCCGCGCCGCGACGGCTCGGGCGTGCCGCTCACCAAGACGGTGTCGGCAGTGGCGGGCCCGGTATAGCGACATCCGGCGGCAATGGCCGCGCTGCGGCCGTTGGGCGGCTGCCCCGTAGGACGGGCACCACCACCTGACGGCCACGGCGCGGCCTTCGCCTTGTCTTTCTTCTCCGGCCTCCGGGCGTGGTCCGCCTGGTGGTTGCTGCTACCACCAGGCGTGGTGCCGGACATGCCGGGCTGCCCTCCGGGCCTACGGCACCAGCCGCCCGGTCACCTACCACTCAGCGGCTGCCTGGCCGGCGACGTACCGCAGCACGCCCCACATGCTCCGCTCCAAGAAGTCGTCCTCCGGGGCGGCGGGGTCATGCCCGGCGACGTTGGTGTCCGTGTCCGCCGTACGCGACGCAGCATCACCTGCCGCAACGTGGCGACAGCCCTCCAACTCCTTGCGCAGCGCCGCCGCATCAATCCCACTACCGATCAGCACAAGCTGCGTACTACGTACCTCGCCGCGCTCCCAAGCCGACGGGTAGAACCGCAAGAAGTCACCGACCGCATGCAGGCCGAACTTCTGCCTGCTACCCGGCACATCAAAGTGAACGAACCCCTTGATGCGATACAGACCGGCGGGACGACTGTCGAGAAACTCCATCAACCGACGCGGATGCATCGGCTGTTCCGACGTGAACTCCACGCTCTCGTAGGCGCTGTGCAGATGCTCGGTGTGACAGCCATCGGAACACTGCTCACCAGTGACGTGAGTGTGCCCGTCGTGCACACCTGAGTCGACATATCCACCGAGCTGATCCCGCAGCAGGCCCAGGCCGTCATGCGACTGCGCCCCAAGGGGCGACGACTGCGCGTCACCCTTCGGCTCTTCACTGTCCGGGATGTTGCTGTAGGGGCTGTCATCGTACGGATCGTTGCTGTGCTGATCGGTGTATCCGTACGAGGACCGAAGGTCCGGTACGTGGTCCGATGGATCGGTGCTGCCGACAGCCTCCGTCCGGTAGGCAGCTGTCTCCCTCAGCAGGTCCTCGAACGACAGCTGCCGGACAGCCTCATCGTCGTCCTCACCTGGCCCGCGGTCGAAGAACAGCTCTGGATCGACCCGCCCGTACGCAGCGCTGATCACCGGCCGCCCCGGAGCAAGCTCCGCCAACGTGTCCCTGAGCTGCGCTCGTCTCGCGTCTCCGATGCGATCAGCCTTGTTGAGCACGACAATGTCAGCGATCGCCACGTGACGGTCGAGCTCCGGGTGGCGGGCGCGTGTCGCTTCGAACTCTGCCGCGTCGACGACCTCGACCAGCCCGCCGTAGACGATGCGGCTGTTCTCACTGGCCAGGATCATGCGGATGAGTTCTTGCGGTTCGGCCAAGCCACTTGCCTCGATGACAATCACGTCGATACGAGCCGCGGGCCGGGCGAGGCGCTCCAGATAGTCATCCAGTTCACTGGTGTCGACAGCGCAACACAGGCAACCATTGCCGAGCGACACCATCGAGTCCACCTGACCGGCGACGGCCATCGCATCGATTTCGATGCTGCCGAAGTCATTGACGATCGCGCCGATGCGCGTTCCGTCGCCAGCGGCGAGCAGATGATTGAGCAGCGTCGTCTTGCCCGACCCCAGAAAGCCCGCGAGGACGACAACCGGAATCTGCTGCGTGGCCAAGGGGTGCGCCTCCATAGTGCGGGCGCCGGGTACGAGCTGCGGATGGCGAACCGTGCGAACCGGCGGCGAACGAGCTGTCGATCGTAACGGACCGCCAAAGCCGAAACAGGCCCGATCCCCACCCCTACGCCTGGCCGTACCGCGACCCGCCGCTCCCGGACCGAGCGATCCAGCACAACGCCCTGCAGGGCCGCTGCCACGACCAGCAGGTCCGTAAGAACCGACGCGAAGGAGCGCTCCGTATCGCAGCACTGCTCGCCACCGTCAGTGATCGAACGGTCAGCAACGCCTCACGCCTGCGCGCCGGGCACGATCAACGTCGCCGCTCTCGTTGTCCGCGGGCCTGCCTAGGCCCCGTGCCCCTGGGCCTCGTGACAGAAGCTCTGCGCCGCTGGCCCTTCCCGCCTCCTGCCGCGCGGGAGCGAGGTCGCCGACCTCCACGTCGGGTACGTGCCCCACGACGCGCATCTCCTTGGGCACCGTCTCCCCACCCACCCGCATCCGTCTCCCGACCAGGCAGGTTAGGGTCACCTTCGTGAGCACCTGCACCACCGCTTCCCTCGAAGCGGCCGAACTCTTGGCCGGAACTGCGGCTACCGCCCGAACCTGGCTGCTCATCGAACAACCCGGCCCGTGGGGCAAGAAGGCGCTTACGGACAGCCACCTCGACCCGCACATCGGCCGAGCTCTGGAAGCTGCGACAACGGGTACCGGAGTCCGTGTCGCCCTCATCCGAAGGCCCGGACGACACGCCGACGGCCATGGAACGCCCTCCCGCCGGCTCTTCCTCGCGTACACCGCGCCGGGCTGTTCCTGGATCCGTACGACGACAGTTACCGACCTGCAGGCCGCGCTCCGGCTGGATTTTGGCGCCCTGGGGTTCGGCGATCACGGCGGATTGTGGAACCCGCACACGGGTGACCCCGTAGTCCTCGTCTGCACCAACGGCAGGCGGGACCGTTGCTGTGCTGTTCTCGGACGTCCGCTCGCTGCTGAGCTCCTGTCCAGCGGCGCCGACACCTGGGAGGTCACGCATATCGGGGGCCACCGGTTCGCGCCCACCCTCTTCGTGCTCCCCTTTGGCTACGCCTACGGTCGCGCCTCGGCTCAGCTGGTCAAGACCGCCGTGGACGCGGCGCGCAATGGCAGGATCACGCTCGACCACTGCCGAGGCCGGTCCGCTTGGGATCGGCCTGGACAGGCCGCCGAGCTCGCCATCCGCGACCTTCTGGGGGAGGATCGGGCGGACGCACTCGATGTCGTACGGGCCGACTCGATGCGGCCCGAATCGAGGAGTGCCAACACGCCTCCCGGTGACAGCGCCTCCACGGGGAGTACCCCCGCCTGGACTGTGTCCGTCGCGCACTCCGACGGACGCATGTGGCAGGTCGTGGTCGAGCAACGGTCCGATGGTGCTCCGGCGCCCGCGAGCTGTGGCGCGCTGTTCGGCCCACCTTCGCGTATGGCCGTGACCGACATCGCGGCTGTTCCTGGCAACTTGGCCATGACGCCGATCGACGTGCCCATACTTCCGTTCACCTGACCCTCGAGACTCGGCCGAGTGGTCGACTCTCCTGGAAGGGCCCCGCCGACGTGCTCTCTGTCCGAGAGCACCAGAAGGTCCCCCATCTCGCGCACAGGCAAACCCGATGGTCAGCCCCAGCGCCACCGCAAGCCCCAGGCCGAAAGCCGGGACCACTAACGGCACGGCGAGCCCCTTCCATGCAACACTCCGCAGCTCTGTCACCACAGGTCCCGCTCCCCCGTCGACTCATCGTTTCCAGCTCTTCCCCGCTCCGGCTGCTGCTGGCTCCTGGGCCAAGCCGCGAGCGTTTTCCCCTCACACCCGCGAGGCTAAGACCTGACAATGCGTAGCCGAAAGGCCTGTGGATAACTCGCCGAGCGCGCCGCCGATAGTCACTCAAAGTCGGGCTTCCGTTGCTCTACGAGCACCTTCCGGAAACCTTTGAACCCCATTGCCGAGCCGGCCACCGCGACACTTACTGTTCGTTCACATGGTCGAGAAGGAAGCACCAGCTCCGTGCCCGAGAGCCACTGGGCGCTCGGGCTCCGCCCCGTTTCTCGGCCCGCCACCCCGACGTGGAGCTTCGGCCCGTCAGCCGCAAAGCGCTGCGCGGCCGTTTTCGGGCGTGGCCGGTACCGGTGATCAGTCTGTGGGTGGCACCGGCCGAGCCGCCGACCGCAAACGCCTACCCCTCCCACACTTGGGATGGCCACGCCGTGTGTTCTCCCAGGTGTTGCTGATGCAGCTGGCGATCACGACCGGCGTCACGGGGTTGGCAACTGGGCTGTTCCTCGCCCCTCTCAGCACCGAACTCGACAATCAGGCGATGCACCGCGCCTTGGCCATCGCGCAAACGACCGCAGCCGAGCCGCGTTTGGACGACGCTCTGGTGGCCTCGGAGCCGACGCCTCACGGCCCCGTTCAGAACGCAGCCGAACGGATCCGTACCGCGACCGGCGCCGAGTACGTCGTGGTCATGGACAATCACGGCGTGCGGTGGTCACACACCGATCCCGATGAGATCGGGCGCCATGTCTCCACCGATCCCAGCGCTGCCCTATCGGGCCGCGACATCATGCAGATCGACGAAGGCACCCTCGGAAGGTCCGCACGCGGCAAGGTGCCCTTGCGGGATGCGAACGGCAAGATCATCGGCGCAGTGTCGGTTGGCATCGCGTACGAGAGCGTGCACGAGCGGCTGTTGTCGACCGTCCCCCAACTGCTGGCTTACGCAGGCGGCGCCTTGGCCGTGGGTGCCGTGGCCACCTACCTTGTGTCCCGTCGCGTCCAGCGACGCACCCATGACTTGGCGTTCTCCGACATCACCGCCCTGCTCAACGAACGCGAGGCGATGCTGCACGGCATCCGCGAAGGCTTCCTCGCACTGGACCGGCACGGCCGGATCCGCCTGATGAACGACGAGGCACAACGGCTCCTGGACCTACGCACCGAGGACGCCGGGCACCCCTCGGACACCGTGCTCCCTCCAGGCCGTACAGCAGACGTGCTGGCCGGCCGGGTATCCGGAGCAGACCTACTGGCCGTCAGCGGACAGCGTGCGCTCGTCGTCAATCGCATGCTGACCGACGACGGTGGTGCAGTTATCACCCTGCGTGACCGAACCGAGCTGGAACGGCTGGGGCGTGAGTTGGATGGCACTCGTGGGCTGATCGACGCCCTCCGGGCGCAGGACCACGAGCATGCCAATCGTCTACATACGCTCCTTGGCCTGCTGGAACTGGGCCTTCACGAGGAGGCCGCCGACTTCGTGACGCAAGCTGTCGGGGTACACCGGGCAACCGCCGAGCAGGTCACCGAGCGCATTCACGACCCGCTACTCGCTGCCCTCCTGGTGGGCAAGGCGACTGTCGCCGCCGAACGCGGTGCTTCACTCAGCATCTCCACCGACACCCACCTCCCCGACCAGCTGATAGATCCGCACAGTCTCGTGACCGTTCTCGGCAACCTGGTGGACAACGCCCTGGATGCGACGGCGACGACGCGCGATGCACGGCTCGAAGTGGAGGTACGCGCCGAAGGACGGACCGCGGTCGTCCGCGTCTGCGACAACGGTCCGGGCGTTCCCGAAGCACAACGCGCCGAGATCTTCACCGAAGGCTGGACGACGAAGGACCCGCCGGCCCACGGTCGCCGTGGCATCGGTTTGGCACTGGTTCGCCGACTCGCCGAGCGATACGGAGGCAGAGCAGAGGTTGGTGAACGCCCCGGCGGTGGAGCGATGTTCACCGTCACGCTCCCCGACGCCTTCTCCGACGCACTTCCCGACCTGTATGCCGCGGCCCACCCCGGGACAGCCACGGAAATCCACGCTCCTAGGGGCGGTAAAGACACCGCGCCCGCCCACCCCGACGACGACGCCACGGGAGCCTGCCGGTGATCGACGTACTGGTCGTGGACGACGACACGCGCGTCGCGGAGATCAATGCTGCCTACGTCGCCAAGGTCCCGGGGTTCCGGGTCACTTGCATGGCACACACCGTTGCCGACGCACTGGCCGCTCTGGACGCGCACCCCGTCGATCTGATCCTCCTGGACCACTACCTGCCGGACGAAACGGGCCTCCACCTGGTGAGCGTCCTGCGCCGACGTGGTCTGCTAGCCGACGTCATCATGGTGACGGCCGCTCGTGACATCGCGACGGTTCAGGCAGCAATGCGTCAGGGCGCGCTGCAGTACCTGGTGAAACCGTTCACGTTTGCCGGCCTGCGCTCCAAGCTGGAGGGCTACGCGGCGCTGCATCGCGCTTTCGAGGGCGGCGGGCAGGCGGAGCAGTCCGAAGTGGACCGTATCTTCGGCGCGTTGAGCGCTACGGGTGCGAGCCCGGCGGAACTGCCCAAAGGGCATTCCGCGGCCACCGCCGACCGTGTGCGGTCCGTGCTGCGGACCGCTGACGCCCCGCTCTCCGCCCAGGACGTCGCCGTGCAGGCAGGTCTCAGTCGGCAGACGGCGCAGCGCTATCTCAAGCTGCTCGAGCGGACCGGGCGCGTCCGTCTCACCCTCAGGTATGGCGAGACCGGACGCCCCGAGCACCGCTACGACTGGGTGTAGGCCGCGGTTCGCGCCTACGCCGCTCCTGCCCCGGTCAGCGCCCGCACTTCGGTCTCCGCATGACGGGCCGCGTCGGCGGGCTCCGGAGAGGTCACGGTCCCCAGCCATCCCATGAGGAAGCCCAGTGGAATCGATACGACACCGGGGTTCTCCAGGGGGAAGAGCTGGAAGTCCAGCCCTGGGAAGATCGCCGTCGGGCTGCCGGAAACCACTGGTGACAGGACTACGAGCACGATGGCCGGTACCAGGCCGCCGTACACGGACCAGACGGCGCCCTTGGTCGTGAACCGGCGCCAGAACAGCGCGTAGAGCAGTACCGGCAGGTTGGCCGATGCCGCCACGGCGAAGGCCAGACCGACGAGGAATGCGACGTTCAGGTCCTGGGCGAGCAGCGCGAGGGCAATGGCCACCGCGCCGACTGCGACAGCCGCGACGCGTGCCACGGTCACCTCGCTGTGTGCCCGACCCGGCTTCGTCGGGCGGTTGCGCTTGAGCGTTGCGTAGAGGTCGTGGGCCACGGAGGCCGACGAGGCAAGCGTGATGCCGGCGACGACAGCCAGGATGGTGGCGAAGGCGACAGCCGCCACGACGGCGAACAGCACCGTGCCGCCCGTGGAGCCGGCGCCGCCGCCCAGGTCCAGGGCGAGCAGCGGGACCGCGGTGTTGCCCGCGCTGTTGGAGACCCGTACCGCGTCGCTGCCGAGCACCGCCGCCGCTCCGAAGCCGAGCACGATCGTCATCAGGTAGAACCCGCCGATCAGGCCGATGGACCAGATGACGGACCGGCGGGCGGCGCGCGCCGTGGGGACGGTGTAGAAGCGGGACAGGATGTGCGGCAGCCCGGCCGTTCCGAGGACCAGTGCCAGGCCGAGACTGATGAAGTCCAGTCGCTCCGTCCAGCCACCGCCGTATTTGAGGCCCGGAGCGAGGAAGTCACTTCCGTGGCCGCTGCGTTCGGCGGCGGTCGTCAAGAGGGTGTTGATGTCGCCGTGGAAACGGGCGAGTACCAGGACGGTCAGTGCGATGGCACCGCCCATGAGGAGTACGGCTTTGACGATCTGGATCCAGGTGGTGGCCCGCATCCCTCCGCAGGCGACATAGACGACCATGAGGGCGCCGACGCCGATCACCATCCAGGCGCGTTCCTGCGCACCCGCGCCTTCCAGCAGCAGAGCGACGAGGCTGCCGGCGCCGACCATCTGGGCGACCAGATAGAGCACGGAGACGGTGACCGAAGCGGTTCCGGCGGCGATGCGTACGGGGCGTTCACGCATCCTGGCGGCCAGGACGTCGGCGAGGGTGAACCGGCCGCAGTTGCGGACCAGTTCGGCGACGAGAAACAGCACAACCAGCCAGGCGACGAGGAATCCCACGGAGTAGAGGAGGCCGTCGTAGCCGAAGAGGGCGATGAGTCCGGAGATGCCGAGGAAGGACGCCGCCGACATGTAGTCGCCGGCGATGGCGAAGCCGTTCTCCAGAGGGGAGAAGAGCCGGCCGCCGGCGTAGAACTCTTCAGCGGAGCCGTGCCGACGGCGGCTCACCCAGGTGGTGATCCCCAGAGTGACCGCGACGAACACGCTGAACAGGATGAGGGCCAGGGACTGGTGGTCGCCGGTCAACGGAGGTTCCCTCCCGTCAGCTCCTGGGTCTCCCAGCGGATGTCCAGCGCGGCGTTGTCACGGCGAAGACGGGCGTGGCGCGCGTACGCCCAGGTGAGGAAGAACGTGGTGATGAACTGGCCGAGTCCGGCCAGCATCGCGACGTTGACGGCCCCGATGACGTGGCGGGCCATGAGGTGCGGGGCGGCCGTCGCGGCGATGACGTAGGCGAGGTACCAGACCAGGAAGAGGACGGTGGCCGGGATGACGAAACCCCGGTAGCGGCGGCGTACTTCTTGGAAGGCGGCGCTGCGCTGCACGGCGAGGTACACCTCGTCGTGCTCCGCGGACCTCGGTTTCGGTACCGGCGGAGCCGCCGGGATGGCGTGTGTTTCGTCGCCGTGGTCCGTCGGGTAGTCCCACTCGTCCCACCTGAGGGCGAGTGCGTCGCTCCAGGGGCCGTCGAGCGGTCCGACCTCTGGCTCTGCGGCCGTGCGGCCGTCGTGCTTGTCCACCGAACACTCCTTGTCGCACGGGCCTGTTGACCGTGTGCCTCAAGGATGGACAGAAAGGAAGTTCCAGGACTCTTCCTTCCGTATCCTTCACCCCATCAGGTGACGGATTTACCTAGGTGGCTGCGCGAGGCCGTGACGGTACGCGTAGTGGATCGCCTGTGCACGGTCCCGCAGCCCCGCTTTGCCGAAGAGGTTGTTGATGTGGGTCTTCACCGTGGCGGTGGAGACGTGCAGGCTGCGGGCGATCTCCGGGTTCGACTGCCCTTCGGCGACGAGCCGCAGCACCTCGACCTCGCGCGCGGTCAGTCCGTCGGGTGGTTCGTCCGCGGGTTGCGGCAAGTCCCGTACGGGTTCCGCGAAGCGCTCCAGCAAACGTCGCTGGATCTTGGGCGACAGTCCGGCTTCCCCGGACAGCACGTCGTCGATGGCCCGGACGATTTCGTCGCCGTCCGCGTCTTTGGTGAGGTATCCGCGGGCACCGGCCTGGAGCGCGGGGAAGAGCGAGTCGTCGTCGGCGTAGGTGGTGAGGACCACCACCTGGGTGCCCGGGTGGTCCGCCCGGATGCGGCGGGTGGCTTCGACGCCGTCGCAGCGGGGCATCCGCAGGTCCATCAGGACGACGTCGGGGGCGAGTTCGGCGACCATGCGGACGGCTTCCTCGCCGTCCGGGGCCGATCCCACGACTTCGACACCGGGCAGCAGTCCCAGCAGCATCACGATTCCCTCGCGCACCACGGTCTGATCGTCCGCGACCACCACGCGGGCCGGCTGCGCCGTCATGCGGGCACCTGCAACCGCACCACGAAACCCTCCTTGACGGGGCCGGATTCCAGCGTTCCACCGAGAAGTTCGGCGCGCTCCCGCATCCCCAGGAGACCGTACCCGGAGCCACTGGAGGCCAGCTCTCCGGGTTTGCCGCGCCCTCGTGAGTTCCGCACCTCCAGGATGACGCTGCTTTCCTCGTACTCCAGGAGGGCGGTCACCCGGGCACCCGGGGCGTGTTTGCGTACGTTCGTCAGCGCCTCCTGGGCGACTCTGCGGACCGCGAGCCCGGCTTCCGGCGACAGCGTGCGACGCTCCCCCGCAACGGCCAACTGCGCGCCCTCAGCGGCCGTCAGATCGCGCAGGAAGTCCTCGACCGGGACCATCTCCCCACGGAGTGCCGACAGCGCTTCACGGGTGCCGTCCAGGCCCTCGCGGGCCATCCCCCGGCACGCCACCACCCGTTCGAGGATCTGCTCGCGGTCCGCTTCCAGGTCGGTGCTGCGGTGGATGAGCAGCCTCGCCGCCTCCAGGTGGACCAGTTGTGCGCTCAGGCTGTGTGCGAGGACGTCGTGGATCTCCCGTGCGATACGGCCGCGTTCGGCGAGTGCCGCCGTCTCGGCCTCGGCCTTGCGCGCGGCACGTTCCTGCGCGAGCAGGCGGTGAGCGTTGCCGCGCGCCTCCAAGTCCAGCCGCAGCACGTAGCCGGCGAGGGCGAGCCCCGCTGTCGTCGTGGTGGTCGTGAGCCAACTGTCGTGGTTGACGGCGGCGTAGGCGCCGAGTGCGGCGGCGGAGCACACGACGGCGGCGGCGAGTGGCAGCCGTTCCATCGCGGTGATGGCGCAGCCGCACCACAGGACCAGTGCGGGCAGTGAGGCCCCCGCGGCCAGGAAGGCGAACGCGCCGACTTCCATGGCCAGCAGCAGCCCGAGGGAGGGCCACAGTCGCCGGCGCAGGGTCAGCCGGTTGAAGCCGTGGAACGCCAGCACGCTCAGCACGATCCCGGCGGCGGCGACGGCCATGCCCCGGACGTGGAAATCCGACCGCGCCAGGGTGGCCCACACGAGGGCGGCGACCAGGACGATGCGGACGATCCGGCCGATCCACCGTCGGACGTCGGTCAGGTCGTCACGGGCGAGCGACTCCCGTAGGGGCCAGCTCGTCCAGGTGGTCAACGGCACACACGGTCCTTCCGGTGGGTGGCGACGCTTCTCAGCCACCAACAGGAACACGGTACGCGGGCCGTACGGACCGGGCCTTCCCGACCGTGACCCCACTGCGGGTCAACAGCATCGCGGCGACGGACAGCATCATGGCCGGTGTGCCCTGGTGGACGCCCAGGAGCGCGCCGATTCCGACCACTCCCAGACGGACGGCGAGTCCGGCGAGCCAGACAAGGGCCGTCGTCCGGCTGCCCTTCGTCCAGACGGCACCGGTCTCGTCGGTCCACATCGTGGTGGTCCAGGCCCACGCGGCTCCGCCGGCCAGGCCGATGAGGAGGCCGACAGCGAGCAGCACGGCGGAGGCCACCCGGTGTGCGGGATCCAGGAGGCCGGGCTCGCGTAGCGCCAGCACGATGAGGACGACGGGAATCAGCCACCACTTCTTGTTGTCGGACACCCGCTGCGCCTGGAACTGGCGGACGAGAACGATCGCGACCACCGCGACGATCACAACGATGTTGAACAAGCCGCTCATGGCCTGGGCCTCCGTGGGGCGGGGAATTCCGACGTCTCCGACGCTACGGAGCGGGCCCTCCCGGCGGATCGGAGCCAGGGTGGGGAGGGGGTGGAAAACGCGGAGGGCGTCTCTCCACCCGTGGGTGGAGAGACGCCCTCCGGGGCGGCCGGTGACGGCTCAGGTGTCGATGCGCGACCGGTCCAGTGTGGACGCGGAGTTGGTGATGAATTCCTTGCGGGGTGCGACCTCGTTGCCCATCAGGAGATCGAACGCCCGCTCCGCCGCTTCGAGATCGCTGATGTTGATCCGCCGCAGGGTGCGGTGCCGGGGGTCCATGGTGGTCTCGGCGAGCTGGTCGGCGTCCATCTCGCCCAGGCCCTTGTACCGCTGGATGCTGTCCTTGTAGCGGATGTTCTTGCGCTGGAGTTCGAGCAGCGTCTGACGCAGTTCGTTGTCGGAGTACGTGTAAATGTACTTTTCCTGGCCCTTTTTGGGGTTGATTCGTTCGACGCGGTGCAAGGGCGGAACGGCGGAGAAGACGCGGCCCTGCTCGACCATCGGCCGCATGTAGCGCTGGAACAGCGTCAGCAGCAGGCAGCGGATGTGGGCACCGTCGACGTCGGCGTCGGCAAGGAAGATGACCTTGCCGTAACGGGCGGTGTCGATGTCGAAGGTGCGGCCGGATCCTGCCCCTATGACCTGGATGATGGATCCGCATTCGGCGTTCTTCAACATGTCCGAAATCGATGACTTCTGGACATTGAGGATCTTGCCGCGGATCGGCAGCAGCGCCTGGAACTCCGAATTCCGCGCCAGCTTCGCGGTGCCGAGCGCCGAGTCGCCCTCGACGATGAACAGTTCGCTGCGGTCGACGTCGTCACTGCGGCAGTCGGCCAGCTTGGCCGGCAGCGAGGAGGACTCCAGCGCCGTCTTCCTGCGCTGCGCCTCCTTGTGCTGGCGAGCGGCGATGCGCGTACGGGCCGCGGCCACGACCTTCTCCAGGACGGCCCGCGCCTGCTGCTTGGCGTCCCGCTTCGTGGAGGTCAGGAATGCCTTGAGTTCCTTGCTGACCACCTGGGCGACGATCCGGGACGCGGCGGAGGTGCCGAGCACTTCCTTGGTCTGCCCCTCGAACTGCGGCTCGGCCAGCCGTACGGTCACGACGGCGGTGAGGCCCTCCATGGCGTCATCCTTGACGACGTCGTCCTCGGCGACCCTCAGGAGCTTGGTCGACCGGAGCGCTTCGTTGACGGTCTTGGCGATCGACCGCTCGAACCCGGAGACGTGCGTGCCGCCCTTGGGAGTCGCGATGATGTTGACGAAGGACTTGATCGTCGCGTCGTAGCCGGTCCCCCAGCGCAGCGCGATGTCGACACCCAGTTCCCTGGTGACTTCGGTCGGTGTCATGTGACCGCGGTCGTCG
The DNA here is from genome assembly GCF_044460025.1 of Streptomyces sp. NPDC050161. NCBI lineage: Bacteria > Bacillati > Actinomycetota > Actinomycetes > Kitasatosporales > Streptomycetaceae > Streptomyces > Streptomyces sp. NPDC050161. The sequence continues at coordinate 40,938 of NZ_JBITJM010000027.1, read as the reverse complement.
AGCACCGGCACGGTCTCCTTGAACGTGCCCTGGCCGGTCAGCCGCAGGACGTCGCACACGGCCTTGTCCTGCGCGAGGTACTCGCAGAATTCGCTGATGCCGCCGTCGTAGTGGAAGGTCTCTTCCGTCTTGCCCGCGCCCTCGATGCCGCGTTCGTCGCGGACGACGAGGGTCAGGCCGGGCACCAGGAAGGCCGTCTGGCGGGCCCTGGCGTACAGCGTCTCCAAGGAGAGCTTGGCGTCCTTGAGGAAGATCTGGCGGTCCGCCCAGTAGCGCACCCGGGTGCCGGTCTTCGCCTTGGCGACCCTCTTGCCCTTGAGCAGGCCGTTGCCCGGGTCGAACGGAGCGTCCGGGCCGGATTCGGTGAAGATCCCGGGAACGCCGCGGCGGAAGCTGATCGAGTGGGTCTTGCTGTTGCGGTCCACCTCGACGTCGAGGCGTGCGGACAGGGCGTTGACGACCGATGCGCCGACGCCGTGCAGGCCGCCCGACGCGGCGTAGGAGCCGCCGCCGAACTTGCCGCCCGCGTGCAGTTTGGTCATCACGACCTCGACGCCGCTGAGCCCGGTCTTGGGCTCGACGTCGACGGGGATGCCGCGGCCGTTGTCACGGACCTCCACCGAACCGTCGTCGTGGAGGATCACCTCGATGTGGTCGCAGTAGCCGCCCAGCGCCTCATCGACGGAATTGTCGATGATTTCCCACAGGCAGTGCATCAGGCCACGGCTGTCCGTCGAGCCGATGTACATGCCGGGGCGCTTGCGGACGGCCTCCAGCCCCTCGAGGACGAGCAGATGCCGCGCGGTGTAGTTGGAACCGTCCCGGTCTGCCCCGGTCAGCACTGCGGTGGACGGCACGGACATCTCGGCGGTCACGCGGTTCGCTCCTCGCTGAATTTCTGGCAGTCCGCATTCCGCGGACTCTGTTGTGGCGGTGTCGCCGGTCAGAGGGTACCGAGGCCCAGTAGAGCCGATGCGACGCCACCCGTAAGCGCTCCCATGCTAGTAGAATTTCGATCGTTCGTTCGATCCCTCGATGGGGTGAGGGCGAGGTGACGTGAACATCACGTTCCCTTCGAGGCATGAACCATTTAGGCTCCGGGCACGTCCTCATCAACGACCGGCAAGCCAGCCGGGAGGACATATCCCAGCAACCAACGTGAATCAGACCACCAAGCAATACGGCTCATTCGCCGCCACCCGGCAGCACCCGGCCCTCCTCGGAGATTTTTTTCGAGGAATAGGCACGAGCGGGAACGTTTTCGGCCTGGTTGGATGTTGACCCTGGTACGACAGCTCGTCGAGCTAGAGAAGAGGCGACGTGACTACTGTTCTGACACCCGCGAGCCCGCTGACGGCCGCTGACCGCTGCGACCGCTGCGGCGCCCAGGCATACCTGCGCGTCGTCCTGATGTCCGGCGGAGAACTGCTCTTCTGCGCCCACCACGGTCGCAAGTTCGAGCCAGAACTCAAGAAGATCGCCGCGGAAATACAGGACGAGACGGAGCGGCTCACCGCCACTCCGGCGTCTGCGTCCGAAGAGGACCGCTGACACATCGCATCCACGACGACGAGCGAGTAGCGGCCCATGTGCCGTGTTGCGGGCGGCTTCCCCGGCACAACCGGGGAGACCGCCCGCACTCGTACGCTCACAGGCTGCGCGGCGGCTCCGGGCTCTCAGCCGGCGCCATGTGCGGCGACCTCCGGGATCAGCGCCGAGGCGCGCGTATAGACCCCGGGGTTCCCCCGCTTCCCGCAGCCGGTCCCCCAGGACACCAGCCCCACCAAGCGCCCCTGCACGACCAGCGGCCCGCCGCTGTCGCCCTGGCAGGCGTCCCGCCCGCCCTGCGGCTCACCAGCACACAGCATCGAGGCGGCCTTGTACGTGCCGTCGGCGCCCCCGGGGTACGCCTGCGCGCACTCCGAGTCCGGCAGGACATTCACCCGCGCGGAACGCAGCCGCGTCGCATAGCTGCCCTCCCCCGTGGTGTCACCCCACCCGTAGACGGTGGCGGCAGCGCCCGGCTCATAGGCGCCGGAGCCACTGTCGGCTATCGGGATCGCCCGGTTGGTCACCGGCTTCTCCAGGGTGAGCACCGCCATGTCGCTCTCGTTCGTCCAGCTGTCGTACTGCGGGCTGACCCACACCTTCGTCGCCTTGAGCTCCTGCCCGCCGGCGCGGGCGAGATCCTCCCGGCCGGTGATGACGCGCAGATCACGCACCTGCCGCCAGGGCACACCCAGCACTTCTTCGCTCAGACAGTGCGCCGCCGTGACAACGGTTGAGCGGCCGACCAGCACGCCACCGCAGAACTGCCCGGACCGTTCACCGCCGAACCGGTCCTGGGACGCCAGAGCCACCACCCAGGGGCTCTGTGTGGCCTGTACGGGCTGACCGCCGACCACCGACTCGTCAGCGGTCGCCGTCATCGGTATGGCAAGGACCAGCGCGAGGGCTCCGGGTACGGCGCGGAGGAAAGGGCGCATACGAGCTCCTGACTCTGAGACAGCGATCGCCCACCAAGAGTGACCCAAACGGCCGCCTCCCGCACCCGGACGGCTGCGAGCCCGGCCCTCCCATGACGGGAGGACCGGGCTCGCAGGGTGTCCGTGCCGGATCTGCTAGTCGAGGTAGTCGCGCAGCACCTGGGAGCGCGACGGGTGACGCAGCTTCGACATGGTCTTGGACTCGATCTGGCGGATCCGCTCACGCGTGACGCCGTAGACCTTGCCGATCTCGTCCAGCGTCTTGGGCTGGCCGTCGGTGAGGCCGAAGCGCATCGAGACCACACCGGCCTCACGCTCGGAGAGCGTGTCCAGGACCGAGTGCAGCTGCTCCTGCAGAAGCGTGAAGCTGACCGCGTCGGCCGGGACGACCGCCTCGGAGTCCTCGATGAGGTCACCGAACTCGCTGTCGCCGTCCTCGCCCAGCGGGGTGTGCAGCGAAATCGGCTCGCGACCGTACTTCTGGACCTCGATGACCTTCTCAGGGGTCATGTCGAGCTCCTTGGCCAGCTCCTCCGGGGTGGGCTCACGGCCCAGGTCCTGGAGCATCTGGCGCTGGACGCGCGCGAGCTTGTTGATGACCTCGACCATGTGGACGGGGATACGGATGGTGCGGGCCTGGTCGGCCATGGCGCGGGTGATGGCCTGACGGATCCACCACGTCGCGTAGGTCGAGAACTTGTAGCCCTTGGTGTAGTCGAACTTCTCGACCGCACGGATCAGACCGAGGTTGCCCTCCTGGATCAGGTCCAGGAAGAGCATGCCGCGACCGGTGTACCGCTTGGCCAGGGAGACGACCAGTCGGAGGTTGGCCTCCAGGAGGTGGTTCTTGGCCCGGCGGCCGTCCTGGGCAATGATCTCCAGCTCACGCTTGAGCTTGGGAGCGATCTTCTCCTCGGTGGCAAGCTTGTCCTCGGCGAACAGGCCGGCCTCGATGCGCTTGGCGAGTTCGACCTCCTGCTCGGCGTTGAGGAGCGGAACCTTGCCGATCTGCTTGAGGTAGTCCTTCACCGGGTCGGCGGTGGCTCCGGCCGCGGCGACCTGCTGCGCCGGGGCGTCGTCCTCGTCGTCGTCGGACAGGACGAAGCCGGCCGCCTCGGTGCCTTCGGCGGCCTCGGGAGCGTCGCCCTTGGCGGGCGCCGGGGTCTCCTCGGCGGTGTCGTCGTCGAGCAGGTCGTCGACGTCCTTCTTGGCCGCCGTCTTCTTGGCGGTCGCCTTCTTGGCCGTGGCCTTCTTGGCGACCGTCTTCTTGGCCGTGGCCTTCTTCGCCACGGCCTTCTTGGCAGGCGCAGCCTCCGGCTCACCGGACGGGTCGTCCCCCAGGGGGGCGGCCGCCGCGGTGGCCTTCTTCACCGTGGCGGCCTTCGCCGCGACGGTCTTGGTGGCGGTGCGCTTTGCCGGACTCTTCGCTGCGACGCTCTTGCGGGTGCGCTTGGGCGCCTCTGCGGCACTGACCATCAGCGTCACACCCTCCTCGTCGAGGATCTGATTGAGGCTGCGCAGAACGTTCTTCCACTGGGTTGGCGGAATCTGGTCAGCCTCGAAGGCCCGACGCACGTCATCGCCGGCGATCTGCCCATCAGCCTTTCCCCGCTCGATGAGCGCCATCACAGACTCGGACTCGGCGATCTCCGGCGGGAGCGTACGGGATGTGCTGGCCGACACGAACAACCTCTCGGAACGATGGAAACGGCTTCCGACCCCGTCCAGTGTGGATCGGAGCCGACGACCGCCGGTGGGGATGGACCGACGGCGCAGGGGCAACCGGGGAGTTGAACAGCGTCACGTACGCCGCTCGTATTCCCTCCTCGGCTATCACCTCTTAAGTCATCGCGCTTCCCGGAAGAGCGTTACGCCCAATCTGCGTGGCCCGAGTCACACCCCATAACGACACATTCCCGGTCATATGACATGCAACCCTCCCAAGTGCATCGCCGGATCCGGATCCCGTCCGGATCCGGCGAGCGGACGGCCCGCGCGCGTGCATCGCACCCGGGCCGTCGGGACGCGCGGCACCCTGCCCACGCGGCGCCCCGTACGCGCGTGGGTACGGCCTTCAGTGCTCGCGGGGCGCGGGCACGACGTGGTCCACGGGCGCACCGGGAACCTGCCCGGAGCTGTCGCCGTGCGCGGCGAGCAGCTGGCGCATGGCACCCTCGGCCGCCGTGGCGTCCCCGCTGCCGATCGCGTCGACGATCCGCATGTGCTGCCCCACGGACGTCTCCACGGGCCGCTCGCAGCCGCCCGACGGGCCACCGGAGACGTGCAGGGCGGCGGAGACGATGCCCGAGAGGTGCTCGAGCATCCGGTTGCCGGCGAGCTGCAGCAGCAGGCCGTGAAACTCGGAGTCGGCGCGGGCGAAGGTCATGGTGTCGCCCTGGGCTGCGGAGTGGCCCATGATCTCGACCATGTCGGTGAGCCGCTGCTGGATGTCCTCGCGGCCGTGTCCTGCGGCGAGGCGGGCGGCGAGCGGTTCGATCGTCCAGCGCAGCTCGCAGAGCTCACGCCGCTGGTCGTCGCGCTGCGGACCGTAGGCCCGCCATTCGATGATGTCGGGGTCGAGGAGGTTCCAGTCGCTGACCGGGCGCACCCGGGTGCCCACGTTCGGGCGGGCGCTGACGAGGCCCTTGGCCTCGAGGACGCGCAGCGACTCACGGACGACGGTGCGGGAGACCTCGAAACGCTGGCCGATCTCCTCGGGGACGAGTGGACGGTCGGCACCGAGATCGCCGGAGACGATCATCTGACCGAGCTGCTGGACGAGTTGGCCGTGCAGGCCGCGGCCGCGGCTGCCCGCCGCGCGGCGGCCTGCACGGGCCATGTCTGCTTCGGCGCCGTCCCATACCGGCGCGACGCGCTCGGCGCGGTCCGCGCCGGCGTTGGCGGCGCCATAGGGGTAGCGGTCAAGCTCGCCCGGGCCTGCGTGGCCGGAGTCGGCGGGGCGAGCCGCGGTCATCATGGTGTGCGCAAGGGTACTCACGCATCCTTTGTCGGCGGCGGCCTCAACACCCTTGAGGTCTTTGGTGAAAAGCACACGAAAGGGTGATCGCCCGTCACCTCATAATTGACGCTTTATCGGAAAGAAACGCGCTTTCTACGGCGAGTTGCGGACAGTCCGCACAAGAAGTGGACCGCGATTCGACCGTGCGCGGTGGTCAGTGAGCCCGGTGGCGAAGCATGGTGAGGGCATAGGCGCAGACCAGGGCCGCGAGCGACAACGTCAGTGCGCCGCCTACGGGTTGAGTGGCCAGGCGCAGCACTACGGACACACCTTGGTCAATTCCGGAAGGCCACTGGATCAGAGCCGACGACCGCAGTCGCCCGGGCAGACCGGCCAGGGAACGGGCAGCCGGCTCGGCCAACACCTGCTGCACCAGAGGCATGACGACCACCGGAACAGCGAGGACAGCCGCCAACCCCATTGCCGTGGAACGGAATACACCGGCGGCGAGCACTCCCGCCCAGGCACACCCCACCAACAGCCCCGCCCAACCGAGGCTGAACACAGGCCAGTCGGAGAGAGCGCTGGCCGCGTCCGGCCCGAAGAACAGGCGCGAGGCCGCCTCATCCGCGGCGAGCACAGCAGCGCCGAGCGCCAACGCGGCGACCGCGCTGACGACGAGTTTGGCGACGAGCAGCCCGAGACGCCGTGGCACAGCACCGCGTTCGTGCGCCAGTGCCGGGTAGCGGAACTCCTGGCCGAAGGCGAGCGAACCGAGAAGTCCCGCTCCGAGCGCCGCCGGAGGGAAGGGGAGTTGACGTGGCCAGCCGGTCACCACCCGGGACGTGGGGGCGGCCCCGTGACGCGCCAGCAGTAGTGCCAGCACCAGCGACACAAGCAGAGTGACGACGGCGACGAGCAGTCCGGTGCCGTCGCTTAGGGCGCGGCGCAGTTCGTAGCGCAGCGGCCATGCCGGCCCCGGCGCCGGCAGCCGTGGAATCACGAGTCGCTCGGCGAGCGGGGAGCGGACGGGCAGAGCTTGGTGTGGCACTGATGTCGACATCTCGATCACCGGGAGGGTGAGGGTGTCGGACAGTGCGTCACGGTCACTGATTGCGGCAGTGCCGTCGGAAGTGCGCGACGTACTGTGCGAGGCGATGTCACTGATGGTCGATGTCGTCATATCGATATGTGTGTCGGCGTGGGTGACGGCCTCCTCCGAGGAGGTGACCACGACCGCCTCGGGCGCTTCGGCCACTGCGCATGCGGGGCGACCGTCGGCCCGGTGGAGGGGCGTGGCCAGAGTGGTGTCGCCCACCTCGTCCGTCAGTTGGTGCACGAGGATGTGATGCCGGAACGCCGCTTCGCCGACGGCGGCGCAGCTGCTGCCGTAGACGGCGATGCGACTGCCGCTTTCGCGGACGACTTCGATGGCACGGCCGATGGCGGGATCGGAGGCACGGTGCGCTCGTTGCGACTCGTCGATCAGCAGGGCCGCGAGGCGGTCGGCGTGCGGGGAACAGACCGCGACGCGGGGGCGCATGCGGGTGCGGGCGAAGTCGGCGGCCTCCTGGTCGGCGGTGAGTCTGCCGTCGTGGAGCGTGACCACGTGGTCGGCGATGCGGGTGACTTCCCTGGAGTTGCGGGAGGCGATGAGTACGGCGCCACCTTGTGCGGCGTAGCCGCGTAGCAGGCCGTGCAGCCATGCGGCTTCCCGGGGCGCGAGTCCTTCGGTGGGTTCGTCGAGGACGAGGGTGTGCGGGTCGCCGAGGAGGGCGGCGGCCATGCCGAGTCGGCGGTCCATGCCGCGGGAGAGGTCGCCGATCTGTTTGTCGGCAAGACCACTGAGGCCGACGAGGTCGAGTACGTCGTCGGCGCGGTCGGCGGGGACGCCGGCCGCTGCGCTGAGCATGCGCAGGTGTCCGCGCGCGGTGCGGGAGGGGTGCCCGGGGACGTCACCGAGGAGCACGCCGATTTCGCGGGCGGGATTCGGGACGCGATGCAGCGGGCGCCCGCGGAAGAGGGCGACGCCTCGGCCCGTTTCGAGCTGAAGCATCAGGCGCAGTGCGGTGGTCTTGCCTGCTGCGGCGGGGCCGTGCAGGACGGTGACGTTGCCCGGTCGCGCCTCGAAGGTGAGGTCATCGACGGCGGGCGGCAGGTCGCCGCGGGGCGCGCTGGTCAGTCCGATGGCCTGGATCATCGCGTCCCTCGCGGGGCGTGAGACCGGTCGGAGGCAGCGGGGGGTACGAGAGGGCTCACCCCGTCAAGATAGACCTACATGTCTTATTTACCCGTAATTGCCGGGCCGTGGCATGGTGTCGTGTCCGGCGTCATCGCGCCGCCCCGAGCCGTGTGGTCACGCCTCCGGGCGCAGCATCGGAGGGTTGAGCAAGGTGGCTCCGCCCGCCCTGAACAGCTGGGCGGGGCGTCCTCCCTGACGGGTCGTCGTGCCGCCGGTGGGCACCAGGAAGCCGGGAGTTCCGGTCACCTTGCGGTGGAAGTTGCGGGGGTCCAGGGCGACGCCCCATACGGCTTCGTAGACCCTGCGCAGTTCGCCGACGGTGAATTCCTGCGTGCAGAACGCCGTGGCGAGCGAGGAGTACTCGATCTTCGAGCGGGCGCGCTCCACGCCGTCTTCGAGGATCTGCGCGTGGTCGAAGGCGAGCGGAGCGGGCAGGTCGCCGTCGCGGCCGGGGTCGGGTGTCTGCTCCAGGAGGCTGTCGACCGGTGCCCAGCGTGCGCTGTGGGCGTCGCCGCCGGCTCGCGGTGCGGGCAGGTCGGGGGCGAGGACGAGATGGGCGACGCTGACGACTCGCATCCTCGGGTCGCGCTGGGGGTCGCCGTACGTGGCGAGTTGTTCGAGGTGTGCGCCGTACGCGGTCGGGCCCGCAGGGGCATGGGCGTGCAGACCGGTTTCCTCGGCGAGTTCCCTGGCGGCTGCGCCTTCGAGGTCTTCGTCGCTGCGGACGAACCCGCCGGGTAGCGCCCATCGGCCCTGGAACGGCGGCTCACCGCGGCGTACGGCCAGTGCGCACAGGGCGTGCCGGCGCACGGTGAGCACGACCAGGTCGACGGTGACGGCGAAGGGCGGGAAAGCCGACGGGTCGTAGGGAGGCATGGCGTGATCATAGTCGTCCGCCTGACGATAAACAGGCCCTGCGGCATCTCAGGACCCCAGCTGCAAGCCATCCGCGGCCTCCTCCACCATGGCCATGCCGAGACGGCTGATCCGCACGGCGAAGGGCTGCTCAGCGACGCTCAGACCGGTGAACTGGAGCGCGCCCAGCGGAGCGCTGCTCACCGGCCGCACCGCGACCGTCCCGCCGGGGACGTCGGGGCGCAGACCGGCCAGTGCGGCCAGGAGGTGCACGGCGCCGGCTGCGGCCACCGAGGCGGGGCGGCAGGCTGCCGGGTGCGGTACGGGAACGCTGCCTGCGGTGCGCTGCTCCCCCGCGTACATCTCGGGGAGGCGGTGGCCGAAGGTTTCCGCCGCGTCGAGTACGCCCTTGACCAGCGCGGATGCTGCCTTCTCGTGACCGGCGGCGGCGAGTCCGGCGACGGCTACGGCGGTTTCGTGGATCCGGACCGCGCCGCTCCGGTGTCCGAACGGGTTGTAGCCGCTCTCCTTGGCGCTCAGGCTGCGCAGCCCCCAGCCGGAGTCCAGGGCCGGGCTGCCGAGCAGGGCGGCGAGTTGCGCCGTGCGGGCCGAGTCGAGGAGTCCCGGCGCGTGGGTGCCGTCCCCGAGGAGGCCGGTGTCGAGGAGATGGGCGGCTGCGGAGCCGAGGTGCGGCAGGGGGCGGCCGTCCGCGGTGCGCAGGGCTGCGGGGCGGCCACCGGACCGGTCATCCAGCCAGAAGTCGTTGCGGAACCGGGTGCGGAGCTGGGCGGCCCAGTCCCGCAGGGCTGCCGCGTCGGGGTATCCGTAGGCATCGAGGAGGTCGGCGCCCAGGAGGGCCGCTCGGTGGGCGTGCGCCTGGGTCTCGCAGCGGTGCGGGCCGTCCGGCGCCGGGTCGGGGACGTAGCTCACGGGGTGCGCGGTGCCGTCGGACGTGCCGGCGCTGCGCAGCCATCGCAGGCAGCGTTCCGCTGCGGGCAGCAGGCGTGCGGTTTCGTGGTCGGGCAGGCCCCAGCGCCTGGCTTCGGCCAGGACGACGGGGAAGAGCAGGGTGGCCTCGACGCCGGTGCAGCTCGGCGGGGTGTGCGGGCCCGCGTCGCGCAGCGGGCCGGGAATTCGGCCGAAATCCGCTCCTGGAGCGGCCAGTTGTGTACGGGCGAGGGCGCGCAGGGTGCCTGCGGCGAGCCGGGTGCCGAGGGGCAGCAGCATGCGGGCCGACCACAGGGCGTCGGCCGGGGCGAGGCCGGGCCGCCAGGGGATTCCACCGGCGATGTACAGGTCCATGGGGGTTGCGGGATCACGTGTCAGGAGGCCGTTGAGGTCGCCGAGAGCTGCCGCCAGGAGGGCGTCCGCGCGTGCGTCGTCGCATTCCAGCCGTGCGGGTGTCCACGGGCGGGGCGGGCGGGCCGCCCTGGGACGCGGGGCGAGGGGCCGGGACGAGCCTGGGCGGCCGGTGTCGTCCAGCCCGGAAGGGGCGCCTCCGGTGGGCCGGTCCTGCGCTGTGCGGTGGTCTTCCCCGTGGCCGGGGGCGGGGAGTTCGAGGGAGATCCGGAGGTCGATGGTGCGGTGACCGGCGGCCGGCAGGTCCAGTTCCCAGCGCAGCAGCCCCGCGGAGGCCAGCGCGTCATCAGGGGCCGGGGTCGCGGTCACCACGGCATGGGCGCCGGGCCCGGACCAGCGCAGGCCCGAGCCGTGCACGGCGGCGCGCAGTTCGGGGCCCGGGAGTCCGATGGCGACGGCGCCCAGCTCGGTGAGGTCGGCGCCCAGCCGGATTTCGACGGGGAGCCGGAGGGCGCGCGCTGCGCTGCTGCGGAAGGTGAGCCGTTCGGTGCCGTCGGCTCGGCGCAGGCGTTCCATGTGGACCTCGGGGTCCGGGCCGCGTTCCCCCGCCCTGCGCACCGTCCCGACGAAGCGGGCGCGGTCCGCGGCCGTCAACCTGCCCTGCACGATGAGGGGTTCGGCTCCGGCCACCCGCACTTCACAGCGGGAGAGGATGCGGCGGCCCTCCCGGTAATAGCCGTTCAGGCCCTCGCCCCTCAGCTGTCCGTCGGCGGGGGAGATCGCGAGGGCGGGCAGGGCCAGGCAGATCAGCGAGGAGTGCACGGGTTGGGGCTGCGGGGTACGGAGCGGCGCGGCGCGCTGTGCCCCTGGCGGCCGGGGGGCGGGCGGGGTGGGGACTATGCCTGGCACGTGCGGGGCTCCTTTGTGGGTCCGTGGCTCCTTGCGGCTCACGCCACCCACCTGAACGGCGCGGCCGGCGCACAGGTCACGCCGGCCGCGCAGTGCGGGGACGGTCACCTTCGGCTCCGGTCACCGTTCCGACCGGCGCGTCCCTTGGCCCGTGTGCCCGCCGGGCGGCCGGCGGGCCGGGTGGTGCCGCGCGGTCCCGAAGGCCGGTCGGCTGCCGTCGGACGGCCCTGCCGTGAGCGTTCGCCGTCCGGCGTCGTACCGGGGTCGGGCCTCTCGGCAGCGGCGCGTTCGGCACGTTCCGCCCGCAGACAGCTGCGCAGCGGCTCCGGGTCGAGGCCGTCGTTGATGCCTTCGTGCAACAGCCGGGCGAAGACGTAGTCAGGGTCAAGGCTCAGGGCGCGGCTGAGGGCCACCCGGGCGGAGGGTTCGTCCTCGGTGGCCCAGGCGACCCATCCGGCGAGGGTGAGTGGCGCCACGGAGTGCTCGATGTAGCCGCCGGCGCAGCGGCGGGCCAGGGCGCGCCACAGCCGGAGGGCGGGTGCGGCGGCGGGGCCGTCCATCCATTCCGCGGCTCGGTCGCGGGCGACGCGGTCCTGGAGTCCGAGGATCAGTTGGGCGGCCTCTGCGTCGGTGATCAGCGCGTCATCGCAGGCGTCGCGCGCCTTGTTGCTGCCCGCGGGCGTGTCCTTGCGGAAACGGTGGATCATCGCGGCGGCGCGGTCGATGGTGTCCCGCCGGACGACGGCCGATCCGTCCTCCTGGAGCATGCGCGGCAGGAGGGCTGCGGCTGCCGCGTCCAGCGCTTTGACCTGGTCGGCGGCCCGTGGCCCCGTGCGTGGGGTCAGCCTCGCTTCCATTTCCTTGAGCGAGCCGCGCACCTGCATCCCTGCGTAGGCGGCAGCCGCCGCCATCACGGACGTACCGGGCATGACCATGGGTGTCCCTTCGGCGGGGCAGCAGCGGAAGTCAGGGCAGCAGTAGGACCAGTAGCGGCCGTTGGAGAGGCACAGTGCCTCCAGGACCGGTACGTCCAAGGCGCCGCAGGCCGTGCGGAGCCGCTGGGCGAGGGGCCGGAGGCGCTGCTTCACGTCCTGGCCGCTCTCGCCCTGCTCCGGTTCCTGGCAGACGAAGACGAGCATCCCGGCGGGCCGCTCGCCGCGCTGTTCGGCCGCCGAGACGAGGCATTCGGCGAGTTGGTCGGCGATGTAGGGCCACTGGGTCGAGTCCTTCGGGATGCCGAGCCTGACCCTGCCGCCGAAGCGGCCTCGTTCGCCGTGCAGGGCCACGAGGACGATGCTGTCGTCGGGGTAGAAGCCCATGAGGTAGGGCAGCGCGTCGGCGAGTTCGGCCGGGCCGCGCAGCGTGACCTGGGGTACGTCGCCGGTGCTGTGGTGGGTGTCGTCGGGGTCGGCGGGGGTGTGTTCGGCGGGCGGGGATGCGGGACGGGCGGCACGGGCGGCCGGGGTGGCGGGGCTCGGCGGGGTGAAGGACGTCGGGGAGAAGGTGGGGTCGGCGGGGCGGCGAGGGCGGTTTCCCTGCGCCTGGCCGGCTTCGTCCGTGCCGCGGGATGCCGGACTGTCCGGAGCGTCTGTCTGCTGCGGCTCGTCGGTGCGCGAGCGGCGGGAAGCGGGGGTGCCGGGCGGGTTCGCCGACTGTGCTCGGCCTGTGGGCCGCTTCTGGCGCGTGGGGTGCGTCGCGTTCGCGGGCTTCGTCGGCCCCTTGCGGTCTGCGGGGTTCGGGCGGTCGGACGGTTCGCTGTGCTGATTCATGGCTCGAAGATCCCGCGCTCGGCGCTCCGCCGCGACCCCTGTGGATAACTCACGGGTGACGTGGTTATCCACAGGTTCGGGCCGGGGTTCGCGCGTTGTCAGTGGCATCGGGTTGCATGGGGGCATGAGCAACGAAGATCTGCGTGCGTCGGCCGATGCCGTTCTGACCCGCCTCGTCGGCGACCCCAGCGGCGCGGCACGGCTGCGTGAGGATCAGTGGCGGGCGATCGAGGCGCTGGTGGCCGACCATCGCCGTGCTTTGGTCGTGCAGCGAACGGGATGGGGAAAGTCCGCGGTCTATTTCGTCGCGACGGCGCTGCTGCGCGAGCGCGGCGCAGGGCCGACGGTGATCGTCTCCCCCCTGCTCGCGCTGATGCGCAACCAGGTCGAGGCAGCCGCGCGGGCCGGCATCCGGGCGCGCACGATCAACTCCTCCAACACCGAGGAGTGGGACACCGTCCAGGCGGAGGTCGCCGCGGGTGAGGTGGACGTTCTCCTGGTGAGCCCCGAGCGGCTCAACAATCCCGACTTCCGGGATCAGGTGCTGCCCAAGCTGGCGGCGGCCACCGGGCTCCTGGTGGTCGACGAGGCGCACTGCATCTCCGACTGGGGCCATGACTTCCGGCCGGACTACCGCAGGCTGCGGACGATGCTCGCCGATCTGCCGCCGGGGGTACCGGTGCTCGCGACGACGGCGACGGCCAACGCCCGGGTGACGGCCGATGTCGCCGAGCAGTTGGGGACGGGTGAGGGCGCGGCGCAGGCCCTGGTGCTGCGTGGGCCGCTGGACCGGGAGAGTCTGAGTCTGGGGGTGCTGACGCTGCCGGACGCCGCGCACCGGCTCGCCTGGCTGGCGGACCATCTGCACGAGCTGCCGGGTTCCGGGATCATCTACACCCTGACGGTGGCCGCGGCCGAGGAGGTCACGGCGTTCCTGCGGCACCGCGGCCACACCGTGTCCTCGTACACCGGTAAGACGGAGAACGCCGACCGGCAGCAGGCGGAGGACGATCTGCTCGCCAATCGTGTGAAGGCGCTGGTGGCGACGTCCGCGCTCGGCATGGGTTTCGACAAGCCCGACCTGGGTTTCGTGGTGCACCTGGGTTCGCCGTCCTCGCCGATCGCCTATTACCAGCAGGTGGGGCGCGCCGGGCGTGGTGTGGAGCACGCCGAGGTGCTGCTGCTGCCGGGTCGGGAGGACGAGGCGATCTGGAGGTACTTCGCGTCGTTGGCGTTCCCACCGGAGGAGCAGGTGCGCCGGACGCTGGACGTCCTGGCGGCGGCCGGCCGGCCGGTGTCGCTGCCGGCTCTGGAGCCGCAGGTGGAGCTGCGTCGTTCGCGGTTGGAGACGATGCTCAAGGTGCTCGATGTGGACGGCGCGGTGCACCGGGTGAAGGGGGGCTGGACGGCCACCGGGCGCCCGTGGTCGTACGACGCCGAGCGGTACGCCTGGGTGGCGCGGCAGCGTGAGACCGAGCAGCAGGCGATGCGGGACTACGCGGTCACGACGGGCTGCCGGATGGAGTTCCTGCGGCGGCAGCTGGACGACGAGGCGGCGGTGGCGTGCGGCCGATGCGACAGCTGTGCCGGGTCGCGGTTCACCACGGAGGTGTCCGCGGCCTCGCTGGACGCGGCGCGCGGTGAGCTGGGGCGGCCCGGTGTGGAGGTGGAGCCGCGGCGTATGTGGCCGACGGGGCTGCCGGCCATCGGCGTCGACCTCAAGGGGCGGATCCCCGCGGGTGAGTTGGCCGCGACCGGCCGTGCCCTGGGCCGGCTCTCGGACATCGGCTGGGGCAATCGCCTGCGGCCGATGCTCGCCCCGCAGGCGGTGGACGGCCCGGTGCCAGACGATGTGGCGTCCGCGGTGGTCACCGTCCTCGCCGACTGGGCGAAGGGCCCGGGTGGCTGGGCCTCGGGCGGGGCGGATGCGCCGGCCCGCCCGGTGGGGGTGGTCGCTCTCGGGTCGCGCTCCAGGCCGGAGTTGATCCAGTCGCTCGCCGGGCGGATCTCCGCCGTCGGCAGGATGCCGTTCCTGGGGACGGTGGTGTCGGCGGACGAGGGGACGGACGGCCGGATTCCGCGGAGCAACAGCGCCCAGCGGCTGCGGGCCCTGCACGGATCGCTGACCGTGCCGCCGGAGTTGGCCGGGGCGCTGGAGTCGGCAGGGGGCCCGGTGCTGCTGGTGGACGACTACGCCGATACCGGCTGGACGCTGGCGGTGGCCGCCCGGTTGCTGCGCAGGGCCGGAGCGGACGGTGTGTTTCCGCTGGTCCTCGCCGTCCAGGGATAGTCCGGGGGTTGTGCGCCGAGCCAAGGTGAGGGGGTGGAACCGGCATCAGGGGACGTCGCGGCGGGCAGGATAAGGGCAGCGCACGGGGCGATTCGGGGGGCGGCGGACGGCGCGAGAGCGTTGCCGCACGCGCGTGCGATCGGGAGAATGGGGGCTGCTCCCCGTACCGGTCCGGCCGCAGGGTCCGGCTCCGCCGTGTCGTGCCTTGTCGTGTCCGGCTGCCGCCTGTGGTGCGGATGTGCAGACGAAGGGAGGACCGTGGCCTTCGGCTTCGCCCCGCTCATGCCCGCGTCTTCGTCTGCATCCGCGGCTTCCGCCGCCCGGCTGGGCCGGATGCTGGAGCCCGCCGAGTGGGCGTCGGCAGGGATTCCGCTGCTGCGCAATCCGCGTGAGGTCGTGTGGAGACTGCACGAACTCCATCGCCCGGTTCCCGCGACGGCCGTCGTCGCGGTGCTGGATCCGCAGCAGCGGGTGACCGCGAGCGCGTCCTTCAGCGAGCCCGTCAAGGAGGCGGACGGCTGGAAGCTGCGCAACGTCCTGCTGCTCCACCTCCGGCAGGTCGTCCCGCACGACCTGCGGCTGCGGGTTCCGGTCCGTACGGCGGTGCTGCTGTACTGCCGGGAGGGTGAGCCGCGCTGGACGGAGACGGACGGGGCCTGGATGTGGGGGCTGCGTGACGCGTGCACGCTGCACGGGCTGCGGTGCGGGGCGTACATCACGCTGACCCGTGGCCGCTGGCAGGTGCTGGGCGAGGAGCGGGGCGGGCGTCGGCCCCGGGGGCGGCGTGAACTGCCCGAGCCGCGCGGCCCGTTGGCCGGTTCTCCGGCGGACGGGCGCGGGTCGCAGGCGACGTCACGGGCCGTGCCGCAGGGCCCCGGTGACGGGCGTCCCGTCGTCCCGGAGCAGTCCGGGGTTGCGGGACTCCGCCGTCCGCCGGAGGCAGCGCGTCCGGCGACGGGTGCGCAGGTGGCGGAACGGTCACGACGCGGGAGCGGCGCGGCCCCGCGGGCCGGTGGCGGCGCCGCGCAGGCCGAGCGGCACACGGCGGCCTGCTGACGGCAGCCGGTGTCCGGAAGCGGAGCGCGGCGACCGGCGCACGCGGAGGTCCGGACGGCGGGCGCACCGGGGTGGCCGCCGTGGTGTGTCCGAGCGCACGAGCGAGCCCGACCGGCCGAGGGCCGGCGGGCTGCTGCGGGCAGGGGTCCGTCAGGCGTGCGCGCCGAGCACGGTGTTGATCTGCTGCGGGTCTCCGCAGACGATCAGCAGTGCCCCGGCACGGGCCAGCGCGGCGGGCAGGGCCTGTGCGGTGGCCTCGTCGGTGCCGCCGTTCACCGCGACGACCACGACGGGCCGTCCGGTGGGACGCTCGGCAGCGGCGTCCGCGTAGAACACATCGTCCCCGGCGTCGTGTTGCGCCCAGTAGGACGCTTCACCGAAGGACAGTTCGTGCGCGGCCCACGGGTGGGGGTCGCCGGTGGTGAGCACCAGGATGTCGCCCGGCGCCCGCCCGGAGTCCAGCAGGAGATCGACGGCTTCGTCGGCGGCGTCGACGGCGCCGTCGGCCGGGGCCGGGATCAGCTGAAGCTGCGCCCCGGTTTCCGTACCGGCGTCGGTGGCAGCGGGTGTCGGGGGGCCGGTGCGCTGCGCCGGCGGGGCGGCGGGCCCACGCGGCGGGGCAGACGGTCCGGGCTTGCCCGGACGGACGCCGGCCGCGGGAGCGCCACGCGGAGGTGCGGGGCGGGGGCCGGGGCCGGGAACAGGACGGGGGGTCGACGCGGTGCGGCCGGCGGCCGGAGTTGCGCGGGGACCCGGGACACTCTCGTGAATCTGAGGCTCCTCGGGGATGAGAGGCATAAAGGGATGTCTATCAAACGTGCGTGCGGGACATGTCAGCGGGTACCGCGTTGATGCCCGCACCGCTCAGAAGTCGAAGCCGAGTTGGCCACCGGCCTCCAGAGCGGCTGCTTCGGGGGTGACGCGCACCTTCTTCAGATGCCGCCACCGGGGCAGCGCATCCATGTAGGACCACGACACCCGGTGGTGCGGCGTAGGACCGTACTCCTCCAGGGCGATGCGATGGGTCGGAGAGGGATAGCCGGCGTTGGCCGCGAAGTCGAACTCCACGTGCTCGGCGCCCAGTTCGGCCATCATCGCGTCGCGACGCACCTTGGCGATCACGGATGCGGCGGAGACCGCGATGCAGGACTGATCGCCCTTGATGACCGTGCGGACCTGCCATGGCTCGCCCAGGTAGTTGTGCTTGCCGTCGAGGATGATCGCGTCCGGGCGGACCGGCAGCGCCTCCAGGGCGCGGATGGCCGCGAGCCGGAGCGCCGCGGTCATGCCCAGGGAGTCGATCTCCTCGGGAGAGGAGTGCCCCAGTGCGTATGCCGTGACCCAGGTGCCGAGAAGGTCGGCGAGTTCGGTCCGGCGCTTGGGGGTCAGCAGCTTGGAATCGGTGAGTCCGGCGGGCGGTCGACGCAGGCCCGTGACGGCCGCGCAGACGCTCACCGGGCCGGCCCAGGCTCCTCGCCCGACCTCGTCGACACCGGCGATGATCTTGGCGCCCGTCGTGGCGCGCAGTGATCGCTCGACGGTATGGGTGGGAGGCTCGTACGGCATGGCGCCAGCCAGCGTACGCCTATTCGGGTCGGGCGTCCGCATCGGATACGGAACAACTGCGGATCGGCCGGAATGTGAGCCCGGCGGAGGGCGGTCCGGCGGCGCAGCAGGAGGGCCGCCAGAGCGCCGGGGCGGCCGGTGTGCGGGGGTTCGCGGCCGGTGTGCGGTGCCCGGGGCGGCGGTTGCCGGCCGGTGCGGCTCCGGTGCCGCGCGAGGCGTGAACTCGACGGTCGGCGGCGCCAGTTGGCCGCGGCACCGGGAGGCGGGCGGTGTCCGGTGCCGGGGCGCGGGGCGGCCGGTCAGGCGTTCCGGGGGACGTACTGCGGTGGGCGGCGGGGGTGCCGCGGAGGGTCATACCGCCGGGACGGGCATCCAGGAAGGGAGGGGTTCCGTGCCGTCGAGCCATTCCTGGGGCGGGTGGCCGCCGTGGCCGGACGCGATGATGCCGCCGACGATGGCGCAGGTGGTGTCCACGTCGCCGCCGGCCTCGGCGGTGGTCCAGAACGCCTGCTCGTAGTTGCCGAGGTGGCGGGCCGCCGCCCACAGGGCGAAGGGGACGGTGTCGTGGGCGGTGGTGCGCCGTCCGCAGCCGAGGACGGCGGCGACGGTGCCCGAGTTCGCGTAGTCGAGCATGTCCCGGGCGCGGCGCAGGCCGGCCTGGACGGCGCTGCGCGGGATGAGCGCCATCACGTCGTCGATCAGCTGCTCGGGGCCCGGGGCGCCGGCCGGGTTCGCCACCAGGGCGGCGGCTGCGGCGACGGCCATCGCCCCGACGACGGCCTCGCGGTGCTGGTGGGTGGTGTAGGCGGAGATCTCCGCCTGGTGGGTGGCCTGCTCGGGGTCGTCGGCGTACCAGGCCCCCACGGGGGCGATGCGCATGGCGGCGCCGTTGCCCCAGGAGCCCTGGCCGTTGAAGAGGCCGGAGGCCAGTTCGCGCCAGTCGCCGCCGTCCCGGATGAGGTCGAGCATGCGGTTCACGGCCGGGCCGTAGCCGCGGTCGGCGTCGTGGTGGTCGGCGAACGACCTGGCCAGCGCGTCCTGGTCGATGCGGCCGTGGGTGGTGAGGACGGCCAGTACGGAGCAGGTCATCTCGGTGTCGTCGGTCCACCGCCAGGGGGCGGGCGGCAGCGTGCGGCGCTTGAGGGCGGGGTAATGGGCGGGGACGAAGAACTGGGATCCGAGGGCGTCGCCCACGGTCAGTCCGCGCAGGCTGGCCAGGGCCCGCTCGAAGCGGTCTGCGTCACGGTGGTCGGCGGTCATCGGTGGCACTCTAACCGCTGAGGCCGTAAGGCTCCGGTTCACACCAGCGCTCGAACGGCCGGTCCAGGTCGTAGCGCCCGTCGGGCCGCAGGAGCAGGGTGCGCCGTTCGGCGTTGCCCGGGTTGGCGAGCGATTCGAAGTCGGCCACCGTCCAGTGGAACCAGCGCATGCAGAACAGTCGCATGGTGAGGCCGTGGGTGACGATCAGGACGTTCGGCGGGTGGTCCGGGTCTTCGAAGCTTCGCCACAGGCTCTCCAGGAACGCCCCGACGCGGTCGTACACGTCGGCGCCGGACTCGCCCTGGGCGAACCGGTAGAAGAAGTGTCCGTACGCGTCCCGGTACGCCTTCTGAAGCCGTACGTCCTCGCGGTCCTGCCAGTTGCCCCAGTCCTGCTCGCGCAGCCGCGGCTCCTCGCGCACCCGGACCTTGCCGGGGTCGAGGCCGAGGGACTGGAACGTCTGGTGGGTGCGGCGGTAGGGCGAAACGTATGCGGAGATCCGTTCCCCGCCGAAGAGTTCGCGCAGCGGGCCGCCGGCTTCGCGGGCCTGGCGCAGTCCGTTGTCCGTCAGGCTCAGCGCGTGGTCGGGTTCCCGCTCGTAGACGGTGTCGTCGACGTTGCCGTCCGACTCTCCGTGGCGGATGAGGACGATGCGTCGGGGCCGTGCCATGACGCCACCCTAGAACGCCTGCCGTGGGCGTGCCGCAGCCGCCCTCGGTACCGGCGGGGCCGGGCCTGATGGGGCCGCGGCGCCCGCATGTGAGCCGCTTGCGCTCCGCCTCTCAGCCGTCGGTGCGGACCGGGCGGCCGTCGCGTATCTCGTAGTGGATGCCGCCGAAGCGGCGGCTCAGCAGACGGTCGTGGGAGACCACCACGAGCGCGCCCGGCCAGGCGCCCAGGGCCGCCTCCAGCTCTTCCACCAGGCCGAGGGCGAGGTGGTTGGTGGGCTCGTCGAGCAGGAGCAGGTCGGCGGGGCGTGCCAGGAGGCGGGCGAGGGCGAGGCGGCGGCGTTGGCCCGCCGAGAGGGCGCCCACGGGTACCCGTAGGTCGGCCTCCCGGAAGAGGCCGAAGGACAGGAGCAGGGCGGCCAGTTCTTCGGCTTCGCCCGGAAGTCCCCGGCGAAAGGCGGTCAGCAGGGTCTCCGTGGGGCGGGTGGCCGCGATCTCCTGGGCGAGGAAGCCGATCCTGCCGCGGCGTGCGACGGTGCCGCGGTCCGGCTCGGTGAGGCCGGCCATGACGCGGAGCAGGGTGGTCTTGCCCGCGCCGTTGGCGCCGTGGATGAGCAGGCGTTCGCCCGCGGCGACGGAGAGCGCGTCCACCGCGAGGCGGTTCCCGACGCGTACGCCGTCCAGGGTGACGAGGGCGCCCGAGGTGTCGCCGAGGTCCGGTGCCGCCCGGAAGCGGAGCGGGTCGGGCGGTCGGGGTACGGCCTCCTCGTGCAGTCTGCGCAGCCGTTCCTGGGCGTTGCGCACCCGACTGGACACGGATGCCTGGACGCGTCCCCCGGCGCGGTCGTAGGCCATTTTGTTGCCGTCCTTGATGGCCCGGCCCTGGGCGACGTGGTGGGCGGTGCCGCGGGAGAACTCGGTGAGCTGTGCGATCTGGTCGCACCACTGCGCGTACTCCTGCTCCCAGCGCTGCCTGGCCGCCGCCTTCGTGGCGATGAACGTGCCGTAGCCCTCGCCGTAGCGCACGATCCGGTGGCGCTCGGCGTCGACCTCGACGATCGCGGTGGCGGTCCGCTGGAGGAAGAGCCGGTCGTGGGAGACGGTGAGAACGGTGCCGCGGTGGGCGAGCAGTGCCTCTTCCAGCCAGTCGAGGGCGCTCGCGTCGAGGTGGTTGGTCGGCTCGTCGAGCAGCAGGACCTCGGGGGACGCGGCGATCACGCAGGCCAGTCCGAGCCGGGCCTGCTCGCCGCCGGAGAGGCTGCCGAGCTGCCGGTCGTGGGCCACCCGGTCCAGGCCGAGTCCGAAGAGCGCCTTGTCGACGCGGGCGTCGGCCTCGTAGCCGCCGCGCAGTTCGAAGAGGGTGAGCAGGTCGCCGTATGCCGCGAGTTCCTCCGCCGTGGCGCCGCCCAGCTGTTCCTCCATGGAACGCAGCCGGTGTTCCATCGCTCTGAGGTCGGCGAGTGCGGTGTCGATCGCGTCCTGGACGGTGTGGTCGGCGGGGAGGTCGGGGGTCTGGCTCAGGTATCCCACTCCGCCGTCGGCGCGGAGCACCACGTGGCCTTCGTCGGGCTGTTCGGCGCCCGCGATGATGCGCAGCAGCGTGGACTTGCCCGCGCCGTTCTCCCCGACGATGCCGAGGGTTTCGCCGGGGCGTACCGACAGGGAGACGCCGTCGAGGAGCGGCCGGTCGGCGTAGGACTTGGTGACGTCGTGCAGCGAGATCTGGGTGGGCAATCAGTGCTCCGTTCCGGTTGAGCGCGGGATCGCCGGTCCTGGGCCGCGTGGCGGCAGGGCGGCGCGTCCGCACCATCAAATACAACTTCAGTTGCGTTACGATGATGATGACACGAACCCCCGAACTAACACAACTGGAGTTGCAATTGAATGAGGAGGCCACGCCCGGCACCCGGCGCCCCGGCGGACGTACCGCACGCACCCGCGCCGCCGTCCGGGACGCCGTCCTGACCGGCCTTTCCGAGCACGGCTACCCCGGCCTGACCGTCGAGTACGTCGCCGAGCGCTCCGGCGTGCACAAGACGACGCTCTACCGGCGCTGGGGCGGCATCGAGGGCATGGTGGCCGACGCGCTGGACCTCGCGGGCGACGACAGCTGGCTGCCGCCTGACACGGGGACGCTGGAGGGCGATCTGCGCGCGCTCGCCCAGGAGGTGGTGCGCTCCTTCGCGGACCGCGAGGTCGGCGCGTCCGGTTCCGCGATCATCGCGGCGGCGTTCCACTCGGAGCGTGCCGCCGACGCCCTGCGCGCCTACTACGCCGAGCGGTTCGCCCGCTGCGAGGCCATCGTGGAACGCGCCGTGGAACGCGGCGAACTGCCCGCCGCCGTCGACGCGGGCGCGCTGGTACGGGCGGCGTCGGCACCGGTCTTCTTCCGGCTCTTCATCACCCGCGAGCCGGTGGATTCCGACCTGGCGGCGCAGTCCGCGGCGGCGGCGGTGGCGGCGGCCCGCGCCGGGACCTTCACGGCCGGCGACCGGGAATCGCCGGCTCCGTAGGCGCGGACCGCGGCAATTCCCGCCCGCCCCACGCCTCTTCGACCGCGGGCGACGGCGCGGCTCAGACCGTCCAGGAGGGTTCGAGCTGTACGACGTCCCCAGCCAGGGCCTGCACGTCGGCCGCTATCTGGGCCCGCAGGGCGAGCCGCTCCACCCGTTCGGGGCGGTACTTTCCGCGTTCGGCGGCCGACTGCCACATCGACAACACCAAGAACTCCTCCCCCGGAGCCCGCCCCAGCATCCCGCGCACCATTCCCGGCGACCCGGCCATCGCCGGATTCCACACCTTTTCCTGCATCAGCGTGAAGTGGTCCACGCGGTCCTCGCGCACCTGGGAGTGCGCGAGGCGCAGCACGTCCACGTCACCGAAGAGCGGCTCGAAGCCCACCTTCACGTCGAATTCGTGCTCGAAGAGGCGGACTTGGCTGTCCTTGAAGGTGCCCACCTGCGCCGCGGCCAGCCGGTCGTGGGAGCGGGCCATGAACGAGTCGTAGAACGCCCGGCTCTCCCAGAAGGCGACCAGGTGCGCGACGCCCGGCCGGCCGCGGCTCCACCCCCCGCCCTGCCCTCGAAACCCGGGCTCACCCAGCAGCCCCGCCCATTTCCGCTGCCCCCGCTCGAACCCTCGACGGTCCACAACGGTGAGGCGAATCCACTTGACCAGCACCGCGCCATCGTACGGCCCCGGGGTGGCCGGAATCACTGCCTGTCTTGCCGGGTGCGCCCTGAACTTCCTTACGAGTGCGGGTCGATGGGGGTGAGGACACCCAGGCGCCGCTCCACCTCCTGGGCGGCGTCCAGGCACAGGTCCTCCCGGTAGGCCCGCCCGATGAGCTGCACCCCGTACGGGAGCCCGCCCGTCACTCCGGTGGGCACGGCCACCGCGGGGACGCCGACGAAGCTCGTCGCCGTGCACAGGCGCATCGCGCGCTGCACCCGCAACGAGCTTTCCGCGTCCCGCATTTCGTCCCCCGGCGCGAACGGCGGGTCGGTGAACACCGGCCCCAGGACCAGCGGAAAGGCGTCCAGGAAGGCCGCCCAGTCCCGCCGGATGCCCAGCCGCACCCCCGTCAGCCGCAGGTACTCGGCCAGCTCCACCGGGCCCGACCGCGCCATCCCCTGCTCGATGTAGCGCTGCCCGCCCTCCCCCAGCAGCGGCTTGACCACCGGCCAGCTGACGGCGAATTCGGTGAGCGTCATCCGGGCGTAGACCTCCAGGGCGTCGTCCAGACGCGGCACATCCGGTACTTCGCACACCTCGTACCCGGCGTCCCGCAACGCGTCGGCGGCGTCCTCCACGGCCCTGCGCACCGCCGGGTGCACGCCGTGGCCACCGGGGTCGGCCACCACCGCCACCCGGAGCGGTCCTGGCAGCGGCTCCCCGTACGGGGGCACCGGCACGGCCCTCGGGTCGCGCGGATCGGCGCCCGCCAGCGCCTCGTGGACCAGCCGCAGATCGCCGACGGTTCGCGCCAGAGGCCCGTCGACGACCAACTCCTGGGCGGCGAGCGAGGGATCGTCGGGGCCGATGCGGTGATCGGCGGCGTACCGCCCGTAGGTCGGCTTCAGTCCCGCGACGCCACAGAAGGACGCCGGGATCCGCACCGATCCCCCGGAGTCGTTGCCCAGGCCGATCGGCGCCATCCCGCTCGCGACCGCCGCGGCGTCGCCGCCACTGGTGCCGCCCGGTGTGACCGCCCCGCTCCAGGGGTTCGCCGTGTCGCCGAACAGCTCACTACGGGTGTGGATACCGGCCAGGATGAGGGTCGGCATGTTGGTGTGCCCGATGGGGATGGCTCCGGCGGCGCGCAGCCTGGCCACCGGGGGCGCGTCGGCACGGGCGGTGAAGTCGCGGAAGCGCGCGGCACCGAAGGTCGTCGGCACCCCCTCGATCCCGGTGGTCTCCTTGACCGTGAACGGGACGCCGGCCAGCGGCCCCAGGGCGCCCCCGGCGGCCCGGCGGCGGTCGGTCTCCGCCGCGTCCGCCCGCGCCCGCTCGGCGAGCAGTTGCGTCACGGCGTTGACCGCCGGGTTGACCTCGGCGATCCGCTCCAGGTGACCGTCCACCAACTCGGCGGCCGTCACCGCGCCGTCCCGTACGGCCGCCGCCTGCTCGTGCGCCGGCAACCGCCACAGCATGTCCCGCATGACCCACCCTCTCCTGGTAGCGCCACCCGATGCGCCGGTTTCCCCGCGCTCCGGCGTGACGCATTCCCGCCCTCACAAGCCATTCCGATGCACTTGCATCGGATAGGCATCGTACCCTTACCGCCGATACGAACGCATCGAATAAAGCGGAGTGCATGCCATGCCCAAACTGGTGGACCACGAGTTCCGCCGCCGCCTGATCGCCGACGCCGTCTGCCGGCTCGCCGAGGAGAGCGGTCTGGACGGCGTCACCCTCCGGGACGTCGCGGCCCGCGCGGAGGTCTCCATGGGGGCGGTCCAGCGCTGCTTCCGCACCAAGGACGAGATGCTGACCTTCGCCCTGCGGCACATCGGGGAACGGATCTCCGCACGGGTTTCGGCGCGCCTGGTCCAGTCCCCCGCCCAGTCGGCCCGCACGGCGCTGGGGCACGCCACGACGGAGCTGTCGCTGCTCCGGGAGGAGCACCGGTCCGAGGCCCGCGTCTGGCTCGCGTTCCTCGCGCAGGCGGCCGTCAGCCGCCCCCTGGCCGAGATCCTGCGGGCCAACTACACCGGCCTCCAAGAGGTGTTCACACAGCTCGTCGCCGAGGCCACGCCGGACTGCGACCCCGCCCTGGAGGCCCGCACCCTGCTCGCGCTCGTCGACGGCCTCACCACCCACGTGCTGATCGACCACATCTCGCCCGCCGCCGCGCTCGACGTGCTGGACCATCACCTCCACCGCCTGTGGGGCGAACCGGACAGCTGAGGAGCCCGACGGCCCCGAGGAGCGCCCCGGATTCCCGGCCGCCCCGGGGAGGCCGCGGCCCGCCCGCACCGGACACCGCGACGGGAGAGGCGACAGCCGGAAGAGGCAATGCAATCAGGCCATCTCTCAAGCTCAACCCGGTTTTCCACAAGTGCAGTTCACCCCGCCGCGATCCCCCGTCGGCGTGGCACCATGGAAGGTCAACGGGGTGTCCTGGCGAGCGGTTCGCACGAGCACGGGCGAGCGCTCTCTCCAGGGGCTCCACGGCTGCCCGCCGGCCGACCGGGGCCGCGGTCCCGGTCACCGGCCGGCAGCCGGCCGCGCGCGGAACCGTTCCGTGCGACCCGGTTCGACGGAACGCCAAGGAAGGGAAGCCCGGTGAGCACGCTCAACAAAGGGATCGAGAAGGCCGAGGTCACACTGAAGTGGGATCCCAGCCCCCTCGGCGAGCCGGACAACGATCTCGACATCATCGCCGCGACGTACGAGGCGGACACGCCGGTCGGCGAGCCGTGCTACCTGGTGCACTTCGACAGCCGGTCCCCCGACGGGACGATCACCCTCAACCGTGACAGCCGCACCGGCCAGGGCTTCGGTTCCGACGAGGTCATGACGCTGGAGCTGGACCGGCTGGCCGGCAGCTACACCCGGGTCGTGGTGGGAGTCGCGATCCAACAGGGCGGCGGCCGTAAGACGTTCGGCGACATAGACAACACCGAAGTGGAGATCCACGAGGGCTACACCGCACTCGCCGGGAACGACTTCTCCACGGTCGCGCGGTCAACTGCCGCCGTCGTGGCCGAATTCGTCCGCGACGAAGAGGGCGAATGGCGCTTCCGTGCCGACGTCCGCGGGTTTGACGCCGATCCCAACGAATTCACCGCGCTCATGGGCAGCTGACCCGACCGGTAAGGAAGAGGCCACGTCCGGTGAGGATTCACCGGGCGTGGCCGTCGTGCCGTGACGGCGTGCGCCCATGCCGAAAGGGAGCCGGCTGAGAAGCCGGCTCCCTTTCTCACCTTCGGGTGGTCACTCGGAGGTCATGAGCACGTACGGACGCTCATGGGCGAGCTCCGGAATCAGCTGCACCCGCTCGTGGAGCCGCAGCCCTCGCACAGGTAGCAGCTGCCCGCCCGCTGCATCTTCGTGCCGCAGGAGAAGCAGAGCGGGGCGTCCGCGTTGATGCCGAGCTGCATTTCGACCAGTTCGGCGTTGGTGTGCGCCTGCCGGGGCGCAGCAGCCGCGGGCTCCTCGGCGCTCTGGACCGCCGGGGCGGCCTTCGGGGCCTCGGTCTGGAGCGGCGCGGACTGCGCCAGCGACTCGACGTCGACCTCCTCCGTCGGCTCGTAGGAACCGGTGTCCAGGTGACGCTGGCGCTCCTCGACGGAGTGGATGCCGAGCGCCGAACGTGTCTCGAAGGGCAGGAAGTCCAGCGCCAGGCGGCGGAAGATGTAGTCGACGATCGACTGCGCCATCCGCACGTCCGGGTCGTCGGTCATGCCGGCCGGCTCGAAGCGCATGTTGGTGAACTTCGAGACGTAGGTCTCCAGCGGCACGCCGTACTGGAGGCCCACCGAGACCGCGATGGAGAAGGCGTCCATCATGCCCGCGAGGGTCGAACCCTGCTTGGACATCTTCAGGAAGACCTCGCCCAGACCGTCGTCCGGGTAGGAGTTGGCGGTCATGTAGCCCTCGGCGCCGCCCACCGTGAAGGAGGTGGTGATGCCGGGACGGCCCTTGGGGAGGCGCTTGCGGACCGGGCGGTACTCGACGACCTTCTCGGTCGCCGGCTCCGGGGCCTCGGCCTTCGCCTCTTCCTTCTTCTTGGCCGACAGCGGCTGGCCGACCTTGCAGTTGTCGCGGTAGATCGCGAGCGCCTTCAGGCCGAGCTTCCAGCCCTCGAAGTAGACCTCCTCGATCTCCTCGACGGTGGCCGTCTCCGGGACGTTGACCGTCTTGGAGATCGCGCCGGAGAGGAAGGGCTGCGCCGCGGCCATCATGCGGACGTGGCCCATCGCGGAGATCGAACGGGCGCCCATGGCGCAGTCGAAGACCTCGTAGTGCTCCGGCTTGAGGGCCGGCGCGTCGACGACGTTGCCGTGGTCGGCGATGTGCGCGACGATCGCCTCGACCTGCTCGGGCTGGTAGCCGAGCCGCTTGAGCGCCTTGGGGACCGTGTTGTTCACGATCTGCATGGAGCCGCCGCCGACCAGCTTCTTGAACTTGACCAGGGCCAGGTCCGGCTCGACACCGGTGGTGTCGCAGTCCATCATCAGGCCGATGGTGCCGGTCGGCGCGAGCACCGAAGCCTGCGCGTTGCGGAAGCCGTTCTTCTCTCCCAGGCGCAGCACGTCCTGCCATGCCTCGGTGGCCGCGGCCCAGACCGTGGTGTCCAGGTCGTCGGCGCGCACCGCGGCACCGTTGGCGTCGGAGTGCTGCTTCATGACGCGCTTGTGGGCGTCCGCGTTACGGGCGTAACCCTCGTACGGGCCGACGACGGCGGCCAGTTCGGCGGAGCGCTTGTAGGAGGTGCCGGTCATCAGGGAGGTGATGGCACCGGCCAGCGCACGGCCGCCGTCCGAGTCGTAGGCGTGGCCGGTGGCCATCAGCAGGGCGCCGAGGTTGGCGTAGCCGATGCCCAGCTGGCGGTAGGCGCGGGTGGTCTCGCCGATCTTCTCGGTGGGGAAGTCGGCGAAGCAGATGGAGATGTCCATCGCGGTGATGACCAGCTCGACGACCTTCGCGAAGCGCTCGGCGTCGAACGACTGGTTGCCCTGGTCGTCGTCGCGCAGGAACTTCATGAGGTTGAGCGAGGCGAGGTTGCACGAGGAGTTGTCCAGGTGCATGTACTCGCTGCACGGGTTGGACGCGGTGATCCGGCCCGACTCCGGCGAGGTGTGCCAGTGGTTGATGGTGTCGTCGTACTGGATGCCGGGGTCGGCACACGCCCAGGCCGCCTCCGCCATCTTGCGGAACAGGCCCTTGGCGTCGACCTCTTCGATGACCTCGCCGGTCATCCGGCCGCGCAGGCCGAACTTCGAGCCGGACTCGACGGCCTTCATGAACTCGTCGTTCACGCGGACCGAGTTGTTGGCGTTCTGGTACTGGACGGACGTGATGTCGTCGCCGCCCAGGTCCATGTCGAAGCCGGCGTCGCGCAGCGCGCGGACCTTCTCCTCTTCCTTCACCTTGGTCTCGATGAAGGCCTCGACGTCGGGGTGGTCGACGTCCAGGACGACCATCTTGGCCGCGCGGCGGGTGGCGCCGCCCGACTTGATGGTGCCGGCCGACGCGTCGGCGCCGCGCATGAAGGAGACCGGGCCTGACGCGTTGCCGCCGGAGGAGAGCAGCTCCTTGGAGGAGCGGATGCGGGAGAGGTTCAGGCCGGCGCCGGAGCCGCCCTTGAAGATCATCCCCTCTTCCTTGTACCAGTCCAGGATCGACTCCATGGAGTCGTCGACGGACAGGATGAAGCAGGCGCTGACCTGCTGCGGCTGCGCGGTGCCGACGTTGAACCACACCGGCGAGTTGAAGCTGAAGACCTGGTGGAGCAGCGCGTACGCCAGCTCGTGTTCAAAGATCTCGGCGTCCGCCGGGGAGGCGAAGTAGCTGTTGTCCTCGCCCGCCTTGCGGTACGTCTTGACCACGCGGTCGATGAGCTGCTTGAGGCTCGCCTCACGGGTCGGCGAACCCACCGCGCCGCGGAAGTACTTGCTCGTGACGATGTTGACCGCGTTCACCGACCAGAAGTCGGGGAACTCGACGCCACGCTGCTCGAAGTTGACCGAGCCGTCGCGCCAGTTGGTCATGACGACGTCACGACGCGCCCACTCCACCTCGTCGTACGGATGCACGCCGGGGGTGGTGTGGATGCGCTCGATGCGCAGACCCTTGCTCGCCTTGCTGCCCTTTGCGCGGGAGCCGCGTGCCGGGCCGCTCGTCGTCTCTGTCATTCCGCCTCCCTGTACGGGCGAAAACGCCCATATGTGCGCACTTCTTCCCGTGGCACGGTGTATGTCTGACTGATCCCGGGGCGCCTGCACGTGCCCCGGTCAGGTTCTGGATGCGCGCCGGACTCAGCCGGCGGCGATGGCGGGCCCGGGTGCCGGGACAGTGTGGCCGTCGGCCGCACCGCCCGTCCCGCAGCCCCGCTCGGGCGGTCCCTGCTCGCGCTGCTCCCGCAGCTCGGCGATGGCCGCCTCGAAGTCCTCAAGCGAATCGAAGGCCCGGTACACGGACGCGAAACGCAGGTACGCGACGAGGTCGAGTTCCCGCAGCGGGCCCAGTATGGCGAGCCCGACGTCATGGGTGGACAGCTCGGCGCTGCCGGTGGCGCGCACCGCCTCCTCGACCCGTTGGCCGAGCTTGGCGAGCGCGTCCTCGGTGACCGGGCGGCCCTGGCACGCCTTGCGCACTCCCGCGATGACCTTGCTGCGGCTGAAGGGTTCGGTGACCCCGCTGCGCTTGATCACCGTCAGGGACGCCGTTTCGATGGTGGTGAAACGACGGGAGCAGTCGGGGCACTGGCGCCGTCGCCGGATCGATGTGCCGTCGTCGGTGGTGCGGCTGTCGACGACCCGGCTGTCAGGGTGCCTGCAGAAGGGGCAGTGCATGGCTCCACCCTCCTCACCCTCGGAAACGGACGTACGCCACTGGAATCCACGTACGGCTGAATGGCCTCCGGACGGCCCGTACGGGCCCTTCGGCGCAGCCACCAGCATAGGCGATCCCCGGGGCCCGGAAGGACCAGGCACCACAACTTGTAGGCGGTTGTCGCCATCAAAGCACTAGATGTGGTGTCGGGCCGCTTATAACCGCCTACCGCGTGTCGCAGTGGGGGCGGGCCGTGGAGGTCGCTCACGAGGGTACGGGAAGCCACCCGGACGGCGGGGCGCAGGGGCGGAGATGACAGAATCGGCCATGGCGCGACCGGGCCCCCGGCGCGTCGATCGCGCAGCCACGGAACCCCCGGCCGGAACGGGAAGAGCCGGGCGGAAGACGACCCGCGCAGGGTCGGGACGCCGTTCGAACACATCGGCCATACACCCAGCCACTCGATCGAGTCAGCTAATCAGCAAATTTTCACTCGAACGTGTGTTTGGCGCAACCTTTCGAAAGCAACTACCGTTGGCTAACTAGGGAGCACATTCCGAGAGGGGCCGACGTGACCACCACCGCAGACAGCGCGACCATCACCGCACAGAGCCACTCCCAGAGCCGGTTCGAGAATCCTCAGACGGCACGGAGCAGGCCGATGGACGACGCCACGTTGGACTCCGACGAGCAGAAGCCCACGCGGTCGCTGCCGGGACGCCCGCCAGGGATCCGGGCCGACAGCTCCGGGCTCACGGACCGCCAGCGCCGGGTGATCGAGGTGATCAGGGACTCGGTCCAGCGTCGCGGCTACCCGCCGTCGATGCGTGAGATCGGCCAGGCCGTGGGGCTTTCCAGCACCTCGTCCGTGGCCCACCAGCTGATGGCCCTGGAGCGCAAGGGCTTCCTGCGCCGCGACCCGCACCGCCCCCGGGCGTACGAGGTCCGCGGCTCGGACCAGACCACCAGCGCGGCCACGGAGACGGCGGGCAAGCCCGCGGCCTCCTACGTCCCGCTCGTCGGCCGGATCGCCGCCGGTGGTCCGATCCTGGCCGAGGAATCGGTCGAGGACGTCTTCCCGCTCCCCCGCCAGCTGGTCGGTGACGGCGAGCTGTTCGTGCTCAAGGTCGTCGGCGACTCCATGATCGAGGCCGCGATCTGCGACGGCGACTGGGTCACCGTCCGCCGCCAGCCCGTCGCCGAGAACGGCGACATCGTCGCGGCGATGCTGGACGGCGAGGCCACCGTCAAGCGCTTCAAGCGCGAGGACGGCCATGTGTGGCTGCTCCCCCACAACTCCGCCTACCAGCCGATTCCCGGCGATGAGGCCACCATCCTCGGCAAGGTGGTGGCGGTGCTGCGGCGGGTCTGAACCACGCCCTCACGACCGAGCCCCGGGACCACTGCGCCGGTTCCGGGGCTCTGCGCCGTCCTCATCCGGGCCGGCCGCTCCCCACGGCCCGCCCGGCTGCGCCCCCGCTACTTCCCTTCCTGCTGCGCCGCGGCGTCGATGGCCGCCAGCGACCTGCGGACCTGATTGCGGTCGGTGGTGTACCAGAACTCCGGCATCGACTTGCGGAGGAACGAGCCGTAGCGGGCCCGCTCCAGGCGGGGGTCCAGAACGGCGACCACACCGCGGTCGCCCGTGGCGCGCACCAGGCGGCCCGCGCCCTGGGCCATCAGCAGCGCCGCGTGGGTGGCGGCGACCGCCATGAAGCCGTTGCCGCCGGCCTCCTCCACCGCCTTCTGCCGGGCGCTCATCAACGGATCGTCCGGACGCGGGAACGGCACCCGGTCCATGACCACCAACTGGCAGTTCGGGCCCGGCACGTCCACGCCCTGCCACAGGGACAGCGTGCCGAACAGGCAGGTCCTGGCGTCCTCGGCGAACGTGCGGATCAGCTCACCCAAGGTCTCCTCGCCCTGGAGGAGAACCGGCATGTCGAGACGGCCGCGCATCGCCTGCGCCGCGGCCTGCGCCCCGCGCATCGAGGAGAACAGCCCCAGCGTCCGGCCGCCGGCCGCCTCGATCAGCTCCGCCAGCTCGTCGAGCATGTCGTCCCGGCTGCCCTCCCTGCCGGGCTGGGCGAGGTGCTTGGCGACGTAGAGGATGCCCTGCTTGCCGTAGTCGAACGGCGACCCGACGTCCAGGCCCTTCCAGACCGGGACGTCCTCGCCCTCGGTGCCCTCGGGGGACAGTCCGAGGGACGCGCCGACGCCGTTGAAGTCGCCGCCCAGCTTGAGGGTGGCGGAGGTCAGCACCACCGACCGGTCGGTGAACAGCTTCTCGCGCAGCAGCCCGGAGACCGAGAGGGGCGCCACACGCAGGGACGCCCCGAAGCGGTCGTGGCGCTCGTACCAGACCACGTCCCACTCGGAGCCGTTCGCGATCCGCTCGGCGACAGTGTGGACGCTCTCCACCGAGGCGAGGGCCTGCTTGCGGACCGCGTCCTCGTCCTGGACGTTTTTGTCGCGGGTGGAGCCGAGGGCGGCGATGACCGTACGGGCCGCGTCCCGCAGCGCCATGAGGCAGTAGCCGAGCTCCTCGGGGATCTCTTCGAGGCGGCCGGGCAGGGCCAGTTCCATCAGCCGCTCGAAGGTCTCCGACGCGGTCTGCAGCTGGTCGGCGGCCTTTTCGTTGACGAGCTTCGCGGCCCGGCGGACGGCGCGGTTGACCTGGCCGGGAGTGAGCTCGCCGGTGGCCACGCCGGTGACCCGGGAGACCAGTTCGTGGGCCTCGTCGATGATCAGGACTTCGTGCTGCGGCAGGACCGGGGCGCCCTCGATGGCGTCGATCGCGAGCAGCGCGTGATTGGTGACGACGACATCGGCGAGCTTGGCGCGCTCCCTGGCCGCCTCGGCGAAGCACTCCGCGCCGTACGCGCACTTCGACGCGCCCAGGCACTCCCGCGAGGAGACCGACACCTGGCCCCAGGCGCGGTCGGAGACCCCGGGGGTGAGGGCGTCACGGTCGCCGGTCTCGGTCTCGTCGGCCCAGTCGCGCAGCCGCAGCAGGTCCGTGCCGAGCTTGCTGGTCGGGGTCGCCGATTCGAACGGGTCGAAGAGCGCCTCCTCCTCTTCCTGCGGCACGCCTTCGCGCAGGCGGTGCAGGCAGAGGTAGTTGGAGCGGCCCTTGAGCATGGCGAACTCGGGGCGGCGGCGCAGCTGCGGGTGCAGGGCGTCGACCGTGCGCGGAAGATCGCGCTCGACGAGCTGGCGTTGCAGCGCGAGGGTGGCCGTGGCGACCACCACGCGCTCGCCGTGGGCCAGCGCCGGCACCAGATAGCCGAGGGACTTTCCGGTGCCGGTGCCGGCCTGCACGAGCAGATGGGCCTGGTTGTCCACGGCCTCGGCGACGGCCTCGGCCATCGCCACCTGGCCTGGGCGCTCGGTGCCGCCGACGGCGGTGACGGCGGCATGGAGCAGATCGGGGAGGGAGGGCTTCGTCATAGCGTGGCAAGCCTACGCGGGACCACTGACAGCCCGCCCCGTCATGGCGCGTGCAGAGGGTTGGGCACGGTCCCGTGCACCGTGGCGTGCGGGCGCGCGGCGCGGTCGCGGTAGCCGTCGGTGTGCAGACGGTTGCGGTTCAGACACAGCCGGTCGATGCGGGGGGTGAGCAGGTCGAAGGCCGCGTGGCGCTCCTTGAGCTCCGGGAAGCGGCGGTGGTGGCGCAGGATCTCCGCCCGCACGAGTGACCAGAATTCGCCCTCCGGGACGCCGAGTTGATCTTCGCAGAGCGGCGCGAGGTAGCGGAAGACGCCGATGAACAGGCCGGAGTGGATGAACTGGGTGAGGAACGCGGGCGGTTCGGTGAGCAGGACCTCCCGGACGTCGTCCGGCATCGAGGCGTGCTCCGGGAGGGGCGTCGCGCTGGTGTTGACGTCGTCGACGAAGTCCTTGACCGCGAGGCGGACGGGGACGTCGTGCGCGTCGAAGACGACGATGGCGTTCTCGCCGTGCGGGGAGAAGACCGTGCCGTAGCGGTAGAGGAAGTGCAGCAGCGGCGGCAGCAGGGCGGCGAACAGGCGGCCGAGCCAGACCTGCGGGGACAGGCCGGAACGCCGCACCAACTCGGCGGTCAGGGAACGGCCCTGGGGATCGGTCTGGAGCAACGCGGCCAAGGTGCGCGCGCGTTCCCCGGGGTCGAGGTGGCGGGTGAGCGGCTCGCGCCAGATACAGCCGAGGAGTTCCTTGAACTGGTACGGGACGCCGGGAGTCCGGTCGTAGAGGGGGTGTTCGACGGTGACCGAAGCGGTTTCGCCGAGGAGGACCACCCGGGTCTCATCGCGCAAGTACGGGTCGCTGTCGCGGAGTTCCTGGACCCAGGCGGTGACGGCGGGGGCCGCGAGGGTGCGTTCGGTGGGCAGGCCGCGCCAGACGAGGGTGTTGAGGATGGACAACGGCAGTTTGACCGTACGGGCCTGCGGGCGGCTGAGGTTGAGGAAGGTGCGGATCGACTGCTGCGGGAGTCTGAGGTCGTTGTCAGTGGGCAGCGCGATGATGGATCTGTCGGCGAGCTGCGGCGCGAAGAGCGGGGCGATGGTCTCGTCCCACTGCCAGGGATGG
Organism: Streptomyces sp. NPDC050161; assembly: GCF_044460025.1. Lineage (NCBI taxonomy): Bacteria > Bacillati > Actinomycetota > Actinomycetes > Kitasatosporales > Streptomycetaceae > Streptomyces > Streptomyces sp. NPDC050161. Next base: position 7,008 of record NZ_JBITJM010000027.1, on the reverse strand, counting down.
ACGGGGAGGTAGAGGTAGTCGGCGGGGTCGCGGCCTTCGGCGGTGACGGTGCGGGCGAAGCTGTCGAGAAGGGCGGGGGTGAGCTCTTCTTTGTAGAGATGATCGGGGGTGGCCAGTGCGGGGATGCCGCGGTAGTGGGCGAGGTCGCGGTGTGCGGCGATCCAGGGCAGCCGGTGCGGGGTGCGGGCCTCGGGGGCCCACTGCGCGGCGTCGGCTGCGGAGAATCCGAGCCGGCCCTTGTTGGCCACGAGCCAGGGATGGCCCGTCTGGTGGCCTTCGAGTGCGGCGTAGTCGAGGTCCGCCAGGTCGGCGGCGTTCAGTGCCGTGGTGTCGAGCCGGGTGTCGGCGGCGAGGGTGGCGGTCACCTCGCGGATGAGGTGGCCGGTGGTGTCGCCGGACAGCTCCAGAATCGTGTCGTGGGCGCGGGCCAGGAAGTGCAGGGGGTCGCCGTCGGGGGTGAGCGATGCGGGGTCGATGCGCCAGTGTCCGTAGGCGCCGCGGCGGGCCGTGAAGCGGTAGACGAGGTCGTCGGTGACGGGCAGCCGGTAGCGCTGGGTGCCGTCGGATTCCGGGCCGCCCGGGGTGGTGCCGTCGGGGGCCGTGCCGTCGGGCTCGGGGCTGATGATCTCTTCGTACGCGAACTCCGCCAGGGTTTTGGCGAGCAGGCGTCGCGCGGCGTGCTGCCAGGCGCTGTGCGAGGGCTGGGGCTCAGGAGGCAAGGCGGGACTCCTCGAAGCGGGACCGCACCGGCACGAGCGGGGGACAGCCGGGGATCCCGGGTGGTGGATGGGCGGTTGGATGCGTGGCTGGACGGATGAATGTGACGAGTGTGACCCGCGGTGCCGGATCACACACGAGAAGTGGCCGATTCCGGAGGGCGGAACACGTCGGGCACGGCGCGACGGGAGCCAGGGACGAAGCGGATGAAGCGGACGAACGGGAGGGGAAGGGCAGGGTCCGGGAAGGGGAACGGGGCCGTCGCTGGACGGCCCCGAGGTCAGAGCAGATGGCGATGGACGCGGTCTCGGATCATCAAGGCCGCCCGTTTGTCCGGCAGTTCGACCTCGTCCGCGTAACGGAACCCGGCGGTCAGGAAGGCGGCGACGGATGCGGTGTTGCGCAGGTCGGGTTCGGCGACGACCCGTCCGCACCGCGGCCGGTGGTCGAGGACGAGATCGGCGGTGGCGCGCAGCAGGGTTGTGCCGAGGCCACGTCCCCGGTCGGCTGCCCCGCCGATGAGGAGGTGGATGCCGGTGTCGTGCGGACGGGCCGGATAGTGCCGGGCGAGCGGGTCGAGGTCGGCGCGGTAGATCTCCCAGTAGCTCATCGGGACGCCGGCCAGGACCCCGAGGCAGGGAACGCTGCGCCCGTCGCCTTCGAGTTGGGCCCGAAGGTGGGCCGCGGTCGTCGCGCTGGGCCCCGCCAGCTCCCAGAAGGCGGCGACTGCCGGATCGTTCATCCAGCCCGCGATCTGCGCAAGGTCACGTTCGAGGTCGACGGGGACGAGCGCGAACGGCCCGGCCGGGGTGTCCGCGGGTGCCCAGCCGGCCAGTCCGTCGAGGAGCGGGCCGGCGGCGGGGGTGCCGGCGGCCCGCCGCGTCCTGCCGTCCTCGACGGACAACGCTCCGGGCTCGGGCGGGAGTTGCGGGTCGAGGGTGTCATCGGATGCGGATCCGGTGCCTGATTCGGTGAGTGGCACGGCGACGCTCTCCTCTCGTGGCCCCGGGGTACGCGGGTCGCGCGGTCCGGGGCCGGGCCAGGGCGGACGGAGACCTGGGGTGTCCTCCAGGAGTCGTCAGGTTCTCCCCGTCCGCCCGGAAGCCGGGCGGAAGTTCGCCGATTCCACCTGTACGAGTGAGTCCGCAGCCCTGGCTTCCGCGAGGCGGGAGGGAGTGAAGATCCCTAGGCCCTGTCGTCAAATTCCCGTCTGCCCCGCGACGCCTGGCACGCACGCTCGCCGCGTTGTCGGGATCTCCCCGGTACGCCCAGTACCGGGAAGACCCTCCGCCTTGCGAGCGCACGCACCAGACGCCGCGGGGCCTGCCCTCCGGGCAGACGACGGGAATTTGACGACAGGACCTAGGAGACCAGGGGGTTGGGCAGTGCGAGGTAGACGGATTGGGTGTCCACGGGGCCGACGAGTTCGTCCAGGCCCTGTAGCCGGGTCGCGAGGTTGGCCTTGCAGCGCAGGGTAGGGGTCGTGAGCAGGTGTTCGGCGAGGGGGGAACGGTGCTCGGCGGGTGCGGCGGCGGCCTCGGTGAGGAATCGGCGGAAGGCGGCGAGCAGGATTTCCTCGCGGATCAGGCCCTCAGCGCCGAACGCCCCGATGAGGCCGAGGACGTTGTTGATGCCGAGGTAGTAGGCGAAGCGTTCGTCGGTGACGTCGTCGGGGACGAAGGTGTCGCTGACCTCGCCGATGCCGGGCAGCCGCGCGGTGAGGGCCGCTCGCCGGGATTCGCGGAAATAGTAGCCCTGGTTGTCGCGGTACCGGCCGCCGGCGGGCCAGCCGTCCGGGTCGAGCAGCACGAGGGTGTTCTGCTGGTGGGCCTCCAGCGCGACGCCTGCCGTGCCGTCCAGCCACAGGACGGGGCGTACGACCGCTTCGAGGTAGCGGAGGAACCATTCGGTGGCGACGGCGCCCGGTGTGCGGCCGGTGCGGGCGCTGAGTGCGGTGACGAGGACCGCGAGCCGGGAGCGCATGCCGGTCCTGCCGGGCCAGGGGCGGGGTGAGGCGAGCCCGGCGACGCAGACCGCGTCGTCGGCGGTGGTGAAGGGGTTGTGGCGGATGACGACGTCCAGGCCCTGGACGGGTTCGCCGTCGGGGCCGTCGACGGCGAGGTAGGCGGGGTCGCGGACGATGTCGAAGCCGGGGTGGGCGGCCTGCCAGCGTTCGGCGAGGCCGGTGCGCAGCAGGCGGTGCACCTCCACGCCGCGCTGGAGTTCCTTGCGGAGGTTCTCCCGGCGGGAGTTGGTGATGCGCAGGCCGAGGGAGAGCTTGAGCATGGCGTCGGCGCCGGGGCGGTAGACGGTGCGGACGGATGAGGTGGGGTGCCACAGCGGTCCGCCGGGGCCGAGGTCGTGCAGCTGTCCCCGGTCGATGAGGGCGGCGATGTCGGGGCGTGCGGTGAGTTCCCTGGCCTGCCAGGGGTGCAGCGGCAGCGGGACGGTGTCGTCGGGGAGCGGGTGGCAGCCGCCGGCGAATCCGATGGCGAGTTGTTCGGCCGTGACGGGCTTGCCGCGTTCGGTCCAGGCGGAGTCGGCGGCGAGGGCCGAGCGGTGCACGGCCATCCAGTGGAGGGGGAAGGCGCCGCGCAGTTCGGGTGAGTAGGCGCGGGTCTCGGCGTCGGTGAGGCCCTCGCGGCTCTTGGGGGTGGGGTGCAGCGGGTGGCCGAGGAGCAGGGACTGTTCCCCTTCGAGGAAGAGCGCGCTCTGGTCGTCGGCGGGGTGGGCGCGCCGGTCGGCGAGGAAGACGGCGGTGCTGCGGACGGAGTTGGCGACCCGGCCGACCAGTTCGGCGCCGTCGCCTTCGGCGCGGGCCCCGGGTGCGCCGTGCGCGGCTTCGCGCCGGAGCAGGGCGGCGAGGGTGACGGCGTCCAGGGGTGCGGCGTCGGCGGGGGTGCCCTCCAGGGTGGGGGCGCCGAGACGGTGCCAGCCGGTGGGCGACCAGTAGTGGACGGGGACGTGCAGGGCGGTGGCGCTGGCGTGCAGGGGGATGCGCAGCCGGCCGCCGGACGGGCGGTGCCCGCCGCTCTCACGGATCCAGCAGCGCAGCAGGTTCTCGATGCCGGCGATGTCGGCGGCGACGGCGGGGTCGGGGTGGTCCAGCGGATCGGTGACCGTGTGGTGGGCGGTGTGCGGGGCGGCGCACGCGGTGTGCGGCGGCCCGTCGTCCGCCGGGGTGTGGCAGGCGCCGTCCGCGGCGCGGCGCTGCTGGCGCGGTACGGCCGGTTCGATCGTGTCCGCGCCCTGGTGGTGGGCGGCGGCCCGTTCGGTGGCCGGGATTCCGTCGGTGCCGGGGCGTTCGTTCATCGGGAAGTGCCTCGCAGTGTCGTGGGGGACGAGCCCGTCGGCCCGGGGGTCATGCGGACCGCCGCCGCGATGGCGTCGGCCAGGCGGTCGAGGATCGCGTCCGCCTGTTCGTCGGTGATGGTCAGGGGTGGCAGCAGCCGGACGGCGGCGCCGTGCCGGCCACCGGGTCCGACGATCAGGCCGCGGTCCAGGCAGGCGCGCTGGACGGCGGCGGCGAGGTGCGGGGCGGGGCGGGCTCCGGTGGCGTCGGGTTCGGCTTCGGGGTCGGTCAGTTCGACGCCGATCAGGAGTCCGCGGCCACGGATGCCGCCGATGCAGGGGTGGGCGGCGGCGAGCGTGCCGAGCCGGGCGAGCATCCGGGCGCCGAGGTCGGCGGCGCGCCGGGCGAGGCCGTTCGCGCGGACGTAGGCGAGGGTGGCGCTGCCCGCTGCCATGGCGAGTTGGTTGCCGCGGAAGGCACCGGCGTGCGCGTCGGGCGGCCGGCAGTCCAGTTCCTCGCGGTGGACGATGACCGCGAGCGGCAGGCTGCCGCCGATCGCCTTCGACAGGACGAGGACGTCGGGGACGATGCCGCTGTGTTCGACGGCCCAGAAGGTGCCGGTGCGGCCGACGCCGGTCTGGGCCTCGTCCACGATCAGCGGGATGCCGCGGGACGCGGTGGTGTCGCGCACGCGGCGCAGCCAGCCGTCCGGTGCGGGGGCGACGCCGCCCGCGCCCTGGACCGGTTCGACGAGCAGTCCCGCGGGGTGCGGGATGCCGCTGTCCGGGGCGTCGATGAGGTGCTCGGTCCGGCGCGCGGCGAGGTCGGCGCCGCGTTCGCCGGCGCCCGATGGGCTGCGGTGGTCGTCGGGGTAGGGCAGCAGCCGGGTGGCTCCGGTGCCGCCGGCTGCCGCGGGCGCTTCGGTGGCCGGGCCGTGGCGGGCCCCGGAGAAGGCCAGCAGGCCGTCCCTGCCGGTGGCGGTGCGGACGAGGGCGGCGGCGGCTCCGACGGCGTCCGCGGCGGCCGGTCCGCAGAACCGGATCCGCGCTTTTTCGGCCAACTCGCCTGGCAGGGTGGCGAACAGCTCGGTGGTGAAGGCGTCCTTGACCGGGGTGGCCAGGTCGAGGTCGTGCAGCGGCGCCCCGGAGTCCAGGACCGTGCGGATGGCTTCGAGCACCACCGGGTGGTTGTGCCCGAGGGCGAGGGTGCCGGCGCCGGAGAGACAGTCGAGGTAGCGCCGTCCGTCGGCGCCCTCGATCGTCAGTCCGCGGGCGCGCACCGGGACGATCGGCAGGGAGCGCGCGTAGGTACGGGCGGCTGACTCACGCAGGGCCTGCCGGCGCAGGATCCCTTCGTGGAGCGGCGGCGGGGCCGTCGGCACGGTTTCGGTCAACGCCACGGCAGTTGTGTCCTCCTGCTGGTGTGCTGTTCGGATGCGTGCGGGCCCTGGGGAGCGGCCCGGGTGTCCCCCATACGTACCAACGACGATTCCCTCAGAGGATCACGGTCACCGGCAAGATCCTTGCAGGCCGGAACCAGGGGCCCGAGTTCCACTGTGCCCATGGACACCGGCATAGTGGGGTCCTGCGCCAGGATCTTGAGGTGCATGACAAGCACCGAAATCGGCGTCAATCCACACAAGCTCAGATCGATGTCATCAGGGGGAGTTCACCCATGCGATCCATACGTCGGCCAGTTCTGGCCGCCGCCGCTCTCACCGCCGTCGTGGCGCTCACCGCGACCGGCTGCGGTCCCGAGAGCGACAACGCGGACGCCAAGCCCAGCGAGTCCGCGGCGCAGGACACCACGGGCGGGGGTGAGATCAAGATTCCCCAGGACATCCAGGACAAGCTGAAGGCGCACGGCGTCGATCTCGACAAGTGGAAGAACGGCGAGTGGAAGAACTGGGACAAGGACAAGTGGCTCCGGGAGGCCGGGGAGTTCATCAACCCGATCATCAAGAACTTCTGGAACCCTGACAAGATCGAGAAGGTCGAGCCGCCGCAGGACCCCAGCAAGCCCGAGGACATCTCCGAGGACCAGGGCAAGACCGACCCCGAGCCCGCCGCGGTGCAGGCGCAGCCGGTCAAGACCCCGTACACCTCCACCGCTCCCGGCGTCGGTCTGCTGCTGTTCAGCACGGACAAGGGCGATTCGCGCTGTTCGGCGACGGTCGTCAAGGACCCGGCGCACCCGGGCAAGTCCAACCTCGTGTGGACCGCCGCGCACTGCGTGCACGCGGGCGAGCACGGCGGCTGGTACCGCAACATGATGTTCGTGCCGAACTTCAACCGGAACGGCGCGCCGGCCACCAAGATGAAGACCACCCCGTTCGAGGACCGCGTCCCGTCGGGCAAGTGGTGGGCCGATGACATGGCGACGTCTGACCAGTGGATCAAGGGCGGCGGCGCGGTGCCCGGCGTGCCGATGGCTCCGTACGACTTCGCGCTGATGCATGTGAAGCCGGAGGAGAGCACCGGCGGCAAGTCGCTGGAGGAGGTGGCAGGCGGCGCGTACAAGGTCGACTTCAACGCGCCCGCGATGGCCAAGATCCCGAGCCTGACCGCCCAGGGCTACCCGGCCGAGGCGCCGTTCGACGGCGCGGTGCAGCAGCAGTGCACCGACAAGCCGACCCGCCTGTCCATGGAGGCGCAGAAGCCGACCATGTACCGGATCGGCTGCACCATGACCGGTGGTTCGTCCGGCGGCCCCTGGTTCGCCAAGGGTGCCGACGGGCAGCCGGAGCTGATCTCCAACATGTCGATGGGCCCGCGCCCGGCCCGTTGGTCGGCGGGACCGCACCTCGGCCCGGAGGCCAAGAAGATGTTCGACGCCATGAGCAAGAAGTGGGCGGCCAAGGGCTGATGACGCCCTGATGCCGTGACGCGGCGCCGCACCTGCTCGAAGGCCCGCGCGCCACGGGGCGAATTCCAGGGGTCGTTGCAACACATTGATCAACTGGCTGGTGCCAGGAGCTTAGCGAGGCGCGGGGGGGGGGG
>NZ_JBITJM010000026.1:0-123072 GCF_044460025.1 Streptomyces sp. NPDC050161 | reverse complement strand
AATTTCACACCCCCAAACAACACCCCCCCTCCCATCTGGGGCCGGGGGGGGGGCGGGGGGGGGCCCCCCCCCCCCCCCCCGGGGGGGGGGGGGGTGGGGGGGCCCCCCCCCCCCCCCCCCGTCCGGTATCTGCCGGAGAATTCCGACGGCTATCGCGGCCCCGCGCCGCTCCGCATCACGTCTGCGCCATGTCCACGAAGCGCGAATAGTGGCCCTGGAACGCCACCGTGATCGTCGCCGTCGGGCCGTTACGGTGCTTGGCGACGATCAGGTCGGCCTCGCCCGCGCGGGGGGATTCCTTTTCGTAGGCGTCCTCGCGGTGCAGCAGGATGACCATGTCGGCGTCCTGCTCGATCGAGCCGGATTCACGCAGGTCGGAGACCATCGGCTTCTTGTCCGTGCGCTGCTCGGGGCCACGGTTCAGCTGCGAGAGCGCGATGACGGGGAGTTCGAGCTCCTTGGCCAGCAGCTTGAGGTTTCGGGACATGTCCGAGACCTCCTGCTGACGGCTTTCGGCGCGCTTGGAACCGCCGGACTGCATCAGCTGCAAATAGTCGATGACGACCAGCTTCAGTTCGTTGCGCTGCTTCAGGCGGCGGCACTTCGCGCGGATCTCCATCATCGAGAGGTTCGGCGAATCGTCGATGTAGAGCGGCGCGGCGGAGACGTCCGGCATCCGGCGGGCCAGCCGCGTCCAGTCCTCGTCCGTCATGCTGCCGGAACGCATGTGGTGCAGCGCCACCCGGGCCTCCGCCGACAGCAGGCGCATCGCGATCTCGTTGCGTCCCATTTCGAGGGAGAAGATCACGCTCGGGAGGTTGCTCTTGATCGAGCAGGCACGCGCGAAGTCCAACGCGAGAGTCGACTTACCCATGGCGGGACGGGCCGCGATGACGATCATCTGGCCCGGGTGCAGGCCGTTGGTCAGGGAGTCGAGGTCGGTGAACCCGGTGGGCACACCCGTCATCTGGCCCTGGCGCGAGCCGATCGCCTCGATCTCGTCGAGTGCGCCCTCCATGATGTCGCCGAGCGGGAGGTAGTCCTCGCTGGTGCGCTGCTCGGTGACGGCGTAGATCTCCGCCTGGGCACTGTTGACGATCTCGTCGACGTCGCCGTCGGCCGCGTATCCCATCTGCGTGATGCGGGTACCGGCCTCGACCAGGCGGCGCAGCACGGCCCGCTCGTGGACGATCTCCGCGTAGTACTCCGCGTTCGCGGCGGTCGGCACGGACTGCACGAGGGTGTGCAGATACGACGCGCCACCGACCCGGGCGATCTCGCCGCGCTTGGTCAGCTCCGCCGCGATGGTGATCGGGTCGGCCGGCTCGCCCTTGGCATACAGGTCGAGAATCGCCTGGAAGACCAGCTCGTGCGCCGGCCGGTAGAAGTCCTCGCCCTTGAGGACCTCGACGACGTCCGCGATGGCGTCCTTGGAGAGCAGCATGCCGCCGAGCACGGACTGCTCGGCGTCGAGGTCCTGCGGAGGCACCCGCTCGAAGCCGCCGCCCCAGGAGCCCTGGCCGTCGTCCTCACGGTCCTGGCGGTCGCCCCGGCCACGGCCCTTGCCGTCACCTCGACGAAAGCGGCCGGCCGGCAGCCGGTCGCTCGGACCGGAGTCCGCCCAGGGGTCCTCCACGGGTTCGGCCATGCTCACCCTGGCACCTCCTCCCGTCCGCGACGCGGACCTCACTGTGCCCCTCTTTCTTACGGCACAGCTCTGACAATCGAGACGCCCGACTCCGGTTATGGTGCGTCGAGTTCGGATGACTTCCGGGCCGGAAACAGGTGGCGGGCGCCGGACCACGGTAGGCCCGCGCGCACCGTCCGCCAATCTGGTTATCCACAGGCCGTGTGGATGACTGGCCTCCAGCTGTGGAGAAGTCCCCCGAACCTGTGCACGGCCCGGGGGAAACATCTGTGGACAAGCACACAATCACGCCGCCGCCACCTGCCTGACCTGCGATTTCCTCATCCATAGCCTGTGGGGGAGAAAAACTTCGGCAACCTGTTCATGATCGCGACAAACGGCACGGAGAAGGGAACTCCACACAGCGGAAAGTAAGGACTGCTGGCCACTTGCATCACTTACCTGTGGAAGATTAGATTGTGCGCATGACACAGGCTCCCGCGACGCCACGGCGCACCGCCCGCCGACACGACCGCGAGATCCTCGCCCTCGCCCTGCCGGCCTTCGGATCCCTCGTCGCCGAGCCCCTGTTCGTCATGGCCGACAGCGCCGTCATCGGCCACCTCGGCACCCCCCAGCTGGCCGGCCTCGGCGTCGCCGCCGCCCTGCTGACCACCGCCGTCTCCGTCTTCGTCTTCCTCGCCTACGCCACCACCGCGGCGGTCGCCCGCAGGGTCGGCGCCGGCGACCTCTCCGCAGCCGTCCGCCAGGGCATGGACGGCATCTGGCTCGCCCTCCTCCTCGGCGCCGCCGTCATCGCCGCCGTGCTGCCCACCGCCCCATGGCTGGTGGAACTCTTCGGCGCCTCCGGCACCGCCGCCCCGTACGCCGCCACCTACCTGCGCATCAGCGCACTCGGCATCCCCGCGATGCTCGTCGTGCTGGCCGCGACCGGCGTGCTGCGCGGCCTCCAGGACACCAAGACCCCGCTGTACGTCGCCATCGGAGGATTCTCCGCCAACGTCGTCCTCAATGTCGCCCTCGTCTACGGCGCCGGCCTCGGCATCGCCGGCTCCGCCTGGGGCACGGTCATCGCCCAGTGCGGCATGGCGGCGGTCTACCTCGGCGTGGTGATCCGCGGCGCACGCCGGCACGGCGCCTCGCTGCGCCCCGACGCGGCCGGAATCCGGGCCAGCGCCCAGGCAGGCGTCCCCCTCCTCGTCCGTACCCTCTCGCTGCGCGCGGTGCTGATGATCGCCACCGCCGTCGCCGCCCGCCTCGGAGACGCCGAGGTCGCCGCCCACCAGATCGTGCTCAGCCTCTGGTCCCTGCTCGCCTTCGCCCTCGACGCCATCGCCATCGCAGGTCAGGCGATCATCGGGCGCTACCTCGGCGCCGGCGACCGGGACGGCGCCAGGGCAGCCTGCCGCCGCATGGTGCAGTGGGGCATCGCCTCCGGCGTGGTGCTCGGCGTTCTGGTGGCCCTGGCCCGGCCGCTGTTCATCCCGCTGTTCACCTCCGACCCCGCCGTGCGCGGACCGCTGCTCACCACTCTTCTGGTCGTAGCCCTCACCCAGCCCGTATCCGGCGTCGTCTTCATCCTCGACGGCGTGCTGATGGGCGCCGGCGACGGGCCGTACCTGGCCGGGGCGATGCTGGTGACGCTGGCCCTGTTCGCGCCGGTGGCACTGGCCGTACCCGCCATCGGCGGCGGACTGACGGCCCTGTGGTGGACCATGGGCCTGATGATGGCCGTACGCCTGCTGACCCTGTGGCTGCGGACCCGCTCGGGCCGGTGGATTGTGACCGGAGCCTCGCGCTGAACCACCTCCGCAATTCCGGAGCGTTGTTGATAATGACGGCGTGCGCTCACTTGCCAGGAAATCCGTCCTCCCCCTGACGCTCCTCGTCATCGGGGCAGGCGTCCTCGTGGGCTACTCCACCGAGGAGAGCCACACCGTCCTCGCCGGTCGTGACGGCTTCGGCAAGTCCGGCGGACCGGGGGAGCCCCAGGACCAGGACCCCGCCGCGACGGCCCCCGCATCCGACGGCAGCGCGTACACGCCACGCCGGACGGAGGAGAACGCCCGCATCGGCACGGTCTTCGAGAAGGACGACTCCGGTGACCACTTCTGCACCGCGAGCGTGGTGCAGAGCCCCGGCCGGAACATGCTGGTCACGGCAGCCCACTGCGCCTTCGACAGCGACGCGGGAAAGCCCGTCGACGACCTCGTCTTCGCCCCGGACTACCGCGACGGCGACGAGCCGACCGGCCTGTGGAAGGTCAAAAAGGTCGTCGTCGACACCCGCTGGGCCAAGTCCAACGACCCGGACCTCGACGTCGCCTTCCTCACCCTGAACGGCAAGGACGGCAAACAGATCCAGGACGTCCTGGGCGGCAACACCCTCGGCATCGACCGCGGCTTCGACAACGAAGTCAAGATCACCGGCTATCCGTCCAGCCGCGACACCCCGATCTCCTGCCAGAACCGCACCACGAAGTTCAGCAACACGCAGATGCGCGTCCACTGCACCGACTTCGCGGGCGGCACGAGCGGCAGCCCCTGGCTCGCCGACTACGACCCCAGAAGCCAGACCGGAACGGTCATCGGTGTGCTGGGCGGCCATCAAGGCGGCGGCGACGAGGACGACATCTCCTACGCCGCCTACTTCGACGACGACATCGCCAACCTCTACCGCCGGGCCCAGGACGAGGACTGAGCCCCGGGTACGGCGAAGGGCCGCACCCCGTTTCCGGAATGCGGCCCTTCGGCGTGCTGCTGCGATGCGATTACGCGGCGACGACCTCGACGCCGAGCTTCGCAACGACCTCGGCGTGCAGACGCACGGAGACCTGGTGCGCGCCCAGGCTCTTGATCGGCGAGCCGAGCTCGACGCGACGCTTGTCGACGTCCGGACCACCGGCGGCCTTGATCGCCGAAGCGACGTCGGCCGGGGTGACGGAGCCGAACAGGCGGCCGGCCTCGCCGGCACGGACCGCGAGCTTCACCTTGACGCCCTCGAGCTGGCCCTTGACCTCGTTGGCCTGCTCGATCGTGGCGATCTCGCGGATCTTGCGACCGCGACGGATCTGCTCGACGTCCTTCTCGCCACCCTTGGTCCAGCGGATCGCGAAACCACGCGGGACCAGGTAGTTACGGGCGTATCCGTCCTTGACGTCAACGACGTCGCCAGCGGTGCCGAGGCCGGAGACCTCGTGGGTGAGGATGATCTTCATGATTCGGTCACCCTTCCCTTATCGCGCGGTGGACGTGTAGGGCAGCAGCGCCATCTCACGGCTGTTCTTCACAGCCGTGGCGACGTCACGCTGGTGCTGAGTGCAGTTGCCGGTGACCCGGCGGGCACGGATCTTGCCGCGGTCGGAAATGAACTTCCGCAGCAGGTTCGTGTCCTTGTAGTCGACGTAGGAGATCTTCTCCTTGCAGAACACGCAAACCTTCTTCTTAGGCTTGCGAGCAGGCGGCTTCGCCATTATCTCTCTCCAGTGAGTTCAAGAAGTTTGTGCTGACGCCCTCAGGCCGCAGGCCGTGACACGACGCCTGTTTCACGTGAAACAGACGCAGCCGGCCGTACGGACCTAGAAGGGCGGCTCGTCCGAGTAGCCGCCGCCGGAGCTACCGCCCCAGCCACCGCCGCCGCCACCCTGCTGCTGGCCGCCGCCGGCCGGACCGCTGGTCGCCCACGGGTCGGCGGCGGGAGCCCCGCCGCCGCCCTGCTGGCCGCCGCCGGGGCCGCCGCCCCAACCGCCGCCACCCTGGCCGCCACCGCCCTGCTGACCGCCGCCGAAGCCGCCGCCACCCTGGCCACCGCGACCACTGGTCTTGGTGATCTTGGCCGTGGCGTTCTTGAGACTCGCGCCCACTTCCTCGACGTCGAGCTCGTAGACCGTGCGCTTCACGCCCTCGCGGTCCTCGTACGACCGCTGCTTCAGGCGGCCCTGCACGACGACACGGGTGCCCCGTGTGAGGGACTCGGCGACGTTCTCCGCCGCCTGACGCCACACCGAGCAGGTCAGGAACAGGCTCTCGCCGTCCTTCCACTCATTGGTCTGACGGTCGAAGGTGCGAGGAGTGGACGCGACGCGGAACTTCGCGACCGCCGCACCGGACGGGGTGAAGCGCAGCTCGGGGTCGTCGACAAGATTGCCGACGACCGTGATGACGGTCTCGCCTGCCATTAGGGGAACCTCTCGGCGGGTGTGCTGCTGGCTGCTGGTGTTGCTACTGCTCGGACCCGGTTACCGCTGGCGCTGACGCGCTCAGTGGGTCTCGGGACGGAGGACCTTGGTCCGGAGGACCGACTCGTTCAGGTTCATCTGACGGTCGAGCTCCTTGACGACCGCAGGCTCGGCCTGCAGGTCGATGACCGAGTAGATGCCCTCGGGCTTCTTGTTGATCTCGTACGAGAGACGACGACGGCCCCAGGTGTCGACCTTCTCGACCTTTCCGTTGCCCTCACGGACGACGGAGAGGAAGTTCTCGATCAGCGGGGAGACAGCGCGCTCCTCGAGATCGGGGTCGAGGATGACCATCACCTCGTAGTGACGCATGTGGAACCCACCTCCTTTGGACTCAGCGGCCACGGTCGTTCCGTGGCAGGAGGGTCGTGATGCGTTCCGCACCGATGCTGCCGGAGGATCCGGACAGACAAGGGCGCAGACCGTACAGAGTACCTGCCTGAGTGCTTCCGGTTGAAATCCGACTGCAGGACCCCCCAATCTGGAACCCATCGGGTGTGAGCGGCGTTACAGTTCGCCGCCCTGTCATGGGAGGTGCCGGATGGCACAGGCCGTAAGGACCCAACGAAATCTGCTCTCGCTCCTCAACAGCGACGGCAAGGCGCATCCAGTGGAGAACACCCTCGCCGCGGTGACCGTGGCACTCGGCGCGATCGCCGTCCTCACCACCCTGTCGCCCGGCTTGCACCTCGTGAGCTCCTGGGTCGGCCTGATCGGCATCGGCACGGGCCTCTGGGGCCAGTTCATCTCGTCGACGACGGGCGAACGCTTCCTGCTGATCATCGGCCTCGGGGCGGCGGCCCTGGGCTTCTACATCGGCCTGGCGCACGGCGGCCTCTTCGGCGGCGTTTTCTAGCGCGTCCCCCGCGGGCCGCGTCCGGTGGCGGACGCGGCCCGCTCCGTCGCCCTCCCGCGACGGACGGGCGTGCGCCCGGCTCCCGTACGCCCGAATGGAGCGCTCCCCAGTAGGCTTCGGCGCGAGAGCCGGAGCCCCGACCATGGGGACACACCTGCCGAGGAGCGCCCCGCATGAGCCTGACCCTGAGGACCATCAGCCGAGAGCAGCATCTGGCATATATCCAGAGCCTGCCCGCGGCGAGCCACATGCAGGTCCCGGCCTGGGCAGACGTCAAGTCCGAGTGGCGCTCGGAGAGCCTGGGATGGTTCGACGCCACCGGCGAGCTGGTCGGCGCGGGCCTGGTCCTCTACCGCCAGCTCCCCAAGATCAAGCGCTACCTCGCCTACCTCCCCGAGGGACCGGTCATCAACTGGTTCGCGCCGAACCTGGAGGAGTGGCTGCGGCCGATGCTCACGCATCTCAAGCAGCAGGGCGCGTTCTCCGTGAAGATGGGCCCGCCGGTCATCATCCGCCGCTGGGACGCCACGGCCATCAAGGCCGGCATCCAGAACCCGGACGTCAAGCGCCTGCGCGACGTCGAGGCGACGCACATCGAGCCGCGCGCGTTCGAGGTCTCCGACCGGCTGCGCCGTATGGGCTGGCAGCAGGGCGAGGACGGCGGCGCCGGATTCGGTGACGTACAGCCCCGCTACGTCTTCCAGGTGCCGCTGGCCAACCGTTCCCTGGAAGACGTCCACAAGGGCTTCAACCAGCTCTGGCGCCGCAACATCAAGAAGGCCGAGAAGGCCGGCGTCGAGGTGGTCCAGGGCAGCTACGAGGACCTCGCCGAGTGGCAGCGCCTGTACGAAATCACCGCGGAGCGCGACCACTTCAGGCCGCGTCCGCTCGGCTACTTCCAGCGGATGTGGTCGGCCCTCAACACCGAGGACCCCAACCGCATGCGGCTCTACTTCGCCCGCCACGAGGGCGAGAACGTGGCCGCCGCCACGATGCTGATCGTCGGGGGCCACGTCTGGTACTCCTACGGCGCCTCGGCCAACCACAAGCGCGAGGTACGGCCGTCCAACGCGATGCAGTGGCGGATGCTGCGCGACTCCTACGCGCTCGGCGCCACGGTGTACGACCTCCGCGGCATCAGCGACTCGCTGGACGAGAGCGACCCCCTGTTCGGCCTGATCCAGTTCAAGGTCGGCACGGGCGGGCAGGCGGCTGAGTACCTCGGCGAGTGGGACTTCCCGCTCAACAAGCTGCTGCACAAGGCGCTCGACATGTACATGTCCCGCCGCTGACCACCTCACCGTTCGTCCCTCTGTCACACCCCAGCCACGAGAAAGGTTCCGGGCCCGGCCATGGCGCTCACCCTCTACGTCGACACCGCGCGCTGGCGGGCGCATCACCAGAGCGTTCTCCAGCAGTTCCCCGGGCTGGTCCCGGTCTGCAAAGGCAACGGCTACGGCTTCGGCCATGAGCGCCTCGCCGACGAGGCCACCCGCCTGGGATCCGACATCCTCGCCGTCGGCACGACCTACGAAGCAGCCCGCATCAAGGACTACTTCAGCGGCGATCTGCTCGTCCTCACCCCGTTCCGGCACGGCGAGGAGCCGGTGCCGCTGCCCGACCGCGCCATCCGCTCGGTCTCCTCGGTCGAAGGCGTGGGCGGCCTGGTCGGCGCCCGGGTCGTCATCGAGGTCATGAGCAGCATGAAGCGGCACGGCGTCACGCCGGAGGACCTGCCGAAGCTGGCCACGGCCATCGAGGACGTCCGGCTGGAGGGCTTCGCCATCCACCTGCCGCTGGACCGCACCGACGGATCGGACGCCGTCGACGAGGTCATCGGCTGGATGGACCGCCTGCGTGCCGCCCGCCTCCCGCTGCACACGATGTTCGTCAGCCACCTCAAGGCCGGTGAACTCGCGCGTCTCCAGCAGCAGTTCCCGCAGACCCGCTTCCGCGCCCGGATCGGCACCCGGCTGTGGCTCGGCGACCACGACGCCACCGAGTACCGCGGTTCGGTCCTCGACGTCACCCGCGTCTCGAAGGGCGACCGCTTCGGCTACCGCCAGCAAAAGGCCGCGTCCGACGGCTACTTGGTCGTGGTGGCGGGCGGCACCTCGCACGGCGTCGGCCTGGAGTCACCCAAGGCGCTGCACGGCGTGATGCCGCGGGCGAAGGGCGTGGCCCGCGCGGGTCTTGCGACCGTCAACCGGAATCTCGCACCGTATGTCTGGGCCGGCAAGCAGCGCTGGTTCGCGGAGCCCCCGCACATGCAGGTGTCGATCCTGTTCGTGCCGGGTGACGCACCCGAGCCGCAGGTCGGAGAGGAGCTGGTGGCCCATCTGCGGCACACCACCACGCAGTTCGACCGCATCGTCGACCGCTGACGCCACCGGCAGGGCACGCCAGGAACGGAAGGGGCCCGGTGTCCGCAGAACTCCTCTGCGGACACCGGGCCCCTCGTCGTTCCACGGGCCTTGGAGTCACTCCCGGACGGCGCCCCAGCGGACGGGCGGCCCTTCGAAGTGCGCCGCGTGCCGTGGCACCTGGTGCGCCTGTCCGAGCGCGAAGACGTCCGGCGCGTGGTCCAGGACGCCACCCGACGGGTCGTCGTCGCCGTCCCTGCGGACCACGTCCCGTTCCGGCATCAGGATGTCCCTGAGAACGACGGCGCAGAGGTAGAGCGTGCCCAGCAGGTGCAGCACGATGGTCAGCTGGTACCCCTCCAGCGGCAGTCCCTGATGCTTGTCGCCGCTGCCCGTGTAGGCCAGGTACATCCAGATCCCGAGGTAGTACATGACCTCGCACGCCTGCCAGATCAGGAAGTCCCGCCAGCGCGGCCGGGCGAGCGCGGCCAGCGGGATGAGCCACAGCACGTACTGCGGCGAGTAGACCTTGTTCGTCAGGATGAAGAGCGCGACGACGAGGAACGCGAGCTGCGCGAAGCGGGGCCGGCGTGGCGCGTAGAGGGTCAGCAGGCCCAGACCCGCACAGCCGACGATCATCAGCAGCGTCGCGTAGAGGTTGGCGTTCTCCAGCGGGTTGCCGGTGCGCTGCGAGATCAGCAACCAGACCGACCCGAAGTCGATGGGACGCTCCTGGCTGAACGTGTAGAACTTCGCCCAGCCCTCGCGCAGGTGAAAACCGGCCCCGTTGTACGAGATCATCACGGGCAGATTCACCACCAGCCACGCGGCCACGGCCCCCGTCAGGCACCGCCCGTACGCGCGCCAGGTCCCGGACCGCCAGCAGAGCATCAGCAGCGGCCCCAGCAGGAGTACGGGATACAGCTTCGCCGCGGTCGCCAGCCCGATCAGCACCCCGGCGGCCAGTGGACGGCTGCGCGACCACATCAGCATCCCCGCGGCGGTCAGCGCGACGGCCAGTAGGTCCCAGTTGATGGTGGCGGTGAGCGCGAAGGCGGGTGCCAGGGCGACGAGCAGCCCGTCCCACGGACGCCGCCGGTGCGTACGGGCCACACAGACGGCGATCACGGCCGCGCACACCAGCAGCATGCCGGCATTGACGAGCCAGTAGATCTGCTCACGCTCCTGGATGCCGCCCCCGTGCGGTGTCATCCAGGAGGCGACCTCCATGAACAGCCCGGTCAGCACCGGGTACTCCAGGTACTGCATGTCGCCGGGCAGGCGGTCGAAGTACGGGATGAGCCCGTCGGCGAAGCCGCGCCCCGCGTAGAGGTGGGGGATGTCGGAGTAGCAGGCGTGGGTGTACTGCGTCGTGGCGCCGAAGAACCAGCCGCCGTTGTAGCACGGCAGCTTCTGCACCATGCCGAGCGCGAACATGCCGATGGCGACCAGCGCGATGACCCGTACCGGCGTCAGACGACTCAGGCCCAGCAGTGCGTGGCGTCCGATCGGGCCTCCGATCAGCTCGCTCCCGCCCGCCGCCACCTCGTCCCGTCGCGTAGGCCGTACGGACTCGTCCTGTCGCACGCTCGTCATGGCCCCATCCTGCCGCACACTCCTGAGCAGAACGTGGCGAAGCCCCCGCCCGGTCGAGCCGGGTCGGGGGCTTCGAGTTTCCGCGGTTTCACGTGAAACGGACGCTGTTCCACGGGAAACCGAGCGGGGTCATCCGAAGATGCCGCCGCTGTCGGTATCCCCTGGGTCGGGAGTCGGGCTGGTGTCCCCGCCCGTATCGCCGCCGGTCTCACCGCCCGGATCGCCGGTCGTTCCGCCGCTGTTCTGGCAGTTGATGTCCCATTCCGCGCAGGTCTCCGTCGGCGTCGGGCTCGGCGAATGCGACGGCGTGGCGGTCTCGGACGGCTTCTCGGTCGGCGTCGGGGTCGGTGTGGGAGTCGGAGTCGGGGTCGGAGTCGGGGTCGGCATGCCCTCCTCGTCCGTGCGCTGCCCGATCGGATCGGCGGCCGGGAACTGCCGCACGGGCATGCCCTTCATCGCCTGCATCATGTACTGGGTCCACACCTCGGTCGGCAGAGCGCCACCGTGGATCGAGTCGTGGCCGCCGACACCGTTCATGGAGAGCTGGCGGGGGTTCTTGGCGTCCTCACGGAACATCGTGATCGCTGTCGAGAGCTGTGGGGTGTAGCCGACGAACCAGGCCGACTTGTTCTCGTCGGTGGTACCGGTCTTGCCGGCGGCCGGCCGGCCCAGCTTCTGCGCCTCCTGCGCCGTACCGTTCTGGATGACGTTCTCCAGCGCCTTGGTGACGTTGTTGGCGATGTTGGGCTCCATGGCCGACTCCTTCGACGGCTCCTCGATCCCCTCGACGGTTTCTCCCTTGTGCGTCACCTCGGTCACCGAGTACGGCTCGACCTTGGTGCCCGACTTCGCGAAGGTCGCATAGGCATTGGCCATGCGGATCGCGCTGGGCGTGGAAGTACCCAGTGCGAAGGACGGGTTGAGGTTCTTGTCGAAGCTTCCCTCGGAGATGCCCGCCGCCTTGGCCATGTCGCGGACCTTGTCCATCCCGACGTCCATACCGAGCTGGACGAACGGGGTGTTGACGGACTGCTCCATCGCCTTCATGAGGCTGATGTAGCCCCATGGGTGATTGCTCTCGTTCACTTGGTAGAACGGCGAGCCGTCCTGCTTCATGACGTAATTTCCGTCGGCGTCCTTCACCTTGAGGTGGTCGTTGCCGTTGTAGCGGCTGTCGGGGGAGATCCCCTGGCCGTCACTGTGCTTCGTGCCGTACTTCATCGCGGCGGCGAGGACGAACGGCTTCCACGTCGAGCCGACCGGCACACCGAAGGTGTCGGCGTTGTTGCTGAAGTGGCCCTTGTCGTAACCCTCACCGCCGTAGAGCGCGACGACCTTGCCGGTGCCGGGCTCCACGGAGGCGCCACCGAACTGGACGTATTTGTCCTTGGCCCGCTTCTCCGGATGGATATCGCGCTTGCTGACCTTCTTCACCGAAGCGGCAAGGTCCTCGACCTTCTTCTTGTCGAAGGTCGTGTGGATCTGGTAGCCGCCCTTGTCGAAGGCCGCCTCGCTGATGTCGGTGTTCTTGAGGACGTACTTCTTCGCGGTGTCCATCAAGTAGCCGGTCTGGCCGCCCTTGCTGGCCACCGGCTTCGGCTCCTGCGGCTGGGGGAACTTCTTGTACTTGGCCCGCTCGCTCTTCGTCATGCGGCCGACCTCGACTTCACGGTCGAGGATCCAGGACCAACGCGACTGCGCACGCGCGGTGTTGGCCTTCCGCGTGGAGTGCGGCCCGCTGCCGCCGGCGGGGTCGTACAGGTCCGCACCCTTGAGGACGGTGGCCAACAGGGCGCTCTCGTCCGGCTTGAGGTCCTTGGCGTCCTTGCCGTAGTACGCCTGCGCGGCGGCCTGGATGCCGTAGGCGTTCCGGCCGTAGTAGCTGGTGTTGAGGTAGCCCTGGAGGATCTTGGGCTTCGGGACCTTCGCGCCCACCTTGATGGAGATGAAGAGCTCTTTGAACTTGCGGTCGAGCGTCTGATCCTGCGAGAGCATGGCGTTCTTGACGTACTGCTGGGTGATGGTCGAACCGCCCTGGGTGTCGCCGCCCTGGGCCATCTTGACCACGGCACGCAGGATCCCCTTCGGGTCCACGCCGGAGTCCTTCTCGAACGACGCGTTCTCGGCGGAGATCGCCGCGTCCTGCATCGACCGCGGGATGTCACTGATGTCGACGATCTGACGGTTCGTCTTGCCGTCGCGGGCCATGATGTCGCCGTTGGCCCAGTAGTAGACGTTGTTCTCCTGACGCGCGGCGGCGCTCTCAAGAGGTACCTGCACCAGTGCGAGCGCTATGCCGGAGACGCCGACGATCAGTCCGATGAAGCCGACGCACAGCGCCGTGACCTGCTTCCAGGACGGTACGAACCGCTTCCAACCGACCTTGTTCGCCCGCGGGTAGTCGATGAGGCGCTTCTTCGCCGGCCCGTCCCCGCCACGACCGCGGCCCCGGCCACGCCCTCCCTCCGACCCGCCGCCACCGGTGCGACGCCCCCGGCCGCCATGGCCGCCGCGTCCCGCTCCCGATCCCACGGCGGTGTCGGGCGCCCGCCGACGGCCACCGCGCTGGGCGGCACGGCGCGCTTCGGCCCGTCCGCCCGCCGGCCGTTCCTGGCCGTGCGCGGCGGAAGAAGGCGTGGCGTCGTCAGCAGCGCCACGCGAAGGCGACCCGCGCCGTCCCGATGACTGCTGCGCGGCACGTCGGGCCGCGGCGCGTCCACCACCTTGTGGCTGTGGTGGTTTGCGACGGTGCTCGCTCATGGAACGGCTACTCCTCGGGCAGGCGCGCTATCTCGTCGCCTGAAGGCGGCAGTTGACTTCAGGTCCCCCCGATGCACGACCCGTTCCTGACGCGCGGGTCGCACGGCACCGAGGACGGGGACGCCACGTATAGGCCCACAGTTCCCGGCAGTCTGCATGCCGCACAGACTACGCAGGGCCAAAACCTGCCCACCGTCGAAATTCACTCCAAATCAGGCAGGTTGGGTAGTAAGAATCAGTGATGTGACGCCGTTCACCGTCCCCTTGCTTGTTCCGTCCTGGTGCCCGTTCTATCGTCTGGATGTATCGAGTCGATACATCAGCACGAGATAAAGAACGTACGAGGCCGAGGAGGTGGAGGATGAGCAGACGGTCCGGCATCCTCGAATTCGCCGTCCTGGGCCTGCTGCGCGAGTCCCCGATGCACGGCTACGAGCTGCGGAAACGGCTCAACACCTCGCTCGGGGTCTTCCGTGCGTTCAGCTACGGCACCCTCTACCCCTGCCTCAAGGGGCTGGTCGCGACCGGCTGGCTCATCGAGGAGACGGGCGGCGCCCCTGAGTGCGCTCCCGCAGCGGCAGGACGCCGGGCAAAGATCGTCTACCGATTGACCACGGCGGGGAAAGAGCACTTCGAGGAGCTGCTCTCCCACTCCGGGCCGGATGCGTGGGAGGACGAGCATTTCGGCGTCCGCTTCGCCTTCTTCGGCCAGACGTCACGGGACGTACGGATGCGCGTGCTGGAAGGCCGCCGCAGCCGGCTGGAGGAACGCCTCGAAAGGATGCGCACCTCACTGGCCCGCACTCGCGAGCGGCTGGACGACTACACCCTCGAACTACAGCGCCACGGCATGGAATCCGTGGAACGCGAGGTCCGTTGGTTGAACGAGCTCATCGAAAGTGAGCGCTCCGGCCACGATCGGCGTGCGCCGGAGTCCGCAGCACGGGACAAGCAGGATCAGTCAGGAGATACGGGCGGCCTGCCCCGGCACCGGGGTGGTACCCGGCCGGACCCGTCCGATGACACCACCACATGAGGGCCTGCCCAGCAGGGCCTCAGCGAGCACACAGGGAGCAACCGGAATGGGTTCGGTTCGCGTAGCCATCGTCGGCGTGGGCAACTGCGCCGCCTCGCTGGTACAGGGCGTCGAGTACTACAAGGGCGCCGACCCGGACACTCGCGTGCCCGGTCTCATGCACGTGCAGTTCGGCGACTACCACGTGCGTGACATCGAGTTCGTGGCCGCCTTCGATGTCGACGCCAAGAAGGTCGGCCTCGACCTCTCGGACGCCATCGGCGCCAGCGAGAACAACACCATCAAGATCTGCGACGTGCCGAACGCCGGTGTGCAGGTACAGCGGGGCCACACCCTCGACGGTCTGGGCAAGTACTACCGCATGACGATCGAGGAGTCCGAGCAGGCTCCGGTCGACATCGTCCAGGTCCTCAAGGACAAGCAGGTCGACGTTCTGGTCTGCTACCTCCCTGTCGGCTCCGAGGACGCCGCGAAGTACTACGCCCAGTGCGCCATCGACGCCAAGGTCGCCTTCGTCAACGCCCTTCCGGTCTTCATCGCCGGCACCAAGGAGTGGGCGGACAAGTTCACCGAAGCCGGTGTCCCGATCGTCGGTGACGACATCAAGTCGCAGGTCGGCGCCACCATCACGCACCGTGTGATGGCCAAGCTCTTCGAGGACCGGGGCGTCGTCCTGGACCGCACGATGCAGCTGAACGTCGGCGGCAACATGGACTTCAAGAACATGCTCGAACGCGAGCGCCTGGAGTCCAAGAAGATCTCCAAGACGCAGGCCGTCACCTCCCAGATCAAGGACCGCGAGCTGGGCGAGGACAACGTCCACATCGGGCCCTCCGACTTCGTGGCCTGGCTCGACGACCGCAAGTGGGCCTACGTCCGCCTCGAAGGCCGCGCCTTCGGCGATGTGCCGCTGAACCTGGAGTACAAGCTCGAGGTCTGGGACTCCCCCAACTCCGCGGGCGTCATCATCGACGCGCTGCGCGCCGCGAAGATCGCCAAGGACCGGGGCATCGGCGGCCCGATCCTCTCCGCGTCCTCCTACTTCATGAAGTCGCCGCCGGTGCAGTACTTCGACGACGAGGCGCGCGAGAACGTCGAGAAGTTCATCAAGGCCGAGGTCGAGCGCTGACCCACCCGGCATCACGCCTCCCCGCGGGCCTCCGGATATGACTCCCGGAGGCCCGCGGGCTGTGTGAAGCTGTGCGCCATGCCTGCCGTGCGCGATCTCCGCGTATTACTCAAGCTGCGCGACTTCCGTTCACTTCTGGCCGCACGGCTGCTCTCACAAGCAGCCGACGGCGTCTTCCAGGTGGCGCTCGCCACCTTCGTCGTCTTCTCCCCGGAGAAGCAGAGCTCGCCCGCCGCCATCGCCTCCGCCATGGCGATCCTGCTGCTTCCCTACTCCCTGCTCGGCCCGTTCACCGGCGTCCTGCTGGACCGCTGGCGCCGACGCCAGGTCCTGCTCCGCGGCAACCTTCTGCGCACCTTCCTCGCCGCCGCGACCGCGGCCCTGATCCTCATCGGCGTTCCCGACTGGCTGTTCTACGCATCGGCGCTGTCCGTCACCGCCGTGAACCGCTTTGTACTGGCCGGGATCTCCGCCGCGCTGCCCCGAGTGGTGACGGGTGAAGAGCAGCTGGTCGTCGCCAACTCCCTTTCCCCTACGGCTGGAACGCTCGCCGCGACGGCCGGCGGAGGGCTCGCCTTCGCGGTCCGGCTCATCGGCCCGCAGGCGGATGCGCTCGTCGTGCTGCTCAGCGCGGCCCTCTATCTGTGCTCGTCCCTGACCGCCCTGCGAATGGCGCCCGACCTCCTCGGCCCCGACCCTTCTCTGCTCCAAGGGCGCCTGAAAGAAGCCCTGTTGAGCACCGCGCGGGGCCTGCATGACGGCCTGCGGCACCTCGTACAGCGGCGTGTTCCCGCCCGCGCGCTGATCGCGATGACGGTGGTGCGGTTCTGCTACGGCGCGCTGACGGTCATGGTGCTGATGCTGTGCCGCTACGCCTGGTCGGCAACGGAGTCCGAAGGGCTGGCACTGCTCGGGATCACCGTCGGCGTCTCGGGGGCGGGCTTCTTCGCCGCGGCGCTCATCACGCCCTGGGCCATCGCCCGGCTCACGCCGTTCGGGTGGATCGCCTGCTGCGCCGCAGCGGGCGCGGTGTTGGTGCCGGCTCTGGGGCTGCCGTTCACTCCCGGCCCGATGCTGGCCGCCGCCTTCGTGCTCGGCCTCAGCACCCAAGGGACGAAGATCGCCACCGACACGGTCGTCCAGTACACGGTCGACGACGCCTACCGCGGCCGGGTGTTCGCCGTTTACGACGTGCTGTTCAACGTCGCCTTCGTCGGCGCCGCCGCGGTCTCGGCGCTCATGCTCCCGCCGGACGGAAAGTCGGTCGAATTGGTGGTCGTGGTGGCCGGGCTCTACGCGGCAACCTTCGCGGGGATGCTCCGCCTCGGCGCCGCACAGCGCCACTCCTCCGACTGACGCAGCACCAACCGCCGCTGCGACGACGTCACAAGACCCGGTACCTTACGGGCGTCATACACGCGCGCCTGCGCAGATCAGCATCGGGGGACTCTCATGACCACACCACCGCACGGCCAGAACCCATACGGTCAGAACCCATATGGCCAGGGCCCGTACGGACAGCAGCCCCACGGCCAATCGCCGTACGGTCAGCCGCCGTACGGTCAGACCGCCTACCCGCAAGCGCCGCAGGCTCCGTACGGTCAGCCCCAGGGCGGCTATGCCCACCCGCCGCAGCAGGCGCCGTACGGGCAACCGCCGCAGCAGGGTTACGTGCCGAACCCGCAGCAGCCGTACGGGCAGGGCGGCGCTCCCGTTCCCCCGCCGCGTCCGTCCCGCAACGGACCGTCCGCCAAGACGATCCTGAAGGGCATCGGCGTCGTCATCGCTCTGGTCACGTTCGGTGTCTTCTGGCTGATGAGCCTGGACGACGCCGAGAACGCCGAAGTCGGCGACTGCATGCACAACAGCGGCAGCACGATCGACGGCGGTTTCGAGGTCGTCGACTGCGGGTCCGCGCAGGCCGAGTACAAGGTCGAGGAGGTCCACACGGACACCAGCGACATGTCCGTGTGCACCAAGGGCACCCTCGCGTATGCGAAGACCGTTGAGCGGCGGAGGCGTTCGGACACCCACTTGGTCCTGTGCCTGTCGAAGACGAAGTAACGCCTCAGCGGGATCGCGCGCGGTGTTTCACGTGAAACAGGTCAGGATGCCGGCCCGTTTCACGTGAAACCAGCGCTCCGGGTGGGTGTGTTTCACGTGAAACACACCCACCGCCGTCAGCCCTGGCTCTGCGTGGCCCACCACTCCTTGAGCGCGGCGACGGCCTCTTCGCGGTCCATCGGCCCGTGCTCCAGGCGGATCTCCAGCATCTGCTTGTACGCCTTGCCGACCTCAGGCCCGGGAGCGATGCCGAGAATCTGCATGATCTCGTTGCCGTCCAGGTCCGGCCGGATCGCGTCCAGCTCCTCCTGCTCCTGGAGCCGCGCGATGCGGTCCTCCAGGCCGTCGTAGGCCCTGGAGAGCGCGTTGGCCTTGCGCTTGTTGCGCGTGGTGCAGTCCGAGCGGGTCAGCTTGTGCAGCCGCTTCAACTGCGGGCCGGCGTCGCGGACGTACCGCCGGACGGCCGAGTCGGTCCATTCGCCCGTCCCGTAGCCGTGGAAACGCAGATGCAGCTCCACCAGCCGGGAGACGTCCTTGACCATGTCGTTCGAGTACTTCAGCGCGGTCATCCGCTTCTTGGTCATCTTCGCCCCCACCACCTCGTGATGGTGGAAGGAGACCCGGCCGTCGCTCTCGAAACGGCGCGTCCGCGGCTTGCCGATGTCGTGCAGCAGCGCCGCCAGCCGCAGCACCAGGTCCGGCCCGTCCTCTTCGAGGTCGATCGCCTGCTCCAGGACCGTCAGCGAGTGCTCATAGACGTCCTTGTGACGGTGATGCTCGTCACGCTCCAGCCGCAGCGCGGGAAGCTCAGGCACCACCTTGTCGGCGAGACCCGAGTCGACGAGCAGCTTCAGGCCCTTGCGCGGGTGCGGCGCCAGGATGAGCTTGTTCAGCTCGTCCCGTACGCGCTCCGCCGACACGATCTCGATGCGGTCCGACATCGCCGTCATCGCGGCGACGACCTCGGGGGCGACATCGAAGTCCAGCTGCGCGGCGAAGCGGGCCGCGCGCATCATCCGCAGCGGATCGTCGGAGAACGACTCCTCCGGCGTCCCAGGCGTCCGCAGCACCCGGGCGGCCAGGTCCTCCAGGCCGTCGTGCGGGTCGATGAACTCCTTCTGCGGGAGGAACACGGCCATGGCGTTCACCGTGAAGTCCCGGCGGACCAGATCTTCCTCGATGGAGTTGCCGTAGGACACCTCGGGCTTGCGTGAGGTCCGGTCGTACGCCTCGGAGCGGTAGGTCGTGACCTCGATGTCGAACGAGCTCTTCTTGCAGCCGACGGTGCCGAAGGCGATGCCGACCTCCCAGACCGCGTCGGCCCACGGCCGGACGATCTTCAGGACGTCCTCGGGCCGTGCGTCGGTGGTGAAATCCAGGTCGTTGCCGAGCCGGCCCAGGAGCGCGTCCCGTACCGAGCCGCCGACCAGGGCAAGCGTGAACCCGGCCTCCTGGAAACGGCGGGCCAGGTCGTCCGCCACGGGGGACACCCGCAGCAGTTCGCTCACGGCACGTCGCTGTACGTGGCTCAGCGCGTTCGTCGACTGCGGAGTCCGCTCGGGCTGCGGGGCGGGGATGTCATTGTTGGCGTTCGGCACAACAGGACAGGGTACGTGCCCGTGCCGTATCAGACGTCACGTTGCCCACGCCGTCGCATCCCCGACCCCTTAACCGATCATGTGGAGCACTCCGCGGCACCACGCCGCAGCGAGCCTCGTTACCATTCGTGGACGCACATTCCGACGACCACTGACGACGACGAGGGACGGGCGAGCGCGTGGCCGATGCGGCAAGGTTCCAGTGGACTGAACGGCCGCGTGGTCGATGGCTACGACGCACCGTGGCACTGTTCACCGGAGTGCCCCTTCTCGTGGGGCTGCTGCAGATTCCGCACGCCCCCGCAGCACACGCGGCTCCCACCGGGTCGCGCACGGTGGACGTCAGCATCGACTCCCTGTCGCCGTCCACACCCGCCAAGGGCGATACGGTCACCGTCTCCGGGACGCTCACCAACAAGGGCAGCTCCGCGGTCACCGGCGCCCACGTCGCCATGCGCCGTGGCCCTGCGCTCGGCGGACGCAGCGACCTCGGCACCGTCTCCCACCGCACCGGCTTCTCGCCCGGCGCGGACGGCGAAGAGGTCGACGGGCACACCGCGAAGATCCCCGCGCTGGAGCCGGGCATCAGCCGCCCCTTCTCGCTCAGCGTGCCGGTCAAGGATCTCGGCCTCGGCGACGATGGCGTGTACCAACTCGGCGTCTCGCTCTCGGGGAAGACACAGTCCGCGCCCGTAGAGCAGGTCCTCGGCATCGAGCGGACCTTCCTGCCCTGGCAGGAGAAGGACGCCGGCAAGAAGACTCAGCTCACCTACATGTGGCCGCTGATCTCCTCCACCCACCTCACCGCCGAGACCAACGCCGACGCCGAGCAGACCCCGGTCTTCCGCGATGACGACCTCGCGGCGGAGATCGCCCCCGGCGGGCGCCTGCAGCAGATGGTCGCGCTCGGCAAGAACCTCCCCGTCACCTTCGTCATCGATCCCGACCTGCTCGCCACGGTCGACGCGATGACCAAGACGTACAAGGTGCAGGGCCCGGACGGTCCCGCGGGCAAGAACCAGGCGGTCGCCAAGCAGTGGCTGAACCAGCTCGAGGACGCGGTGAAGAGCCACGAGGTCGTCGCGCTGCCGTTCGCCGACCCTGACCTGGCGTCGCTGGCCCACCACGGCAAGCGCGTTCCCAGCTCCCTCGGCCACCTCGGCCCGGCCACCGAACTGGCCTCCAGGACCGTGGACACGATCCTGGGAGTGAAGCCGCGCACGGACTTCGCCTGGCCGGTCGACGGGGCGATCGACTCCTCGATCGTCGACGTCGCCACCTCAGCGGGCGCGCACAACGTC
The DNA here is from genome assembly GCF_044460025.1 of Streptomyces sp. NPDC050161. Classification (NCBI taxonomy): domain Bacteria; kingdom Bacillati; phylum Actinomycetota; class Actinomycetes; order Kitasatosporales; family Streptomycetaceae; genus Streptomyces; species Streptomyces sp. NPDC050161. Next base: position 102,484 of record NZ_JBITJM010000026.1, on the reverse strand, counting down.
ATCACCCGGAGCGACAGCCTTCAGGAGACCAGTGGGCTGCCGTACACGCCGACGGCGGCACGGCCCATCGGCGGCGGCAACACCGCGATCGTCGCGGACGAGCAGCTCTCCCGAGCCTTCGAAGGCGACATGTCGCGCGCCGGCAACTCCACACCGGCGATCCAGAACTTCCTCGCCCAGACCCAGATGATCAGCCTCCAGGACCCGGGACGGCAGCGCAGCATCGTGGTCGCACCGCAGCGCATGCCGACCGCCGGACAGGCCCAGACCATGGCGTCCGCCCTGCGCAGCCTGGATTCCAGCGGCTGGATCCAGCCGCTGAACCTCAGCGGAGCCGCCAAGGCGGAACCGGATTCCGCGGCCACCCGCCGCATTCCGAGCAGCGCGTCCTACCCGTCCGCCCTGCGCCACCAGGAACTTCCCACCGCGGCGTTCCAGCAGATCCAGGACACCCAGTCCGCGCTGGACGGCTTCCGGGTGATCCTGGACCAGCCGGAGCGCGTGGTGACCCCGTTCGGGAACGCCATAATGCGCGAGATGTCGACGCAATGGCGCGGCAACAGGACCGGCGCCGGTACGTTCCGCACCTCGGTCCGGAGCTATCTCGCCAGCCTGACCAAGAAGGTCCGCCTGATCCAGAAGTCGGAGGCCACGCTCTCCGGCCGCAGCGCGACGATTCCGGTGACGGTCCAGAACAACCTGCTCCAGGGCGTCGAGGGCATGACGCTGGAGCTGACGTCTTCGCAGCCCAACCGGCTGGACGCGGGCACACCGCAGCGGATCAAGGTCGACGGCGGACACAGCCAGTCGTTCAAGTTCGACACCACGGCGAACGCCAACGGCCCGGTGCGGGTGAAGGCCCAGCTCTACACCGCGGACGGAACGCCGTACGGTAACGCGATGACGTTCGTGGTGAACGTCACCGAGATCACCGCCACGGTCATGCTCGTCATCGCAGGCGGAGTGCTGCTGCTCGTCCTGGCCGGCGTGCGGATCTACCTCCAGCGCAAGCGGGCTGCCGCCCGTCGGGCCGAGGACGGTCCCGCCGGCGAGGACGGCCCCGAATCCGCTGACGGTCCCGATGGCGAGGACGGCACGGACGGCCCTGGCGGCAAGGACGACAACAGCGGCGGCAGCGGCGATGCGGGCAGCGACGAGGCCGAGCAGCCGGGTGACCCCGCGCCGGAAACCGGTTCGGGAAACACGGGCGCGTCCGGCTCAGGTGAGAAAGTGGACCGTTGATATATGGCGGGGCCGGATGGCCGGCGACGGATGAGGTGGGGCAGCGATGAACGCGCCGTATGACGGTGACCGCGGCCGGGGCGCCAATGGCGAACCCGCGGGGCCGGTCCCTCCGACGCCGCAAGCGCCCGGGGCCCCGGATCCTTACGCCCAGAACCCCTACGCGCAGGACCCTTATGTCCAGGACGCGTACCGCTACGACCCGCACCGTGCGCACGATCCGGCGGTCCAGGACCCGGTCACCGAAGCGCTGTACGACCGCGCCTCGCACCCTCCGCCTCCGCCGGGTCCGACGCCCGAGCAGCCGCTCTACCAGCAGCCGCCCGCGGGGCAGCACGCTCCCGACCCGCAGTTGTGGGCCGCACCGCCGGCACCCGAGCCGCAGGGTCCGGGCCGCAATCTTCCGTACGGCGACGCCACTGGCGCGACGCAGTTCGTAGGGGTCGACGATCTGGTCACCCAGGCCGCCGACGAACGGCCCGAGCCCGATGCCTTCGCACACCTCTTCCGCGATCAGCAGCAGTCGTACGAACCACAGCGCCGTCCCATGACACCCGAGCCGGCACCGGTGGTGGCCGGGGAAGCTCCGGGCCCGGAGTCCGCCCCTGAGCAGCCGGCGCAGGAAACCGGCCCGGTGGCGACTGCCGCAAAGCCGTCAGGTGGCCGGGCCTCCGGCCTGCTCAAGTCCAGCGCGGTGATGGCGGCCGGCACGATGGTCTCCCGGCTCACCGGCTTCGTCCGCTCCGCGCTGATCGTCGCCGCACTCGGCGGCGCCGTCCTCGGCGACTCCTGGCAGGTGGCCTACCAGCTCCCGACGATGATCTTCATTCTGACCATCGGCGGCGGACTGAACTCGGTGTTCGTCCCGCAGCTGGTGCGCGCGATGAAGGAGGACGACGACGGCGGCGAGGCATACGCCAACCGGCTCCTCACCCTGGTGATCGTGGTCCTCGGCATCCTCACCGTCGCCACCGTCTTCGCCGCGCCACTCCTCGTGAAACTGGTGTCGTTCGACATCTCCCGCGATCCCGCGGCCAACGAGGTCGCCGTCGCCTTCACCCGCTACTGCGTGCCCACGATCTTCTTCATGGGCCTGCACGTCGTGATGGGACAGATCCTCAACGCCCGCGGCCGGTTCGGCGCGATGATGTGGACCCCGGTCCTGAACAACATCGTCATGATCGCCACCTTCGGCCTGTTCATCTGGGTGTACGGCACCGCCGAGACCTCCAACATCGGCGTCACCACCATCCCCACCGACGGCATCCGGCTGCTGGGCATCGGCACGCTGCTCGGCCTCGTCGTCCAGGCGCTGGCGATGATCCCGTACCTGCGGGACGCCGACTTCACCTTCCGGCTGCGCTTCGACTGGCGCGGCCACGGACTGGGCAAGGCCGCCAAGCTCGCGAAGTGGACGGTGCTGTTCGTCCTCGCCAACCAGGCGGGCGTACTCGTCGTGACCCAGCTCTCCACCTGGGCCGGCAACACCGCCGACCGGCAGGGCCACCCCGGCACCGGCTTCATCTCCTACGCCAGCGCCCAGCTGATCTGGAACATGCCGCAGGCCATCATCACCGTCTCCGTGATGGCGGCGCTGCTGCCCCGCCTGTCCCGTTCGGCCCACGACGGAGACACCGGAGCCGTCCGGGACGACATCTCCCAGGGCCTTCGCACCTCCGCCGTCGCCATCGTCCCGATCTCCTTCGGCTTCCTCGCCCTCGGCATTCCGCTGTGCACGCTGGTCTACGGCTCGTCCGGCGCCGGGGTGCCGATGGGCTACATGCTGATGGCCTTCGGTGTGGGCCTGATCCCGTTCTCGGTGCAGTACGTCGTGCTGCGCGCCTTCTACGCGTACGAGGACACCAGGACGCCCTTCTACAACACGGTGATCGTCGCCGCCGTCAACGCTGTCGCATCGGCCGCCTGCTTCCTGGTCCTGCCCGCGCGCTGGGCAGTGGTCGGCATGGCGGCTTCCTACGGCCTCGCCTACATGATCGGCGTCGGCGTGGCCTGGCGCCGTCTGAGCAAGCGGATGGGCGGCGACCTGGACAGCGCCCGCATCGTGCGCACGTACGCGCGGCTGGCGGGTGCGAGCATTCCGGCCACCCTCATCGCCGGTGCCGCCGTGTACGGCATCATGCAGGGACTCGGCAGCGACCTCCTCGGTTCGCTGGCCGCGCTGATCGCCGGCTGTGTCGCTCTTCTGGGGGTCTTCTACGTGGCCGCACGGAAAATGCGGATCGAAGAGCTGACCGCGCTGGTCGGCATGGTCCGCGCCAAGCTGGGGCGCTGAGGACGCACAACCATCGACCGCCACCGCGTGTCGTGCATAGTGGCGGACTGTGGGCACAATTGTCTTGGCTCATTGAGCCTGCAACGGATGGGGAGGCAGGAACGACGGTGGCGGAACGGAGCACGGCTGCCGTCGACGTGGCCGACACAAGCGGTGAGGAACCGCTGACCGCCAAGGCGGGTAAGGCCACGGACGACGGTGCGAAGGCCGACAAGGTGTCCGAAGCGGAGCAGGATGCCGCCGGCACCGATGACGCGACGGCGGCGGCCGAAACGGAGCCGCCCGAGCTGCACAGCGGCCACAAGCTCGCCAGACGCTACCGCCTTGAGGAGTGCGTCACCCGTCTGGAGGGATTCAGCAGCTGGCGCGCGGTCGACGAGAAGCTGCGCCGGGCCGTGGGCGTGCACATCCTGCCCGCCGACCACCCGCGCGCCCGCCCCGTCCTGTCCGCCGCACGTGCCTCCGCGCTCCTCGGGGATCCCCGGTTCGTGCAGGTCCTCGACGCGGTCGAGGAGAACGATCTCGTCTACGTCGTCCACGAGTGGCTGCCGGACGCGACCGAGCTGTCCGCCGTGCTCGCCGGCGGGCCGCTGGAACCGCACGACGCCTACCAGCTCGTCAGCCAGGTCTCCCAGGCCATGGCCGCCGCACACCGCGAGGGCCTGGCCCATCTGCGGATCAACCCCGGCTCGGTGCTGCGCACGGAGTCCGGCCAATACCGCATCCGCGGCCTCGCGGTCATGGCCGCGCTGCGCGGCATCACGTCCGACGAGCCGCAGCGCACCGACACCGAAGCCATCGGCGCGCTGCTCTACGCCGCGCTGACCCAGCGCTGGCCCTACGAGAACGACGCGTACGGCCTGTCCGGGCTGCCGAAGGGCGTCGGGCTGATCGCCCCTGACCAGGTGCGGGCCGGCGTCCACCGCGGACTGTCCGAGCTCGCCATGCGCGCAGTGGTCAACGACGGCGCCACCGCATCGCGCCAGGAACAGCCGTGCACCACCCCGGACGAGCTGGCCAAGGCGGTCGCCGCCCTGCCGCGCATCCGGCCCCCGGAGACCTCCTTCACCACTCCGCCGCCGTATCAGCGGACCCAGTACCAGCAGGGCAGCTACGGCCAGTCCGCAGCGCGCAACGGCCAGATGAACCGGGCCGCGCAGCCCGTCCCCAGCCCCCCGCCGCCGCTGCAGAGCCGTACCGGCAAGGCCCTGAAGTGGGCTGTCTCCGCTCTGCTGATCGCGGCTCTGGGACTCGGCAGCTGGCAGCTGGCTGACAACCTGCTGAAGGGCGAGAAGCAGGAGCCGCAGCCCAACTCCCAGCCGGCCCCGAAGAACAAGGACCAGCTGACGGGCAAGCCCCTCAGCATCGTGACCGCGAAGGATTTCGACCCCGAGGGATCGGACGGCAGCGAGAACCCCGACGAGACCGGCAAGGCGTACGACTCCGACCCGAACTCCTACTGGCCCACGTCGTCCTACCGGAACTGGCCCAACTTCGGGCGCCTCAAGAGCGGCGTCGGACTCATCCTCGACCTGGGCAAGAAGCAGCGCATCGGCAGCACCGACGTCACCTTCATCGGCGACACCTCCGTCCAGCTGCTGGCGGCGTCCAAGGACGCGACCGAGATGCCGACCACCCTCGACGCCTTCACCAAGGTCGCGGAGGGCTCCGGCAGCAAGGTGAACCTCAAGCCCTCGAAGCCGCTGGAGACGCGGTTCGTCCTGGTCTGGCTGACCAAGCTCCCGCAGGACACCGGTGGCGACTACCGCGGAAAGGTCACGGACATCAAGGTCATCGGCTGACGCCCTTGCCTGGCGCGCTGCGATCCGCCTCAGCCGACGCAGGCATCGTTTCGCGCCAGGTATCGCGTCGGCACCGCGCCATCCCCGGGGTATGCGTCAGCTCACGGCAGAGAGCCGACAGCCACTCTCATTTACATTCCCTGTGCCGCAGGATTCAATGGGGCGAGATCACGCAGCTACGGCCGGGGGGCCAGTGTCCACCGAGAGCGACGAGGCTTCGCCACCAACCGACGCCGACCTCCTTGCCCTGCATGTGAAAGGCGATCCCGATGCCTTCGGGGAGATCGTCCGGCGGCATCGCGACCGTCTCTGGGCAGTGGCGATCCGCACCCTGGGTGACCGCGAAGAAGCGGCCGATGCCGTCCAGGACGCCCTGGTCTCCGCGTACCGAGCGGCCCACACCTTCCGCGGCCAGTCCGCTGTGACGACCTGGCTGCACCGGATCACCGTGAACGCCTGCCTGGACCGGGCCCGCAAGGCCGCCTCCCGGCGCACCTCTCCCATCGCCGAGACCGAGCACCTGGACCAACTCCTGGAGCCGGAGGAATCGGCCGCGCTTCCCGCGGAGCGCGAGGACCTGCACCGTGAACTCCTCGGCGCTCTGCGCACGCTCCCCGAAGAACAGCGAGCCGCGCTCATTCTCGTCGACATGCAGGGATACCCCGTCGCCGAGGCCGCGGAAATCCTGGAGGTCCCCACAGGCACGGTGAAAAGCCGCTGCTCACGAGGGCGCGCCCGGCTCCTTCCCTTGGTCAGTCACCTCCGCACCGATGACGGCGACGGAAGAACGAAGGGCACGGCAAGGAACCAGGTGCCGGGGACATCCGTCCCACCGACGTCAGGACCGGAAGACACAGGTGCCGTGAAGGGCGGAGGTGGGCGAGCATGACGTCGTCAACCGGCACGGATGAGCACCCGGAGGTCGCAGAGATCTCCGACCTCACGGACGGGCTTCTTTCTCCGTCCCGCACCGCCGAGCTGCGCAAACATCTCGCCACATGCGCCCTGTGTGAAGACGTCCACGCCTCTCTGGAAGAGATCCGCGGACTGCTCGGTACCCTGCCCGGACCTGTGCGGATGCCTGCGGATATCGTCGGCCGCATCGATGCCGCGTTGGCGGCCGAGGCGCTGCTCGACGCCACCTCGCCCGTCGCGGAAGCCGATGTTTCACGTGAAACGGCAGATGGCTCGGCCGCTGTTTCACGTGAAACAGCCACCGGAGCCTCCCTTGCCGGAGGCTCAAGCCGACCCGCAGGACACCCACGAGGCTCTTCCGGCCCCGGGCGGCGTACGTCCGGTGGCCGCTCGCCCCGGGCCCGCCGGTGGCCCAGGATCCTGCTCGGCACCGCCGCAGCCGCGGCCGTGTTCAGCGTTGGCGGGCTCCTCGTCCAGAACTCCACCACCACCGCCGACCACGACGGCGGACAGGACCGACCCACAACAGCGACCGAAGGCGGCAACGACGGACTGACGTCCGCGACCCTCGGGGCACGGATCCATGAGCTGCTCGCCTCCAAGGGGGCGCAGAAATCTCCTGAGATCGGAACCCGCAGCGAGCCCGAGACCCCGATGCGCGGGAGCGCCGACACCGTCCCCTCCTGCGTCAGCCGGGGCATCGGCCGTCCCGAGACGCCGATCGTCTCTCGCCAGAGCCGGTACGAGGGCAAGGACGCCTATCTCGTCGTGCTGCCTGCCCCTTCGGATCCCAAGCGCGTCACGGCGTACGTCGTCGACTCGTCCTGCGTCTCCGCCACGCCCCCGTCTCCCGGCAAGGTCCTGCTGACCCACTCGTACCCGCGAGACTGAACGACGGCACGTGCGCTGCGGCACGGCGGGAATGCTCGACCCGTAGGATCCGTTGGGTGGGGTGAGAGTTCCCAGAGCCCCAGCAAGCAGTCGGCAGAGACAAGGAAGACACCCGTGAGCGACGTCCGCAACGTGATCATCATCGGCTCCGGGCCCGCGGGTTACACCGCAGCGCTCTACACCGCCCGTGCGTCCCTGAAGCCGCTGATCTTCGAAGGTGCCGTCACCGCAGGCGGTGCGCTGATGAACACCACCGACGTGGAGAACTTCCCCGGCTTCCGCGAGGGCATCATGGGCCCTGACCTGATGGACAACATGCGGGCACAGGCCGAGCGCTTCGGCGCCGAGCTGGTGCCCGACGACATCGTCTCGGTCGACCTCTCCGGAGAGATCAAGACCGTCACCGACACCGCAGGCACAGTGCACCGCGCGAAGACCGTCATCGTCACCACCGGCTCGCAGCACCGCAAGCTCGGCCTGCCCCGTGAGGACGAGCTGTCCGGCCGTGGCGTCTCCTGGTGCGCCACCTGCGACGGGTTCTTCTTCAAGGACCAGGACATCGCCGTGATCGGCGGCGGCGACACCGCGATGGAGGAGGCCACCTTCCTCTCGCGCTTCGCCAAATCGGTGACGATCGTGCACCGCCGCGACACCCTCCGGGCGAGCAAGGCCATGCAGGAGCGTGCCTTCGCCGACCCGAAGATCAAGTTCGTGTGGGACAGCGAGGTGGCCGAGATCCACGGCGACAACAAGCTGTCCGGGCTGACGCTGCGCAACCTCAAGACCGACGAGACGTCCGAGCTGCCGGTGACCGGCCTGTTCATCGCGATCGGTCACGACCCGCGCACGGAGCTCTTCAAGGACCAGCTGAAGCTGGATGACGAGGGCTACCTCAAGGTGGACGCGCCCAGCACCCGCACGAACCTCGAAGGCGTCTTCGGTGCCGGAGACGTCGTCGACCACACCTACCGTCAGGCCATCACCGCGGCCGGCACCGGCTGCTCCGCGGCACTCGACGCCGAGCGCTTCCTCGCGGCGCTGGCGGACGACCAGGCCACGCCGGAGCCCGAGAAGACCCCGGCCGTCTGACCCTCACTTCCCCAGCTTTTCACCACCCACCCAGTAAGGAGATTGCCATGGCCGGCGCCACGGTAACCGTGACGGACGACAACTTCGAAGAGGTCGTCCTCAAGAGCGACAAGCCCGTTCTCGTGGACTTCTGGGCCACCTGGTGCGGCCCGTGCCGCCAGGTCGCCCCGTCCTTGGAGGCCATTGCCGCCGAGCACGACGAGATCGTCATCGCCAAGCTGAACACCGACGAGAACCCGGGAACCACCGCCAAGTACGGCGTCATGTCGATCCCGACCATGAACGTCTACCAGGGCGGCGAGGTCGTGAAGACCATCGTCGGCGCCAAGCCGAAGGCCGCCATCGAGCGCGACCTGTCGGACTACCTCGCCTGAGGCACGCCGTAACGTTTCACGGGAAACGGGCCCGCCCCCTTGAGGGACGGGCCCGTTCTCTGTTCCGGCTCGTTTCACAAAGGCCGCAGTGCAGGTTCCTTCTGGACGGCGCCCAGCAGACGATCGAGAGCCATCTCCACGTCTTCCTTCCACGAGATGGTGGATCTCAGTTCCAGCCGGAGCCGCGGAAACCGCGGGTGCGGCCGGACGGTCTTGAAGCCCACCGCGAGGAGATGATCGGCCGGCAGTACGCACGCCGGCTCCGACCACTGGGCATCCCCGAACGCCTCGATGGCCTTGAAGCCGCGCTGGATGAGGTCCTTGGCGACCGTCTGGACCATCACCCGCCCCAGCCCTTGCCCCTGAAAGCCGGGGAGCAACCGGGCGGTCAGCAGCTGCACAGCGTCCGCGGACACCGGGCTGGTGGGGAATGCCGTGGACCGCGGCACGTAAGCGGGAGGGGCGTACAGCACGAACCCGGCAGGCACGTCATCGACATAGACCACCCGCCCGCAGGAGCCCCACTCCAGCAGCACCGCTGAGATCCAGGCTTCCTTTTCCAGGTCGGGCCGGCCCGCCTTTACCGCGGCCTCGCCGCTGACGGGATCCAGCTCCCAGAACACACAGGAGCGGCAGCGCTTGGGGACGTCCGGAAGGTTGTCCAATGTGAGCGGTACGAGTCGACGGCCCATGGAGCCAGGTCCTCACTTCCCTCGCCTGCCGCACTGCGGCGGGCTGCCGACGCCGCCCGCTCGCCGAGCAGACCGCCGACGAACCCTCCGACGGCTGCCAGGCCGAACCCCGCGGCCGGCAGTCCGGTGCGGCTCACCGGTCGCATGGCTCGCTCCTCGATGTGAGGCGTCTCCACGTGGATGTGCCATACCGATCGCATCGTATCCACCCTTTACGGGCGCGGGTACCGCGAGAACGCAAAGGACGGGCCGTGTCCCGGTGTGTCTTCCGGATCACGGCCCGCCCTCCGAGCTCGGGTCGGTCAGCTCAGCCTTCGTCGTCGCTTTCCTCGGACGGCGGCGTTCCCAGAACGGGCCCCTCGTCGGGAGCCAACGTGCCCAGGATCCGCTCCAGATCCTCCATCGAGGCGAACTCGACGACGATCTTTCCCTTCTTCTGCCCGAGGTCGACCTTCACCCGCGTCTCGAAGCGATCGGACAGCCGGGAAGCGAGACCGGTGAGCGCGGGGGAGACCCGGGTTCCCGCGCGGGGCCCCTTGGCCTTGCTCGCGCCGGCCGGCTGCGAACCCATCAGCGTGACGATCTCCTCGACCGCACGGACCGAGAGGCCCTCCGCCACGATGCGGCGGGCAAGCAGATCCTGCTCCTCCGAATCGCCGACCGACAGAAGCGCACGGGCGTGCCCCGCGGAGAGCACACCTGCCGCAACCCTGCGCTGCACGGTGGGCGACAGCTTCAGAAGGCGCAGCGTGTTGGAGACCTGCGGACGCGAACGCCCGATCCGGTCCGCCAACTCGTCATGCGTGCACTTGAAGTCCTTGAGCAACTGGTCGTAGGCGGCGGCCTCTTCCAGCGGGTTGAGCTGAGCCCGGTGCAGGTTCTCCAGCAGCGCGTCGAGCAGCAGCTTCTCGTCGTTCGTTGCCCGCACGATGGCCGGGATCTTCTCCAGGCCGGCCTCACGGCACGCACGCCAACGGCGTTCGCCCATGATGAGCTCGTACCGCTCCGGTGCGGCCTGACGCACCACCACCGGCTGCAGCAGCCCCACCTCCTGAATGGAGGTGACCAGCTCCGCGAGTGCGTCCTCATCGAAGACCTCACGCGGCTGCCGGGGGTTCGGTGTGATCGAGTCCAGCGGCAGTTCGGCGAAGTGCGCGCCGGGAACCTCCCGTTCGGCAACCGGATCCGCATCCGCGGTGGGCGCCTCTGTTTCACGGGAAACCGAGGCGGCCGGGAGTGAGGCGACCTTCGCCGCTGCCACACCCCGCTCGGGAGCCAGGACCGGTACGGCCGACGGCGATGTCGTCCCCCGTCCCACCGTGGGTCCGCCTTGCTCGGTGCTCTGCGGTGCCGCGGGGATCAGCGCACCGAGCCCACGGCCGAGCCCTCTACGTCGTTCGCTCACTGCGTCCCCTCCGGCGTGCTGTGCTGCGCTTCATAGTTCACACTCAACCCCTGGCCCGCGGTCTGACCCGCGCCGCGCAGGGCAATCTCTCTGGCTGCTTCAAGGTACGAGAGCGAGCCGCTGGATCCCGGGTCGTAGGTGAGCACCGTCTGCCCGTAACTGGGCGCCTCGGAGATACGCACCGAGCGCGGGATGCTCGTACGCAGCACCTCCTTGCCGAAGTGACTGCGCACCTCGTCGGCGACCTGGGAAGCCAGCCGCGTACGGCCGTCGTACATGGTGAGCAGAATCGTCGAGACGTGGAGCTTGGGGTTGAGATGACCCCGCACCAGCTCGACGTTGCGGAGGAGTTGGCCCAGGCCCTCCAGCGCGTAGTACTCACACTGAATCGGAATCAGCACCTCGGCACCGGCGACCAGAGCGTTCACGGTCAGCAGGCCGAGCGAGGGCGGACAGTCGATGAGGATGTAGTCCAGCGGCTGTTCATACGCCTGGATCGCCCGGTCCAGGCGGCTTTCCCGCGCCACCAGCGAAACCAGTTCGATCTCGGCGCCGGCCAGGTCAATGGTGGCGGGCGCGCAGAACAGACCCTCGACGTCCGGCACCGGCTGCACCACATCGGAGAGCGGCTTGCTCTCCACCAACACGTCGTAGATCGACGGCACTTCGGCGTGGTGGTCGATCCCCAGCGCGGTGGAGGCGTTGCCCTGGGGATCGAGATCGACGACGAGCACGCGGGCTCCGTGCAGCGCCAAGGAGGCGGCCAGGTTCACCGTGGTCGTGGTCTTGCCAACCCCACCCTTCTGGTTGGCGACCACCATGACGCGTGTCTGTTCAGGTCGTGGCAGCGCCTCACCCGCGCGGCCAACTGTCTCCACCGCCAACTGCGCTGCACGACCGATCGGGGTGTCGTCCATCGGGGGTGGCGTTTCACGTGAAACATCCTCCCCGAGCGACTCGCTTCGGGGACCGGGGACCGGATCGGTCATCGGTCCCGCGATGTTGGCGTCGGACCGCACGGATTCACTCTCCTCGACATCAGGCTCGCAATGTTCAGAGCCTGCCATGCTTTCGGTACCACGAACCAGTGAGGTCCGTTCTCCTGTGGACGAATCCACTTCTGTGGATACTTCGGTGACCCGTGTGGGTTTGCGGTCGCGTGGCGCGGAAGCCGCTCGACCACGCCCGATGATCCCTTGCAGCAGAGAACGACGTTTCACGTGAAACACGATGCCAGCGTCGCGCCCGATTGAGCCGCGACACTCCGCCTCGTGCCCATTTGGTCGCCTTTGCGGCACGTGCCGCCACCCGCCCACTGTCGGGCACGTGCTCTGATCCGGATCGGGCTGCGCGCCCCCGCGTCAGCGGCGCCGCGCCCGCGAAACCCGGCTCGCCCGCGCCGCCTTCGCCCGCTTGGCAGCGAAGCGCACACCGCCGGGGCTCTCGCCCACCTCGACACGCACCACGGTCGAGAGCGGATCCACGATCCCCTCGCCGACCTGCACCACCGAGGTCGCCACCACGCCGAGCTTGCTCAGCGCGGCGCGCGCGCCCTTCAGCTCCTCCTCCGCGGCATCGCCCTTGAGCGCCAGCATCTGTCCGTAAGGACGCAGCAGCGGCACCCCCCAGCCGGCGAGCCGGTCGAGCGGGGCAACGGCGCGCGCGGTCACCACGTGTACCTGCGGCAGCTTCCCCATGACTTCCTCGGCGCGCCCCCGTACGACGGTGACGTGGTCGAGGCCGAGCAGTTCGACGACCTCCTGAAGAAAGTTCGTACGCCGCAGCAGCGGCTCCAGGAGCGTGATCTTCAGGTCCGGACGCACCAGGGCCAGCGGGATGCCGGGCAGCCCGGCGCCCGAGCCCACGTCACAGACCGAGACGCCCTCGGGAACCACCTCGGAGAGCACCGCGCAATTGAGCAGATGCCGCTCCCACAGCCTCGGCACCTCACGCGGGCCGATCAGCCCTCGTGTCACACCGGCGTCGGCGAGCAGCTCGCCGTACCGCACGGCCTCCGCAAAGCGCTCACCGAATACCTCCTGCGCCTCTTTCGGCGCGGGAGGGAGCTCCGCTGCTGCCTCCGTCACGGGAACCGCCCTTCCTCTGGACTGCTGATGCTGCCGGGAACCGGGGATATGTCCCCCGGGATAACACAGAAGGCTGACAAGTTTTGGCCCCGCCTGCGAGCAGACGGGGCCAAAGACATCTGGATGTGTGGAGCTGGGTCAGGCCGGGAGGACAACCACTCGGCGCTCCGGCTCCTCGCCCTCCGACTCGCTGCGCAGACCCGCCGCCGCCACGGCGTCGTGGACGACCTTGCGCTCGAACGGCGTCATCGGGTCCAGCTTCACCGGCTGGCCGGTGCTCTGGGCCTCTTCCGCCGCCTTCGCGCCCAGCGCGGCCAGCTCCTCACGCTTCCGCGCCCGGAAGCCGGCGACGTCGAGCATCAGGCGGCTGCGGTCGCCGGTCTCGCGGTGCACCGCGAGACGGGTCAGCTCCTGCAGCGCCTCCAGCACCTCACCGTCGCGGCCCACCAGCTTCTGAAGGTCGCGGCTGGTCGAGTCGCTGATGATCGACACCGCGGCGCGGTCGGCCTCGACGTCCATGTCGATGTCGCCATCGAGGTCCGCGATGTCCAGCAGGCCCTCGAGGTAGTCGGCGGCGATCTCCCCTTCCTGCTCCAGGCGGGTCAGGGTGTCGGTGCCCTTGGCGGCAGGTGTCGTGTCCGTCACGAAAGGACTCCTTCTTACTTCTTGGACGGGTGCTTGGGGCGCTGCTGGCCCTTGCGCTGTCCGGACTTGGTGGTGCGGGATCCGGAGGAGCTGCCCTTCTCGGCAGAGCCGCCCTTCCCCTTGCCGCTCTGCGTGGTCTTGCTGTCCTGCGGGGCCTTCTTCTCCAGCGACTGCTTCTTCGAGGCGTCCTGGTCGGTGGCCCCGGACTGCGAGCCGGCCCGGGTGCGCGCACCCGGGGTTCCTGCGGGACGTGCACCGCCGACGGGGGCGGACGTCTGCCGCTTGGACTTCGGCTGCCGCTTGGGCTGCTGGCGGTTCTGCCGGGCTTCCTCGGCGGCCTGCTTCGCCTCGATCTCGGCCGGGTCCTCGACGATCTTGCCCTTGGCCCGCAGCCGCTCCTGGCGCTCGGTGAACGCCTTGCTGCCGGGGGTGGGGTTACGACGGATGACGAACATCTGCTGGCCCATGGTCCACACGTTGGTGGTCAGCCAGTAGATGAGCACACCGACGGGGAAGTTGATGCCGAAGACGGCGAACATGACGGGGAAGACGTACATCAGCATCTTCTGCTGCTGCATGAACGGCGTCTTCACCGTGAGGTCGACGTTCTTGGTCATCAGCTGGCGCTGCGTGTAGAACTGCGAGCCCGACATCAGCACGATCATGACGACCGTGACCACCCGGACGTCGACCAGCGAAGCACCCAGGGACTGGATCTTCTCGGCGCTGTCCATGAACTTCGCGGCCAACGGGGCACCGAAGATGTGGGCCTTCTGCGCGCTCTGGAGCAGCGCCGGGTCGATGACACCGACGGTCTTGTTCTGCGCGATGTGGCTGAGGACCTGGTACAGCGAGATGAAGAACGGCGACTGGGCCAGAATCGGGAGACAGCTCGAGAGCGGGTTGGTGCCCGTCTCCTTGTAGAGCTTCATCATCTCTTCGGACTGGCGCTGCTTGTCGCTCTTGTAGCGCTCCTGGATGGCCTTCATCTTCGGCTGGAGCGCCTGCATGTTCCGCGTCGACTTGATCTGCTTCACGAAGAGCGGGATCAGGCAGATGCGGATCAGGACCACCAGCGAGACGATGGACAGCCCCCACGCCGCGCCACTGTTCTCGTCAAAAATGAGGCTGTAGAACGAGTGGAACTGGACAATGATCCAGGAAACAGCGTAATAGAGAGGTTTGAGGATCGTGTCCACGAATCAGGCTCCTTGGGCGTTGGGCTGAGTCTCGGGCTGGGCGACGGGCTCAGGGACGGCAGTCCCGCCCAGGCGGCTCCTCAGCCGCTGATGCCAAACCGGATGCTTCCGGGGAGGAACGTGGTCGACGCCACCGAGCGACCACGGGTTGCAACGCAGGATGCGCCAGGCGGTCAACGCAGTCCCTTTTACCGCGCCGTGCCGGTCGATGGCCGTGAAGCCATAGTGCGAGCACGACGGGTAGTACTTGCAGACCGGGCCCAGCAAGGGGCTGATGGTCCACTGATACAGCTTGATCAACAGCAGCAGCGGGTACTTCACTGTGCGCTCCCTCCCGGTTCCCGACCGGGGATCCGAGGGTTGCCCCCCGTGGGATTGCAGCTGCGCGGTACCCCACCCAGCAGCCGCTCCAAGGCGGCGTCCAGGTCACGAGCCAACTGATCATGGCCCGACTCACCCGCACCGGGCAGCGCCCGTACGACAACCAGGCTACCGGCGGGCAGCCGGTACAGCCGGTCGCGCAGGAGATGGCGCAGCCGACGCTTGACCTTGTTGCGGACGACGGCGCCCCCAACGGCCTTGCTCACGACGAAACCCGCACGCGCGGGGGAAACGTGTTCCCCCGCTGCGTGCGGGTCCGTTGCACCGCTACGAAAATGAACGACAAGGAGCGGGCGCCCGGCCCTGCGTCCCCGGCGTACCGCGGTCGCAAAGTCCTCGCGCCGCCTCAGCCGATGCTCGGTAGGCAGCACGTCATGGACCTAGGGTCTGGCTGCTCAGGCCGACAGGCTGGAGCGACCCTTGCCACGACGCGAGGCCAGGATGGCGCGGCCGGCGCGGGTCCGCATGCGCAGACGGAAGCCGTGGGTCTTCGCGCGGCGACGGTTGTTCGGCTGGAAGGTGCGCTTGCTCACTCGGGGGCTCCAGGAATGCTTGTTGCCTCATGCGAGACAGATGTGGGGCGTCGACTGGCTGTCACCGTGCGCCCACGAGTAGCTCGCAACGCCCAAGTGCACCGCTTCATGACCACTGAGAGTGATCTTTGCCCATCGGAGGCAGGCGGCAGCAGCCATCGACAACTCGACCTGGTCACGGTACGCGCGGCTACGCCATCCGGTCAAACCGGTGGTACCGGGCCCCGTACCGGACACTTGTCAGGACACACTATGCACAGCCTGTGGACAACGACTTGAATCCCCAGGCCCGGCCTGACTACCGTGGCCGAACCCCGATTCCTTCCCGCCCGTCCTGAGAATCACACATTCGTGGGACTGCTGAGAGAGCGTGCCCCGTGGCTGATGTACCTGCCGATCTTGCCGCAGTGTGGCCGCGCGTCCTCGAGCACCTCCTACGGGCGGACGGCGACGGCCTCAAGCCCAAGGACCAGGACTGGCTCAAGCGGACGCAGCCGCTGGCGCTGGTCGCCGACACCGCGCTGCTCGCCGTCCCCAATGAATTCGCCAAGGGCGTGCTCGAAGGCCGGCTGGCACCGCTGATCGGGGAGGCCCTCAGCCATGAGTGCGGGCGTCCGATCCGGATCGCGATCACGGTCGACGACTCCGCCGAAGAACCGTCGGCTCCGCAGGCTCCCCCGCAGTACCAGCAGCCGCAGCAGCACCAGGGCCAACAGCAGCAGTCGCACCCGCAGCCGCCGCAGCAGCACGATGCCTATGACGGCTACGACAACAGGCAGGGCTACGGCCGTCAGGGCGACGAGCTGCCGAACGTCCGGCCCGCCTACCCCGACTATCAGCAGCAGCACCAGCAGCCCCGCCACGAGCCCGGTTCCTGGCCGCAGCACTCCTCGTCCATGGGCGCGGGCCCGCGCGAGGAGTACGGCTGGCAGCAGCAGCGCCTCGGCGGCTTTCCCGAGCGCGATCCGTACGCCTCGCCGCCGCCGTCACACATACAGCAGCAGCACCCCCAGCATCAGCAGCCGCAGAACGACTACCGCCAGCAGGGGCCCGAGCGCTCCAACGGGCCGCAGCACGGGGACGGCCGGGGGCCGTACGACCAGCAGACGCCGCGCCGCGACCGCTCCGAGCACCAGCCCTCGCACGGCCGGCATCTCGACCCCGGCTCCCAGCTGCCCGCGCCCAGTGGTGCGCCGAGTCCGCTCGCCGCGCAGCCCGCGCCCGCGACGGGCCCCGGAGAGCCGACCGCCAGGCTGAATCCGAAGTACCTCTTCGACACCTTCGTCATCGGCGCGTCGAACCGCTTCGCGCACGCCGCTGCGGTCGCCGTCGCCGAAGCGCCGGCCAAGGCGTACAACCCGCTGTTCATCTACGGCGAGTCCGGGCTCGGCAAGACGCACCTGCTGCACGCGATCGGGCACTACGCGCGGAGCCTGTACCCGGGCACCCGGGTGCGGTACGTGAGCTCGGAGGAGTTCACCAACGAGTTCATCAACTCCATCCGCGACGGCAAGGCGGACGCGTTCCGCAAGCGCTACCGCGACATGGACATCCTGCTCGTCGACGACATCCAGTTCCTGGCGAGCAAGGAGTCGACGCAGGAGGAGTTCTTCCACACCTTCAATACGCTGCACAACGCGAACAAGCAGATCGTGCTGTCCAGTGACCGGCCGCCCAAGCAGCTGGTCACCCTGGAGGACCGGCTGCGCAACCGCTTCGAGTGGGGTCTGATCACCGATGTCCAGCCGCCCGAGCTGGAGACCCGGATCGCGATCCTCCGCAAGAAGGCGGTCCAGGAGCAGCTGAACGCCCCGCCCGAGGTGCTGGAGTTCATCGCCTCGCGGATCTCGCGCAACATCCGTGAGCTGGAGGGCGCGCTGATCCGGGTCACCGCGTTCGCCTCGCTCAACCGCCAGCCGGTGGACCTGGGCCTGACCGAGATCGTGCTCAAGGACCTCATCCCGGGCGGTGAGGACGCGGCGCCGGAGATCACGGCGACGGCGATCATGGCGGCGACCGCGGACTACTTCGGGCTGACCGTCGACGACCTCTGCGGATCCTCGCGCAGCCGGGTCCTGGTGACGGCCCGCCAGATCGCCATGTACCTCTGCCGGGAGCTGACCGATCTCTCGCTGCCGAAGATCGGCGCGCAGTTCGGCGGCCGTGACCATACGACGGTGATGCACGCCGACCGCAAGATCCGGGCGCTGATGGCCGAGCGCCGCTCGATCTACAACCAGGTCACCGAGCTGACCAACCGCATCAAGAACGGCTGACGCGCGGGGCGGGAGCCCGTGCGGGCCGCCGCTGCAGCGCTCCAGGGCGCTCCGGGACGGGTTCCCGGGGCGCCCTTCGCCGTACGGGCTCCTGCGGCGTCGGCAGCGCTCGCGCCGGAGCCTCCGGGGCAGCGGTGTGCGGTCCTCCGGACGCCGGATCCGGCCTTCCTGACCCCGTCCTCCGTCGTCCCGAACCTGTGGAAGGCACCGGCTCTGTTCGATTCCGTGCCAGGTCACGGCCTCTCTCCACAGATTGGGCAAGAATCTTCCGTCCACACCCTGGGGACTGGAAAGTTATCCCTGTGGGATCCACAGGCCGGTGTCCTGACGGATCATCGGACGAGGTCAGAGGGCTGGGGATTTGTGGTCAACCGTAATCCACAGGCTGTGGACGAAGGATCTGTCCACAGAGGTGGATTTCACTTGTCCACCGGCTGCCCACAGGTGAGCGGGGGTTGTCCCCAGCTTCTCCACACCGCTGTCCACTGTTCGGCAACGCAACACCCGCCCTCACCGTGCCGAGTGAAAGCGGTCACACCAAGGTGGTGGGTTGGGCTGTGGGGAACGTGGGTAAAACTGGGGACGGCGCTGGGGAGAAGTGGCCCTCGCCTGTGTATCGGGTGTGCAGAACTTCGGGCGGTCCACAGAGAGCCCGGGTTATCCACGACCTCCACCCACAGGGCCGGTGGACAAAAAATCCGCGTTGACCTGCGAAAAAGCAGTTGTCCACGGTTTCCACAGGCCCTACTACTACGACCACGGATATCTACCGGGGAACTCGCTCGGAAACGGGGCCTGTGCACAACTCGGGCCCGGAACGCCGACCGCCCGCCGAGTCGACTTGACCCCGAGCAGCACCGACTGTCGGTGGCGTGCGTCAGACTGGTCTCCGGCAACTCAGCCGACGACGAAAGCCAGCAGGGCGAGAGCCAGCAACAGCAGGAGGCGGTTTCCGGTGAAGATCCGGGTGGAGCGCGATGTACTCGCGGAGGCAGTGGCCTGGGCGGCCAAGAGCCTCCCGGCCCGTCCGCCGGTGCCCGTCCTCGCGGGCCTGCTGCTGAAGACGGAGGACGGCACCCTGTGCCTCTCCGGCTTCGATTACGAGGTCTCGGCACGCGTCTCGGTGGACGCCGAGGTGGAGGAAGAGGGCACGGTCCTCGTCTCCGGCCGGCTGCTCGCCGACATCTGCCGCGCCCTCCCCAACCGCCCGGTGGAGATTTCCACCGACGGTGTACGCGTGACCGTCGTCTGCGGCTCCTCCCGCTTCACCCTCCACACACTGCCTGTGGAGGAGTACCCGGCCCTGCCGACGATGCCCACCGCCACCGGCACCGTCCCCGGTGAGGTCTTCGCCGCTGCCGCCGCCCAGGTGGCCATCGCCGCCGGCCGTGACGACACCCTTCCGGTGCTGACCGGTGTGCGGATCGAGATCGAGGGCGACACCGTCACCCTGGCCTCCACCGACCGCTACCGCTTCGCCGTCCGCGAGTTCCTGTGGAAGCCGGAGAACCCGGACGCGTCCGCCGTCGCGCTGGTACCCGCCAAGACGCTGCTGGACACCGCCAAGTCGCTGAGCAGCGGTGACACCGTGACGCTGGCGCTGTCCGGCTCCGGTTCTGGCGAGGGCCTGATCGGTTTCGAGGGGGCCGGGCGCCGTACGACCACCCGGCTGCTGGAGGGCGACCTCCCGAAGTACCGCACGCTCTTCCCGACCGAGTTCAACTCCGTGGCGGTGATCGAGACCGCGCCGTTCGTCGAGGCGGTCAAGCGTGTGGCGCTGGTGGCGGAGCGGAACACCCCGGTCCGGCTGAGCTTCGAACAGGGTGTGCTCATCCTGGAGGCCGGCTCCAGCGACGATGCACAGGCTGTGGAGCGCGTCGACGCGGAGCTGGAGGGCGACGACATCTCGATCGCCTTCAACCCCGGCTTCCTCCTGGAGGGCCTGTCGGCCATCGACTCCCCGGTGGCCCAGCTGTCCTTCACGACCTCGACGAAGCCCGCGCTGCTCAGCGGCCGGCCCGCGAAGGACGCCGAGGCGGACGACGCGTACAAGTACCTGATCATGCCGGTGCGGCTCTCGGGCTGACGGCCTGCGGCCGGGGCATCAGCCCGCGCGGCCCCGCCCGGCGATCGGTCCGGGCGGCGCCGCGCGGGGGCTGCCAGGACCGGTCCAGGACCCCTTGGGGCGACCGGCTTATGAGCGCTTGAGCCCACAGGTGTGCACGCACCTTCGGGCGTAGGCTCGATGCAGGTACGAAAAGCAACGACTACGTGCAAAGAGGGTCTCTGATGGAGCTCGGTCTCGTCGGTCTCGGCAAGATGGGCGGCAACATGCGCGAGCGCATCCGCCGCGCCGGCCACACCGTCGTCGGATACGACCGCAACCCTGACCTGGCGGATGTCCACAGCCTCGAAGAGCTTGTGGGCAAGCTGAAGGGTCCGCGGGTGGTCTGGGTCATGGTGCCGGCCGGTGCCGCCACCCAGGCGACGGTCGACGAACTGTCCGAGCTGCTCTCGCCGGGCGACATCGTCGTGGACGGCGGCAACTCCCGCTGGACCGACGACGAGAAGCACGCCGAGGAGCTGAAGGCCAAGGGCATCGGCTTCGTCGACTGCGGCGTCTCCGGCGGTGTCTGGGGCCTGGAGAACGGCTACGCGCTGATGTACGGCGGCGCCGCCGATGACGTCGCCAAGGTGCAGCCGATCTTCGACGCGCTCAAGCCCGAGGGTGACTTCGGCTCGGTGCACGCCGGCAAGGTCGGCGCCGGCCACTTCGCGAAGATGGTCCACAACGGCATCGAGTACGCCATGATGCAGGCGTACGCCGAGGGCTGGGAGCTGCTGGAGAAGGTCGACTCCGTCACCGACGTGCGGGAGATCTTCCGCTCCTGGCAGGAGGGCACGGTCATCCGTTCCTGGCTGCTCGACCTCGCGGTCAACGCCCTGGACGACGACGAGCACCTGGAGAAGCTGCGCGGGTACGCCGCCGACTCCGGTGAGGGCCGCTGGACGGTCGAGGCGGCGATCGACAACGCCGTGCCGCTGCCCGCGATCACCGCGTCGCTGTTCGCACGGTTCGCGTCCCGCCAGGACGACTCCCCGCAGATGAAGATGATCGCCGCGCTGCGCAACCAGTTCGGTGGCCACGCGGTGGAGAACAAGAAGTAGTCAGCAGGTCCGCAGCCGCGGGAGGTCGGCGCAGCTCCATGCACGTATCGCATCTGTCGCTCGCCGACTTCCGCTCGTACGCCCGGGTCGAGGTCCCGCTCGAACCGGGCGTCACGGCGTTCGTGGGCCCCAACGGCCAGGGCAAGACCAACCTCGTCGAGGCGGTCGGCTATCTGGCCACGCTCGGCAGCCACCGCGTCTCGTCCGACGCGCCGCTGGTGCGGATGGGCGCCGAGCGCGCGATCATCCGCGCCGCCGTCGTCCAGGGCGAACGGCAGCAGCTGGTCGAGCTGGAACTGAACCCTGGCAAGGCCAACCGCGCCAGGATCAACAGGTCCTCGCAGGTCAGGCCGCGGGACGTGCTGGGGATCGTCCGGACGGTGCTGTTCGCGCCCGAGGACCTGGCGCTGATCAAGGGCGATCCGGGCGAGCGCCGCAGGTTCCTGGACGAGCTGATCACCGCCCGCTCGCCGCGGATGGCCGGGGTGCGCTCGGACTACGACCGGGTGCTCAAGCAGCGCAACACCCTGTTGAAGACTGCGGCGCTGGCGCGGCGGCACGGCGGGCGCCAGATGGATCTGTCGACGCTGGACGTGTGGGACCAGCATCTGGCCCGCGCGGGCGCCGAGTTGCTGGCGCAGCGGCTCGATCTGATCGCCGCGCTGCAACCGCTGGTGGACAAGGCGTACGAGCAACTGGCGCCCGGCGGCGGCCCGGTGGGGCTCGACTACCGCGGCTCGGCGGGCGAGGCGATGGCCGATGCGTCGACCCGTCAGGAGCTGTACGGCGTACTCCTGGAGGCGCTGGGCGGCGCCCGGAAGAACGAGATCGAGCGCGGGGTGACGCTGGTCGGGCCGCATCGGGACGACCTGCTGCTGAAGCTCGGTCAGCTGCCGGCGAAGGGGTACGCGAGCCACGGCGAGTCCTGGTCGTACGCGCTGGCGCTGCGGCTGGCCTCCTACGACCTGCTGCGGTCGGAGGGCGAGCACGCCGTGGGGCTTTCCCCGGAGGGCGGCGGCGAGCGTCGGGTGGGCGAGCCGGTCCTGGTGCTCGACGACGTCTTCGCCGAGCTGGACGCGCGGCGCCGGGAGCGGCTGGCGGAGCTGGTGGCGCCCGGCGAGCAGGTGCTGGTGACGGCGGCGGTGGCCGATGACGTGCCGGGTGTGCTGGCCGGTGCGCGCTTCGCGGTGTCCGACGGCACGGCGGAAAAGCTGGCGCCGTGACGTCCTCGCAGCCGGAGCCGCCCAAGCCGCCCGAACTGTCCGGCATCGATCTGGCGCGGCAGGCGCTGGTCGCGGCGAAGGAGCAGGCGCGGGCCCGTGGCGCAGCCGCGCAGCAGAAGAAGCAGGCCAAGCGGGGCGGGCTGCGGTCGGGCGCACGGGCGGACGGCCGGGATCCGCTGCCGCTCGGTGCCGCCATCAACCGGTTGATCACGGAGCGCGGCTGGGAGACGCCGGCGGCGGTCGGCGGCGTGATGGGGCGGTGGCCGCAGCTGGTGGGGCCCGAGGTGGCGCAGCACTGCGAGCCGCAGAAGTACGACGAGGACGCCCGGGTGCTGACGGTGCAGTGCGACTCCACGGCGTGGGCGACGCAGCTGCGGCTACTGGCGCCGCAGCTGGTGGCACGGCTCAACCAGGACCTGGGGCAGGGCACCGTCAAGCTGATCAAGGTGCTGGGTCCTGGCGGCCCCGCGCGACGGTACGGACCGCTGCGGGCGCCGGGCAGCCAGGGTCCTGGGGACACGTACGGCTGAGCCGTGCGGAAGCCCTGGTGAGGGGTGTCCTGATGCGGTGCTGATGAGACCCCGCTCACGGTTGCGGCCGGTTGACAGCCCGAAGCGCTGAGTGCCCGTGTGAGCGTCCTGAGGCCCCTTCTCAGATATGGGGAGTCGGCGGACGTGAGTTCAGGGCGGCACATGACGACTCAGGTGCCTGCAAACCCCCATGAGTGTCGGCGCTACCGGTAGACTGGTGGCAATCCCGCCCACTTGCGGAACATGTCGAACGACGCAGCCGCTCCCGCCTGTCTTGTCAGGGGTTTCCCCCACAGGCGCGGAAGGGCTCGTGCTGTGCCAGAAAGGGCGCTTCGTGGCCGACTCCGGCGACCTCAACGAGAACAACACGGCTTCTACCGAAGAGGGGGTTCCGGCCGGCGCCATGGGCGACTCCTCGGCGGAGACGTCGTACGACGCCAGCGCGATCACCGTCCTTGAGGGCCTGGACGCGGTACGCAAGCGCCCCGGCATGTACATCGGCTCGACGGGCGAGCGTGGACTGCACCACCTCGTCCAGGAGGTCGTCGACAACTCCGTCGACGAGGCGCTGGCCGGGCACGCGGACACCATCGACGTGACGATCCTGCCCGACGGCGGGGTGCGCGTCGTCGACAACGGCCGCGGTATCCCGGTCGGCATCGTGCCGTCGGAGAACAAGCCGGCCGTCGAGGTCGTGATGACGGTGCTGCACGCCGGCGGCAAGTTCGGCGGCGGCGGCTACGCGGTCTCCGGTGGTCTGCACGGCGTGGGTGTCTCCGTCGTGAACGCGCTGTCGCAGCGGGTGGCGGTCGAGGTCCGCACGGACGGCTACCGCTGGACGCAGGAGTACAAGCTCGGTGTGCCGACCGCGCCGCTCGCCCAGCAGGAGGCGACGGACGAGACCGGCACCTCGGTGACGTTCTGGGCCGACGGCGACATCTTCGAGACGACCGTCTACAGCTTCGAGACGCTGTCCCGGCGCTTCCAGGAGATGGCGTTCCTCAACAAGGGCCTGACGATCGCGCTGCGGGACGAGCGCCCCGATCACGTGGACGAGGAGGGCAAGCCGCTCTCCGTGCGCTACCACTACGAGGGCGGCATCGTCGACTTCGTGACGTACCTGAACTCGCGCAAGGGCGAGCTGGTGCATCCGACGGTCATCGACGTGGAGGCCGAGGACAAGGAGCGGATGCTCTCGGTCGAGATCGCGATGCAGTGGAACACCCAGTACACCGAGGGTGTCTACAGCTTCGCGAACATCATCCACACCCATGAGGGCGGTACCCACGAGGAGGGCTTCCGCGCCGCGCTGACGGGCCTGATCAACCGGTACGCGCGGGACAAGAAGCTGCTGCGGGAGAAGGACGACAACCTCACGGGCGAGGACATCCGCGAGGGTCTGACGGCGATCATCTCGGTCAAGCTCGCCGAGCCGCAGTTCGAGGGTCAGACCAAGACCAAGCTGGGCAACACCGAGGTGAAGACCTTCGTCCAGAAGGTGGTCTACGAGCACCTCACCGACTGGCTGGACCGCAACCCCAACGAGGCCGCGGACATCATCCGCAAGGGCATCCAGGCGGCCACCGCCCGGGTCGCCGCCCGTAAGGCGCGCGATCTGACCCGCCGCAAGGGGCTGCTGGAGACGGCGTCGCTGCCGGGCAAGCTCAGCGACTGCCAGTCCAACGACCCGACGAAGTGCGAGATCTTCATCGTCGAGGGTGACTCGGCCGGCGGCTCGGCGAAGTCCGGCCGTAACCCCGAGTACCAGGCGATCCTTCCGATCCGAGGCAAGATCCTCAACGTCGAGAAGGCGCGGGTCGACAAGATCCTCCAGAACAACGAGGTCCAGGCGCTGATCTCGGCGTTCGGCACCGGGGTCCACGAGGACTTCGACATCGAGAAGCTCCGGTACCACAAGATCATCTTGATGGCGGACGCCGACGTCGACGGCCAGCACATCAACACCCTGCTGCTCACCTTCCTCTTCCGCTTCATGCGACCGCTGGTCGAGGCCGGGCACGTCTACCTCTCCCGTCCGCCGCTCTACAAGATCAAGTGGGGCCGGGACGACTTCGAGTACGCCTACTCCGACCCGGAGCGCGACGCGCTGATCCAGATGGGCAAGCAGGCCGGCAAGCGGATCAAGGACGACTCGGTCCAGCGGTTCAAGGGTCTCGGCGAGATGAACGCCGAGGAGCTGCGGGTGACGACCATGGACACCGACCACCGGGTGCTCGGCCAGGTCTCGCTCGACGACGCGGCCCGTGCGGACGACCTGTTCTCGGTGCTGATGGGCGAGGACGTCGAAGCGCGCCGCTCGTTCATCCAGCGCAACGCCAAGGACGTCCGTTTCCTCGACATCTGAGCCCTGTCGGCCCGTACAACAGCCGCAGCTCGAAAGGATTTTGAACCAGCATGGCCGACGAGAATCCCCCGATCATCCCGGACGGCGTGACCGCCGAGGGCGCCCCCGCCGCCATTGAAGGCGTGGGTATGCGCGTCGAGCCCGTCGGGCTCGAAACGGAGATGCAGCGCTCCTACCTCGACTACGCGATGTCCGTCATCGTCTCGCGTGCGCTGCCCGATGTCCGCGACGGCCTCAAGCCGGTGCACCGCCGCGTGCTCTACGCGATGTACGACGGCGGCTACCGGCCCGAGAAGGGCTTCTACAAGTGCGCCCGCGTCGTCGGTGACGTCATGGGTACGTACCACCCGCACGGCGACTCCTCGATCTACGACGCCCTGGTGCGTCTGGCGCAGCCGTGGTCGATGCGGATGCCGCTGGTGGACTCCAACGGCAACTTCGGTTCCCCGGGCAACGACCCGGCCGCGGCCATGCG
This sequence comes from Streptomyces sp. NPDC050161, assembly GCF_044460025.1. Lineage (NCBI taxonomy): Bacteria > Bacillati > Actinomycetota > Actinomycetes > Kitasatosporales > Streptomycetaceae > Streptomyces > Streptomyces sp. NPDC050161. Next base: position 76,899 of record NZ_JBITJM010000026.1, on the reverse strand, counting down.
GTACACCGAGTGCAAGATGAAGCAGCTCTCCATGGAGATGCTGCGGGACATCGACGAGGAAACCGTCGATTTCCAGGACAACTACGACGGCCGTAACCAGGAGCCGACGGTCCTGCCGGCGCGCTTCCCGAACCTCCTGATCAACGGCTCGGCCGGTATCGCGGTCGGTATGGCCACGAACATCCCGCCGCACAACCTCCGCGAGGTCGCCGCCGGTGCCCAGTGGGCGCTGGAGAACCCCGAGGCGTCCAACGAGGATCTGCTGGAAGCGCTGATCGAGCGCATCAAGGGCCCCGACTTCCCGACCGGCGCGCTGGTGGTGGGCCGCAAGGGCATCGAGGAGGCGTACCGCACCGGCCGTGGCTCGATCACGATGCGTGCGGTGGTGGCGGTCGAGGAGATCCAGAACCGCCAGTGCCTGGTGGTCACGGAGCTGCCGTACCAGGTCAACCCGGACAACCTCGCGCAGAAGATCGCCGACCTGGTGAAGGACGGCAAGATCGGCGGCATCGCGGACGTCCGCGACGAGACGTCGTCGCGCACCGGCCAGCGGCTGGTCATCGTCCTCAAGCGGGACGCGGTCGCCAAGGTCGTCCTCAACAACCTCTACAAGCACACCGACCTCCAGACGAACTTCGGCGCCAACATGCTCGCGCTGGTGGACGGGGTGCCGCGCACCCTCTCCCTGGACGCGTTCATCCGCAACTGGGTCAACCACCAGGTCGAGGTCATCGTCCGGCGGACCCGCTTCCGGCTGCGCAAGGCCGAGGAGCGGGCGCACATCCTGCGCGGTCTGCTCAAGGCGCTGGACGCGATCGACGAGGTCATCGCGCTGATCCGGCGCAGCGAGACGGTCGATGTGGCGCGCGAGGGCCTGATGGGCCTGCTGTCCATCGACGAGATCCAGGCGAACGCGATCCTGGAGATGCAGCTGCGCCGGCTGGCCGCCCTGGAGCGCCAGAAGATCACCGCCGAGCACGACGAACTCCAGCAGAAGATCAACGAGTACCAGTCGATCCTCGCGTCGCCGGAGAAGCAGCGGCAGATCATCAGCGACGAACTGGCCGCGATCGTCGACAAGTTCGGCGACGACCGGCGCAGCAAGCTGGTCCCCTTCGAGGGCGACATGTCCATCGAGGACCTGATCGCCGAGGAGGACATCGTCGTCACGATCTCCCGCGGCGGCTACGTGAAGCGGACGAAGACCGACGACTACCGCTCGCAGAAGCGCGGCGGCAAGGGCGTCCGCGGCACGAAGCTCAAGGAAGACGACATCGTCGACCACTTCTTCGTCTCGACCACCCACCACTGGCTGCTGTTCTTCACGAACAAGGGCCGGGTCTACCGCGCCAAGGCGTACGAACTGCCGGACGCCGGACGGGACGCGCGCGGCCAGCACGTGGCCAACCTGCTGGCCTTCCAGCCGGACGAGCAGATCGCCCGGATCCTGGCGATCCGGGACTACGACGCCGCCCCGTACCTGGTGCTCGCCACCAAGGCGGGTCTGGTCAAGAAGACCCCGCTCAAGGACTACGACTCGCCGCGGTCCGGCGGCGTGATCGCGATCAACCTGCGCGAGCAGGAGGACGGCACGGACGACGAACTGATCGGTGCCGAGCTGGTGTCGGGCGCCGATGACCTGCTGCTGATCAGCAAGAAGGCGCAGTCGATCCGCTTCACCGCCACGGACGAGGCGCTGCGCCCGATGGGCCGCGCGACGTCCGGTGTGAAGGGCATGAGTTTCCGCGAGGACGACGAACTGCTCTCGATGAATGTGGTGCGCGCCGACACCTTCGTCTTCACCGCGACGGACGGCGGGTACGCCAAGCGCACCCCCGTGGACGAGTACCGCGTCCAGGGCCGCGGCGGTCTGGGCATCAAGGCGGCCAAGATCGTGGAGGACCGGGGTTCGCTGGTCGGGGCGTTGGTCGTCGAGGAGAGCGATGAGATCCTGGCGATCACCCTCGGCGGTGGCGTGATTCGTACGCGGGTCAGCGAGGTCAGGGAGACCGGCCGTGACACCATGGGCGTCCAACTGATCAACCTGGGCAAGCGTGATGCCGTCGTCGGCATCGCACGGAACGCCGAGGCCGGGCGCGAGGCCGAAGAGGTCGATGGGGTCGAGGGGCCCGATGAGACCACTGACGCCGAGGGGACCGAGCCGACGGCGGCCGAGGGCGGGCAGCCCGCGGCGGAGTAGCACGAGGAGTAGGTCGTGAGTGGAGCCACGGGCGCTGCGGCGGGTGGATCGGGAGCCGGGAAAGGCTCGTCATCCGGACCCGCAACCGTGACGGAAGACAGCGCCCGTGGCTCCGCCGCGTCCGGCGGCCCCCGGGAAGAGGGCCCGTACCAGGGGGGAACCGTGACCGATACACGCCAGCCGTACCCGCAGTCACAGCCGCAGCCCGCGCCGCAGCCGGGCCGGCAGCAGCCCTACGAGCCGCCTCAGGCGTACGCCACGGGCGGCGGCACGGGCGGCGCCCCGTCGGTGCGGCTGCCCCGCACCGGGGCCCGTACGGAGCCGCGGACGCGCAAGGCCAGGCTGCGGGTGGCGCGGGCCGACCCGTGGTCCGTGATGAAGGTCAGCTTCCTGCTGTCCATCGCGCTGGGTGTCTGCACGATCGTGGCGGTCGCCGTGCTGTGGATGGTGATGGACGCGATGGGTGTCTTCACCACCGTCGGCGGGACGATCAGCCAGGCGACGGGGTCGAGCGACGGCAGCGGCTTCGACCTGGAGTCGTTCCTCTCGCTGCCGCGGGTGCTGATGTTCACCACGATCATCGCGGTGATCGATGTCGTTCTCGCGACGGCGCTGGCGACCCTCGGATCGTTCATCTACAACCTGTCGGCGGGCTTCGTCGGCGGGGTGGAGCTGACGCTCGCCGAGGACGAATGACGGGTCGGGGAGCGGGTCGTGGAGGCGGCCCGCGAACCGATTTTGGGAACGCCTCTGAAGTGCGCTAATCTTTCGGTGCAGCGAACGAGCGGCTATAGCTCAGACGGTTAGAGCGCTTCCCTGATAAGGAAGAGGCCCCAGGTTCAAGTCCTGGTAGCCGCACCGCAGCATCGGCCCGGCCGGAGATTTCTCCGGCCGGGCCGATGCTTTTGCAGGGGGCGGAAGTTGGCGCTGCGCGCGCTGCCGGAGCCAGGTCGTCGCCAACGGCGGACTAGGTAACCGATCGGTATCGACCGGTGTGTATCATCGGCCCACATAGGTCCCCTACGTCAACGAAAGACGAGGTCGCGCGGTGAAGAAGCTTCTCCTGGTCGCACTGGCCGCCATCGGCGGGCTCCTCGTGTACCGCCAGATCCAGGCGGATCGCGCCGAGCAGGATCTGTGGACGGAGGCGACCGACTCCGTGCCCGCAGGTTCGGGTGTGTGAGACCAGACGCACAGCACATTTCGTACGGACCCCGGTCGCCGGTTGGCGGCCGGGGTTTCGTGCGTCGCGGGACGGGTGGGGGGCCGTGGGCGGGGAGCCGGCGGCGCGGTGTCGCAGGGACGTGACACCCCGCTCGTGAATTTGCTACAGCACATTATTAAGTTGCATTGGCAAAGTCCAGGTAGGCGGGCCTGCCGTACGGTGCGCGAGGGGGACGGGAAACGTGGCACGACGACATCGAGGAAGGGCGGCGGCGCTGGTCGGGGGGCTGCTGCTGGCCCTGTGCGGGACACCGCTCCAGACCGCCGCAGCCGCACCCGCCGCACCCGCGGCACCGGCCGGTGACGGTTCCGGAATGGTGATGGTGCTGGACTCGTCCGGCTCGATGGCCGGCGGCGACGGATCCGGCAGCACCCGAATCGCCGCCGCGCGCAAGGCCGTTGGCGCGGTCGTGGACGCCCTGCCCGACGGCTACCCCACCGGACTGCGGGTCTACGGAGCGGACCGGCCCAAGGGCTGTGCCGACACCCGCCTCGCCCAGCCGGTCACCGCGCTGGACCGGTCCGGCATCAAGAAGGCGGTGGCCGCCGTCGAACCCAAGGGCGACACCCCCATCGGGCTGTCCCTGCGCAGCGCCGCGAAGGACCTGCCGGCCGCAGGATCCGACGGCAGCCGGACGATCCTGCTGATCTCCGACGGCGAGGACAACTGCCGTACGCCGCCGCCCTGTCAGGTGGCGGCACAGCTCGGCAAGAGCGGTGCCAACCTGCGGATCGACACGATCGGATTCCAGGTCGCGGGCAAGGCCAGGGAACAGCTGGAGTGCATCGCCAAGGCGGGCAACGGCCGTTACTACGATGCGCCGGACGCCGGGTCGCTGACCCGTCAGCTCCAGAGGGCCGGTCAACTCTCCGCCGACGGCTACCGTTTGAAGGGGGACAAGGTCCGCGGCACGGCCACCCGCACGGGCGCGCCCGGCATCGTCCCGGGGCAGTACCGCGACACCATCGGCCCCAACGAGACGCGGTATTACGCCACGGACCTCGACGCCGCCTCCACCGCCGACTTCTCGGCGACCGTGGTGCCGCAGCCCGGCGCCGCCGTCGGCTCCCTCGACGCCCTGAACACCAAGGTCGTGTACGGCACCGGCAGTTCCTGCGACTCCACCACGGAACTGTTCGGCCAGCACGAAGGAGCCACCCCGCTCACCTCCGGCGTCAGCCGCATACCGTCCCAGAGCGGCACCGGAGGCTGCGACAAGGCCGGCCGCTACTGGCTGGCCGTCCAGCGGAAGGCGGCCAGGGGATCGGACGCCGCACGCTGGCCGCTGGAGCTGATGTTTCACGTGGAACATCCGCTGAAGAAGGGCGTCACACCGGCCCAGTCGGAGCCTGAGTACGGCGCGGGTGGCAAGGGCGCCTCGCTGCCCACAGGAGCCCCTCAGGACGTCACAGGCGGCTCCGGCTTCAACGATGCCCGCACGCTGCGTCAGGGCGTCTGGCGGGACCGTCTGCTGCCCGCACAGACCCTCTGGTACAAGGTGCCGGTCGGCTGGGGCCAGCAGCTGCGCTACGACGTGCAGTTCGCCAACGAGCCGACGGTCAGCGGCCACGGCGGCCACTTCTCCTTCGGGCGCACCCAGGTCTACACGCCCCACCGCGCCCCGGTGGGCAGCGGAACCGGTGAGTTCACCCCGCAGACCCTGTACACCGGCCGTCCGGCCCTGCTCCAGATGGGGACCGTGCCGGTCGCCTGGACCAACCGCTACGAGACGAACCCCAATGTGACGCCGGTGCACAGCAACGGCGACTTCTACATCGCGGTGACGCTGGGCGCCAAGGCCGCCGAGATCGCCCGCGATCCGCAGATCGGTGTGGTGCTGCGGGTCGCGGTGCTGGGCACGGCGAAGTCCGGTCCGCAGGCCGGTTCGGTCGCGGTGCAGCAGACCGCACCGGACGATTCCGCAGCCTCGGCGGACAACGGGCCCACCCGCGGTGGAGGATGGACTTCCGGTCCGCTGCTGCCGGTCGTCTCCATCGGCGTGGGAGTGCTGCTGCTCGCCGGGCTCGCGGTGGCCTTCCTCCGCGCGCGCAGGAAGCCGCGGCCGGACGGTGGGAATGCGGATCCGACGAGGGGTGGATCGTGGTGACGGGGCGTACGACGCACAGCGGGCTCGCCGTACTGACGGCGCTGGCGGTGGTGACCATCATGCCGGGAGCGGTGGGTGTGGCCTCGGCCGACGGCCTCCCCGCGTACCGGACGGCCGACGGCGCCACCCCGATCCGGGGCACCGCCAGCGCCGCGGACGCCCAGGAGTTCGGCAAGGGGCCGCACACCGACGCTCTCAAGCGCGGCGAGCAGAAGTACTACGTGGTCACTCTGGACGCCCGCACCAACGCCTACTTCTCCGTGGTCGCCGCCCCGCCGCACGGCACCAAGGTCGAGGACCACCGCGACAAGCTGACCCTCAGCGTGCAGGACAGCAGCGGCACCACCTGCGACAGGGATGCCGACGCGGCCTTCCACGGCGGCGGTGCGCCGTACCCCATCGGCGACTACGCCACCCGCCGGATCGGCGGCGACCGTACGGACTGCCAGAGCGCCGGCCCGTACTACCTCGTCGTCGGCCGTGAGGGCTCGGCCACGTCCGGGCCCGATACCTGGCCGATCGAGCTGACCCGCATCGCCGAGCCCGTCCTCAAGGGCAGTACCCCGGCGAAACCCGCCGAGGGCAGCCGGCCCACCGAGACACCGGCGCCGCTCACCACGGGCAGCAAGCGCAAGGCCCGGGGCGGCACCGGGTTCAACGACGCGGGATCCGTCGGCCAGGGCCTGTGGAGGGACCGCATCAGGCCGGGCGAAACCCGCTTCTACCGGGTGCCCGTCGACTGGGGCCAGCGGCTGAACCTGAGCGCCGAACTGCCCAACTCCACCGCCACGGCCTCCGGGCACGTCTCGGACGCGCTCGGCCTGACCGTCTACAACCCGGCACGCGGCACCGTCGACGACGACGCCTTTGTCCCGTACGACGGGAAACCGGCCGCCGCCAAGATGTTCACCGCGCCGGTCGACTACGGGAACCGCTTCGACTACAGCGACGCCGTCCAGGCGATGCGGTTCGCGGGCTGGTACTACCTGGAGGTCACCCTCCACCCCGACACCACCCAGTTCTTCCCCCGGGGCGCCGACCTCACCCTGCGGGTGGACGTGCGGGGCAAGGCCCACGCCGGGCCCGGATACGCCGAGCCCACCCGCGACTTCACCGTCACACCCGACGACCGTGAGACGGCCGACAAGGGTCTGACCGTGCAGGAAGCGACGGACGGCGGCAGCCTGCGGACACTGGGCTACGCCGGGCTCGGCGCGGGTGTGGTGCTGCTGGCCGGTCTGGCGGCCTGGACGCTCGTGGCACGACGACGGGGCACGGCGGCGGTACCGGCCGCGGCGCCGCCCTTCCCGCAGCAGGTGTCCCCGTCCCAGCCCACCGAGCCCGCCCCGCGCCCGGTACCGCCCGCGCCGCCTTCCCAACAGGGCCTGCCGCCACAGCAGTTCGGGCAGCCGGGGGACCGGTAGCGGCTGCCCGGACCGGCGTCCCCCCCCAGGACGGACGCGTCAGGAGGAGAGCAGCGCCCAGACCCCGAACGCGATGCACAGCAGCGCGACGATCAGTACCGGGACCGCCACCTTCGGGGGCGGTCCCGGTCGTCTCGCCGGTGCGGCGACGGCCTGTGCCGGGGGCGGGTGCCCGCCGGGTGCCATGACCGGAGGCCGTCCGGGGGCCGGGTACGGGTCCGCCGTGTACGGCCGGGTCGCCGGCGGATCGTTCCGTACCGCTTCGGTCGGCCGGTAGCCAGGTCCCGGGGGCGGCACGGCCGGTGCGGCGGGCATCCGCGGCGGCGGCGGAGCGGATCCCGGCTGCGGCGCCGACGGAGTGGCACCCGGCTGCGGCACCGGCGTCGGCGGGGTGCCCGGCGGCTGCGGCACGGGCAACCGCCCACCAGGAGGCGCGAGAACGAAGCTCCCGGTGTCCGACATCGAGACCTGTCCGGTCGGCGGCGCGGTGCCGGAGCCGTCGCCGCCCTTCGCGGTACGGAGCGGCCCGTCAGGTCCGAAGCCGGAAGGCAGCGGCCCTATGTGGTCGAAGACCTCGACGATCTCTTCTTCGATCGTCGCCTCGGGCAGCAGCTCGGCCGCGGAGAGCACCGCCTTGCGCGCCCCCGTCGCCGTCTTGAACCGCGCGTCCGGGTCCGGGTGCAGCAGCGTGGCCAGCACCTGCCACAGCGGCTCCGGCACGCCCTCGGGCGCGTTCGGGACGCCGTGCTCCAGGAAGCGCCCCACCAGCGCCTCGGCGTCCGGCTTGACGCCCGTGATCAGATACAGCGCGACCAGGCCGACGGCGAAGAGATCGGCGGGGAAGTCCGGTTCGGCGCCCCACATCTGCTCGGGCGCGAAGTAACCCGGCGTGCCCACCACGTAGTTGGTCTCGGTGAGCCGCGGTTCGCCCTTGCGCATCGCGATCCCGAAGTCGGAGAGCCGCAGATGCGGGCGGCCGGTGCCGGTCGACTCCAGCAGGATGTTCGCCGGTTTGATGTCACGGTGCACCACACCCTCGGCGTGCACCGCGGTCAGCCCCGCCAGCAGCTGGTCCAGCAGCACGCAGACGAACCGTGCGGGCAGCGGGCCGTAATCACCGGTCAGATGCGCCAGCGAGCCGCCGTTCACCAGATCCATGGTGAACAGGACCTTGTCGTCGTCGGCGGCCCAGCTCGCCGGGGCCAGCACGTGCGGATGGTCGATCCGCAACGCCTGCTCGCGCACGAACCGCAGCAGCGTGTGCGCGTCGCTCTGCTGGAGCACCTTCGCCGCGACGTAGCGGCGGCGCCGGTGGTCCCAGGCACGCCAGACCGCGCCCACACCACCGCGTCCGATCGGGTCGATCAGCTCGTACCGACCGGCGAAGATCTCACCCATGGTGCCCCGTCCGCTTTCCCGAAATCCGCACGCTCCGCTGCGGCCCCGCGCCGTGCCTAACCCTGGTGCGCCTCGTAGTGCGCGACCGCGTCGCCGGTGCGACCGGCACCGTAGACCCTGAGGAACTCTGCCAGTTCCGGATGCGTGGGGGCGAGGGTGTTCGCCGCGTCGATGATGTCGCCTGCGTCCGAAACGGACCGCAGGAGTGACTGGATTTCGCGCACTACGCGCCGCACCGTCGTCGCTCCGGTCGACGACGTCGCCTGCGCGGTGTTGTTCAGCACCGAGCCTCCGGCGGTCTTCTTGATCTCGTCCATGCGGTCGGTGGCCTCGGCGGCGCTCACGCTGCCGTCGGCGACCTGGCCGGCCAGTTCCTGCAGCGCCTGCACCCGCTGCACCACGGCCGGGTTGCCTATCTTCGCGCGCTGACCACTCATCAGCTGGGACAGCATCGGCGCGGAAAGACCGAGAACGGAGGCGAGTCGTGCCTGGTTGAGGCCCAGGTCATCGATGAGACGACGGAACAGCGCACCCAGAGGCTCCCCGTACCAACTGCGCTGTAGATCCCGGGCCCGCGCGGTGGCTTCCTGCTGTGCTGTGTCCATGCCGTCTCCCCATCTCCCCGATCCCGCTTCGCTGCCGCGAATCTCGCGGTGCATCCTACGGAGAGCGACGGTGTCCGGCGATACCCGGTCGGGAAACCACCGGAACACCAGGTACCCTGGTCCGCGAAGGGGCCTTAGCTCAGTTGGTAGAGCGCTGTCTTTGCATGGCAGATGTCAGGAGTTCGACTCTCCTAGGCTCCACAGCCGGACCCCCTCCGGACCGCAGTACAGCGGTCCGGAGGGGGTCTTTTCGTTGCGGTGGGCGAGGCGGCCGTGGTGCCCGAAATCCCGTTCGTCGCGGGCCCGTCGGCCGGTTGGAGCCACTGCCGTGCGCGCCACCCGGTAGTGGCTCCCGGCACGGCGGTGCCCGTCACCCTGCCGTGGGGTGACGGGCACCGTACGCACGTCCGCGTCCGCCGGTCAGGCGCTGCTGCCGCCCTTGCTGCCCTTGCCGCCGTTGCCGTGCTCGTCGGCCTCGGCCTGCTTGGCCTGGACATCGGGGTCCAGCGTGGCGCCCCCGCTGCCGTCGACCGAGCTGAGCCGGCCCCGGTCGCCGACCTCGGTCGGGGCCGGCGGCTCCACCAGCCAGTCGGGGTTGGCCTGCTTGTCCCACCACTTCCAGGCGGCGACCGCACCGCCGGCCAGGATGCCGAGCACCACGAGCCGCTTGGCCGCCTTGCCTGCGCTGCAGCGCCTGCGGTGCTTCTTCGCGAGCTTCTCGATCTCGGCCGCCGTCACCTGCCCGCGCAGCGCGGCGAGCGCGGCGCTGCCACGGGCGAACGCTTCCTCACGCACCGGCTCGGCCGCCGCGCGCGCGGTGTGCACGGCGCTCTCCACCCGGGGCGCGGTGTAGTCGGCGGCCTGCCGGGCGGCGCTGCGGGTGCGGCAGGCGGCACGGGTCGCCGCCGCGTCGACCTTGGGCGGCAGCGCACCGCGGGCGTGCTCGATCCGCGGGTGCAGACGTGTGTCGTACTGGGCGCGTGCCTGGTGGGCGGCCTCCGCCACCATCGGTGTCATACGCGTACGCGCTTCCTGGGCGAACTGCATCGCGGTGTCCTTGGCCGTACCGGCATACGGAGCCACCGCCTCCGCGGCGTGCCGCACGCTGTCCCTGGCCGTACCGGTCGCGGCGCGCACGCTGTCCTTGCGGGTCACGGGATCCTCCTCCTCGGTGGCGTGTCCGGGTCTGTGGGGGCTGCTCCCCCATGTCTGCTGTGTCGCCTGTCCACCCGATTGAAGATCATGCCCGCTCGCTCCTCGTACGGCAGGTGCTGGCGGGCATCCGGGTCATCGGGGACCTTCCGGAAGCCTTGGGGTGACAATGCCACGATTTGCCGCACCGCGCCCCGGATGGGACGGAACGCCACGCGTCGTCGGCGGCGGCCGGCGGGGCGGCGGCGGAAAAGAGCCGTCGTGCCGCCCGAAGAGCGGCGGCCGGGCGAAAGCTGAGCCGCCCCGTGCGAGGATCGGGAACCGACAGCGAAGACTTATGGAAGGTAGATCCGTGGCTGAGCAGCTCTACGCCACCCTGAAGACCAACCAGGGCGACATCGAGATTCGGCTGCTGCCGAACCATGCACCCAAGACGGTCAAGAACTTCGTCGAACTCGCCACCGGTGAGCGGGAGTGGACCAACCCGGCGACCGGCAAGAAGTCCACGGACAAGCTGTACGACGGCACCGTCTTCCACCGTGTCATCAGCGGTTTCATGATCCAGGGCGGCGACCCGCTGGGCAACGGCACCGGCGGGCCCGGCTACGAATTCGCCGACGAGTTCCACCCCGAGCTGGCCTTCACCAAGCCGTACCTGCTGGCCATGGCCAACGCGGGCCCCGGCACGAACGGCTCGCAGTTCTTCATCACGCTCGCGCCGACCGCCTGGCTGACCGGCAAGCACACCATCTTCGGCGAGGTCAGCAACGAGGCCGGCAAGAAGGTCGTGGACGCCATCGGCGGCACCCAGACCAACCCGCGCACCGACCGTCCCCTCCAGGACGTCATCATCGACTCGGTCGTCGTGGAGACCCGCGAAGGCTGACGCACGTGGGCATCGAGCCCGAGGGAACCATTGCGCCCCGCCCGGTCGTAGACCAGGCGGGGCGCACAGCGTGTCCGGGCGGCGCAGGAAGGCCGCGACGCCCGCCGCGGGCGCTGGCCGGGCGACCGGCGGGTGTGCTGTGATGACGCGCTCAGCCGCAGAGAGGACGAGGGACCGATGGATCAGGTGCCAGGCAGCCCACAGGAGCCGCAGAACGCGGACGGCGAGCGCGGCCTCCCCGGTTGCTACCGCCACCCGGACCGTGCGACCGGCATCCACTGCACCCGCTGTGAGCGGCCGATCTGCCCGGAGTGCATGGTCAGCGCCTCGGTCGGCTTCCAGTGCCAGGACTGCGTACGCGGCGGCAGCGGCACCGGGCACTCGGCGCACGCGACGGCGCCGCGCACGATCGCCGGCGGCGTGGTCGCCGCCGACCCGCGGCTGATCACCAAGATCCTGCTCGGCCTCAACGTGGCCCTCTTCATCGCGGTGTCCGCGGCCGACGACGGGCTGATCGGGCGCCTCGACCTGATCGGCCTGGCCTTCGACCCGGATCAGTACCGGCTCGTCGGCGTCGCGGAGGGCGAGTGGTACCGCCTGGTCACCGCGATGTTCCTGCACCAGCAGGTCGCGCACATCGCGTTCAACATGCTGTCGCTGTGGTGGCTGGGCCCGCCCCTCGAAGCGGCGCTCGGCCGGGTCCGCTTCGTGGCGCTCTACCTGATCGCCGGGCTCGGCGGCAGCGCCCTGTCGTATCTCCTCGCCGCGCAGAACCAGCCCTCGCTCGGTGCCTCCGGCGCGATCTTCGGGCTGCTCGGGGCGACCGCGGTGCTGCTGCGCCGGCTGAACCACGACATGAAGCCGGTCCTGATCCTGCTCGCCCTCAACCTCGTCTTCACCTTCCTGTGGCCGAATATCGCCTGGCAGGCGCACGTCGGCGGACTGGTGGTGGGCGCCGCGGTCGCGTACGGCATGGTGCACGCGCCGCGTGACCGCCGGACGCTGGTGCACACCCTGACGTGTGTGGTCGCGCTGCTGGCGGTCGTCGCCGTGGTGTGGGTACGGACCCTCCAGCTCGTGGGCTGAAGGGGCATCGGCGTCTCGGCGGGCTGGGGGTAACTAGGGCACGGGGCCCCGTTCCGTCAAGTTGTCCACAGCGCGTGGCGGATCTTGTGCACGCTGTGGGGAACGTCGGCCCCGGACCGTACGGACCTGTGTTTCCCCAGTAAGAGCAGGGGGAGCGACGGGCTCGACGCGGGTGTGACAGGTCACACCGGCGTCAACGTCCGAGAGGTTATCCACAGATCTTCTGAAGTTTTCCCCGACTGTGGATAACCGTGTGGATGGCCTTGGGCAGGGCTTGCGCTACTTCCACTGCGTGGAGACGCCGAAGCCCACCGCGATGAAGCCGAATCCGCACACGATGTTCCAGTTGCCCATGGCCTTGATCGGCAGATCGGCCTCGGAGACGTAGTACAGCACGATCCAGGCAAGACCGATCAGGAACATCGCCAGCATCAGCGGCGCGACCCAGCCACGGCCCGAGTTCACCTTCAGGCTGGTGGTCTTCGCCGGCGGCGGCGTGAAGTCGTCCTTCTTACGGATCCGTGACTTCGGCACGAGGAACTCTCCTGTCGATGCGCTGCTCCCCCACTCTCGACTTCCCTCGAGCGGGAGGTGCCCCCTTCCACGCGGGGGCGTACGGGATGGGAGCCGGATGGATGCGCCGGGGAGCGGGTCCTCGCCCCAGGGCGTCCGTTAGCGTAGTGCTTCCGCGGCGTCGTAAGGAGCAAGGGTACGTTGAGCACTTCTGCCGACTCCTCCGCCCGCCCGTCCCGCTCGCGCCTGCGGCCTGTGCGTCTGCTCACTCTCGCCGTCTTCGCCCTCGCCGGGCTGATGTTCTGGCTGAGCTTTGACACCGCGCGTGGCACGGACCTGCGTTCGGACGACTCCATGCTCCGGCTGTCGGACCTCATCCAGGAACGCAGCCAGAAGAACGGTACGCACGACGAGCGCAACGCCGCCCTGCGCGAGGACGTCGAGGCGCTCGCCCGGCGCGACAACGGCAGCTCCAAGGCCCAGGACGCCAAGGTCAAGGCCCTGGAGGAGAACGCCGGCACCGAGAAACTGCACGGCCAGGGCATGTCCGTCACCCTCACCGACGCCCCGCCGAACGCGAGCGCCAAGATCCCCGGCGTCCCCGAGCCGCAGCCCAACGACCTCGTCATCCACCAGCAGGACCTGCAAGCCGTGGTGAACGCGCTGTGGCAGGGCGGTGCCAAGGGCATCCGGGTCATGGACCAGCGGCTGATCTCCACCAGCGCGGTGCGCTGCGTCGGCAACACCCTGATCCTCCAGGGCCGCGTCTACTCACCGCCGTACAAGATCACCGCGGTCGGCGACCGCGAGGCACTGAACAAGGCACTCAACGCCTCGCCCGCGATCCAGAACTACCTGCAGTACGTGAACGCCTACGGCCTGGGCTGGAAAGTCGAGCAGCACGAGGCGGTGACTCTTCCCGGCTACTCCGGCACAGTGGAGCTCCACTACGCACAGCCTGTGAAGCCGTAGCCCGCCCCGCCGGGCCGGCGGGAAGGGGCGGGGCCGGTATGACGGTGCGGTGGATCGTACGGACGCTCAGCGAAATCTGCGTCACCGCCGGCACCCTGATCGTCCTCCTCGTCGTCTACACCCTGTTCTGGACCGGAGTGCGGGCCGACAGCGCGATGGACGGCGAACTGGGCACGCTGCGGAAGCAGTGGTCGGCCGCCCCGGCCGCCGGGCAGCACGACGCACCCGGCCCCGCGCCGTCCGCCCGGCCGTGCCCCTACGAAGCGGGCAGGCCCTTCGCCGCCATGTACATCCCGCGCTTCGGGGCGGACTGGTCCAAGCCCGTCATCGAAGGCACCGCGACCGACGTGCTCAAGCGTGGCCTCGGTCACTACGCGGGCACCGCGCGGCTCGGCGCGGTCGGCAACTTCGCCGTCGCCGGGCACCGCCGCACCTACGGCGACCCGTTCAAGGACTTCCCGCGGCTGCGGCCGGGCGACGCCGTGGTCCTGACCGACGGCACCACCTGGTTCACGTACCGCATCGACAGGCGGCCGTACACCACGCTGCCCAGCGACATCGGTGTGATCGACCCGGTGCCCCGCGCCTCCGGATACAACGGCCCAGGCCGCTATCTGACGCTGACGACCTGCGAACCGGAATGGGGCCACAGCCACCGGCTGATCACCTGGGCGCATCTGGATTCCACCCAACCCGTGGCACAGGGAAGGCCATCGGCTTTGCCCGGCTGACCCACGTGCCCCCACCCTCTCCCCTTAGTCTGGAGGGGCAATCGACATCGTCATCGTCATCGGCAAGTAGGGGCAGCGACAGCATGTACGGCTGGATCTGGCGGCATCTGCCGGGCAACACGTGGGTGAAGGCGCTGATTTCACTGGTGCTGGTGCTGGCGGTCGTCTTCGTGCTTTTCCAGTACGTCTTTCCGTGGGCGGAGCCGCTGCTCCCCTTCAATGACGTCACGGTCGATCAAGGGATGGCAGCCGTCCGATGAGCGCACGCATTCTGGTCGTCGACAACTACGACAGCTTCGTCTTCAACCTCGTGCAGTACCTCTACCAACTGGGCGCCGAATGCGAGGTACTGCGCAACGACGAGGTCGCCCTGAGCCATGCCCAGGACGGCTTCGACGGCGTGCTGCTCTCCCCGGGCCCCGGCACCCCCGAGCAGGCGGGTGTCTGCGTCGACATGGTCAGGCACTGCGCGAAGACCGGCGTCCCGGTGTTCGGCGTCTGCCTGGGCATGCAGTCGATGGCGGTCGCCTACGGCGGCGTGGTGGACCGGGCCCCCGAGCTGCTGCACGGCAAGACCTCGCTGGTCTCGCACGAGGGCGCCGGTGTCTTCCGCGGCCTGCCCTCGCCCTTCACCGCCACCCGCTATCACTCGCTGGCCGTCGAGCAGGGCACCGTGCCGGACGAACTGACCGTCACCGCCTGGACCGACAACGGCATTCCCATGGGGCTGCGCCACCGTGAACTGCCCGTCGAGGGCGTGCAGTTCCACCCCGAGTCGGTGCTGACCGAATGGGGCCACCGGATGCTCGCCAACTGGCTGGTGGAGTGCGGTGACACGGGAGCGGCGGAGCGCTCGACGGGGCTTGCCCCGGTGGTCGGCAAGGCCGGCGCGTGACCACCACGCGCCCCGAGCGTGACGGCAGGTCCCAGGATCCGTACGACCAGCCGTCGCCCGGGTACGAGGCCGCCGGTACGTACGGAGGCGACGCGGCCTTCGAGGCGGCGGTGGGACAGCTCAACGACCCGCTGACGGACCCGCTGCCGGGCCCGGCCGGGACGTACGGCGCGGGCACGGCCGATGCCCCGAGCGGGCCGGACAGCTCAACGGGGCAGCAGCAGGGCCCCGCGGGCCGGACCGGGGCGCGGCCCAGCAGCGAACAGGCCCGGCAGGCGCCGCGCGGACAGGGCTCGCCCTGGTTCCGCCCGCACCCCCAGACGCCGCAGACACAGCCGCCGGCCGACGAGGCGGCGACCGCTCCCCACAGCGGGGAACAGCCCTACGACGGCGGCTACGCCCCGAGGTCCGGCAGTGCCTACGGCACCGGCCGTGAAGCGGGCTACGGCACCGGCCAAGAGCCCCACTCGGTGCACGGCGACCCGATATCCGTCCCTCCCGCCGCCGATCCGTTCTCCGGCGGTGAGCCGGCGGCACCGCGCCCGGCCGCGGCCCGCCCCTTCCGTTCCGCGGCGGTGCCCCCGCCCGCTTCTCCGGTCCCGTCCCCCCACCCCGGCCCGGGGCTGGACGAGTCGACCATGGCGCTGCGTCAGGCCGAGGAGTCTGCGGCGACCGGCGGCAAGAGCCACGCGGGCGGTGACGGTGACGACGTTTCACGTGAAACCGACTCGACGATGGGCCTGTCGGTTTCACGTGAAACCGATCCGGCTCCGGGCGGTCGTGCTGCCCGGCGCAAGGCCGCCCAGCAAGCGGCCAAGCGCGGCGGCAGGCGCGGCAAGCGCGGTGGTGCGGCGACCGCGTCAGCCGCGGCCGAGCCGCCGCCCGCGCCCACCTCGCGGCTGGAGGCCCGTCGCGCCGCCCGAGCCGCCAAGGACAGTCTCGGCCTGATCGCCAGCCGCGCTGTGGGCGAGGTGTTCATCACGCTCGGCGTGCTGATGCTGCTGTTCGTGACCTACCAGCTGTGGTGGACGAACGTGCTGGCCAACGAAGAGGCCGGTGGCGCCGCCAGCACCCTCCAGCACACCTGGGACGAGGGTGGCGAGGAGAAGAAGACGCTCACCCCCGGCGAACGCTTCGCGATCATGTATATCCCCAAGCTGGACGTGAAGGCGCCGGTGGCCGAGGGCATCGACAAGCACTCGGTGCTGGACCGCGGCATGGTCGGGCACTACGACAAGAGCAGCGGAATCAAGACCGCGATGCCGTGGGACAAGAAGGGCAACTTCTCGGTTGCCGCCCACCGCAACACCCATGGCGAGCCGTTCCGTTACATCAACAAGCTCACTCCGGGCGACAAGATCGTTGTGGAGACGCAGAGCACGTATTACACGTACCAGATGGAGAGCATCCTCCCGCAGACCAGTCCGCAGAACGTCAGCGTCATCCAACCGGTGCCGCAGGCTTCCGGATTCAAGGGGCCGGGCCGCTACATCACGCTGACGACCTGCACCCCGGAATTCACCAGTACCTATCGGATGATCGTCTGGGGCAAGATGGTCGACGAGCGACCGCGGAGCAAGGGCGAACCGGAAGCGCTCACCGGCTGACCGAAGGTAAGAGGGGTATTACGCGGTGACTGCCACGGACCACGAACAGGACATCGACCGGTCCACGCCGTCACGCCGTCCACGCCGGGTGCGAGGGGCGATCGCCTCGGTGATCAGCGTCTTCGGTGAGCTGCTGATCACCGCGGGGCTGATCCTGGGGCTCTTCGTCGTCTACTCCCTGTGGTGGACGAACGTCCTCGCCGACCGCGCCTCCCACAAGCAGAGTGACGAGGTGCGCAAGCACTGGGCGTCCAGCGGGCCGAAGGGGCCGGGAAAGCTGGACACCAAGGACGGCATCGGCTTCCTGCACGTACCGGCCATGAAGAACGGCGAGGTGCTGGTCAAGCAGGGCACCGAAGACACGATCCTCAACGAGGGTGTGGCCGGCTACTACACCAAGCCGGTCAAGTCGGAGCTGCCGCAGGACAAGAAGGGCAACTTCACGCTCGCCGCCCACCGCGACGGTCACGGCGCCAAGTTCCACAACATCGACAAGCTCCAGGACGGCGATCCGATCGTCTTCGAGACGAAGGACACCTGGTACATCTACAAGGTCTACGCGACGCTCCCCCAGACCTCGAAGTACAACGTCGATGTCCTCGACGAGGTCCCCAAGGAGTCCGGCAAGCACAAGGCGGGCCGCTACATCACGCTCACCACCTGCACTCCGGTCTACACCTCGGACTACCGCTACATCGTCTGGGGCGAGCTGGAACGCACGGAGAAGGTCGACGCCGACCGTACGCCGCCCCCGGAGCTCCGCTGAGGCGCATCCGCGGCGGTGCTGCCGACGCGGCGGGGCGGGCAGCCATGACGTGAGCCCCGTTGGCCCTTTCCAGGGCCGCCGGGGCTCAGTCGTACGTTCGGCGCTGTGGCCCCGGGAGCCGGGGCCACAGCGGGCCGTCAGTGGTGCCAGCCGAGGATGCCGCCGTCGTCGTTGTCATCGCCGCCGCCACCGATGGTGGTCAGCGTCACGGTCGTCGACTTCGGGTCGGACGGGGTCTGTCCCGCGGGGTCCTGCGACATGACGCGGGCGTTGTCGTCATCGGAACTGCCGTCGGCGAACTGGATGTTGGTGAATCCCGCCTGCTCCAGCGCCTTCTTGGCGTCCTTCACCTTCTGGGTGACCACGTTCGGCACCGGCGTCTGCGCGGCGGCCTTGCCGACGGTCAGTGTGACCATCGAGTTCTTGTCGACCTCGGTGGTGCCCGGCGGGTTCATCGCGGTGACCTTGCCGACCTGCGCCGGGTCGGACACGTCCTGCTCCTGCTTGGTCACCTGGAGGCCGAGGTCCTTCAGCTGCTTCTCCGCCGCGGCGAAGTCGTTGCCGACGACGTCGGGGACCTTGACCTTCGGGCTCGCCTTGGCGATGGACAGCGTGATCGTCGTGTCCTTGGGCTTCTTCGTGCCCGCCTTCGGGTCCTGGGAGACCACCGTGCCGGGTTCCCGGTCGGCGACGACGGACTGGGTCTCGATGTTGGTGAAGCCCTTGTCCTTGAGGTCGGCCTTGGCGTCTTCCTCGGTGAGGTTCGTCAGGCTCGGGACCGTGATCTCGGCGGGCCCGGTGCACATCGTGACGGTGACGGTGTCGCCCTTGCTGATGTCGCTGTCGGCTTCCGGGTCCTGCTTGGTGACCTGGCCCTTGTCGGCGTTCTCGCAGGACTCGCTGCCGCCCTTGACGACCTTGAAGTTGCCGTTGCGGCCCGCTTCCTTGGCCTGGTCCAGCGTCTTGCCGATGAGCGGGGGCACCGACATCGTCCCGCTGGTCTTGTTGCTGCTGAACATCGCCTTGCCGATGAAGATCGCGCCGACCAGGACGAGCACACCGGCGACGGCGAGCAGGATCGTCGAGGTGTGGCTCTTCTTCTGGCCGCCGGATGAGCCGCCGCGGCGCCGGCCGTCCCGCTCGTCGTAGCCGTAGCCGCCGTCGTCCGGGTTCATCGGCGGCAGCATGGAGGTCTGCCCCGCCGGGTCCTGCGGACGCAGCATGGTGGTGGGCTGGTCCTGGTCGAAGCCGCCGGCGCCCATCGCCGCGGTGGCCGCCACCGGCTGCCCGTCGAGGGCCGCCTCGATGTCGGCCCGCATCTCGTCGGCCGACTGGTAGCGGTAGTCGGGGTCCTTGACCAGCGCCTTGAGGACGATGGCGTCCATCTCCGGCGTGATCTCGGGATCGAAGTTGCTGGGCTTCTGCGGTTCCTCGCGCACGTGCTGATAGGCCACGGCGACGGGGGAGTCACCGACGAACGGCGGACGCACGGTGAGCAGCTCGTAGAGCAGGCAGCCGGTGGAGTACAGGTCGGAACGGGCGTCGACCTGCTCGCCCTTGGCCTGCTCCGGCGAGAGGTACTGGGCGGTGCCGATGACCGCGGCGGTCTGCGTCATGGTCATTCCGGCGTCGCCCATCGCGCGGGCGATACCGAAGTCCATGACCTTGACCTGGCCGGTGCGGGTCAGCATCACGTTGGCCGGTTTGATGTCGCGGTGCACGATGCCGGCCCGGTGCGAGTACTCCAGCGCCTGGAGCACACCGGTGGTCATCTCCAGTGACCGCTCGGGCAGCAGCTTCCGCCCGGAGTGCAGCAGCTCTCTCAGCGTGGAACCGTCGACGTACTCCATGACGATGTACGGGATCGAGACGCCGTCGACATAGTCCTCGCCGGTGTCGTAGACCGCGACGATGGACGGATGGTTCAGCGAGGCGGCCGACTGGGCCTCACGGCGGAACCGGGCCTGGAAGGACGGGTCGCGGGCGAGATCCACCCGGAGCGTCTTCACCGCTACGGTGCGGCCCAGGCGGCTGTCGTGCGCGAGGTACACCTCGGCCATGCCACCGCGGCCGAGCACCGAGCCCAGCTCGTACCGGCCGCCGAGGCGACGCGGCTCTTCCATAAGCTTCTCCAGCCCTCTCCGTCAGTCCCGACCGCACCCGTGTGTGGTCCGGCGGTGTGCTGTCCGGGCATACCGTACCCGGCGCACTGCTCCGGGCCGGGCCGTAGCCGCAAGCTGATATCCGACCGGTATGGCCATGCCCAGGGTCACTTCTTGTCGCTGAGCACCGCTTCCATCACGCTCTTCGCGATCGGGGCGGAGAGCTTGCCGCCCGCGATGTCGTTGCGAAGTGTGTCGGAGCCCTCAATGACGACGGCGACGGCGACCGGGGTGCCCTTGTCGGTCTTGGCGTAGGAGATGAACCAGGCGTACGGGTTGTCCTTGTTGTTCTCGCCGTGCTGGGCGGTACCCGTCTTGCCGCCGACCTTGACGCCGTCGATCTGGGCGGTGGTTCCCGTGCCCTTCTCGACCACGGTCTCCATCATGTCCTGGACCTTCTGCGCGTTCTCCGGCGACAGCGGCTTGCTCATCTCCTTGGGAGTGTGCTGCTGCACGACGTTCAGATTCGGCGCGACCAGCTTCTCGACCATGTACGGCTGCATGAGCTTGCCGCCGTTGGCGATCGCGGCGGTCACCATGGCCATCTGGAGCGGAGTGGCGCGGTTGGACGCCTGGCCGATGCCCGCCATGGCGTTCTGCGGCCGGTTGTCCTTCGGGTAGACGCTCTCGGACGCCCGGACCGGGGTGTCGACCTTCGGGTTGTTGAAGCCGAACTTCTCGGCCTCTTCCTTCATCGCCTTGTTGCCGAGGTCGGCGCTGATCTTGCCGAAGACGGTGTTGCACGACACCCGCAGCGCCTCACGGAGACTGGCGTTCTCGCAGGGGAGGTCGCCCTCGTTGTTCAGCGGTTGGTGGGCGGTGTCGGGCAGCGTCCAGGGCAGCGGCGAGCGCGTCTTGGCGTCGATGTCGGTGTAGAGGCCGTTCTCCAGGGCCGCCGACGCGGTGACCACCTTGAAGGTGGAGCCGGGCGGGTAGGTCTGGCGCAGCGCCCGGTTGAGCGTCGGGTCGTCCGGGTTGTTCGTCCTCTGGAGCGCGTTGTACGCCTTGGAGTCCTTGTCGGTCATCCCCGCGAAGGTGGAGGGGTCGTACGACGGGGCGGTGGCCAGCGCCAGGATCGCGCCGGTCTCCGGGTTGATCGCGGCGACCGCGCCCTTCTTGTCGCCGAGCCCCTCGAAGGCGGCCTTCTGGGCCTTGCCGCTGAGGGTGGTGACGACGTTGCCGCCCTCCTGCTTGCCGCCGGTGAGCATGTCGACCGTGCGGCTGAAGAAGAGCTTGTCGTCGGTGCCGGTCAGGATGGAGTCGTTGAGCTTCTCCAGGAAGTTGGCGTCGAACGCCTGTGAGGCGTAGCCGGTGACCGGCGCCCACATCTTGCCGTTCGTGTACGTCCGCTTGTACTTGAAGTCGCCGCTGCCGGTGGTCGTCGAGCCGGTGACCGGCTTGCCGTCGACGATGATGTCGCCGCGCGGGGTGCTGTAGCGCTCGATGGCGACCCGGCGGTTGTACTTGTCGTTCTTGAGGTCGTCGGCCTGCACGAACTGCACCCAGTTGACGCGGACGAGCAGGGCGAGTACGAGCAGGCCGCAGAAGATCGCGACCCGGCGCAGGGGCTTGTTCACGGACGGACCACCTGGGTCATCTCGGCGTCGGTGGACGGAGCGGGGGCCGGGGCGGGCCGCCGCGCGGTGTCGCTGATACGGAGCAGGATCGCGACCAGGGCCCAGTTGGCGATCACGGAGGAACCGCCCTGGGCGAGGAACGGCATCGTCATACCCGTCAGCGGGATCAGGCCCGTCACGCCGCCGGCGACGACGAAGACCTGGAGCGCGAAGGCGCCCGACAGGCCGACGGCGAGCAGCTTGCCGAACGGGTCGCGGGCCGCCAGCGCCGTACGGAGGCCGCGCTCGATCAGCAGGCCGTACAGCAGCAGAACGGCCATCAGGCCGGCCAGGCCGATCTCCTCGCCGACGGTGGCGAGGATGTAGTCGCTCTTCGGCGCGATGCCGAGGATCAGCCGGGAGTAGCCCTGGCCGAGGCCGGAGCCGAGGATGCCGCCGGAGCCGAAGGCGTACATGGCCTGGGCGGTCTCGGTGACGCCGCCGTTGAGCAGCGCCAGCGGGTTGAGCCAGTTGTGCACACGTTCCTGGACGTGCGACTCGAAGGTCGCCACGGCGACCGCGCCGCCCGCGCTGAGCAGCAGGCCGAAGACGATCCAGCTGGTGCGCTCGGTGGCGACGTACAGCATGACGACGAAGAGGCCGAAGAAGAGCAGCGAGGTGCCCAGGTCGGTCTCGAAGACCAGGATCATCAGGCTCAGTGCCCAGATGACGAGGATCGGGCCGAGGTCACGTCCGCGCGGGAGGTAGAGGCCCATGAAGCGGCGGCTGGCCAGTGCCAGCGCGTCCCGCTTCACCATGAGATAGCCGGCGAAGAAGATCGCGATGATGATCTTCGCGAACTCGCCGGGCTGGAGCGAGCCGAGGCCCGGGATGGAGATCCAGATCTTGGCGCCGTTCACACCGGGGAAGAACATCGGGGCGATCAGCAGGACCAGCGCGACGACCATGGAGATGTAGGTGTAGCGCTGGAGGACGCGGTGGTCCTTGAGGAAGATCAGGATGCCGAGGAAAATCGCGACGCCGAGGGTGGACCACATCATCTGGTTCGGCGCCATCGCCTTGCCCAGTGAGGGTTCCTGGTCGAGCCGCCAGATGAAGACCAGACCCAGACCGTTCAGGAGCGTGGCGATCGGCAGCATCAGCGGGTCGGCGTACGGCGCCCACTTGCGGACGACGAGGTGGGTGACCCCGGCCAGCAGCCCGAGGCCGAGGCCGTAGCCCAGGACGCCGGCCGGGACGGTGTGGTCCTTGGCCAGGCCGACGTTGATGTACGCGAACACCGGGATCAGCACCGCGAAGACGAGCATGACCAGCTCGGTGTTACGGCGGCTGGGCGCTCCGATGGTGCCGATGGTGGTGGTGTTGGTGGTACTGCTGCTCATAAAAGTAACGGCCCCCTACGCCCTCACTGCTGGGTGCTGCAATTCTTTTCCAGCTTCTGCTGCTCCTCGGAGGGGGCCTGGCTGGTGGTGGGAGTGGGAGTCGGTGTCGCCGCGAGCGTGCCGACGGTGCCGCCGGTGCCGGCCTTCCCGGTCTTGCTGCCGGGGGTGGTGGGCTTGCTGCCCGGCTTGCTGCCCGGCGTACCGTCGGCCTGGCCCTGGCCCTGGCCCTTGGCCTTCGCGGCGGCGCGCTCGGCGGCCTCCCGCTGTGCCTTGTCGAGGCAGGCGCCGGCCTGCTTGCCCAGCTCGGCGACCTTCTCGGTCGCCTCGTCGCGGCTGTCGGCCGGGATCGTCTCCTTGACCTGGTTCTGCTGGTACACCGGTAGGTACTTGAGTTCGATCTCGGGGTGGTCCTTGTCGACCTTGTTCAGCGAGATCCACGCCAGGTCCTGGCTGAGGCCCCGGTAGAGCGCGACGTGATCGTCCTTGGCGCCGACGAAGTACTGGGTCTGCGTCCAGCGGTAGCCCCCGTAGAGACCACCGCCGACGACGGCCAGCGCGAGGACGGCGATCAGCGACCGCTTGAGCCACTTCCCGCGCCGCTCGGGCTTGAGGAAGTCCTCGTCGGTGAACGCGCCGAACGAGCCCTGCGGCGGCCCGGCGATGTCACCGTCGCCGCTTCCGGGCGGCCCGAACGCGCCACCGGGGGCGGCCTGTTGCGGGACGTCCCTGTTGCGGCCCAGCTCGGCGGCGCGGGCGGCCGGCGTCTGGAGCGTGCTCGGGTCGTTGAGCTGGTTCTGGTTCTCGGCGACCGCGCCCACGATGACCGGGGTGTCGTTGAGCTGCCCGGCCAGGGCTTCGTTGCCGTCGACGTCCAGGACGTCGGCGACGATGCAGGTGATGTTGTCCGGGCCGCCGCCGCGCAACGCGAGCTGGATCAGCTCCTGCACGGTCTCGTGCGGGCCGTGATAGCCGGCGAGGGTCTCTTCCAGCGTCTGCTGGCTGACCACGCCGGACAGCCCGTCCGAACAGATCAGGTACCGGTCACCGGCCCTGACCTCCCGGATGGACAGGTCGGGCTCGACATGATC
Source organism: Streptomyces sp. NPDC050161 (assembly GCF_044460025.1). Classification (NCBI taxonomy): domain Bacteria; kingdom Bacillati; phylum Actinomycetota; class Actinomycetes; order Kitasatosporales; family Streptomycetaceae; genus Streptomyces; species Streptomyces sp. NPDC050161. Next base: position 53,123 of record NZ_JBITJM010000026.1, on the reverse strand, counting down.
GCCGCTGCCCAGCGCCCGCATCAGCAGCGAGCGCTGCGGGTGGGTCGTGGCCTCTTCCTCGGTGATCCGGCCCTCGTCGACGAGCCGCTGCACCCAGGTGTGGTCCTGGGTGATCTGGGTGAGCTGGCCGTCCCGCAGGAGGTAGGCGCGCGAGTCGCCGACGTGCACCAGGCCGAGGCGCTGACCCGTCCACAGCAGGGCGGTCAGGGTCGTGCCCATGCCCTCCAGCTGGGGGTCCTCCTCGACCATCACCCGCAGCTGGTCGTTGGCGCGCTGCACGGCCGTCCCCAGGGAGGTGAGGATGTCCGAGCCGGGTACGTCGTCGTCGAGCTGGACCAGGGTGGAGATCACCTCGGACGAGGCGACCTCGCCTGCCGCCTGGCCGCCCATGCCGTCGGCGATGGCCAGCAGGCGCGGGCCCGCATAGCCCGAGTCCTCGTTGCCCTCGCGGATCATGCCCTTGTGCGATCCGGCGGCGAAGCGCAGTGACAGACTCATGCGCACCTCACCCGTCGGCTCGGGGTACAGCCGGTCTCGTCGAGCCACACTGCCCACCCTCCGGTCGGGAGCACGCTCGGGTCCGTCGAGTGGACCGCCGCGGCTCGCTCGCTCCGCTCGCTCATTGTCGTACTACTTCCGCAGCTCGATGACGGTCTTGCCGATGCGGATCGGGGCTCCCAGCGGAATCGGGGTCGGCGTCGTGAGCCGGCTCCGGTCCAGATACGTGCCGTTCGTGGAACCGAGGTCCTCGACGATCCACTGGCCGTCACGGTCCGGATAGATCCTGGCATGCCTGCTGGACGCGTAGTCGTCGTCCAGGACGATCGTGGAATCGTGCGCGCGGCCCAGCGAAATGGTCTGGCCCTGGAGCGCGACGGTGGTGCCCTGCAGGGTGCCTTCGGAGACCACCAGCTTGGTGGGGGCACCGCGGCGCTGGCGGTTGTTGCCGCGACCGCCGTCCTGGCGGCGCTGCTGCGGTGGAGTGGCGGGCTGGCGCTGGGTACGCGCCTCCTGGCCGCCCCGCCGGGCGGCGCCGCGCTGTGTGACGCGCGTGCCGAACAGATCGCTGCGGATGACCTGAACGGCCACGATGACGAACAGCCACAGTACGGCGAGGAAACCCAACCGCATGACCGTGAGGGTCAGCTCTGACATTGCCCCCGCTTCACCCTTCGGCTTGCCGGTAAACGATGGTGGTACTGCCCACGACGATCCGCGAACCGTCGCGGAGATTAGCGCGGGTGGTGTGCTGCCCGTCCACCACGATCCCGTTCGTGGAGCCCAGATCCTGGATCGTGGGGGGCGTGCCGACGCGGATCTCACAGTGCCGCCGGGAAACCCCGGGGTCGTCGATCCGTACGTCGGCGTCGGTGCTGCGGCCCAGCACGAGAGTGCCGCGCGAGATCTGGTGGCGGGTGCCGTTGATCTCGACCCAGCGCCTGGTCTGTGCGTGCGGCTGCGGTCCTGCACCTGGCGGCGCCGTACGGGATACGGGCGGCGCGCCGGGAGGCGGGGACGAGGGCATGGGGGGCGGGCCCACGTGACCTCCGCCGGTGTAGCCGCCGCGCGGCGCCGAAGAGGCGCGCGGGCCGGCTGCCTGGCCCGGCTGTTCCTGGGATGAGCTGGAGGCAAGGGTGCGGCTGCGGACGCGGTACAGGCCGGTGTCGAGATCGTCGGCCTTCTCCAGGTGCACCTTGATCGAACCCATGAAGGTGTACCGCTGCTGCTTGGCGTAGTCGCGGACCATGCCCGACAGCTCGTCACCGAGCTGCCCGCTGTAGGGGCTGAGCCGCTCGTAGTCGGGGGTGCTCAGTTCGACGATGAAGTCGTTGGGGACGACCGTGCGGTCGCGGTTCCAGATGGTGGCGTTGTTGTCGCACTCGCGCTGGAGCGCACCGGCGATCTCAACGGGCTGCACCTCGGACTTGAACACCTTGGCGAAGGTGCCGTTGACGAGCCCCTCAAGACGCTGCTCGAAGCGTTTCAGTACTCCCACGGGACACCTCCTTCCTCAGGCTTCGTCAGGGTCGTCCTGATACTGCTTACTGATCGTATCCACGCGTCGGGAAATCGGCTGGTTCCCCTTTCCTGCCCGGAGTGACGAGTGTCGCCCCACACAGGGTTGCCCGCTGCTTCCTTGTTCTTCGGCCGGTTGCTTGTGCACTGCGATCGTAGATGTGCCCGGAAGACAGTGTCCCGCAACTGCCGACCTCTCTTGCCGGGCGGGGGGCCGAGACCCTGTCCGGCTGGTGCCCGTCCGGCCCGGGGATGCCGGGTCACCTGGGACGGCGGGTGCGCCGGGGTCCGCTCCGGGTGCCGGACCTTTCCACACCGGCCGGCCGTCCGGGAAGGGGCCGGCGGACCGTGCTGCGGGGGCAACGAAAGGGCAGGTGAAACCACCCGCCACGCCGTGCTAATGTTCTGCATGTCGGAAGGCGCTCGCACAAGACCCGGACCGAAAAGCCCGGATCGCGTGAGAGAATCATTCGGCAGCACCCATGCGCGGGTGGCGGAATAGGCAGACGCGCTGGATTCAGGTTCCAGTGCCCGAAAGGGCGTGGGGGTTCAACTCCCCCCTCGCGCACAGATGAGACCCCCGGTCTCCGGAGAAATCCGGAGACCGGGGGTCTCTCGTTGTGTCCGGAAACGGCCGCGCTCGCCGGTCATTCCTGTCCGGAAGCCATCGCTCGCGGGGCGTCGTGGGCGCGATCTTCCGTACCCCGTAAGGCAGTTGGCCGCGCGCTCCGTCGTCGGGAAGTCCGACGGGGGCGGTGGGCCGGGGAGTTGCGGGCTATGTCAGCACGTCCGCGACCGCGGTGCCGAAGGCGCGGATCCTGGCGGTCTCGTGCGCGCCGCGGTGGAGCAGGCCGAGGACGGAGCCCGGCAGGCCGGACACGGGGAGGAAGGTCAGGTCCCGGCGGCCGTGATAGTCGGCGGTGGGGCGGCACAGCAGCATCGCTCCGCGGCCCGTGGCGGCCAGGGTGAGGCCCTCCTGGAGGGTGCCGACGGCGGGGCCCGGGGGGATCGGGCGGCCTGCGGGGGTGGCTGTGGGGGCCTGCGCCCGGCGCCAGTAGGCCGGGGCCGGGCCGCCGATGGAGATCAGCGGTACGGACGCGAGGTCCTCCGCGGTGAGGGCGGAGCGCGCGGCGAGCGGGTGCCGTACGGAGAGCGCGAGGGTCTGCGGCTGGGCGGCGAAGACCGGGCCGATGACGAGGTCGGGCTCGGCGGCGGGCAGCAGGGCCACGGCGATGTCGACCGTGCCCGCGCGCAGCGCGCCGAAGGGGTCGCACAGCGGGATTTCGGTGAGGGAGGTGACGCACCCGGGGTGCCGGGTGTGGAAGGTGTCGATGGCGCGCATGATGCGGTCGTCCACGGTGCCCTGGAAGCCGATGGTGAGGGTGCCCTCGATGCCCCGGGCGGCGCTGCGGGTGGCGTCGAAGGCGGCGTGCAGGGTCGCGTACGCGGGGCGCAGGGTGGTGCGGAAGTCCTCTCCCAGAGGGGTGAGGCACACCCGTCTGCTGGTGCGGTCCACGAGGCGGGCGCCGATGCGGGACTCCAGGGCGCGCAGCAGCTGGCTGACGCGGCTCTGTGAGAGGCGGAGCCGTTCGCCGGTACGGCCGAAGTGCAGTTCCTCGCTGAGTACGAGGAAGCACTCCAGTTCGCGAAGCTCCATGCCGCTCACGGGGATCCCTTCGGTGGTGCCGGACCGGTCGCGGCGGCGGCCGGCCGGGAAGCTCTGCTCGTGGAAGATCCATGAGTCCTGCTCATGGAAGGGTGAGAACTTCGGCGTTGTTCCCCGTGGCGGCCGGGCGTTGGCTGGGGGCATGACGAAGACCGGTGAAGTGGTGGGGGAAAAAGGCGTGTTGGGGCGCCCCGGGGGCGGTTGGCCGGCCGTGGGTGTGCTGGCGGCGGCGACGTTCACGGTGGTGACGTCGGAGATGCTGCCGGTGGGGCTGCTCACGCCGATCGGCGGGGACCTGGGGGTTTCGGACGGGACGGCGGGGCTGACGCTCACCGTCACCGGGCTGGTCGCCGCGGTGTCGGCACCGTTGCTGACGATGCTGGTGGGGCGGTGGGACCGGCGTGCCGTGCTGATCGCGCTGATGGGGGCGCTGGCGGCGGCGAATCTGCTGGCGGCGGCTGCTCCGGGTGTCGTGGTGCTGTTGGTTTCCAGGGTGCTGGTGGGTCTGGGGATGGGCGGGGTGTGGGCACTCGCGGCGGGACTCGCGGTGCGGCTGGTGCCGGAGCGGCGGGTGCCCGCGGCGACGTCCCTGATCTTCAGCGGTGTCGCCGCCGCGTCGGTGCTGGGCGTACCGGCGGGCACGCTGGTCGGTGAACTCGGCGGCTGGCGTGCGGCGTTCGTGGCGATGGGCGCGGTGTGCGGCGCGGTGGCCGGGGCGCTCGCCCTGCTGCTGCCGTCGCTGCCGTCCACCGGTGCGGTGCGGCTCGGCGGGGTGCTGGCGCTGTTCGGCAGGGCGCCGGTGCGGACCGGGCTGGTGCTGGTGGCGCTCCTGGTGACGGGCCATTTCGCGGCGTACACCTATGTGCGGCCGGTGCTGGAAGAGATGGCGGGGGCCGGTGCCGCGCAGGTCGGCAGCCTGCTGCTGGTGTTCGGCGTCGCCGGGCTCGTCGGCAACTTCGTGGCCGGTGCGGGGGCGGCCCGGTCGCCGCGTGGTGCGTTGCTGGTGATCTGCGCGGTGCTGGCGGGGGCGGTGTTGCTGCTGCCGGTGTGCGGGCGCGCGTGGGGCGTCGCGGGCGGCGCGGTGGCGCTCGCGGTGTGGGGGCTCGCCTACGGGGGTGTGTCGGTCAGTACCCAGACCTGGTTGATGGCCGCGGCGCCCAAGGGGCGTGAGGCGGCTTCGGCCCTCTTCGTGGCGGTGTTCAACGGTGCCATCGCCCTGGGCGCGCTGGCCGGTGGCCGGGCGGCGGACGGCTGGGGCGCCGCGGGCGTGCTCTGGCTGGGCGGCGTGCTCGTGGTGGGGGCGCTGGTGACCGCGGGTGTCGGACGGGCACCGGCGGCGGGATGACGGCGGTGGCCTCCCGGGGGCCGTCGGTACGCGTCGCCCCGGGGCGCGCGGGGAAGGCGGCGCTCCCGGGGCGGGCCGGTGCCGTGGGCCGGCACGGTGGCCGTGGCGTCAGGCGGTGGCGCGCTCGGCGACGGCCTTGCCCTTCGACGCGGCGTCCTGGAGGGACTTCTCGCGGGAAGCCTCGTACTTCGGGATCAGCTCGGCCATCGCCGGGTTGGCGGGCGCCATGGTCAGCTCCGGGACGATGAAGTCGACCTCCAGGCCGAAGCCGTCGCCCAGCACGGTCTCCAGGTAGTTCTGCACGTGGTCGGAGCCCGCACGGGGCGTCCCCGGGGCGTACGAACCGCCGCGGCTGGCGACGACGGTGACCGGGGTGCCCTTGGCGGACGGCTCGGCTCCGGCCGTGCGGCCCATGATGATCACCTGGTCGAGCCATGCCTTGAGCGTCGAGGGGATCGTGAAGTTGTACATCGGCGCGCCTATGACGATCGCGTCGGCCTGCTCCAGCTCCTCGGCGAGCCGGGTGCGCAGCGCGAAGGCGGCCTGCTGCTCGGGGGAGTGGGTCGCGGGGTCGGAGAAGCCGGCGGACGCGGCGATCCCGTCGAGGTGCGGCAGCGGGTCGGCGGCCAGGTCGCGGTAGATGACGGTGCCGTCGGGGTGCTGCGCCTGCCATGCGTCGCGGAAGGCCGCGGTCACGGCGCGGGAGGCGGAGCCGGTCTCGGGGAAGACGGAGGAGTCGAGGTGCAGAAGCGTGGCCATGGTGATCGTTCCTCAGAGGTTCGCGGCCGGCGGGCGAGGCCGCGGCACGATGGTTGAATTCCGTACGTCACTATTCATAACACAGGTACTTACTTTTCCGCAGTAGCCAACGGGAAAGCGGTACGCTGAGGGCATGGCGGATCACAGCGAGGCGACGTGCAGGCAGGTCGACGGCGGCATGACGCGCGTCTTCGAGCTGTTCGGGAAACGCTGGACCGGCCTGATCGTCGCCACCCTGATGCCGGGTCCTGTGCACTTCGCCGACCTGCGGCGGGCGATTCCCGGCATCAGTGAGCGGATGCTGTCCGACCGCCTCATGGAGCTGGCGGCGACCGGCCTGGTGGTACGCGAAGTGGACGCCGGTCCTCCGCTGCGGGTCGCCTACCGGCTGACGGAAGCGGGCCGGGCGATGGAGCCCTCACTCAAGGAACTGGCCCGCTGGGCCGAGACCTACCTGGCCGAAGGCGGGCAGTGCCCGGAGCGCTTCCGGAAGTAGCGCGCACCGGGGCGCCGGGCCGCCATGGGGCGGCGGCGGTCAGCCGAGCCGTTTCTGGGCGGCGTTGTAGCGCAGCAGGTACAGCGCGAAGCGGTTGAGATCCGCCGCGCTCCAGTCGGCCAGCCGCTCGTGGAACGCCTGCCGGCGGCTGTTCGAGGCGTTGTCCAGCACCTGGGCGCCCTCCGCTGTGGGATGCAGCACCTGGACGCGGTGGTCGGCGGGATCCAGGCGGCGCTCGACGAACCCGAGCTTCTCCAGCGCGGCGATCTGCCTGCTGACCGTTGACTTGTCCAGGAGGTAGTGCGCCGCGAGGTCCGTTGCCCGGCATCCCTGCTGGTCATCGAGGTGCGCAAGCAGGGTGTACGAGACCAGCGACAGCTCCGGGTGGATGCGGGCCGCGGTGGCGCGGGCCCGCCGGGCGAAGGCGGTCAGCTCCTGCTGGATGGTCTCGACGGAGTCGTCGCGGTGGGCCACGAGGTTGCCTTTCGTTGAAGTAGTTGTATAGTACAACGTGGTTTGGGAGTTGTATAAGCCAACCATTAAGAGTTGTAAAAGCCATCTACTGGCTGTATCCGAGCCGACTAGCTTGAGAAGGCACCATGAGTCCGGTCCGCCGTTCCGACCACCACCGTGATCACGGACTTGATCACCGCCCCGACCGCCGCAACCCCCACGCGGCCGGGCTGCGCCACGTCCTGCTGCACCTGGTCACCCCGCTGCTGATGTGCATCGGGATGGGCCTGGCCTACCTCGGGGCGTTCGCCGATCCGGCGCCGCACCACCTGCCGGTCGCGGTCGTCGGTTCAGGGCAGAGCGCACAGCTGCTGGCGCAGTCGATCAACGACAAAACGGGCGGTGACCTGGAGGTACGCACCGTCCCCGACCGTGCGACGGCCACCGAGCAACTCCGGCACCAGGACATCTTCGGCGCCTACCTCCCCCACGGAAAGAGCGGAACGGCCGCCCACGGCGACGACTCCGCCCGCCCGGACAGGACCGCGAGCACGGCCGGACCCGCGCCGGAACTGATGGTCGCGACCGCCGGGTCGGACACCACCGCCTCCGTGGTGCAGAAGGTCTTCACCCCCATCGCCGCCCAGCAGGACCGGCCCCTGAAGGTCACCGACGTCGCACCGACCGTGCAGCACGACCCGACCGGCCAGGGCATCTTCTTCCTGCTGGTCGCGATCAGCATCGGCTCGTACGCATCGGTCGCGGTGATCGGCGGCGCGGGGGCGGTGCTGCCGATGCGGCTGCGCGCCCTGCTGGCCGTCGGCACCTCCTTCGTCGTCAGCATCATCGGGACGCTCTTCGCCGGCCCGGTCTTCCACCTCGTCGACCACGGCATGTGGGGCCTGTGGAGCATGGCCTGGCTGTACTCCGCCGGCATCCTGCTGATCGGAACGGGGCTGCACACCTTCCTCAAGCGCTGGACCACGCTCGGCGTGATGGCCCTGTTCGTGATGCTCAACTTCACCTCGTCGGGCGGCATCTTCCGGCCCGAGATGCAGAACGGATTCTTCGCGGCCCTGCACGCGTTCTGGAACGGCGCGGGCTTCGTGGAGGGCACCCGCAGCCACGTCTACTTCGACGGCTACGGACTGGCCGGACACGTCTGGACGCTGGTGATCTGGCTGGTGATCGGCGCGGCAGTGGCCGCCATCGCCGGCCTGACCGAGAACCGTAGGAAGGCCGCCGAGGAAGCGGCAGCGGAACGGGCCACCGCCGTCGCGGCTGCCGCGGTGGCCGCGACGGTGACCGAGGGCGCACGCCATGCGGAGCAGGCGGATGCGGTGGATGGCCGGGGACGGCGGGGGCGGGGCGCGGACGCGGACGCCGAGGCTGAGGAAGAGGAGATGGAGGAGGCTGTGGGGGTGTAGCGGGGTGTGAGGCGCAGCAGACGTTCCTGCCGTAGCTGGGGCTCGTCGAGCAGGGGTGGAGGCGGGCCGACCAGCCGCTGAACCGGGGGTCGGGGAGAGGGCCGTACGCTGACCGGGTGACGAACTCGCACGCGGAGAACGCGCAGGACGGCCAGCACCGACCGGACGCCCGGGGAGCGGCGTACGCCACCGATGGACCGGGGGCGGCGGGCGCGCCGGATGCGCCGGGGGTGCCTGGTGGGTCCGGCGGGCCTGCGGTGTCCGGTGAGGGCAGCGCGTCCGGGGACGCGCAGGCACCGGGCGGCGGTGAGCGGGACCGGGCCGCCGAGGACGCGGCGACCCGGCGGCTGGCGAAGGCGGTGTTGGCTGCCGAGCAGGCGCTGATCGAGTTCGAGATCGCGGTGGAGACCTTCCGGGTGGAGGTGGAGAACTTCTCCCGGCTGCACCACCAGCGGCTCGGCCCCATGTACGCGCGGCTGGACGAGCTGGACGCGCAGATCGCCGAGGCGGTCGCGGCCCGTACCGGCGATCCGGAGGACGTCCGCAAGGCACGCGAGGCCCGCGCTTCGGTGCTGCCGATGCCGAACGTCGAGGAGCTGTTCCACGGCTGGATCGGGTCGGACGGGCTGTTCCCCGAGGCGCAGGCGATGCTCGCCGAGCAGCCGGTACAGCCGCCGCAGAAGGTGCGGCCCAGCGAGGACGCCCGCAAGGCGTACCGCGACCTGGTGCGCAAGGCACACCCCGACCTGGCGCGTGACGACGCGGAGCGGGAGCGCCGGGACGCCTTCATCGCACGGGTCAACGCCGCGTACGGCGCGGGGGACGAGGCGGCACTGCGCGAGCTGGCGAAGGAGTGGGAGGCGGGACCGGCGCCCGCCGAGGAGCGGCTCAGCGAGAGCGAGGAGCTGTACGCGAGGCTGGAGTGGCTGGCCGAGCGCAAGGAACTGCTGGCGGCCGTCGCCGCCGAGCTGGAGGAAAGCGCGATCGGCGCGATGATCAAGATGGCGCCGCAGGATCCGGACGCCCTGCTGGACGAGATCGCCGAGAAGCTGCTCGCCGATGTCGCAGAGCGCGAGACCCGCCTCGCCCAGCTGGTCGGGTAGCGTCGGGGCATGCGATTTGGTTCTCTGCCCACGGTCGGTGTCGACGCGCTCACGTCCCAGGACTTCCTCTTGGACGTGCGCGAGGACGACGAGTGGGAGGCGGGGCACGCCGAAGGCGCGCTGCACATCCCAATGAGCGAATTCGTCGCCCGTTATGGGGAGTTGACCGAGGCCGCGCCCGCGGACGGCAAGATTTATGTGCTCTGCCGGGTCGGTGGGCGGTCCGCGCAGGTCGCGCAGTACCTCATTCAGCAGGGCGTCGAAGCGGTGAACGTCGACGGCGGCATGCAGGCGTGGGAGGCCGCCGGCCGACCGGTCACGGATGGGCGGGGTGGCGCGGGGACGGTTATCTGAGGGGGTTTGGTGTGGGTGTGGGGGCGGGCCGGGGTGGACTGGCTTGCTTCCTGGCGGGGCCTTTCTTCTTCTCCCCCCCGCCCCACCCCACCCCCTCCCCCACCTCCCGAGACGTCCGCCCCGCCCCCGCCCAAGCCTCAAGCGCCAAGCCCCAGGTGCCCCACCTGCCCCCGTCTCCCCTCCCACCTCACGCCAACATGTGATCGGCCAGCAGATCCCCCAGAGCTTCTTCATGGGCGGCGGCGGGGCCCAAGGACAGTTCCAGTTGTTTGGCCCAGGCGTGGTAGCGGTGGAGTGAGTAGTCGGTGTCCGCGCCGAAGCCGCCGTGCAGGTGCTGCGCGGTCTGGACGACCCGGCGTATGCCGTCCGATGCCCAGATCTTGGCGACCGCGACGTCCCCGGCGGGTGGCAGGGCGCCGTCCGCGTCGGTGCTGATGCGCCAGGCGGCCTGCCAGAGGGTGGCCGCCATCGCCCGTAGGTCGATGAAGCGGTCCGCCGCCTGGACGGCGACCGACTGGAACGTGGCGACCGGGAAGCCGAACTGTTCGCGTTTGCTCGTGTAGTCGGCGGTCATGGTGAGTACGGCTTCGCCCAGGCCCAGTGCGAGTGCGCAGGTGCCGGTGGTCAGCAGCAGCCGCAATTGTTCCCAGGCCGCCGGGTCGGTGAGGGTCTCCCGGCCTGTGACACGTACGGCGTTCAGCCGGACCTCGGCGTATCGCTCGCCGTTCGTCGAGACCTGTGCGTCGAGCGTGACGCCGGTTCGGGTGGGCGGGACCAGCGCGAGGATCGCCCGGCCGTCGGCGGTGTGCGCGGGCAGCAGGATGTGGTCCGCGCCGTGGGCCCAGGGGACTGCCGTCTGTACGCCGTCGAGTATCCAGTGCTCGTCCTCGGGGCGTGCGTCCACGGCGAGTTCGGCGGCTTCGTGCCCGGTACGTCCTCCGGCGGCGACGGTCACCACCAGCTCGCCGGTTCCGATGCGGGGCAGTATCTCGGCGCGCAGGGCGTCCGGGCCGTGGTGCTGGAGGGTGAGCGCCGCGGCGCCGCACTCCAGCAGCGGGACGCGCGCCAGTACCTTCGCCGATTCGCGCAGCACCAGGCACAGGGCCACCGGGTCGAGGCCGGCGCCGCCGTGTTCGGGCGCTATCAGCAGGCTCAGCAGGTCGGCGTCGGCGAGGGTCTGCCACAGCGTGCGGTCGAAGTCGTCGGCGACCGCGCCGGGAGTGAGCGCGGGGCTCGGCACGCTGTCGGGTGCGACCCCGGAGAAGACGGCTTTCGCCGCTTCGAGCGCGGCCTGTTGCTCCTCGGTGAAGGTGAAGTCCACTGGTCCGTCCTTCCGCGGGCACTTCGACCTGACGGAGTGTCAAGTTAGAACAGGTTGCAGGAATTGGGAATGGCGGGTGAGGCGTGAGCTGACGACCGATCGTTCGGTTCCATGGTGGGAGGGGCGCGGTGCGGGGGTCAAACCCTGTGGATAACTCGGTGAGGCTGTGCCCGGTGGGGGCTGCCTGGGTACGGTTCCGTGGCGGAGTCAGCCGATCGGGATTCTGGGGACGGGGCGGGAATGCAGTCATACGGGGACGAAACGCGGCCGGTAGCCGCGCTCTCGCTACCCTCGCGGATCGTCATATGTGTGGCGGCCAGTGCCGTGGCGGTTGCCGTGGCGATCCACCTGGCCATGATGTTTCTGCACGTCGCGCCGTCGAACACGCTCAGCAGATCGCAGGGGAAGCTGATCGGCGACTACGTCTATCCCGAGTACGAGCAGAACTGGAGACTGTTCGCGCCGAACCCTCTCCAGCAGAACATCGCGGTGCAGGTCCGCGCGGAGCTGCGGACCCGGGACGGCGGCCTGCGGACCACCGGCTGGACCGACCTGACCGCCCGCGACGGGCAGGCGATCCGCCACAACCTGTTCCCCAGCCACTCCCAGCAGAACCAATTGCGCCGCGGCTGGGAGAACTTCCTCAGCTCGCACGACGCGCAGAACCGCCCCAACGGGCAGCGTGGTGAGCTGGCCGAGCGCTACATCCGCCGGATCATGTTGCAGCGGATGGGCGCCGAGTGGGCCAAGGGCGGGCAGGTCGAACGGATACAGGTCCGCTCGAAGACGACGCCGGTCATGCCGCCTCCGTGGAGCACGGAGAAGATCAGCACCAAGCCCGAGTTCCGGGTGCTGCCCTGGTGGCAGGTCACCGCAGCCGACCTGCCCGAGGGGGCGACGACCAAGTGACCGTGCCGCACTCACCGAAATCATCGGAATCGCTGGAATCGCCGGAATCACCAGCCGCGTCGGCCCCGCCGAAATCGTCGGCCGCGTCGGAATCGCCGGGCTCGGCCGGTCTTCCGGGGCCCTCGCGGTCACCGGAGTCTCCGGGCGAGCCCGCCGTCCCGCCCCCGGCCACCGGCCTCGTGACGGAGACGCGCTTGGAGCGGGTCATCGGCCGCGGCTTCCGGCAGGTCACCGGGCGGGCCATGGCCCCGTACCAGACCGCCGTGATCCGTATCGGCTTCGCGGCGACCTGGCTGTTGTTCCTGCTCAGGGAATGGCCGCATCGCGCGGAGCTGTACGGGCCCGACGGCCCCTGGAGCCTCGACATGGCGCGCCGGATGCTCGACGGCAACCAGGCGTTCTCCGCGCTGGCCTGGTCCGACGGGCGCGGCTGGTTCGAGTGCGTCTACCTGCTGGCCATCGTCTCCGCCGCGCTGCTGATGGTGGGCTGGCGCACCCGCACCATGTCGGTGCTTTTCATGATCGGCGTGCTGTCGCTGCAGAACCGCAGCATCTTCATCGGTGACGGCGGGGACAACGTCATCCACCTGATGTCGATGTACCTGGTGCTGACCCGGTGCGGCCAGGTGTGGTCCCTGGACGCCCGCCGCGCCCGGCGGGCGGCTGCCGGGAACGCCGCGGCGTCCGACGCCCCCGGTGCCGACGCCGCCTCGGGGCGGGACCTGCCCGGTGTGCTGCTGTGGGCCGTCTCCGGGCTCGCCCTGGCCATCGCGCAGCTGCTGGGCTGCCACGGTCTGGGCTGGTTCGACGGCGGGCCGTTCCCGGATCTCGGCTGGGGGCTCGCGCTGTGGATCCTGTGGGCCGGGCACGGCCTGTGGTGGGCCGCGAACCGCTACGCCCCCGGGGAGCCGCGGATCGTTCTCGACGTCCTCGCCAAGCTCGCGCACAACGGCGCCCTGCTGGTGATCATGGTCGAGGTCTGCCTCGTCTACTCCACCGCCGGCTGGTACAAGATCCAGGGATCGCGCTGGCAGGACGGCACGGCCGTCTACTACCCGATGCACCTGGACTACTTCTCGCCCTGGCCCGAACTGTCCCGGCTGCTGGGCGACAGCGGGCTGCTGGTCATGCTGCTGACCTACGGCACGGTGATCGTGCAGGTCGCCTTCCCGTTCACGCTGTTCAACCGCCGCCTCAAGAACGTCCTGCTGGTCGCGATGATCTGCGAACACCTGTCGATCGCGTTCCTGCTGGGGCTGCCGTTCTTCTCCCTCGCGATGATCGCCGCCGACGCCGTCTTCCTGCCGACGAACTTCCTGACCTGGCTCTCCGGCCGGATCTCGGCGCTGCGCCGGCGGTTGTTCTCCGGGGGCGGCCCGGCACTCCCGGCCGCGGCACCCGGGGACGACGAACCGGAGGCCCGTACGCACGGCTCCGGCGGGGGCCATACGCTCGTGGGGTGAGCAGCGAGAAAACCGCCCCGGCCGAGCAGCGCCCCGAGGCCGCAGGGGAGCCGGGCGCCCCGACCGAGCCGGTCCAGTACGACGAGGGCTTCGGCCAGGAGATCGGCGTCGGGCCGCACCCGGAGCCGTGGCCCCGGGACGACCGCTACGACCCGGAGCTGCTCGCGCAGGGCGACCGGCGCAACGTCGTCGACCGGTACCGCTACTGGACGCGCGAGGCGATCGTCGCCGACCTCGACACCCGGCGCCACGAATTCCATGTGGCGGTCGAGAACTGGGGCCACGACTTCAACATCGGTTCGGTGGTGCGGACCGCCAACGCCTTCCTGGCCCGGGAGATCCACATCGTCGGACGGCGCCGCTGGAACCGCCGCGGCGCGATGGTGACCGACCGCTACCAGCACGTCCGCCATCACCCCGGCACCGAGGACCTGACCGCCTGGGCCGCGTCCGAGGGGCTGCCGATCATCGGGATCGACAACCTCCCCGGCGCCGTCCCGCTGGAGACGACGGAGCTGCCGCGCCGCTGTGTGCTGCTCTTCGGGCAGGAAGGCCCCGGGCTGACGGAGGAAGCGCGCCGGCATGCGTCCGTGGTCTGCTCGATCGCGCAGTTCGGGTCGACCCGTTCGATCAACGCGGGTGCCGCGGCAGCCATCGCCATGCACGCCTGGATCGGCCGGCACGCCGTGATCGAGGCACCCGGCGCCTCCTGACGGCCGCCCGCCCGCGTACCCCGGACGCCGTCCGGCCGTCTCCCCGGGGGGCACCGCCGCACCCCGGGGACCTGGTGTCCGCGTCACGCCGGGCGGCGTACCTCCACCGTCCGGAAGCGGTTCGCCACGAACGCGCCGTCGCACAGCGCCGCGTTGGCCGCCGGGTTGCCGCCCGAACCGTGGAAGTCGGAGAACGCCGCGGTCTGGTTCACATAGACGCCGCCGGTCAGGTTCAGCGACAGCTGGGCGCACTCCTCCAGGCAGACGTCCTGGATCGCGTCCTCCACCTCGGTGGACGTGGTGTACGCGCCGACGGTCATGGCGCCCTGCTCCCGGACCGTGCGCCGCAGCAGCTCCACCGCGTCCGCCGCGGAGTCGACGGCCACGGCGAAGGACACCGGGCCGAAGCACTCCGAGAGGTAGGCCGCTTCGTCCTCCGGCTTCGCGCCGTCCAGCTTGACGATCACCGGTGTGCGCACCATCGCCCCGGGGAACTCCGGGTTGGCCACCGCCCGGGTCGCCAGGGCCACTTCGCCCAGCCCGGACGCCGCGTCGATCCGCGCCTTCACCTGCGGGTTCACGATCGCGCCCAGCAGCGCGTTGGCACGTGTGTCATCGCCGAGCAGGCCGCTCACCGCGCCCGCGAGATCGGTGACCACCTCGTCGTACGACTTGGGGCCCGCTTCGGTGGTGATGCCGCCCCGGGGGATGAGGAGGTTCTGCGGGGTGGTGCACATCTGGCCGCTGTAGAGCGACAGGGAGAAGGCGAGGTTGCCGAGCATGCCCTTGTAGTCGTCCGTCGAGTCGATCACGACGGTGTTGACGCCGGCCTTCTCGGTGTAGACCTGCGCCTGACGGGCGTTGGCCTCCAGCCAGTCGCCGAACGCGGTCGACCCGGTGTAGTCGATGATGCGGACCTCGGGGCGGACCGCCAAGGTCTTGGCGAGCCCTTCATCGGGGCGGTCCACGGCCAGACACACCAGGTCGGCGGGGAAGCCGGCCTCGGTGAGGACCTCGCGCGCCACCCGTACCGTCAGCGCCAGCGGCAGTACGGCGCGCGGGTGCGGCTTGACGAGCACCGGGTTGCCGGTGGCCAGCGAGGCGAACAGGCCCGGATAGCCGTTCCACGTCGGGAAGGTGTTGCACCCGATCATCAGCGCGACGCCGCGCGGCACTGCGGTGAAGGACTTGGCCAGCTCCAGCGGGTCGCGCTTGCCCTGGGGCTTGGACCAGGGGGCCTGCTGCGGGGTGCGGGTCTGCTCGGCGTACGCGTACGTGACCGCCTCCATGCCGCGGTCCTGCGCGTGCGGCCCGCCCGCCTGGAACGCCATCATGAACGCCTGGCCGCTGGTGTGCATCACGGCCTGGGCGAACTCGTGGGTGCGGGCGCTGATCCGCGCCAGGATCTCCAGACAGACCGCCGCCCGTACCTCGGGCCCCGCGTCCCGCCAGGCGGGCATCGCGTCGCGCATGGCCGGCAGCAGCACGTCCACGTCGGGGTGCGGATAGCTGATGCCCAACTCCGGTCCGTACGGCGACACTTCCTGGCCGACCCAGTCGTCCGTACCGGGCTGGTCCAGCTCGAAGCGGGTGCCGCGCAGCGCCTCGAACGCGGCCACGCCGTCGGGCGCCGCGGTCTCGCCGTACGCCTTCGGGTGCTCGGGGTGGGGCGACCAGTACGCGCGGGTGCGGATCGTCTCCAGCGCTTGGTCGAGGGTCGGGCGGTGCTTTTCGATCAACTGCGCTGCGGTCATTTCGGCGGCCATCGATGACCAACTCCTCGTCGAGCCGGGCGGAGAACGAACAGGGAAAGGGCGCGCGGTGGGGCGCGATGGAAGCGGGATGGGGACGGAGGCGGAAAGAGCGGAGGTGAGAGTGCGGGCAGGGAGCGTGGGGTCGGTGGATGTGCGTAGGTGGGAGGTACTAGGGCGATGGAGTTAGAGTAACCGAACGATCGGTCGGTGCAAGAGGGTCCGGTGAGCCTGTGGATAACTCGGTCGGGGAGGGGCGGTCGGCATGGTGGGAACCGGGCCGGGCGACGCCCTCGCGGCGGTGGGTGTGCGGGGCGTGGGGCGCGGGTTACCGCAGGTGATCGTGGGTGCCGGCCGCGCAGTACGGCTCCGGGGCGCGAGGCCGTGCCGTGCCGGACGGGCTGTGGCGGAGGCCGTGCGTCGACCGGATCGACGTGCCGAGAAAGGCCGGATCCCGGCGCATCGGCGGGATCCGCCGTGCGAAGGTCCGCTCCCCTCCCGTGGTCGGCTCTCGCCCCCTGCGGCCTTTCCTGCCTCCCTGCTCGCCGGAGCACCCCTGGGGCAACTCACGGAAACGCAGGACCTGTTCGCGGCGCGAGTGCGGCGGTGCCGGCCGGTGGAGCGGCCGGGCGGCGCTGACCGTCCGGGGCCCGGCGGCCCGGTGGAGCGGACCGGGCGTTGTGGTGCGTCCTGGTTCCGGGATGTGCTGGACTCCCTGCACCACCACCAGTACACCGGCGGCGGCTGCGTGCCGTCCCCGCGCCCTGCGGCGCCGTGCAGACCAAGAGGAATGAGTGCTCTAATCATGACCATGGCCAAGCGCGACACCTACACGCCCGATTCGCTGCTCGCGGTCGCCGCCGAGGTGTTCAACGAGCGCGGGTACGACGGCACGTCCATGGAGCACCTCTCCAAGGCGGCCGGAATCTCCAAGTCCTCGATCTACCACCACGTACGCAGCAAGGAAGAGCTGCTGCGCCGTGCGATAAGCCGTGCCCTGGACGGGCTGTTCGGGGTGCTGGAGGAGCCGGGCGCCGTCGAGGGGCGGGCGATCGAGCGCCTGGAGTACGTGACCCGGCGCGAGGCCGAGGTGCTGATGGACGAACTGCCGTACGTGACGCTGCTGCTGCGGGTGCGGGGCAACACCGACACCGAGCGGTGGGCCATGGAACGCCGCCGGGAATTCGACCACAAGGTGGCCGACCTGCTGAAGCTGGCCGCGGCCGACGGCGACCTGCGGGCGGACGTCGACATTCCGCTGGCGACCCGGCTGCTCTTCGGCATGATCAACTCGATTGTGGAGTGGTACCGCCCGGGGCGCGGCGGCGCGGCCAGCAGGGACGAGGTCGCCGATGCGGTCGTCCGTACGGCGTTCGCTGGACTGCGCACCTCCTGACGGAGCCGCCCCTGCTCGCCGGACCCTCCTCACCGGATGAGGGGCGTGCGCCCGTGTTCCTCCTGGCCGCCCGGCATCCGGCAGGGTTCCGGAGCGGGCCTCACTGCTGCTGGGGCCCCAGACCGGTCTCCTCGAAGACCAGCAGCGTGCGGGTGCTGAGGACCTCGGGAATCGACTGGATCCGGGTCAGCACCAGCTCCCGCAGCTCCCGGTTGTCCTTGGTGTGCACCAGCAGCAGGACATCGAAATCGCCGCTGACCAGCGCGATGTGCGAGGCGCCCGGGAGCGCGGTGAGCTGCTCGCGCACCGTACGCCAGGAGTTCTGCACGATCTTCAGTGTGATGTAGGCGGACGCGCCCTGACCTGCCCGTTCCTGGTCCACGCGGGCGCTGAAGCCGCGTATGACGCCGTCGTCGATCAGCCGGTTGATGCGCGCGTAGGCGTTGGCGCGCGAGACGTGCACCTGGTCGGCGACGGAGCGGATGGAGGCCCGTCCGTCGGTCTGCAGCAGGTGCAGGATCGAGCGGTCGATGGTGTCCAGCGGACGTGCGGGCGGCACGGAAGGGCCTGCCGCGGACGATCCCGGTGCGGTCGTTCCTGGCGCCGCCGGTGGCGCCCCGCCGGGATTGGCCATCTGTTCCTCCGGCATGTGGTCCCGCCTCCCCTTGGTGGACGCCCTGACGTCATCTGAAGCTGTGGAGAACCGTTTGTCCACAGGCTGGGCCCGCCTGTAGCCAAAATGTGCTGGCGACCGAACAATCGGTAGGGACGGGGTCGCTCGGCCCGGCCTTGGTGATCCTGCCCATCCGTCGCCTGCCCCCACCCCATATGAGGCGCTTCGCGCCACCCCTTCGATTCGAGGAGGTGCTCGTCATGACGGTCCTTGAGCAGCCCGGTAGCAGCAGGAACAAGGGCGCACTGCCCGGCCCTGCGCCCGCCTGGCGTCCGCGCGTCGATCCGGCGCCCCTCCTGCCGGACGCGGAACCCCATCGCGTCCTGGGGACGGACGCCGCCCGCAAGCTCGACCCCGCCCTGTTGACCAGGCTCTATGAACAGCTCGTACGCGGCCGGCGGTACAACACCCAGGCGACCGCCCTGACCCGGCAGGGCCGCCTGGCGGTCTACCCGTCGTCCACAGGACAGGAAGCCTGCGAAGTGGCGGCGGCGCTCGTCCTGGAACAGCAGGACTGGCTCTTTCCCAGCTACCGCGACACCCTCGCCGCCGTGGCCCGCGGTCTGGACCCGGTGCAGGCACTGACGCTCCTCAGGGGCGACTGGCACACCGGCTACGACCCCCGCGAGCAGCGGATCGCCCCCTTGTGCACCCCGCTCGCCACCCAGCTCCCGCACGCCGTGGGCCTGGCGCACGCCGCCCGCCTCAAGGGGGACGACGTGGTCGCGATGGCCATGGTCGGCGACGGTGGCACCAGCGAGGGCGACTTCCACGAAGCCCTGAACTTCGCCGCCGTCTGGCAGGCGCCGGTCGTCTTCCTCGTCCAGAACAACGGATTCGCGATCTCCGTGCCGCTGGCCAAGCAGACCGCCGCGCCCTCGCTCGCCCACAAGGCGGTCGGCTACGGCATGCCGGGCCGCCTGGTGGACGGCAACGACGCGGCGGCCCTGCACGAAGTCCTCACCGAGGCCGTCGAACGGGCCCGCAACGGCGGCGGCCCGACCCTCGTCGAGGCCGTCACCTATCGCATCGAGGCGCACACCAACGCCGACGACGCCACGCGCTACCGCGCCGCATCCGAGGTCGAGGCATGGCGGGCACACGACCCGATAGCCCTCCTGGAACGCGAGTTGGCCTCCCGCGACCTGCTGTCCGACGACTTCGTGGCCGCCACCAGGGACGGCGCCGAGGCGATGGCCGCCGACCTGCGGGAGCGGATGAACCAGGACCCGACCCTGGACCCGATGGACCTGTTCCCCCATGTCTACGCCGAGCAGCCCGGCCAACTGCGCGAACAGGCGGCACAGTTGCGTGCCGAGCTGGCCGCGGAGGCCGCCGGAACCGAAGCCGGCAACGAGCCCGCCCAGGAGGCCAGGCCATGACGACGACCGCACCGGCCACCGCGCGCAAGCCCGCCACCATGGCGCAGGCACTGACCCGCGCGCTGCACGACGCCATGGCGGACGACCCGTCCGTCCACGTCATGGGCGAGGACGTGGGCACCCTGGGCGGTGTCTTCCGCGTCACCGACGGCCTGGCCGAGAAGTTCGGCGAGGACCGGTGCAGCGACACCCCGCTGGCCGAGGCCGGCATCCTCGGTACGGCAGTCGGCATGGCCATGTACGGGCTGCGGCCGGTCGTCGAGATGCAGTTCGACGCCTTCGCCTACCCGGCGTTCGAGCAGCTTGTGAGCCACGTCGCCAAGATGCGCAACCGCACCCGCGGCGCCCTGCCGATGCCGCTGACCATCCGCATCCCGTACGGCGGCGGCATCGGCGGCGTCGAGCACCACAGCGACTCCTCCGAGGCGTACTACCTGGCGACCCCCGGGCTCCAGGTGGTCACCCCCGCCACGGTCGAGGACGCCTACGGCCTGCTGCGGGCCGCCATCGCCTCCGACGACCCGGTCGTCTTCCTCGAACCCAAGCGGCTCTACTGGTCGAAGTCCGACTGGTCGCCTGATAACCCCGAGCCGGTCGAGCCCCTGGGCCGCGCCGCGATACGCCGCCGCGGCGCGGACGCCACGCTGATCACCTACGGCCCCTCGCTGCCGGTCTGCATGGAAGCCGCGGAGGCCGCCCGTGCGGAGGGCTGGGACCTGGAAGTGGTCGACCTGCGGTCCCTGATGCCGTTCGACGACGAGACCGTCTGCGCGTCGGTGCGCCGCACCGGCCGGGCCGTCGTCGTCCACGAAGCCCACGGATTCGGCGGCCCCGGTGGCGAGATCGCCGCCCGCATCACGGAGCGCTGCTTCCACCACCTGGAGGCGCCGGTGCTGCGGGTGGCGGGATTCGACATTCCGTATCCGCCGCCCATGCTGGAGAGGCATCATCTCCCTGGTGTGGACCGGATTCTCGATACGGTCGCCCGGCTCCAGTGGGAGTCGGACTGGATCGAAGGAAGGGGGGAGTGATGGCTGTGGTCCGTGAATTCACCCTGCCTGACCTGGGGGAGGGCCTCACCGAAGCCACCATCGTCCAGTGGATGGTCGAGGTCGGCGAGGTGGTGGCCGTCGATCAGCCGGTCGTCGAGGTCGAGACGGCCAAGGCGATGGTGGAGGTGCCCTGCCCGTACGGCGGCGTGGTCACCGCCCGCTTCGGTGACGAGGGTGCCGATCTCCCGGTCGGAGCGCCCCTGTTGACCGTCGCCGTCGGCGCGTCCCCGGAGCCCGATGACGCGGAGCCGGCGTCCACCGCGCCGTCGGAAGCTCCCCCGGAGCCGCAGGCCGAGGGCTCGGGAAACGTGCTGGTCGGCTACGGAACCAGCGCATCCGCATCCCGCCGCCGTCGCGTCAGGCCGGGCGTCGGCACCACCAAGGCCAACGGCGGCGGCACGGGCCTCGCGGACGACGCCAGGACCGGGGCCGTGGCGGAGGTGCACGAGCGGGCCGAGACGTCCGGGCAGTGCCGCTCGGTGGCCGTCATCTCCCCGCTGGTGCGCCGCATGGCACGGGAGCACGGCCTCGACCTGAGCGCACTGCACGGCAGCGGGCGGGACGGTCTGATCCTGCGAACGGATGTCGAGCGCGCGGTCCGGCAGCGGGAAGCGGCGGCTTCCGGAGCCACCGCGGGTCTCGCCGGCCCGGCCACCGTGACCGCTCCGCCCGCAACGGCCCTCGGCACCCGCTCCGCCCCGGGGGCGGCACCCGAGACCGCGGCCCCGGCGGAGGGTGAACGCATTCCGCTCCGGGGGATGCGCGGCGCCGCGGCCGAGAAGTTCAGCCGCAGCCGCCGGGAGATCCCGGACGCGACCTGCTGGGTGGACGCCGACGCCACCGAACTCCTCGCCGCCCGCAGGGCGATGAACACCCCGGGCGCCCCCAAGGTGTCACTGCTCGCGCTGCTGGCCCGGATCTGCACCGCGGCACTGGCGCGGTACCCCGAGCTGAACGCGACGATCGACACCGAGAGCCAGGAGATCGTCCGGCTGCCCGCGGTCCACCTCGGGTTCGCCGCGCAGACCGACCGGGGCCTGGTGGTGCCGGTGGTGCGGGACGCCCAGGCCCGCACGGTCGAGGGGCTCTCCGAAGAGATCTCCCGCCTCACCGACAGCGCACGGGCCGGCGGACTCTCCCTCGCCGACCTGACCCGCGGCACCTTCACCCTCAACAACTACGGCGTCTTCGGGGTGGACGGCTCCACACCGATCATCAACCACCCCGAAGCCGCGATGCTCGGCGTGGGCCGGATAGCCGCCAAACCCTGGGTGCACGAAGGCGAGTTGGCCGTCCGTCAGGTCGTCCAGCTCTCGTTCACCTTCGACCACCGGGTGTGCGACGGCGGCACGGCCGGCGGCTTCCTGAGGCACGTCGCCGACTGCGTGGAGCAGCCCGCGCTGCTGCTGCGCAACCTGTAGGCGGGGCACGGGCGGCGGTTGGGGCGCGCACTCGGGGGGCCCACCCGGGGCGCGCCGGGAACCGGTGGCGCCCGTGTGACGGGTGGCGTCCCGGCGCAGTCCGTGGCGCCGTCCCGACCATTGGCGTCCCGACCGTTGGCGTCCGACCGGGTCCGCGTGCCCGAAGGTGCCCGTGACGTCGGTGTGGCCGCCCGGATCCCGGCGATACTCAAGGGGTGAGCGACCACACCGACTACGACACCATCGTGCTGGCAGGCGGCGCGGCCCGGCGGCTCGGCGGGGCGGACAAACCCGCCCTGTCCGTCGGCGGTCGCCCGCTCCTGGACCGGGTACTCGACGCCTGCCAGGACGCCGCGACCACGGTCGTCGTCGGCCCCGCACGCCCGACCGCACGCGCCGTCGTCCACGCCAGGGAGAACCCGCCGGGCGGCGGCCCGTTGGCAGCCCTCGACGCCGGACTGCGGCACACCACCGCGCCCTGGGTGCTGGTCCTCTCCGCCGACCTCCCCTTCCTGACGGCGGCGACCGTACGCACCCTCTTGGAGGTGGCGGTTGGCGAGGCGCCCTCCTCGGGGACGGGGCCCGCCCCCGAGGGCGCCATGCTGCGGGACGCGGGCGGGCGCGACCAGCCGCTGGTGGCTGCCTACCGGGCCGATGCGCTGCGCCGGGAGATGGACCTGCTGCGCACCGAACGCGGCACCCTGGCCGGTCTTCCGCTGCGCGCCGTGCTGTCCCGACTCGCGGTCGAACGGGTCCAGGACGCCACGGCCACGGCATCCTTCGACTGCGACACCTGGGAGGACATCAGCGCAGCTCGCGCGCGTATCAGGGAGCATGGCAACGTGTTGGACGAATGGATCACCGCAGTCAAGGCCGAACTGGGCATCACCCTCGATGTCGACACGACGGCGCTCCTGGACCTGGCCCGTGACGCGGCGCACGGCGTGGCACGCCCGGCAGCGCCGCTGACGACGTTCCTGATCGGCTACGCGGCGGGCCGCCAGGACGGCGACGTGACGGAGCTGGCCGAGCGGGTCGCCGCACTGGCCAACCGCTGGGCCGCGGAAACCACGGACGGCGGCGATGGCGCCCCGTCCACCGGCGGCAGGCCCGCAGGGAAGCCCGCGGAATGACCGACGGGGAGTTCGACGACGCGTTCGCCGACGCACTGGCCCTGGCCAACGGCGACCGGGCGGCGGCGCGGGCCCCGCGGTCCGAGGGACGCACCGCTCGGGGGACGGCGGAAACCGCGTCCGACGCGGGCGGCACCGGCCCTGGAGAGGCCGAAGCCGCTCCGCGCACCGGCCGCACCGACCCGGTGGCCGGAGGCCCCGCGGCAGGCGGCGCGCGCGGTGACGCGCAGCCGGACGCGTGCTTCGGCTGGGACTTCTGGCCCGACGAACCCCGGGGCGCGGACGCCGGTCAGCCCCAGGACACCGGCCGGAACGAGCGCCGGGGCACGGCCGGAAGCCGGGCCCGGAAGCAGACCACGGCCGCGGACCACGGCGCGGCGCACGAACCGGAATCCGGCACCGGCGCGGCACCCACACCCCGGGAACCCGCTCCGCGCACCGCCACCACCGCAAAGCCGTCCACCACCACGGCGCCGCCCACGACCCCGAAGCCGTCCGCCACCACGGATCCGCCCGTCACCGCAGACCGGCCCACCACCCGCCTCGCGACCGACGCCTTCGCCGACCCCCGACCCCCGCTTGCCGACCCCCGCCCCCCGCTCGTCGCCGCCGACCCCGGCGGGCCGGCGGAGCCCGGCAGCCCCGGCGACCGCAAGGCCCCGGCGGAGCCCGGCAGCCCCGGCGACCGCAAGGCCCCGGCGGCCCGCGGCGGGCACTCCGAGCCGTCCTCTCCCTGGCAGGTGGCCCGGGAGATCGCCAGGAAAGCGGCCAAGGGCCCGCGCCCGCCCGAGACGACCGCGCCGGCCGACGCGCTCGGCCGTACGCTCGCCGCGCCGCTCACCGCCCTGACCGACCTGCCCTCGTTCGACACCTCCGCGATGGACGGCTGGGCCGTCTCAGGCCCCGGCCCCTGGTCCCTCGACCAGGAGGCCGGCGACCGCCCGCCCGGCACGTCGGCCCCCGGGACGCACCGCCCGGCCGCATCCCACGGCCTCCTCGCCGGGCACACCTCCGCCGCCGTACTCCCCGACGGGCACGCGGTGGCGATCGCCACCGGGGCACGGGTGCCGGCCGGGGCCACCGCCGTGCTGCGCAGCGAGCACGGCGAGGTGCGTGAACTGGCGGACGGGCGCGCCCGGTTGTTCTCCCCCTGGCCCGCACCGCTGGGCCAGGACATCCGCCCGCGCGGCCAGGAATGCGGTCGCGGCGATCAGCTGCTGCCGGCCGGTACGCCGGTGACCCCCGCGGTCCTCGGCCTGGCCGCAGCCGCCGGATACGACGAGCTGACGACGTTTCCGCGGCCCCGCGTCGAGGTCCTCGTCCTGGGCGATGAACTGCTCCGGCACGGCCTCCCCCAGGACGGCCGGATCCGGGACGCGCTCGGCCCGATGCTCGGCCCCTGGCTGCGGGCCCTGGGCACCGACGTGGCCCCGCCCCGGCACCTCACCGACGACCTCGGCACGCTCCACGCGGCCGTATCCGCGTCCACCGCCGACCTGGTCATCACCACCGGCGGCACCGCGTCGGGCCCCGTCGACCACGTGCATCCCACGCTGCGCGGCCTGGGCGCCGAGGTGCTGGTGGACGGCGTGCAGGTGCGGCCAGGCCATCCCATGCTGCTGGCCAGGCTCGCCCCCGGCCGGCACCTCGTGGGGCTGCCCGGCAACCCCCTCGCCGCCGTCTCCGGCCTGCTGACCCTGGCCGAACCGCTGCTCGGAACGCTCGCCGCGCGCCGTCCCTCGCTCCCGCACCGCGCGCCGCTCGGCGACGCCGTACCGGGGCATCCGCACGACACCCGGCTGGTCCCGGTGATCTACCGCGAGGACGCACGCGGGCTGACGGCACAGCCGCTGCGCTTCCACGGGCCCGCCATGCTGCGCGGCATCGCGGCGGCCGACGCGCTCGCCGTCATCCCGCCCGGCGGCGCGGAACGCGGCACCGAGGTCGGCATCCTGGAACTTCCCTGGCCGGCCGGCGGGACGGCGGGCGGCCCCGAGAGCGGGCTGACGGACCGGTCCGCGCCGGGCCCCGCGTACGGACCCGGTGCGCACCCCGGCCCCGCCGGTCCCGTACGCTCCACTGTTCCCGCACCCCCGACCGGAGGCGCCGCGTGAAGCTCCCCTCCCACGATGCCGCGGCGCGTGAGATCCCCGAGGACAACTCCCACCAGGTGATGCTGCCGCGCCGGACGCCGGTGGCGCCGATACGGCAGGTCGCCAGGCGGCTGCTGATGGCCCTGCTGGTCCTCGTCGCGACGGTCGTCATCGTCTGGATCGACCGCGACGAGTACCACGACAACGCCAACGGCTCGGTCGACCTGCTCGACTGCGTCTACTACGCCACCGTCACGCTCTCCACCACCGGCTACGGCGACATCGTCCCGTACGGCGACAGCGCACGGCTGCTGAACATCCTGCTCATCACGCCCCTGCGGGTGCTCTTCCTGATCATCCTGGTCGGCACCACACTGGAAGTGCTGACCGAGCGCACCCGCGAGCAGTGGCAACTGAAACGCTGGAGAAAAACCTTGCGTGACCACACCGTCGTCGTCGGCTACGGAACCAAGGGCCGTTCCGCGGTCCAGACCCTCTGCGCCACCGGCCTGACCCGCGACCGCATCGTGGTCGTCGACCCCAGCCCCAAGGTGATCGACTCGGCGGTCGCCGAGGGCTTCGTTGGTGTGATCGGCGACGCCACCCGCAGCGATGTGCTCGTACGGGCCGAGATCCAGCGCGCCCACCAGGTGATCATCGCGACCCAGCGCGACGACACTGCCGTACTGGTCTCGTTGACCGCGCGTCAGCTGAACAAGAAGGCCAACATCGTGGCCGCGGTCCGCGAGGAGGAGAACGCGCCGCTGCTGCGGCAGTCCGGCGCGGATTCCGTGATCACCTCGGCCAGCGCGGCCGGACGCCTGCTGGGACTCTCCGTCCAGAGCCCCAGCGCCGGCACGGTGATGGAGGACCTGATCCAGCAGGGCAGCGGCCTCGACCTGATCGAGCGTCCGGTGGTGAAGGCCGAGGTCGGCAAGTCCGTACGCGAGACGGGCGACCTGGTCGTCTCCGTCCTGCGCGGCCACCGGCTCCTCGGCTACGACGACCCGGCGGCCAGCCCGCTCCAGGCCGCCGACCGGCTGATCACCATCGTCCGCGCGGTCCCGGACGACCCGGACCTGGCGGGCCGGAGCAGCCGCACCGGCAAGTCGCCGCTGCCCGGCTCGGGGGTCTCGCCGATGCGCCGGGCGGACGACTGAGCACGGACGCAAGGACGGCCCGCGGTCTGCCCACACGGGGCGGGGCCGCGCGGCCCCGTGCTGTCGCCCCTGGCACCACCGGCGAGTAGCCTCGCGGCCATGCGAGCGATCACCATTCCCGAACCCGGCGGCCCCGAAGCCCTCGTCTGGGCCGACGTGCCGGATCCGCAGCCCGCCGAAGGCGAGGTCCTGATCGAGGTCGTGGCCAGCGCGGTCAACCGCGCTGATCTGCTGCAGCGTCAGGGCTTCTACGATCCGCCGCCCGGCTCGTCCCCCTACCCCGGCCTCGAATGCGCCGGACGGATCGCGGCGCTCGGGCCCGGCGTGCACGGCTGGTCCGTCGGCGACGAGGTGTGCGCCCTGCTGGTCGGCGGCGGGTACGCGGAGAAGGTCGCCGTCCCGGCGGGACAGGTGCTGCCGCTGCCGCAGGGCCTCGACATGGTGTCGGCCGCCGCGCTGCCCGAAGTCGCCTGCACGGTCTGGTCGAACGTCTTCATGATCGCGCATCTGCGCCCCGGCGAGACCCTGCTGGTGCACGGCGGGTCCAGCGGCATCGGCACCATGGCGATCCAGCTGGCCAAGGCCGTCGGCGCGCGCGTCGCGGTCACCGCGGGCGGCGCCGAAAAGCTGGCGCGGTGCGCCGAGTTGGGCGCCGACATCCTCATCGACTACCGCGAACAGGACTTCGTCGAGGAGATCCGCCGGGCCACCGACGGCAAGGGCGCGGACGTCATCCTCGACATCATCGGCGCGAAGTACCTGGAACGGAACGTCAAGGCGCTGGCGGTCAGCGGGCGGCTCGCCATCATCGGCATGCAGGGCGGGATCAAGGCGGAGCTGAACATCGGCACCCTGCTCTCCAAGCGTGCCGCGATCACCGCGGCCGGCCTGCGCGCCCGCCCGCTGGGCGAGAAGGCGGCCATCGTCGCGGCCGTACGCGAACACATCTGGCCGCTGATCGCCAACGGCCAGGTCCGCCCGATCATCGACCGCACGATCCCGATGGACCAGGCCGCCGAGGCGCACCGCGTCGTCGACGCGAGCACCCACGTCGGCAAGGTCGTCCTGACGACGGGCTGAGCACGACCGGACGGGCCGGCCACCGCGGGACGGTGGCCGGCCCGCCGCCTGCCCGCCCCCCCGGCCCGCCTTCGCAGGGCCCGCGTTCCCCGCCCCGCCCCGTCACCTGAGCGACATCTCCAAGATGCCGCGACCCGGGTGCCGTGTGACGCTGAGCACGTCACTCGACGGCTCGGCACGGGAGGGGCACGACCGTGGCTCCACGATTCCGTACGCGCTTTGCCACCGGCCTGCTGGTGTTGTCCGCCGCGCTGCCCGTCCCGGTGGCGGCCCTCGTCGCGGCGGCGTCACCGGCGGGCGCCGCCCCCACCGACCGCAGCTTCCTGCGCGCGGCCCGCGCCGCCGATACCGCTCCGCCGCGCCTGCGGCTCACGGGCGGCGGCGCGACCCACCGCCACCATCACGACGGCCCGGCCTCCGACAGCCACCTGCCGGAACCCTTCGCCGGTCTCGCCGAGCTGCCGGACGCCTTCCTCGGGTTCCTGGACGAGCCGCGGCACCCGCACGGCCGGTACGCCGATGACACCCCGTGGTCCCATGTCCCGCCGCACGGCCCGCCCATCGTCCCCCCGCCCCCGGCGGATTCCGTACCGGGCGACGCCGGCCGGGACGCGAACGGACCGCCCGTGAACGGTGCCGTCCCGCCCGGTGGATGGCCGGACCTGGCGGACGCGCCCGCCGAGACCGGTGGTCCCGGCGCGCCCGCCGGGGCGATCCCGTCCGGCCCGCCCCGGCACGCGGCAGACCCTGACGCCGGCCGTCCCGCCCCGGGAGCCAAAAGGCCGGGCACGGGCACCCCGTCCGGCAAGGCGAAGCCGCCCCGCCCCGCCGCCTCGCCTTCGGCCTCCCCCAGCTCCGCCGTCTCGCCGAGCCGGCCGTCGCACCGGCGGGGCACCGGGACGTCGAGCCGCCCGCCCCGCTGGGACGAGCCGTCGGCAACCGTCGGCAGTGAGGACCGGCGCAGCTCGGAGCCGGCGGCGGTGGAGGCCGAATCGCCCACCGCGGGCGGGCCGTACACCTTCAACGGCTCGACGGCCCGGGTCGAGCGGGTGCTGCCGATGGGAGCAGGACTGGCCCTCACCGGCCTCGGCCTGGCCTTCCTCGCCCTGCGGCTGCGCCGGTACTGATCTCCCGGCCGGGAGGCGCGTACGGCATGCCGCGGCGCCGGTTTCACGTGAAACCCGAATGGCGGACACGGCCGGCCCCGCCGGTTTCACGTGAAACCTCGCGGACCCGAAGCGAGGGGCGGGCGCCTCCTGCCTCCGGCCGCCCCCCCCGCTACCGCAGGTCACCAGAGGCGGACGGAGCGGCCCGGGGTTCGCGGAGGGTGGATCACGGTGTGGTGGGGGCACCCTCGTGGAAGGTCGCGTGTACGAGAGAATGGCGGCATGGATATGCCGATGAACGAACGGTCGCAGGAGAGTCCGCACGTCCTGGTTGTCGGCCCGGACGGCATGGCGCTCGGCAGCGCCGGCTCCGGCGGCGGGGACGGCGACGAAGAGCCCCGGGAGATGCCGGTGACGGACATGGTCGAGCAGCCGGCGAAGGTCATGCGGATCGGCAGCATGATCAAGCAGTTGCTGGAGGAAGTGAAGGCCGCTCCGCTGGACGAAGCGAGCCGGGTCCGCCTGAAGGAGATCCACTCCAGCTCGGTCAAGGAGCTGGAGGACGGGCTGGCGCCCGAACTGGTCGAGGAACTGGAGCGGTTGTCGCTGCCGTTCACCGACGAATCGGTGCCCACCGACGCGGAACTGCGCATCGCGCAGGCCCAGTTGGTCGGCTGGCTGGAGGGCCTGTTCCACGGCATCCAGACCGCGCTGTTCGCGCAACAGATGGCCGCCCGCGCCCAGTTGGAGACGATGCGCCGGGCACTGCCGCCCGGTGCCGCAGCGGCGGAGGACGGCGAGGACCACCTCGGCGGTCACGGCGCCACCCGCTCCGGCCCGTATCTCTGACCGTCCGGCCCGCCGGTGTCCTGTCACCGGACGAGGCAGGGAACGCAGAGAGGGGCCCGGCGCGCATTCCGCGTGCCGGGCCCCTCTTCTCCGTGTTCTCCGTGCGGTCCCGCGTCAGTTGCTGCGCCCCGTCGAGACGGTGAGCTCGATGGGTTCGCCGCTGTCCGGATCCCACCGGTCGAGGCCGGTCGGCGACTGCTTCGTGACGGTGTTCTTCCCCCAGAGCGAGTCGTTCTCCTCCTTGACGGTGTACTTCCAGCCCGCCGCGTCCATGCACGCCTTCACCGACTCCAGGTTCCGGTAGATGAAGGACGGGAAATAGACCTTCTTCTTCTCGCCGTAGGGGTGGGAGGCGTTGGTGCACCTGTCGGTCGTCACCGTCGAGTTCTTGTCCTCGGGCCGGGTGCTCACCGTCGGGGACGAGTACGGCGTGTACGTCGACGTGGGGCTGCTGCCGCTGCCCTTGTTGTCCCCGGATCCGGCGCTCAGCCCGATGCCGATCGCGATGGCGGTCACCACGACGACACCGACGATCGCCGAGACGACGATCACCGGGGTGTTGTTCTTCCGCGGACGCGGGCCGCCGCCGACCGGCATCGGGGGCGCCACGGGCGGCGGTGTGAACGGTGCCGGAGCCGGGGCGGGGGTCGGGAAACCGCCGGCGTTGTACGGTGCGGGGCCCGGCACCGGAGTCGGGAAGGCGTTGTTCACCGGCGGCGGGGTGGAGGGCCCGAAGCCCCCGTTCTGCGGCGGCTGGTACGGCTGCTGCACGTTCGGCGGCGCCGGGGTGTGCGGAGCGTTGCCGGTCGCCGTGGGGAATACCGCGGAGGAGACCGACGCACCGCTCGTGCGCGCCCGCGGGCCCTCGCTGATGATCAGCGGTGTCCCGCCGGACTGCGCGGTTCCGGCGATGCGCAGGCACTCGTCCTGCATCGCCTCGGCGGTGGGGAAACGCTCGTTGGGGTTCTTCTTCAGCGCACGGGCGACCAGCGCGTCCACCGCGGGCGGCACCGACTGGTTGATGCTCGACGGAACCGGCGGCTCCTCCTGCACGTGCGCGTACGCGATCGCGAGCGGGGAGTCCGCGTCGAACGGCAGTTGCCCGGTCAGCAGCTCGAAGAGCATGATGCCGACGGAGTAGAGGTCGGAGCGGGCGTCCACGGCGCGGCCCAGCGCCTGCTCGGGCGAGAGGTACTGCGGGGTGCCGACGACCATGCCGGTCTGCGTCATCGACGTCACACCGGACTGCATGGCGCGGGCGATACCGAAGTCCATGACCTTGACGACGTTGCGCTTGGTCATCATGACGTTGCCCGGCTTGATGTCCCGGTGGACCAGGCCCATCTCATGGCTCGCTTCGAGCGCGGCGAGCACATCCGCGGTGATTTTCAGTGCTTTTTCGGTCGGCATCGCGCCGTGCTGCGCAATGTCGTTGTCCAGTTCGGAACGGAGCGGCTGTCCTGAGACGTACTCCATGATGATGTACGGCACCATGCCGCCGTCGATTTCGTCCTCGCCGGAGTCGAAAACCGAGACGATATTGGTGTGCGTCAGCTTGGCGACGGACTGCGCCTCACGCCGGAATCGCTCACGAAATGCCTGCTCACGGCCCAGTTCCGTGTGCAGGGTCTTGATCGCCACCTCGCGGTCGAGCACGCTGTCGTAGGCGAGGTGCACGGATGCCATACCGCCGGCGCCGAGAAGATCACGAAGCTGGTAACGTCCTCCGCCGACCGCCCGGCCATCGAATTGGCCCTGAGCGCCGTCCTGGCTCATCGTTCCGCTTCCCCCTCGGCGCACTGCCTGCATGTATGGCGATCAAAATCCATGATTTCGCTGCCAAGTCTGCCCCAGGCCGGGGACACGTCAAGCTGTGTGCCCGTTCCGTGACCAGATGTGCAAGATCCGGTTACGGCCGGGAACGGACGAGGGCTTCGATTACCCGCGGTCAACTTGCGACACTTGGTATCCGGAAGGTTTGATGGCCGGTCCTCCACGGACCGGCGGGTGCCGCGGAGCCTGTAGCGTGCTCCAACAGGGCGGGCGCAGTTTCGCCAGGCCCTGGCGAGGACCGAGACCTTACCGCTCACGCGGATCGATTCGACGGCGAGGACCGATGGCACCGACGCAGAGCCCCCAGGGCCCGTCCGATCCTGACGCCACCGGCTCCAATATCCCCGACGTACCGGAGATGTGGGGCAACGGCGGGCTGGTCGGCGACGGCCGCTACCGGCTCACGCACCGGCTCGGCCGCGGTGGCATGGCGGAGGTGTTCGCCGCCGAGGACGTACGGCTCGGCCGTACCGTCGCCGTGAAGCTGCTGCGCGCCGACCTCGCCGAGGACCCGGTGTCCAAGGCCCGCTTCACCCGCGAGGCACAGTCCGTGGCCGGCCTGAACCACCACGCGGTGGTCGCGGTCTACGACTCGGGCGAGGACTTCGTCGGCGGCAACACCGTGCCGTACATCGTGATGGAGCTGGTCGAGGGCCGGACCATCCGTGACCTGCTGCTGAACGCCGACGCACCGCCGCCGGACCAGGCACTGATCATCGTCTCCGGTGTGCTGGAGGCGCTGGCCTACAGCCATCAGCACGGCATCGTGCACCGTGACATCAAGCCCGCGAACGTGATCATCACGAACAGCGGCGCCGTCAAGGTCATGGACTTCGGCATCGCCCGCGCGCTGCACGGCGCCCAGTCCACGATGACCCAGACCGGCATGGTCATGGGCACCCCGCAGTACCTCTCCCCCGAGCAGGCGCTCGGCAAGACCGTCGACACCCGCTCCGACCTCTACGCCACCGGCTGTCTGCTGTACGAACTGCTCGCGCTGCGACCGCCGTTCACCGGCGAGACGCCGCTCTCGGTTGTCTACCAGCACGTCCAGGACATGCCCGTCCCGCCGTCCGATGTCGCCGACGCGGTGCCGCCGGAGCTGGACGGCCTGGTCATGCGCTCGCTGGCCAAGGACCCCGACGACCGTTTCCAGACCGCGGAGGAGATGCGCGGCCTGGTCCAGTACTCGCTGCAGATGCTGCACGAGCAGGGTGGCCACACCGGCACCTGGAACACCGGCCCGGTCGCCGTGCACGAGGGCGGCACCCCAGCGATGGGCACCGCGGCCACCACCGCGATGCCGCGCTCGGACGCCGGCCCCACCGCGGCCAACCCGATCCTGCCGCCCGGGATGCACGCGGACGACGGCGCCTTCGAGGGCGGCCACCGCTCCGCGAAGAGCGGACGCGGCAAGATCTGGCTGATCGCGGCGCTCGCGGTGATCGCCATCGCCGTCGGCGTGGCCTTCGCGCTGCAGAACAGCGGCAACGGCGGCGGCACGTCCCCCGACCCCACCAAGTCGCCCTCCGCCTCGTCATCGACGGAGGAGGAGACCACCGAGCCGCCGAGCGACGAGCCGACGGACGAGGTCACCGAACCCGGCGGGACCGGCGGCTACACCCAGCCGCAGCCCGAGACCACCCCGCCGCCCGAGAGCCCCTCCACATCCCAGACCCCCTCCAGCCCGGTGGAGACCCCGACGACCACGCCCCCGACCAGCACCACGGGCGGCACCACCGACGGCGGGACGACGGACGGCGGCACCACCGACGGCGGGACGACGGACGGCGGGACGACGGACGGCGGCACCACCGACGGCGGGACGACGGACGGCGGGACCACCGACGGGGGCTCCACCACGGGTACGGACGCCGGGGCGGTGGCCGGGGCGGGCGGCTGAGCCGCCCCGCGGTTCACCCGGTGAACGCGTCCCGTACCGCCTCGTATTCGCGCGTCCACCACACGGCCAGCGCGGAGGCGGCGGGGAACTGCGGATCGGTGCGCCGGTCGCCCAGCCGGTAGCGCCAGGTGAGCATCCAGAAGTCGTTCAGCCGCTCCCACCACACCCGGTGGACGGCCGCGGCCAGCTCGCCGGCATCCGCGCCGCGCGCGCTGCGGTAGGCGCCCGCGTACGCCGCCACCTTCGCCAGGTCCAGCGTCCCGCCGGGACGCACGAAGAAGATCGCCGCGGCGCGCACCGCCTCCTCCGCGCGGGGCTGCACGCTCAGCCGGTCCCAGTCCACGATCGCGGCGGGTTCGGCGTCCCGGTAGAGGACGTTCAGCGGGTGGAAGTCGCCGTGCACCCAGCCGGTGGCGGCTGCGGCGGGGTCCGCGGGACGCCGGTGGGCATGGCGCGCCAGCAGCGTCCGGCGCTCCCGCAGCCGGTGTTCGGCCAGTTCGTCGAAGCTGGTGCGCGGGCGGGTGCCGCGGGCCATGGCCAGCAGTTCGTCGATCATCTCGAAGGTCCGCGCGGGCTCCGCGCTGCGCTGCGGACGCGGCGTGCGCCGTGGTGCGGAGCCGGTCCGCATGACCTGTTCCAGGGCGGTGTGGACGAGGCCGAGCAGCGCGCCGAGGTGCCGGGACTGGCCGGGGCTGAGCGCGGCGCCGCCGAGGTGTTCGCCCTCGACCCACGGATGCAGGGCGTAGCAGCGGCCGTCCAGGACGGTGACCGTGCGGCCGTCGGCGCGGGCGCGCGGCGGGGCGAGGGGCAGGCCGAGCGCGGCGAGCCTGCGGGTGGCGCGGTGTTGGCGCGCGATGCCGGTGCGGTCGCCGTCGAGGTGGTGCTTGAGGAAGAACCGGCCGTGGGTGGTGACCAGAACGTATCCGCGGTTGAGCAGCCCCTCGGCGACGGGTTCGCAGGAGAGCGGCTCCCCTGCGTCGACGTAGTGGTGCAGTAACGAGTCGAGGGTGGGTCCGTCGGGCGCGACCGCCGTCCGGACTACAGATGAGCGCAGCACGCGCCAGATGTTAGATCACTGGCCAGGGGACTAGTGGGCGTATCGGAAGACCGGTACGTCCGCCAGGTGGTGCATCGTCATGAATTCCGGCTCGATGCGCAGGAACACCGGGTCGAACGGCACGCCGTCGGCCAGCCGCGGGGTGCGGCCGAAGCGCTCGCGTTCGGCCGGCGCGGGCTCGATGACCCTGGCGGTGCCGGTGCACTGCACGGACCAGGCGTCGCAGGCGCCACTGTCGACGTTGTCCGCCTCGTACGCGACGACGCTGCCGTCCAGCGCGTGGTGGTAGCCGTAACCGCGGTGCAGCCGCAGGATCAGCCGGCCGTCGGTGACGAGATGCCGGGTGACGGTGGTGAAGGGCAGTGCCCGCCGGCTGGCCGACACCCGTCCGTACGGGGTGCGGCTGAGCAGTTCGATCGCGCGGTGGTCGTCGGTGGGCATGCTGCCAGCGTGCCCATGGCAACCGGCCGTCAGTAGAGGCAGCAGCCCCGAGAATCCGGGACGTTGGTCCCGATTGGCGCGCCGGAATCCGGGACGGCGGGCCGGGGTGCGGGCGCCGTCCCGGTGGGGGTCAGCGGCGCTCGGCCTGCATCCGGGCGACGTAGGCGGCGGCTTGGGAGCGGCGGGCCATGCCGAGCTTGGAGAGCAGGCTGGAGACGTAATTCTTGATCGTCTTCTCGGCGAGGTGAAGCCGTTCGCCGATGGCGCGGTTGGTCAGGCCCTCGCCGATCAGGTCGAGGATCTTGCGTTCCTGGTCGGTGAGGCTCGCCAGCTTGTCGTCACCCTTGTCGGCGCCGCCGCGCAGCCGTTCGAGAACGCGGGCGGTGGCCACGGGGTCGAGCAGTGACTTTCCGGCCGCGACGTCACGGACGGCGGCCAGCAGCTCGTTGCCGCGGATGGCTTTGAGGACATATCCGGCCGCACCGGCCATGATCGCATCGAAAAGGGCCTCGTCGTCCGCGAACGAGGTGAGCATCAGGCAGGCGATGTCCTCGTTCTGCGCCCGGATCTCGCGGCAGACCTCGACGCCGCTGCCGTCCGGTAGCCGGACATCGAGTACGGCTACATCCGGACGCGTCGCCGGGATCCTGACCAGGGCATCTGCGGCGGTGCCTGCTTCACCGACCACTTCGATGTCGTCCTCGACCGCCAGCATTTCGTGGACGCCCCGCCGCACCACTTCGTGATCATCGAGCAGGAATACCGTGATTTTTCCGTCTTCGCGCACGGCCCCAGTCTCACACATGGACTCTTCCCGTGCTCCAGGTCACCGATATAACGTGCCGTTGTCCCGGCGGCCTGCAACGCTGTGACCAGGAGTTGTTCCCAGCCTTGGCGATTTACTTGGAAATCCAAGCAAAATCGCAGGTCAGGGCCGTTTCCACTTAGGCTTTGACAATAGGTAACGTGCAATGAGCAGGCCACCTTCCGGGGCGCTTTGTTCCACCCGGATCAGGCCGCGTTCGCACACACCCCGTGCGCCGTATCGGATACCGGGTGAGCCGCAATACGGCCACCGGCGGACCCCGGGGGCCGGACAGACGGAGGAGCAGCACGTGACCGTGGAAGGCACTGCCCAGCGGAAAACCACCCGCAGCGGCAGCAAGCGCACCACCGCCAAAAAGGCGTCACCGGCCAAGGCCAAGGCCGCTGACCAGGCGGAAAGGGATCAGCTCGTTCAACTGCTGACTCCCGAGGGAAAGCGGGTCGAGCACCCGGACTATGCGATCGATCTGTCCCCCGACGAACTGCGCGGTCTCTACCGCGACATGGTGCTGACGCGGAAGTTCGACGCCGAGGCCACCACGCTCCAGCGCCAGGGCGAGTTGGGTCTGTGGGCCTCGCTGCTCGGCCAGGAGGCCGCCCAGATCGGCTCGGGCCGCGCTCTGCGGGACGACGACTACGTCTTCCCGACCTACCGCGAGCACGGCGTGGCCTGGTGCCGTGGCGTCGACCCGACGAATCTGCTGGGCATGTTCCGTGGCGTCAACCACGGCGGCTGGGATCCCAACAGCAACAACTTCCACCTCTACACGATTGTCATCGGCGCGCAGACGCTGCACGCGACCGGTTATGCGATGGGTGTGCAGAAGGACGGCGCGGATTCCGCGGTCATCGCCTATTTCGGTGACGGCGCCTCCAGCCAGGGAGATGTCGCCGAATCCTTCACCTTCTCCGCGGTCTACAACGCCCCGGTCGTCTTCTTCTGCCAGAACAATCAGTGGGCGATTTCCGAGCCCACCGAGAAGCAGACCCGGGTGCCGCTCTACCAGCGTGCCCGCGGATTCGGCTTCCCCGGCGTCCGCGTCGACGGCAACGACGTGCTGGCCTGTCTGGCGGTGACCAAGGCCGCCCTGGAGCGGGCCCGCACCGGCCAGGGACCGATGCTGGTCGAGGCGTTCACCTACCGGATGGGCGCGCACACCACGTCCGACGACCCGACGAAGTACCGGGCCGACGAGGAGACGCTGGCCTGGGAGGCCAAGGACCCGATCCTGCGGCTGCGGACGTACCTGGAGACCGAGGGTCTCGTCGACGACGCCTACCTCGCCGGGATCGAGGAGGAGAGCGACGCCCTGGGCAAGCGGGTCCGCGACGCCGTACGGGCAATGCCCGACCCGGACACCATGGCGATCTTCGAGAACGTCTATGCCGACGGGCACGCGCTCGTCGATGAGGAGCGCGCGCAGTTCGCCGCGTACCAGGCGTCGTTCGCCGACGCCGATGCCGCCGCGGAGGAGAACTGATCATGGCCGTCCACGAGAAGATCACCATCGCCAAGGCGATCAACGCCTCGTTGCGGGCCTCCATGGAGGCCGACCCCAAGGTCCTCGTGATGGGTGAGGACGTCGGCAAGCTCGGCGGCGTCTTCCGCGTCACCGACGGCCTTCAGAAGGACTTCGGCGAGGACCGGGTGATCGACACCCCGCTCGCCGAGTCCGGCATCGTCGGCACCGCGATCGGCATGGCCCTGCGTGGCTACCGCCCGGTCGTGGAGATCCAGTTCGACGGTTTCGTCTTCCCCGCCTACGACCAGATCGTCACCCAGCTCGCGAAGATGCACGCCCGCGCGCTGGGCAAGGTCAAGGTGCCCGTCGTCATCCGCATCCCGTACGCGGGCGGCATCGGCGCGGTCGAGCACCACTCCGAGTCCCCCGAGGCGCTGTTCGCGCACGTCGCAGGGCTCAAGTGCGTGACGCCTTCGAACGCGTCCGACGCCTACTGGATGCTCCAGCAGGCCATCGCGGGTGACGACCCGGTCATCTACTTCGAGCCCAAGCGCCGCTACCACGACAAGTCGCGCCTGGACACCGAGGCGATCCCGGACCCGCTGCACAAGGCCCGGGTCACCCAGGCCGGTTCGGACCTCACGCTCGCCGCCTACGGGCCGATGGTGAAGGTCTGTACGGACGTCGCCAAGGTCGCGGCCGAGGAGGGCAAGTCCGTCGAGGTCGTCGACCTGCGCTCGCTCTCCCCCGTCGACTTCGACACCGTCCAGGCGTCGGTGGAGAAGACCCGCCGTCTGGTGCTCGTACACGAAGCTCCGGTCTTCCTCGGTCTCGGCGCCGAGATCGCCGCCCGCATCACGGAGCGCTGCTTCTACCACCTGGAGGCCCCGGTCCTGCGGGTCGGCGGCTTCCACTCCCCGTATCCGCCGTCCCGGCTGGAGGACGAGTACCTCCCGGGCCTTGACCGGGTGCTCGACGCCGTCGACCGCGCGCTGGCGTACTGAGGGGTTTGAGGAGAGCCGTGACCATGACTGCAACCGCCGCCCAGGCACAGCGTTTCCGCGAGTTCAAGATGCCCGACGTGGGCGAGGGACTCACCGAGGCCGAGATTCTCAAGTGGTACGTCCAGCCGGGCGACACCGTCGCCGACGGCCAGGTCGTCTGCGAGGTCGAGACCGCCAAGGCCGCCGTCGAACTGCCCATCCCCTACGACGGGGTGGTGCACACGCTGAACTTCGATGAGGGCAGCACCGTCGACGTCGGCACCGTCATCATTTCGGTGGACACCGACCCGGGCGCGGGCCCCGTCGGTGCGCCCGCCCCGGCGGAGGCTCCGGCCGCGCCCGAGGAAGAGGCCGAGCCGCAGGGCCGGCAGGCCGTGCTCGTCGGCTACGGCGCCGCTCCGTCGTCGACCAAGCGCCGGCCGCGCAAGGCGCAGCCGGGGGTTCCGGCCCAGCAGGAGCCGGTGACCGCGGGCCTTCAGGCCGAGCTGAACGGGCGGACCGCACCCGCTCCGGAGCCGGTGGCGCCCGCCGTGCCGTCGGCGGGCCGCCCGCTGGCCAAGCCGCCGGTGCGCAAGCTCGCCAAGGACCTCGGCATCGACCTGGCCGCCGTGGTGCCGACGGGTGCCGACGGTGTCGTGACCCGGGAGGACGTGCACGCCGCGGCGTCCGCCGCCGCGCCGGTTTCACGTGAAACCGCCGTCGCGCCCGAGGAAGCCGCACCGGCGGCCGTCGGCACGGTCGAGGCGTCCGCACGCGAGACCCGCATCCCGGTCAAGGGCGTGCGCAAGGCCACCGCGCAGGCGATGGTCGCCTCGGCCTTCACCGCGCCGCACGTCACGGAGTTCATCACCGTCGACGTCACCCGCACCATGAAGCTCGTTCAGGAGCTCAAGCAGGACCCGGACATGGCGGGCCTGCGCGTCAACCCGCTGCTCTTCGTCGCCAAGGCACTCCTGGTCGCCCTCAAGCGCCACCCGGAGGCCAACGCGTCCTGGGACGAGGAGCACCAGGAGATCGTGCAGAAGGACTACGTCAACCTCGGGATCGCCGCGGCGACCCCGCGCGGGCTGATCGTCCCGAACATCAAGGACGCCGGCGTCAAGACGCTGCCCCAACTCGCCGAGGAACTGAGCGCGTTGGTCGCCACCGCCCGCGAGGGCAAGACCTCGCCGGCCGCGATGTCCGGCGGCACGGTCACGATCACCAACGTCGGCGTCTTCGGCGTCGACACCGGTACGCCGATCCTCAACCCGGGGGAGTCGGCGATCCTCGCCTTCGGCGCGGTCAAGCTCCAGCCGTGGGTGCACAAGGGCAAGGTCAAGCCCCGTCAGGTCACCACGCTTGCCCTGTCGTTCGATCACCGCCTGATCGACGGTGAGTTGGGCTCCAAGCTCCTCGCCGACATCGCGGGCATCCTGGAGAAGCCGAAGCGGCTGATGACCTGGGGCTAGTGCCCGGGACGGAAGAGGACGGCCCGTGATCGCAACTGCGGTCACGGGCCGTTCCCTTCGATCGGCGGGTGTCAGCCGCGGATGAGCTCCACGGCGCGGCTGAAGTGCGCGACCGGGCCCGTCGGTGCCGACGGGTCGGCGTGCGCGGCGCTGCGGGCCAGGCTGGTGCCGGCCCAGACAGCGGCAACGAGCAGTGCCACCACAACGGTGTTCCGGGTGCGGCGGCCGGCGGTCGTCCTGGGCTGCATGGTGTTTCTCCCCCTCCGGTGCCGGAGCCGGTCCGGCTCCGCACCTCTATTCACCCATGGAATCCTCGCGGGTTCGTACGCGTCAGGTACGGATTCGGCTCCGACTTGAGACGTACCGGCTGTCCCCCTTCCGGCATACGAGGGGCGGGCGGGCCCGGCCGCCGTGGGGTGCGACCGGAAAGGATTTGCCGCTGCCGTCAGCGCTGTTTAGCGTCGGCGGCATGAGCAGCGACATGATCATCCGGCCTTATCGGCCAGCCGACGAGGCGGCCGTCACCGACCTGTGGTCGCGGGCGGTACGCCAGGCCCACCCCTTCATCCCGGGTGAGGGCGAAGGCGAACGGGCCCGCATCCTGCGGGAGGTGTACCTGGTCACGGCGGACAACTGGGTGGCCGAACGCGAGGGCACCGTCGTCGGTCTGCTGGGGCTGCTCGGACCGGAGATCGGCGGCCTGTTCGTCGCCCCCGAGGCGCAGGGCCGCGGCACCGGCCGGGCCCTGGTCGAGCACGCCGCCTCGCTGCACGGCGCGCTCACCCTCGAAGTCTTCGCGCGCAACGAGCGCTCCCGCAGGTTCTACGACGGCCTCGGCTTCACCGAGCGGGCCCGC
Source organism: Streptomyces sp. NPDC050161 (assembly GCF_044460025.1). Taxonomy (NCBI): domain Bacteria; kingdom Bacillati; phylum Actinomycetota; class Actinomycetes; order Kitasatosporales; family Streptomycetaceae; genus Streptomyces; species Streptomyces sp. NPDC050161. The sequence continues at coordinate 13,169 of NZ_JBITJM010000026.1, read as the reverse complement.
CGGGTGGACGAGGAGACCGGCGAGGTGCTGATCGCGCTGGACCGTACGGCGCCGCTGCGCTCGGTGGGCTGGCTGCACCTGCGCGACGGGCGGCTGCTGAGCGTCCGCACACGCGGCAACGACACGTTCTATCTGCCGGGCGGCAAGTACGAGGAGGGGGAGACCGCGCCCGAGGCGCTCTCCCGCGAGCTGGCCGAGGAACTGGGCCTCACGGTTCCGGCCGGCGGGCTGGCGGAGGCGTTCGTCATCCACGACGTCGCGCACGGACAGAACGGCCGCCGTCTGCACATGACCTGTTTCACCGGCGGCCCGCAGGACATCGAGCCGGTGCCCGGCCGGGAGATCGCCGAGTACGCCTGGTTCGACCGCCAGGAGGCGCGGGAGCGCTGTGCGCCCGCGCACTCCCAGGTTGTGGACCGGCTCGTGGCCCAGGGTCTGATGCGGGCCTGAGACCTGGCAGGGCCGGGACTCCGCGGTCCCGGCCCGTGCCACCTCCCGCGCCCACTCCGCACGCTTCCTCCGTCCGCATGGTGGAAAGCACAGGCGTTCGTATACCTGTTGTATCTATCCTGTGCGCATGCCACCAGCGTCTGCGCCCACCGTCCCGTCCCGGCAGCGCACCGGGACCGCCCCCACCAAGCAGCCACCGGCCGCCGAGCGGGTCTACACCCACGTCAAGGACGCCGTGCTCCAGCGTCGCTACGAGGGCGGCATGCTGCTCACGGAAGGCGAGCTGGCCGAGGCCGTCGGCGTATCGCGGACACCGGTGCGGGAGGCGCTGCTGCGCCTTGAGGTCGAAGGGCTGATCAAGCTCTACCCGAAGAAGGGCGCGCTGGTGCTGCCGGTCTCCGCGCAGGAGATCGCCGATGTGGTCGAGACCCGGCTGCTGGTGGAGAAGCACGCGGCGGCCAAGGCGGTGCCGGCGTCCAAGGCGCTCCTCGCCGAGCTGGCCGAGCACCTGGAAACCATGCAGGAGCAGGCCGCGGCGGGTGACCTGGCCGCCGTCTCCGTCGCCGACCGCTGCTTCCACGCCGCCCTTGTGCGCAGCGCGGGCAACCAGATCCTCGACCGGCTCTACGAGCAGCTGCGGGACCGGCAGCTGCGGATGGGTGTCGCGGTGATGCACGCCCACCCCGACCGGATCGCCAAGAACATCACCGAGCACGCCGAGATCCTCGACGCCCTGCGGGCCGGTGACGCCGAAGCGGCCACCGGCGCCCTGCACCGGCACGTCAGCTGGGTCCGCAACCTCGCGCAGGGGGACGACCGATGAGCGGCACCACCGGCGTCGGCAACTCCCCGGCCCGCACCCTGGGCGGCGATCCGCCCGGCGGCGGCAAGGCCATGGCCGTCTGGGGCATCGGCGTCGCCGTCTACTTCGTGGCGATCACCTACCGGACGAGCCTGGGCGTGGCCGGTCTGGACGCGGCCGAGCGCTTTCACATCAACGCCTCGGCCCTGTCCACCTTCTCGATCCTCCAGCTGCTGGTCTACGCCGGCATGCAGATACCCGTCGGCCTCCTGGTCGACCGGCTCGGCGCCAAGAAGGTGCTGGCCATCGGCGCGGTGCTCTACACCATCGGCCAGTTCGGCTTCGCGTTCTCCAGCTCGTACGGCATGGCGCTCGGCTCGCGTGCGCTGCTCGGCTGCGGTGACGCGATGACGTTCATCAGCGTGCTGCGGCTGGGCGCCCGGTGGTTCCCGGCCCGCCGCGGTCCGCTGATCGCGCAGATCGCCGCGCTGGTCGGGATGGCGGGCAACCTCGTCTCCACCCTGGTGCTGGCCCGGCTGCTGCACTCCTTCGGCTGGACTCCCACCTTCGCCGCCAGCGCGCTGGGCGGCGTCGTCGTCCTCGTCGTGCTGCTGGTCTTCCTCAAGGACCACCCCGAGGGCTTCGAGCCGCCGCCGGCTCCCTCCGGGCACACCGGCATCGCCTTCATCCGCCGGCAGATCGCGGACGCCTGGCGCGAGCCCGGCACCCGGCTCGGCATGTGGATCCACTTCACGACGCAGTTCCCCGCGATGTTCTTCCTGCTGCTGTGGGGGCTGCCGTACCTCGTCGAGGCGCAGGGCCTGTCCCGGGGCACCGCGGGCGAACTGCTCACCCTCATCGTGCTCTCCAACATGGCCGTCGGCCTGGTCTACGGGCAGGTCATCGCCCGCCATCACGCGGCGCGGCTGCCGCTGGCGTTCGGCACCACCGCGGTCACCGCCGCGCTGTGGGCGCTCACCGTGTTCTGGCCCGCCGCGCACGCGCCGATGCCGCTGCTGATCGTGCTGTGTCTGGTGCTGGGGGCGTGCGGCCCCGCCTCGATGATCGGCTTCGACTTCGCCCGCCCGGCCAACCCGCCCGAGCGTCAGGGCACCGCGTCCGGCATCGTCAACATGGGCGGCTTCACCGCCTCGATGACGACGCTGCTGGCCGTCGGCGTGCTGCTGGACGCGACCGGCGACAACTACCGGATCGCCTTCGCCTCGGTCTTCGTCCTGGAGGCGATCGGCGTCTCGCAGATCCTGCGGCTGCGCAGACGCGCGGTACGCCGCGAGCAGGAGCGGCTTGTGGTGAGCCGGGTCGAGGCCGTCCACGTCCCCGCCTGAGGACCGGACGGCGGCGGGGCGGCGGCTTCTCGCAGGGTCGGGGCGGGCCGGGATCAGCCGCGTCCCGGTCGCTCCGCCCGCTCACCACCGCCGTGATGGACCGCATCGCCGACGCCGTCTCCCTGGCGCCTCGCAGCCCGCGCCCCGCATTCCATGGGGCACCCGCTGCGGGGCGCCAACGTCTCTACAGGAACGGCCAGTTGACCGGGCGGATCGCCGGGTGGCGTTTCACGTGAAACGGCGTCATCGGCGTGCGTGGCCGACGGCCGACAGGGGGCGGGGATCCAGCCGCCGCTGCCCTCGGGCCTTTCGTCGTCCCCGTGCGCATGGTCCCCGTCGTGCCCTGTGCCGACGGCCCGCCGTGCTGCCTACGGTGTGACGGCGAAGTGGTCCAGGATCACGTCGGCCAGTTCGCGGTCCCCGTCGATCTTGATCTGGTCGGCGACGGCGGCGGGCCTGACCCGGCCGCAGGCCAGCCGGGCGAAGATGTCCCAGTCCAGCGCGAGGGTCACCGTCGGGCCGAGCGAGACGCTGCCGTTGACCGTGCCGTTGCCCGCGGCGTCGACGCGGACCGTGCGCATGAACTCCACAGCGCCCGCCACATCGAAGACCACCGCCGAGTCGGCAGGCGCCTGCGCCCGCTTGGCGACGATCCCGGGCAGCGACTTCACCAGCAGATCGCGGGCCACATACGCACCGGGCGAGTCGAGATTGCCCGGCTTGCCCAGTGCGCGGCGCAGATCCTGCTCGTGCACCCAGACGTCGAACGCCCGCTGTTGCAGCACGAAATCGAGCGATCTGTCCTCATCGAGCGGGCTGCGGATCACCGCGTCCGGCTGCCGGCTCTCGTTGCGCAGCTGCCGGGAGCGCCGGATGACGATGTATTCCAGTTCGGAGAGCATTTCCGGCGCGGTGTGGTGCCGGCGGACATCGACCTGGACCTCCATGCGGCGGGCCGACTCGCTGCGCACGTGGTAGAGGTCGCGCGGCAGCGAGTGGATCGGCCGCGGGTCGCCGAGCATCTCGCTTTCCAGGCCGATGATGTGGGAGACGACATCGCGAACGGACCACCCTGGGAGGTCCGTTGCCCTGCTCCATTCGCTTTCGACGAGCGGTGTCACCAGCTCGACTACCGCTTCTATGGAGTGCGTCCAGGCATCGATGGAGGACTGAAGGCTGGGATGGACGGTCACGTGACCCCTCGGACGGTTCGTACGCGGGCTGCTGTCTGGCAGTTAAGTTACGCTGCGCACGGGCACCCCGGCAGTGCTTTCGGATGACCATCGTAGGTGGATTTCCGGCGGCGGCCCGGCCTGAGACCTTGAGCGGTGGTACTGTGCCCGCCCGCCTCGCTCCAGAACGGCGCATACCCTCCGCAAACGGTCAATTCCCGGCGCGTGCAGGCCGTTTGGGCCGGTCGCGGACGAGTGGAGGAGGCCCCGCGATCCGGGGCGCGGCCCGCCGCCGGCCGACGTCAGTTCTCGCCCCGCTCCCGCTCCGCCATCCTGATCACGCACACCGCGATGGCGATCAGCAGCGCCGGATCCGCGTCCTCCCGGACGACGTTGATGCCGTAGGTGTCGCGCAGCGTCAGCCAGCGCCGGGAGATCTCGGCGAGCAGTTCGCCTTCGTACTCCACCGCGAACTCCCGGTCGAGGATCTTGCCGCTGACGTCCAGCTCGGTGCCGTCCGCCAGCTCGACGCGGTAGTGGTGGCGCAGCAGCGAGAGCCGCTTGCGCTTGATGACGGCCAGCGTCCGGTCGTCCCGCTCGATGGTCATCGCGTCGCGCAGGCTCAGCACCTTCTTGCGGATGGTGATCAGCACCCGGCCGTCGGTGTCCTTCAGCTCGAAGGTCTCCCGCAGCCGCAGCGCCTTCCCGTCCACGAGAAAGGCGTGCCGCCCGTGGTCGTCCTCGATCCAGTAGTCGTCACCGATACCGAAGATCCGGTCACGGACGAGGTACTTGCGCGAGTGCGGGGAGTGATGCCCGGGGTATTGCTGCATGGGTGACGTGTTCCCCAGCACCCCGGCGGAATGCGTACGCACCGGGGTGACGTTGAATGTGGACATGGCTTCACGTGCACGCGTCCGCGCCCCCGAACTGACCGGCAAGGGCGGCTGGCTGAACACGGGCGATACCGACCTCACCCTCTCCGACCTGCGAGGACGCATCGTCGTCCTCGATTTCTGGACCTTTTGCTGTGTGAACTGTCTGCATGTTCTGGACGAGCTGCGCGAGCTGGAGGAACGCCACCGCGACACCGTCGTGATCATCGGCGTGCACTCGCCCAAGTTCGTGCACGAAGCGGAGCACCAGGCCGTCGTGGACGCCGTCGAGCGGTACGGCGTCGAACACCCGGTGCTCGACGACCCCGAGCTGGCCACCTGGAAGCAGTACGCGGTGCGGGCCTGGCCGACCCTCGTCGTCATCGACCCCGAAGGCTATGTCGTCGCCCAGCACGCCGGTGAGGGCCACGCCCACGCCATCGAGACGCTGGTCGACGAGCTGGAGGCGGAACACACGGCGAAGGGGACGCTGCGCCGCGGCGACGGCCCGTACGTACCGCCGGAGCCGGTCGCCGGTGACCTGCGCTTCCCCGGCAAGGCGCTGCGCCTGCCGTCCGGCACCTTCCTCGTCTCGGACACCACCCGGCACCAGCTCGTGGAGCTGTCCGACGACGGCGAGCGGGTGCTGCGCCGGATCGGGTCCGGCGAGCGGGGCCTGGCCGCCGGTGCTCTCAACGAGCCGCAGGGCCTGGCGCTGCTGCCCGACGGCAAGGTCGCCGTGGCGGACACGGTGAATCACGCGATCCGGGTGTTCGACCCCGAGAGCGGCACGCTGGAGACGGTGGCAGGCACCGGCAAGCAGTGGTGGCAGGGCTCGCCCACCGCGGGCCCGGCCCTGGAGACCGACCTCTCCTCGCCCTGGGACGTCGCCTGGTGGCAGGACCGGCTGTGGATCGCGATGGCCGGTGTCCACCAGCTGTGGACGTACGACCCGGCGACCGGCACGGTCGAGGTCGCGGCGGGCACCACCAACGAGGGCCTGGTCGACGGGCCGGCCGCCGAGGCGTGGTTCGCGCAGCCCTCCGGGCTCGCGGCCGGCGGCGACCGGCTGTGGGTCGCCGACTCGGAGACCAGCGCGGTGCGCTGGGTGGAGCGCGCCGCCGGGGACGACGCCGGATATGTGGTGCGTACCGCCGTCGGCACCGGACTGTTCGACTTCGGGCACCGCGACGGTGCCGCCGAACAGGCGCTGCTCCAGCACCCGTTGGGGGTCACGGCGCTGCCCGACGGCTCGGTGGCCGTCGCCGACACGTACAACCACGCGCTGCGCCGCTTCGACCCCGCGAGCGGTGAGGTGAGCACGCTCGCGACGGACCTGCGCGAGCCGTCGGACGCGGTGCTCGCCGACGACGACATCGTCGTGGTGGAGTCGGCACGGCACCGTCTGACCCGGCTGCGCCTCCCCGATGAGGCGGTCCGCGTCGAGTCGGTCGCCCACCGCACCCAGCGCGCGGCCACCGAGATCGCGCCGGGCGCCCTGCGGCTCGACGTGGTCTTCCAGGCCCCCGCGGGACAGAAGCTGGACACCCGCTACGGCCCGTCGACCCGGCTGCTGGTCAGCGCGACGCCGCCGGAGCTGCTGGCCGACGGCTCCGGCGCGGGCACCGACCTGGCGCGCGATCTGGTGCTCGCCGACGGCGTGACCGAAGGCGTGCTGCACGTCTCGGCGATGGCCGCGTCCTGCGACGACGACCCGGAGATCGAGTACCCGGCCTGCCATGTGCACCAGCAGGACTGGGGTGTGCCGGTCACGGTCACCGCGGGCGGACAGGCCCGGCTGGGGCTGGTGCTCGCGGGGCTGGACGCCGGATAGCCCACGGCGGCGGTTTCACGTGAAACCGCCGCCGTTCAGCGGCTGTTGGTCAGCTGTCGGTCCGGATCTTGGCCGCCAGCTTGGCGCCGGACAGCAGCCCGTTCCAGTTGGTGACCTTGGTGGTGCCGACGGAGATGTGATCGTTCTTCTCGTCGAAGGGGAAGTCGGTCTGCCCGATGGTCATGTCCGAGCGGTTGGTCATGAACTCGATGTGCGCGGTCTTCTTCCGGGTGCCCTTGGCGGCGGCGGTACCGGTCGGAATGACCGCGTACGCCTTGCCCTTCGAGGGGACGTCGACCTTGGTGTCGTCCATGAGGCCCGGCTCGCCCTGGAGCAGCGGCAGCGGCTTCGCGGCGTTGTCGAAGCGCAGCCGGGGCGCGTTGTGCAGCCGGCAGGTGGTGCTCGACGAGTTGAAGAAGGTGACCGTCACATAGCCCTGCGGGCCCGACTGCTGGGCGAACCGGATCTTGTAGTTGTCGGGACGGCAGTCCCTGATCCGGTGCGCCGCGGCACCCGCGCCGGCGCCCGCTGCCGCCGCACCACCAGCGGCGGCGATCTTGTGCTTCTTGCTCTTGTGGCTGGACGACGAGGAGTGCTTCTTCGACTTCTTCGAGTGGCTGTTGCAGCCCGTCAGTGCGAGCGTGCCGCACAGCCCGAGGGCCAGCGCGGCATACGCGGCGGAACGGCGGCGGGAGCGGTGTGCGGTCATCGGTGGTTCCCCCAGTGAGTTGCTGCGATCAGCTGAGCGTCTGTGTCATGGCATCGCCACGATAGCGACTCGCGTCCGATGCGCCAGGGCGGACCCGGCGGAGCGGGGAACCGGGCGGACGGGGCGTGCGCCGCCCGCCCGGAAATGTCGCCATCAGTGCGGGCAGACCGGCAGCTCGGTGTTCTCCAGCTGCTCGGGACGGACGCGGATTCCCGGCATCCACGCCTCGCCGCCCGTGTGCTCGACGCGCAGCCAGATGCTGCTGTGCCCGCCCACCTCGTCGGTGACCGAGACGCCGTCGGCGATCCGGCAGCGGGCGTGCAGCACGTCGCCGTGCCAGACGTGTCCGACGACGTTGGCGCGGCCGTAGGGCACGTACGGGTCGCGGGCCAGACCGAGCCCGCAGTTCGGGCTGCGGCTGTGCCGGCAGGCCAGCTCGACGTTGTTGACCGTGAAACGGGCGGTGCCGGTGACCGCGGGCGCCGCGCCCCCTGACCCTTCGGGTGCGTCCGCCGAGGTGCCGGTGAGCGTCGTGACGGCCACCGCGGCGGCGGCCAGGACCACGGCGGTACCGAGGCCGGCGAGCGCCAGGTGCAGCCGGCGGCGGCCCGGGACGGCAGCCGCCGGGTCCGCGGCGGTCGTGGTGTCCGGCTCCGCGGTCGACTGCGCCACCGGGACGGGCCCCTCGCCCGCTCCGTCGCCGTGCTCCCCCGCGGGAGCCTGCGCCGGGGGCGTCTCGTTCGCCTCGTGGGCGCGGTGCAGCAGTTCGACGAGGGCGGGCAGCCGGTCCTCGCCGGTGAACGAGAGCTTGCACCACTGCACGAGCAGCCGTTCGTCGGGCAGGCTCTGGCCGCGCAGGTACCGCGAGAGGGAGGAGCGGCTGGCGGGCAGCCGCTTCTCCATGTCCTTGAGGCTGTAGCCCAGTTCACCGTGCATCCGCCGCAGCGCGGAGACGAACTCCCGTATCGGCCCCGACAGTTCGGCGGGCAGCGGGGCGAGCGGTTTGCGGCGGGAGTTCGCGGCGTGGTTCTGGTGGCCAGGCACGTCCCGCATTCCAGCACAGTGGGCATACGCGCGCGAGAGGCACTTCCGCTCCCCTGTGACGGAAGTGCCCCTCGTGACACGATCCGGACCGCACGCGGACCGAACCGTGAAGAATGCGCGCCCCGAAGGGCCGGGAATCAGTCCCCGAACGCCACCGGGCGGTACGGCGTGAACGCGGCGTCGTCGCCCGGCAGTCCGTAGGCCAGGCTCCGGTGGTCGGTGCCGTGGCCGCCGCGCTGTTCGTACGCGGTGTACGAGCGGTCGAGAAGCCGCCGGGTGGTCGGCCCCGACGGCGGTCACCATCGTCGGGCCGACGGCGGGCCGATCCGGGCGGGATCCGTCCCGTGGGACGAAGTCACGCCCGTTCCAGGGCTGTGACCTGCACGAACGACCTGAGCGTGGATCAGGCGCGGGACAGCGGAGGGCGCCGCGTGGGACATGACGGGACGTCGGGGGCGGGCATCTGCCGCAGGGGGAGGTGCGGCAGGGCGCCCGCTGGGGGATGCGGGCGCCCTGGTTCGGTGGGGCAGCCGTCGTGGGCTACCACTGGGTGGCGTCGGCGAGGTCCGACTGCCAGTACGTGACCCAGGCGCTGTCGTCGATGTACGCCGAGCCGCCCGGCAGCCCGACCTGCGCGGCGCCGCCCGAGCTGCCCTGCCCGTCGCGGCCGGCCAGGAGGACCGACAGGGAGGTCCTCGTGTGGCCGTGCGCGCCGCCGCCGTCGGCCGATGAGGTCAGCACCCCGGCGTAGCCGGACTCGCCGGGGGCGAGGCTGACGACCGCCTGCGGCTTGCTGTCGTCGAAGGAGGCGACGGGCGCCTGATCGTCGTCGAACCGCAGGAACGGGTACGCGTACAGGTCGCAGGTGCTGCCCGAGGTGTTCTTGGCCTCCAGCATCAGGTGGTTGACCGGCCGGGTGAGCGGCGCTGCGGTGACGTGCAGACGGGAGGCGTCGCAGGGCTGGTGGCCGCCGGTGTCGGCGCCGCCGCTGCCGGAATTCGCGGCGGTGTCCTTCGCGGCGTCCGGACCGGTCTTGTGGCCGCCGGGCTCGGGGGACGACTGCCCGGACGGCTTGCCGCCGCCGCCCTTGCCGTCCGACGCGCCCGCCCCGCTCGGCGCCGTCCCGCCGTTCCCGGCCGCCGGGTCCTCGGCGTCCTGCGGCGCGGGGTCGAAGTGCTTGGCGTCGTGCGTCTTGAGGGAATCGCCGTTGCCGCCGCAGGCGGTGAGGGTGAGCGCGGCAACGGCGGTCAGACCGGCCGCCGCGATCCGCAGGGTGCGACGCCGGGCGGCGCTCCGGCCGTTGCCGCGGCGGGCTGCCGCGTCGGGGGTGCGTGCGGTGCGGGGCATGAGGTCTCTCCCGTTGGGGGCGCGTCCTGCTGTGCCACCACACTGCCGCCCGCCGCTGCCGTGCCACTAACGGACGCCTAACGCATCGCCCGGCCCCGCCATGCCCCGCCCACTCCGCTCAGCCGGTACCGCCGGGGCCCCCGCCGCCGTCCGTGTCTCCCGAATGGTCCTTCTCGTCCCGCGCGAACAGCTGGGTGAGAGCGCTGATCGTGTAGACGTCGGTGGCTTCCTCGTCCACCAGGTGCATGTCGGCGAGCCGGTCCAGGCCGTCCTGGGTGCGCTCCGGGTCGTAGCCGGCCAGCGCCGCCGCCACCGAGGCGTTCAGGTGCCCGTCGGCGCTGGTGGCCAGGGCGCTCAGCAGCCGGGCGTCGTCGGCCGACAGCCGGGCGACGGACATCCGCAGCGCGGCGGCGATACCGGTGTCCTCGGCCGACAGCAGGGCCAGCCGCCGCTGTTCGTCACGCAGCGCGGCGGCCAGCCGGGCCAGCCGCCAGCGCGGCCTGGCCATCAGCTGGGCCGCGGCGGCCCGCAGCGCCAGCGGCAGCCCGTCGCACAGCGCGACGAGTTCCCGGGCAGCCGCCGGGTCCTCGGCGACGCGCTCCGCCCCGAGCATGGCGCCGAGCAGCGCCGCGCCCTCCGCGTGGCCGAGCGCCTGGAGGCTCACCGGGCGGGCGCAGTCGGTGGCGACCAGGCCGTCGAGCCTGCTGCGGCTGGTGACGACGGTGGCGCAGCTCAGGCCGCCGGGCAGCAGCGGCCTGACCTGCGCCGAGCTGCGGGCGTTGTCCAGGACGACCAGCAGCCTGCGGTCGGCGACCAGGGAGCGGAACAGCGCGGACGCTGCCTGCGCCGAGGTCGGCACCCGCTCCTGGGGTGTGCCGAGCGCCAGCAGGAAGTCCCGCAGGATCTCGGCGGGCGCCGCCTCGTCGCCCTCCCCGAAGCCGCGCAGATCGGCGAAGAGCTGCCCGTCGGGGAACGCCCCCGCGTACTGGTGCGCCCACTGCACGGCGCAGGCGGTCTTGCCGACGCCTGCCGGGCCCGCGACCACCGCCAGCGGACTCTCGCCCGTCGAACGGTCCGTCAAAGCGCCCGTCAGCGCGGCGAGTTGGTCCTGGCGGCCCAGGAAGCGGGCCGGCGGCCTGGGCAGCAGCCGGGGCGCGGCGGGCGTGCGCCCGCGGGCGCCGGAATCGGCCGGGCCGCCCTGTGCGGGCACCCGCTCCTCGCCGGCCGCCGCTCCCGCGGTGCCACCGGTGCTCCGCTGCTGGGTGCCGCGCGCGGCGGAGCCCGCCTCGCGCCGGTCGGCGGCCTCGGCCCGCAGGATCTCCTCGTACGCGTCGCGCAGCCGCTCGCCGGGGTCGACACCCAGCTCTTCGTTGAGCAGCCGCCGGGTGCGGTGGAACCACTCCAGCGCGTCGGACTGCCGCCCGGTACGGAACAGCGCCCCCATCAGGCCGGCGATCAGCCCTTCCCGCAGCGGGTGGTTGACGGCGGCCGAGTAGAGGATGGCCGCGGCCTGTTCGTGCTCGCCGAGCGTGCCGTGCGCGCGGCCCAGCGCCTCGACCGCGGTCAGCCTGCGCTCCTCCAGGGCATGGGCGGCGGCGGCGAACGGCGGGCTGGTGACCGTGCCGGTCAGCGCCGGGCCGCGCCACAGCCCCAGCGCCTCGCGCAGCAGCGGTACGGCGTCGGCCGGTGCCTCCTCGGGCCGCGCCAGCGCGACCAGTTCACCGAACCTGTGGGCGTCGATCAACTCCTCGGGCAGCCGCAGGAGATAGGCCGATCCGTGGGTGGCCAGCTCGATGCCGTACGCGTCGGCGCCGCCCTCGGCGAGCGTCGCGCGCAGCCGCGAGACATGGCCCTGGACGACCGTACGGGCGTGTTCGGGCGGCTCGTCCTCCCACAGGGAGTCGATCAGCTGCTCCAGGGGGACGGTGGTGTTGGGCTGCAACAGGAGCAGCGCCAGCACACTGCGCCGTTTCGCGGGCCCGAGCGACAGCTCGCCGGAGCCGGACGTGACGGCGATCGGGCCCAGCAGTGAGAAGTCCAACTCAGCCCTCCAGGAAGGCCGTCAGGGCGTTCGCCAGCAGATACGGGTCTTCGGCGCCGCACAGTTCGCGGGCCGAGTGCATGGAGAGGATCGCGACGCCGATGTCGACGGTGCTGATGCCGTGCCGGGCCGCGGTGATCGGCCCGATCGTCGTGCCGCACGGCATCGCGTTGTGTGAGACGAACGCCTGCCAGGGAACGCCGGCCCGCTCGCAGGCGTCGGCGAAGACCGCGCGCCCGCTGCCGTCGGTGGCATATCTCTGGTTGACGTTCACCTTCAGGATCGGACCGCCGTTGGGCATCGGGTGGTGCCCTGGCTCGTGCCGCTCACTGTAGTTGGGATGTACGGCGTGCCCGGTGTCGGACGACAGGCAGAGGGTACCCGCGAGCGCCCGCGCCCGGTCCTCGTACGAGCCGCCGCGGGCGAAGACCGAACGCTCCAGGACCGTGCCGAGCAGCGGGCCGTCGGCGCCGGTGTCCGACTGGCTGCCGTTCTCCTCGTGGTCGAAGGCGGCCAGGACCGGAATGGCCGTCAGGTCGCCGCCCCCGCCGGACGCCGCGACGAGCGCGGCCGTACCGGCGTGCACGGAGAGGAGGTTGTCCATCCGGGGCCCGGCGAGCAGCTCGCGCTCGCGCCCCAGGTAGGCGGGCGGCTCGATGCTGTGCACCATCAGGTCCCAGCCGCGTACGTCCTCGGGGGCGACGCCGATCTCCTCGGCCACGAAGGCGATCAGATCGCCCTCGGCGACCTTGCCCAGGCCCCAAATCGGCGTCATGTGGCGCTGCTTGTCCAGCTTCAGACCGTCGGTGTTGACCGAGCGGTCGAGGTGCACGGCGAGCTGCGGCACCCGCAGCAGCGCCCGGTCGACGTGCACCAGGTGGTGTCTGCCGTCCCGCAGGGTCACCCGGCCGCTCAGGCCCAGGTCGCGGTCGAGCCAGGTGTTGAGCAGGGTGCCGCCGTAGACCTCGACGGCGATCTGCCGCCAGCCGTTCGCGCCGGTGTCGGGGACCGGCTTGACCCGCAGATTGGGGGAGTCGGTGTGCGCCCCCACGATCCGGTACGGCGTCGCCGGGCCCGCGCCCTCCGGGACGTACCAGGCGATGATCGCGCCGCCCCGCAGGACGAACTTGCCGCCGCTGCTGCCGTCCCAGGCGTCCGTCTCCGCCACCTGCCGGAAGCCGGCCTCCGCCAGCCGCGCCGCGGCGTTCGCCACCGCGTGGTACGGGGACGGACTTGCGGCGAGGAAGGACATCAAGTCGTCGGTGTGGCCGCGATCGAAGCGGGCGGAGTTGGTCATGGATTCAGCATAAGGAGCCGGGCCCCCCGAACCCCGCCTGCGTGCGGGGTGACTCCGCTCCCTTCCGCTCTCTTCCGGCCAGGATGCGTGCAATCGCCATGAATGTGCCCCGGGGGGCCGGGATACGGCCGTGGGCGCCCCCCCCCGGGGCGGGGGGCGGCCCCCCCCCCCAACCCCCCCCCCAAACACCCCCCCCCCCCCCCCCCCGCCCGCGCCGGCCCCACCCAACACCGCCCCCCACACCACCAAAAA
>NZ_JBITJM010000025.1:0-124411 GCF_044460025.1 Streptomyces sp. NPDC050161 | reverse complement strand
ACTCGCTGGAACAACTCCCACAACTCTTCCGGCACCAACCGCTCAACGATCCCCACCACAACCGACAGCCTACCGAACCAAATGAGATGACTTGTTAGGCTCGTCGTATGGCCCGCCGCTCCTCCGTCTCCGCCGCCCCGGCGCCCGCCCGCCCCGTCGGCAGCGCCACCCGCGGGACCACCAACCCCAACCGCCTGCGCCGGATGGACCGCTGGATCGCCGCCGAACACGCCGCCGTACTGCGGCGCAGCGCCGACCCCGTCGCCGTCGACCTCGGGTACGGGGCGGCGCCCTGGACGGCGGTGGAGCTGCTGACCAGGCTGCGGACGGTCCGCCCCGACGCGCGGGTGGTCGGCATAGAGATAGACCCGGCCCGCGTCGAGGCCGCCCGACCCTACGAGCGGCCCGGCCTCGACTTTCTGCACGGCGGCTTCGAGGTGCCGCTGCCCGGCGGCAGGCAGCGGGCGCCGCTGCTGATCCGCGCGGCGAACGTCCTGCGGCAGTACGACGAGGACGAGGTGGCGGCCGTCTGGCGGCGGCTGTGCGCGCGGCTCGCGCCCGGCGGGCTGCTGGTCGAGGGCACCTGCGACGAGATCGGGCGTCGGCACGTGTGGGTGGCGCTGGGCCCCGAAGGCCCGCGCACGGTCACCTTCGCGACCCGGCTCGGTTCCCTGGACACCCCGTCCGACCTGGCAGAACGGCTGCCGAAGGCGCTGATACACCGCAATGTGCCGGGCGAGCGGGTGCACGCCTTCCTGCGCGACTTCGACCGTGCCTGGGCCGCAGCCGCACCGCTCGGCGCCCTGGGCGCGAGGCAGCGCTGGATCGCCGCCGTCCGCACCCTCGCGGCGGACTGGCCCCTGGCGGGCGACCCGCGCCGCCTGCGGCAGGGCGAGGTCACGGTGCGGTGGGAGGCGCTGGCACCCGGGACGTGAGACGGACGGGCCGCACGCCACCGGTCCGGGCCCCGCCCGCGTCGCTACGCCACCGCTTCGGGCCCCGCATCCGGCCCGGTTACGCCACCGGTTCCAGCCCCGCCGCATCGCCCGCGTCCGCGACAGGCAGCTCCGGCAGCTCCGCCAGCTCCCGCAGCCTGGACTCCGTCACCGAGCCGCGCGGCGCGCTGTACGTCACCAGGATCTGGTCGTCGTCGGTCGTCAGCCGGAAGGACTCGAAGGTGACGTGCAGCTCGCCGACCCGCGGATGCACGATCCGCTTCGTGCCGCGCAGGCACTCGCTCACCGCCTGCGCCTCCCACACCCTGCGGAAGTCCCCGCTGCGTTCGAGGAGTTCGCCGACCACCGCGCAGATCCGCGGGTCGTCGGGGTGCCGCCCGCTCTCGGCGCGCAGGTTGCCGACCACTTCCTCGGCGATCAGCTCCCAGTCCGGGTGCAGTGCGCGGGCCGCGGGGTCGAGGAAGACCAGCAGTGCGGAGTTGTGCCGCCCGGGTGCGGTGCGTTCGAGGTCGAAGCCGACCCTGGCGCCCAGGGAATTCCAGGCGAGGATGTCGAGACCGCGGCCGAAGACCATGGCGGGGACGGTGTCGGCCATCGCGTCGAGCAGCTGCCTGACCTCGGGCCGCACGGTCTGTCCCGGTCCCGCGACCGGGGTGCAGTCGCCCGCGCGGTGGTCGAGCGCCGCGACGTTCCGCAGGTACGTCACCTCGCCGCCGGTGAGCCGCAGCGCCCGCGCGATGGCGTCCAGGACGGATGCGGAGATGGCGTGCGCGCGGCCCTGTTCGATGCGGGTGTAGTAGTCGACGCTGATGGCCGCGAGCTGCGCTACCTCCTCGCGCCGCAGCCCGCGCACCCGGCGGCGGCTGCGCCCGCCGGGCAGCCCGAGGTCGGCCGGGTCGAGCGCCGCCCGGCGCGCCTTGAGAAACGAGCCGATCTCCACTTCCCGATGCAGCATCCGTCCAGTATGCGACGCGCGCCCGGTCGGGTGGTTCCGCCGGACCCAGGATGCGACGGGCCTGGCCCGCTCCTGACGGTGGCCGCAGGCTGAGGCACACCTACCGCCGGGCACAGCCATCGACGGCTCTCCCCGTGGAACCCACAGAACCCACAGACCCCTTAGAAGGAGCAGCTCATGAAGCGCAGGATCCTCGGCGGCACCGGCATTTCGGTCAGCGAGTACGCGCTGGGCGCGATGATGCTCGGCGCCCTGGGCAACACCGATCACGACGACGGCGTACGGATCGTGCACCGCGCGCTGGACGCCGGGATCAACTTCGTGGACACCGCCGACGTGTACGCGGCGGGCGAATCCGAGGAGATCGTCGGCAAGGCGCTGAAGGGGCGGCGCGACGAGGTCGTGCTGGCGTCGAAGTTCCGCAGCTCGATGGGGTCCGACGCCAACCAGGGTGGTGGATCCCGCCGTTGGATCGTGCGCGCCGTGGAGGACAGCCTGCGGCGGCTGGGCACCGACTACCTCGACCTCTATCAGATGCACCGGCCCGACCCGGCCACCGATGTCGACGAGACGCTGGCCGCGCTCTCGGACCTGGTGCGGTCGGGCAAGGTGCGGGCGGTCGGCAGCTCGACGTTCCCCGCCGAGCAGATCGTCGAGGCGCAGTGGACCGCCGAGCGCCGCGGGCACGTCCGCTTCCGTACCGAGCAGCCGCCGTACTCGATCCTGGCGCGGCAGGCCGAGGCCGCCGTGCTGCCGACCGCGCAGCGCTACGGCATGGGCGTGCTGACCTGGGGCCCGCTCAGCGCGGGGTGGCTGTCGGGGCGCGCCCTGTCGGCCAGTTCGCGGGCCGGCATCGAGACGCAGAAGTTCGACCTCTCGCTCCCGGAGAACGCCCGCAAGGCGGAGGCGGTGGACGCCCTGTCCAAGGTGGCGGCCGACGCGGGCCTGACCCTGCCGCACCTGGCGACCGCCTTCGTGCGCGCCCACCCCGCGGTCACGTCCGTGATCATCGGGCCGCGCACCATGGACCAGCTCGACAGCCTCCTGGACGGCGCGGACGTGATGCTGAGCGGGGACGTGCTCGACCGCATCGACGCGATCGTCCCGCCGGGCACCGACCTCAACCGCGCCGACAGCTACTACCTCCCGCCGGCCCTGACGGACCCGTCCCTGCGACGGCGGTAGCGGCTCCGCGGGCCCGGCGGCGGGGCGCCCGATCTCTCCGGAACGGAGGCGGTCGGGCGCCCCGTTCACGTTTTCGTCGCCTGGTCGTAGACGCCGACGATCCGCTCCAGGAACGCCGCGACGACGGCCTGCTCCTCGGGCGAGAGCGCGTCGGCGGCTTCCGTGACGCCCTGGATGACGGGGGCGACGTGCTCGAAGGCGGCGGCGCCCCAGTGGTCGTCGGGGGTGACGATCACCTTGCGGCGGTCGGTGGGGTGCGGCCCGCGGGTGACGTGCCCGGCCGCGACGAGCCGGTCGATGACCAGGGTGGTCGCCGCGGTGGATGCGTCCAGCCTGCGCGCGAGGTCGGTGGGGGTGGTCGGCCCGACGTTGACGAGGTGGTCCATCACCGCGAGGCCGGCCGCGTCCACCCCCATCCGCCGGCCGAGATACCGCTCGAACCGCTGCTGACGCAGGGTCAGGTTCCGCAGCTGCTCCCGGATGGGGCCGCCCGGCGCGGTCGCGGTCGCGGGGCCCTGCCGCGCGGGGCCGGGGGCGCCTTCCGGAGGGGCGGTGGCGGGCCTTTTGACATCCATGCCCCTCAGGTTACTCTCAATCTTGCTAAGAAAATTGGTAATCAATGAACTGAGGGAAAATGAGTGCCGACCCGACCGCCGCACCGCCCTACCGGTGGCGCTGGCTGATCCTGGTGGTGATGCTCGTCGCGGAGATCATGGATCTGCTGGACGCGTCGATCGTCAACGTCGCCGGGCCCGCCCTGGAGGAGTCACTCGGCGCGGGCTCCGTCGGCCTCCAGTGGGTGATCGGCGGCTACGCCCTCACCCTGGGCGCCGGGCTGATCCTGGGCGGCCGGCTCGGCGACCGCTACGGGCGCCGCCGCATGTTCCTGACCGGCCTCGCCGCCTTCACCGCCGCCTCCCTGCTGTGCGCGGCGGCCCCGGACATCGAGGCCCTGATCATCTTCCGGCTGCTCCAGGGCACCGCGGGCGCGATGCTGCTGCCCCAGGGCCTCGGCCTGCTCCGGGAGAACTTCTCCGGGCCCGAACTCACCAAGGTCTTCGGCATCTTCGGGCCCGTCCTGGGTCTGGGCGGCATCATCGGCCCGGTACTGGGCGGCGGCCTCATCCAGGGCGACTTCTTCGGGCTGGGCTGGCGCCTGGTCTTCCTGGTCAACCTGCCGATCGGGATCGCCGCCCTGATCGTCGCCGCGGTCTTCGTCCCCAGGAAGCCGGGCGATGCCACCGTACGGATCGACGGCGTCGGCGCGGCCCTGGTGGCGGCGGCCTGCGCCCTGCTGGTGCTGCCACTCAACCAGGGCCAGGAGTCCGGCTGGCCGCTGTGGACCTGGCTGTGCCTGGCCGCGTCCGTCGTCGCCTTCGCCGCCTTCGCCGTCCGGCAGCGCCGCACCGCAGCCGCCGGCCGTGCGCCGCTGGTGACCCCCGCGCTGCTCCGCAAGCCCGCCTTCACCGTCGGGCTCGGCGGCATCGCGCTGTTCTTCGGCGGGCTGGTCGGCAGCCAGCTCGTGCTGACCCTCTACCTCCAGATCGGGCAGCACTTCACCGCGGGCCAGGCCGGTCTCGGCAACCTGCCGCTCGCCGTGGGCACCGCGATCGGCGGCGCGGTCAGCGGCGCCGTGCTGGCGGACCGGATCGGCCGGGCGGTGCTCCAGGTGGGACCGCTCGTCCAGCTCGGCGGCGCGGCCCTGCTCTGGTACGAACTCGACGGCACCGGCGGCCCGGCGTCCTTCTCCATCTGGGACGTGGCACCCGGCATCGCGGTCTGCGGCATCGGCGCCGGCATGGTCATCGCCGCCCTCTTCAGCTTCATCCTCGCCGCCGTCGACGACCACGAGATCGGCTCGGCGTCCGGCGTGCTGTCCGCGGTGCAGTCGGTCGGCGGCTCACTCGGCGTGGCCGTCTTCGGCTCGGTCTTCTTCGGCCGGGCCGGGACCGGCGACTTCACCGGCGGATTCCGCCAGGCCCTGATCGTGCAGAGCTGCCTGCTGGTGGCCTTCCTCGCCCTCACCTTCCTGCTCCCCAAGAAGGCACGCCCCGAAGGCGACCAGCACACCGCACCGGCCACCGGCACGGCGGACCCGGCCGCCGACGACCCCCGGGAGACCGCCGCCGTGTGACGCCCCGGCCGGGCCGCTGTATCCCCAACTCCCGTCCCCCACCTCCCCCTTCACCAGGAGCGCGCCATGTCCCACCGGACCGTCCTGATCGCCGGAGCGGGCATCGCGGGCCCCGCCCTCGCCCACTGGCTCCACCGTCACGGCATGCCCGCCACCGTCGTCGAACGCGCCCCGGGGCTGCGGGCGGGCGGCCAGACCGTGGACCTGCGGGGCGCCGGACGCGCCGTCGCCCGCCGGATGGGTCTGGAGGCCGCGGTGCGCGCCGCGAGCACCGGCGAGGCGGGCATCCGCTTCGTCGACGCCAGGGGACGCACCCGCGCCGCGCTGCCTGCGGACGCCTTCGGCGGCCAGGGCCCGGTCACCGAACTGGAGATCCTGCGCGGCGAGTTGTGCCGCCTCCTGTACGAGGCCACCCGCGAGCACACCGCGTACGTCTTCGGCGACGAGATCACCCACCTGCACGACGAAGGCGACCGCGTCCACGTCACCTTCCGGCACGCCGCCGCCCGCGCCTTCGACCTCGTCATCGCCGCCGACGGCGCCGGCTCGCACACCCGTGACCTGGTCTTCGGCGACACCACCCGCACCCGGCACCTCGGTCTGTGCACCGCGTACCTGACCATCCCCCGCGAGCCGCACGACGACCGCTGGGCCCGCTGGCACAACGCCACCAAGGGCCGGACGGTGACCCTGCGCCCCGACAACCAGGGCACCACCCGCGCCTACCTGTCCTTCCCCACACCGGCCCACGGCTACGAACGCCTCGAACCTGCCGCCGGGAAACGGCTGTTGCGCCGGGTCTTCGCGGACGTCGGAGGCGAGGCGCCCCGCGTGCTGGCCGCTCTGGAATCCGCTCCCGACCTCTACGTCGAATCCGTCGCCCAGGTCCTGATGCCCCGCTGGTCACAAGGCCGCGTCGGTGTCCTGGGCGACGCGGCCCACTGCGCGTCCCCGCTCAGCGGCATGGGCACCAGCCTCGCCTTCACCGGCGCCTACGTCCTCGCCGGCGAACTGGCCCGGCACGCCCACCACACCGACGCGTTCGCCGCCTACGAATCCGCCCTGCGCCCCTACGTCGCACGCGCCCAGAAGCTGCCGCCCGGCGTGCCCCGCATCGCCTCGCCCCGTACCCGGGCCGGCATCAGGACCCTCAACACGGTGCTGCGCGCCGCCGGGCACCCCCGCGTCAGCCGGGCGCTGGGCCGCTTCCTGGTCCCGCCCGCCGACACCTTCCGGCTGCCCGCCTACGGGGTGTGAATCCACCGGCGGGCAGCGGCGGGCGGTCAGCCGGTCTTCAGGACGGGCCGGCGCAGGTCGAACCAGGCGGCCAGGTCGAGGGACCGCTCCAGGGTGGTGCGGTCCTGGGAGGTGACCGTCTCGTGGGCGGCGTGTGCCGCGGCCTTGAGCAGGTCGCGGTTGCACAGTTCCAGCGCCGGGTGGTCGGCGGCGAGCAGGTCGGCTGCCTGCGACTGGATGGCCGACAGGTACGCCGGGTCGAACGTCCCCGGGTAGCCGCTCTTCTTGCGGTCGGCGACGGACTGCGGCAGCACGTCACGGGTGGCCGCCCGCAGGATGCTCTTCTCCCGCCCGTCGAACGTCTTGAGCGCCCACGGGGTGTTGAAGACGTACTGGACGAGCCGGTGGTCGCAGAACGGCACCCGGACCTCCAGTCCGACGGCCATGCTCATCCGGTCCTTGCGGTCGAGCAGGGTCTGCACCATCCGCGTCAGGTGCAGGTAGCAGATCTGCCGCATCCGCTTCTCGACCCCCGTCTCGCCGTCCTTGAGCGGTGTCTGCGCGACGGCGGTGAGGTAGTGGTCGTGGACGTAGGCGGGCAGGTCGAGGGTGCGTGCCAGGCCCGCTTCGACCAGGCTGGAGGCGTCGAAGAGCGCCTTCGATCCGGCCAGCCAGGGGAAGGTGTCGGCGTGGATCCGCTCGTCGTGGAACCACGGGTAGCCGCCGAAGATCTCGTCGGCTGATTCGCCGGAGAGCGCCACGGTCGACCGCTCGCGGACCGCCTTGAACAGCAGGTACAGCGAGTTGTCGCGGTCGCCGAGGCCGATCGGGAAGTCCCGCGCGCCCACGGCCGCCCGGCGGACCTCCGGGTCGGCCAGCTCCGCGCCGTCGAGGATGATGTCGCGGTGCTCGCACTGCACGTGCTCGGCGACCGCGTGCACGTACGGGGTGTCCTGCGTCGGGCTGATGTCGACGGACTGGAAGTTCTTCTCCTGGTCGGGGAAGTCGACGGCGAAGCTGCGGACCGTCTCGCCGACCGCGCCGAGCTGCTGGGCCGCTATGGCGGTCATCGCGGAGGAGTCCAGGCCGCCGGAGAGCAGCGTGCAGCGGGGGACGTCGGCGACCAGCTGCCTGGCGATGATGTCGTCCAGCAGTTCCCGCACGTGCGCGACGGTGGTCTGCCGGTCGTCCGTGTGCTCGCTGACCTGGAGCGACCAGTAGGCGTGCGTGCGGATGCCGGACCTGTCGACCACGGCGAGGTGGCCGGGGAGCAGTTCGCGCATGCCCTCCCAGATCGCGCTGCCGGGGGTCTTGGCGAAGGAGAACAGCTCGCGCAGTCCGTCGAGGCCGACGACCGGTGCGCACAGCGGGTTGGCGAGGATCGCCTTGGGCTCGGAGCCGAAGAGGATGCCGTCGTCGGTCTCGTAGTAGTAGAAGGGCTTGATGCCCATGCGGTCGCGGATCATGACGAGCCGGTCGGTCCTGGCGTCCCAGATGGCGAAGGCGTACATGCCGTTGAGCCGCTCGGCGAGCGATTCGCCCCATTCCAGGTAGCCGTGCAGCACGACCTCGGTATCCGAATCGGTGGTGAACCGGTGCCCGCGGCGGCGGAGTTCGTCGCGCAGCTCGGTGTAGTTGTACGCCTCGCCGGAGTACACCATCGCGACGGGTCCGTCATCCGTCTCGACCTGCATCGGCTGGGCGCCGCCCGGCAGGTCGATGACGGCGAGCCGCCGGTGTCCTAACGCGGCGTGCCGGGCCGTCCACGCGCCACGGGCGTCCGGGCCACGGCAGGCCATCGTCTCGGTCATGGTGTCGAGCACCTGCGTATGAGCAGTGAGATTCCGCTGGTAGGCGACCCAGCCGGTGATACCGCACATCGCGATCAACCCCTCTTCATCGAGCGGATGGATGTATCCACCATGAACTTGCTCGCGGGGGTTGGCTACGGCGCATCGGGCGGCTGCCCCGTTGCCTTTCTCACAGGTAAATTTGTGTTAATTTCGCGTTTCTCGCGGGCACTTCCGAGGAAGCGTTTCGTTCCGCCACGGGCGCCTCAGGTGTCCCCTCCCGGGCAGAACCGGGAGGGGACGGAGAAATCAGCCGTCTCCGGGCGGGACGCTAATCCTGGTCGGGGAGGAAGTAAGGATCGATTCCCATGGCCGTGAGATCGGTGCGCACCCTCCGCACGAAGTCCCGTAGCTCCGCCGTGAGGATTTCCCGGCCGACCGGACGGGTCCAGGAATCCGGCTCGAAGATCGAACCCACCACCCAGCCGCCGTCGCGTTCCACAATGCGCAGCAGCCCGGGATCGGCCGACATGGAATCGAGGACGAAGCCTTCCGACGGGCCCGCCGTGGTGAGCCACGCGTTCACGTGATAGGCGAGTTCGGCCACCGGGAATCCCGGCTCGGCGAACACCTCCCGACCGCCGTCGGAAAGCGTCAGATCGCCCTCAAGGCTGAGGAGGAGTTCGGCCAGGCCGGGTCCGCTCGATTCCTCGGCATGCAGATTCTCGTACGTGATTTTCATGCTGACTCCTGCATCACGGGATGGCTCCTGCATCACGGGTTGAACGGAAGGGTGTTGAACACCCGGCCATCGCCGGTGACGATGATCCTGATGCCCTTCTGCCCCTTCGTGCCGATGGGGCGTCCGAGGTTGACCTCCACCTTGAACGTATCTTCCAGGTTGTTCGGCTTGAACACCGCGTCCTTGGAGGTGAGCCCCTCCACGATCCAGTCCTTGACCTGGTCCTTGGAGGTGGTGTCGAACTTGGCCCACCGTCCTTCCGCACTGGAGAGGTGCTTGTCCTTGACCGTCATCTTGGAGAGATCCTTCGACGCCTTGAAGGCGGTTTCCGAAACCGTCGCGAGCTTTCCGACCCGCGTCGTCTTCGCAAGCGCCTCCACCCCCTCGATGGCCTTTCCGGCCTTCTTGACCTTTCCGACCGGCGTGACGGCCACGGCGAAGGCGGCGCACCTGGCCACGGTCGGGTCCTTGATGCACTCCTCCAGGTCGGAATAACCGATGAAGATGTCACCCACCATGCGGAGCTGCTGCTTGGCCTGATCGGCGTCCATTTCGATCAGGTAGGCGCCGTCCAGCTGGAGACACCAGCCGACACCGGGGCCCGGGGCGCACGGAATCCCCTTCTTCTTCTTTTCCTTCTCCTTCTCCCTTTCCTCCCGCAGGCGCTTGGCGTCCTCGGCCGCCTCCGCGGCTTCCGCGCTGCGCATCTCCTCGACGTCGCGCCAGGCGTCCGATGCGGCCTTCTTCGTTTCCTTGGCGTCCTTTCCCGCCTTTTCGGCGGAACTCCGGGCCCTGGTGGCCGCGTTGTGCGCCTCCCTGGCCGAATCCCGCGCGTATCCGGCGGAGAATTCCGCACCGGCGGCGGACGCCTCGGCGCTGCTCGCGTCGCGGTCGGCGGCCGACGCGGCATTACGGGCGGTCACCGCGGACTTGGCGGCCCGCGCGGCCGACGCCTCGGCGCTCTTGGCCGACGTATCGGCGTCCTTGGCGAATCCGTCGGCCCGGTCGGCGGACTTCTCGGCCTCGGCGGCGGCCTTGTCGGCATCCGCCTTGGCCTTGTTCGCCGTGGCCGCGGCCCTGGCGGCCTTCCAGGCGTTCTCCCGCGCCTTGGCGGCCGTCCCGGACGCTTCCGCGATCAGCCGCCGCATCTGCGCGGTGTGGGTGTCGGCCAACTCGTCCTTGCGGACCGCCATGTACTGGCCGGCCTGGATGAAGGCGTGCAGCTGCTCCGGCGTGCCGGACAGCGCGATCTTCGCCGCCGCCTTGGCCTCCGCGCCGCCCGTGCCGGTCAGCTGGACGGCACGGACCCGCTCGTCGGAGATCCGGGCCAGGTACTGGCCGCTGTCGAGGAAGGTGGCCAGCTTCTTGGCCGACCCGTCCTTGAGCGCGTCCTTGGCCGCCTCCTTGACGGCGGGGCCGCCGACGCTGTTCACCTGGACGGCGGCCAGCCGGTACTGGGCCTTCGCCGCCTCGTACCGGCCGTCGGCCAGGAAACCGGCGATCTGCCGGGCGTCGCCCTGGAGCGCCTTCCCGGCGGCCGTGCGGACGGTGCCGTAGGGGCTTTCGTAGGTGAGCTGCTCGACCTGCTGACGGGCATCGTCGCGCGCGGCGCCCTCTCTGCCGGTACGGAGGTAGTCCAGCATCCCCGCGTCGGAACCGGCCAGCGCCCTGGCGGCGGCCTCCTGGCTCCAGGGGCCGCGGCCCTTCAGGACCCGGATCGCCAGCTTGCGGCCCTTGAGCGCCACGGCCGCGGTGTCCACGCCGTCCCTGCCCGCCTCGGTGGCGAGCCGCCCGGCCTCCGCGTCGAGTTCCCGGTCGTCGCGCAGGGCGTGTCCGAGGCCGACGGTGAACTCGTCGTCGGCCTTCTTGAGGTCCTTGGCCTGCTGGATCGACGCGTTGGTACGGGAGTTGAGGTCCTCCGCCTCGGTCTCCCTGGCGATCTCGTACACGGACTTGGCGGCCTTGACCGCGGTGTCGGCCGCGTCCGCCGCCTTCTTCGCCTCGGTGGCCTGCCGGCCGGCCTCCGCCGCGGCACCGGCCGCCTCGCCTGCGTGCTTCGCGGCCTTCTCGGCCTCGTCCGCCGCGCTCTG
The DNA here is from genome assembly GCF_044460025.1 of Streptomyces sp. NPDC050161. Taxonomy (NCBI): domain Bacteria; kingdom Bacillati; phylum Actinomycetota; class Actinomycetes; order Kitasatosporales; family Streptomycetaceae; genus Streptomyces; species Streptomyces sp. NPDC050161. The sequence continues at coordinate 113,323 of NZ_JBITJM010000025.1, read as the reverse complement.
CGCGTGCCGGGCCGCCGACCTGGCGGCGTCGCGCGCCTCGAAGGCGGCCTGCGCCGACCTGTTGGCCAGCGCCTGGGACGCGCCGGCCGCGCGCTTGGCCTCGTTGGCGTGGCGGCGGGCCTGTACGGCCGCGTTGCGCGCCGCGCCCGAATGCGCGCCCGCCGACGCGGCGAACCCGTCGGCCTGCTCCGCCGCGTCGGCCGCCGCGTCGGCGTTCCCCGCGGCGCTGCGGGCCGCGCTCGCCGCCTTGCCCGCCTCCTTCGACGCGGTGCCCGCCGAACCCGCGGCCTCCGCCGCGTCGTTGGCGCCCTTGACCGCGTTCCGCGCGATCTGCGCGGCCTTCTTCGCGTCGGCCGCCTTGCCCGCGTCACCGGCCGCCGCGATGGCCGCGTTGCGCGCCCGGGACGCGGCGTCGGCCGCGGCTGCGGCTGCCTGGGCGGCGCGGGCCGCGGCGTTGGCCGCGAGCCTGGCCGCGTGGTTGGCGGCGTTCGCCGCGCCGATGGCCTGCCGCGCCGCCGACGCCGCACCGCGCGCCGCGTCGGCCGCCCGGCCCGCCGCGTTGGCCGCCCTGCGGGAGTCCTTCCCGGCCGCCTCGGTCTCCGTGGCGGCGGTGCGCGCGGCCTCCTTGGCCAGTTCCGATGCCGCCACCGCGCGGCCCGACGCCGCGGTGGCCGCGTCGGTCGACTTCTTGGCCAGCGCCCCGGCCGCCTTTGCCTGGAGGGCCAGTTGGGCGACCGTGGCCCGCTCCTGGTCCCGGGCGGCGGCCACGTCCTGGCCCACGTCCAGGAACTCCCTGACGTCGTCGGGCGAACCCTTGAGCGCGACCTTCGCGGCTTCCTTGGTCGCCGGGCCGCCCACGCTCAGGATCTGTACGACCTGGACCCGCTCGTCCTGCTCCCGCGCACCGTACTGCCCGTCCTCCAGGAACGTACGGACGGCGTCGGGCGACTTCTTCAGCGCGGCCTTGCCCGCCTCCTGGACGGCCGGGCCGCCGACGCTGATGGCCTGCACGGCCTGCACCCGCCGGTCCTGCTCCAGCGGGCCCTTCCAGCCGTCCTTGAGGAAGGCGTTCAGGTCCTCGCGGCGCGGGCTCTTCAGCGCCTTCTTCGCGGCCTCACGCACCGCGCCGCCGCCGATGGAGACCATCTGCACGGCCGCGATGCGGTCGTCGTGGTACTCGGCCAGGCCCTGCTCCTCGTCCAGGAAGCGGCGCACGTCCGCGTCGCTCCCCAGGAGGGCGGCCTCCGCCGCGGCCTTGACCCCGGGGCCGCCCTGCTGCCACAGCTCCACGACCCGGCCGCGGTCGGTCAGCGGCAGCCCGCCGCCGTTTCCCGCCCCCTGCCCGGCCGCGAATGCGGGATTCATTCCGGGCGTGGACGCCACGACCGCCAGCGGGAGCAGAGTCACCACTGCGGTACGTATACCGCGCGACCATCTCCCCCTCGCTCCGTACGAATGGACTCTTCGTCTCACGAAGCAGACACCTCTTGCCAGTTATGCATGGCCGACTTTCGGCGAGGGGGAGCATAACTTCCGCATCCGGCATACGGAGAAAGGGAGTTGAGGCCCTGACACGCTGCTTCAAAGCGGTGCACGAAGGCGATGCACCGCCTCCTTCTGCCCTGTCAGACAGCGCCTCGGGCAAAGGGGTTGCCCACTCCATTAATGACGTAACCGACCCGTTATGAAAAGCTCTTGATTAACTCTCACTCTTTTCCTGGTGATACGTTCACTCCTCGCCATTCGGCTGTTTCCCACTGCGGTCGCCACGAGTCGACGCAGCTTCTCTGGAAGGATTCTCTGGTGATACCTCGCGTGCGCAAGACGCTGATCGCCGGCGTTATCGGTGCCGTCACCGCGATCGCGGGGGCCACCACCCTCGCCGTCGCCGAGGCCGCCCCGCAGCGCACCGACAGCGCCGTACAGCAGGCCGGCGCCACCCCGCCGCCCGCCGTCGAGGACTTCGCCTACCCGGACGCGGACCGCATTCTCAAGGAATCCGGCCTCAAGCTCATCAAGGGCGACGGCCATATCCTGCTGGCCGACTGCGATGCGTCCCCCGACTTCGACGTCATGGCGGAGAAGGCGAATCACACCCCCGTCAACCACTGCTTCAAGGTCACCGGGAAGACCGGCTATCTGAGCCTGGAAATCCCTAAGATCAACAGCATTTGGGAGAACGCCGGGCACGCCGCGCGGGCCACCGTGAGCACCGAGGGAAAGACCAAGACCGTCACCCTCAAGAAGAACGACATCACGCCCCTCGGTGAGGGCGATCTGAGCACCGGCGGCAAGGAAGCCACCCTGCTCGAACTCCGCGTCACCGGCTGACCCCCGCATTCCGCGCAGCGCACCGAAGAATCCCGTTCGAAGGAAAGAAAAACATGTCTGGCACACGTCCCCGCGCAGCGTGGGTGACAGCAATGGTGACTGCCGCGGTCGCGGGTGGCGCACTGACCGCCGCCCCGGCACAGGCCGTCACCGGTACGGCCACCACGGACGGGTCGTACGCCTTCGTCGCGAAGCTCGACATCGGTGCGGGCAAGCGCAGTTGCTCGGGCTCGCTGGTCGACAGGCAGTGGGTGCTCACCGCCGCGAGCTGCTTCGCCGACGACCCCGCGAAGGGCTCCGCCGTCGCCGAAGGCGCGCCGAAGTGGAAGACGAAGGCGACCGTCGGACGCACCGACCTGAGCGGCTCCGCCGGCACCGTCGCCGACGTCGTCGAGCTGGTGCCCTACAAGGGCCGCGACCTGGTGATGGCCAAGCTGGCGGCGCCGGTCGCCGGCGTCTCCCCGGTGACCGTCGGGAGCACCGCGCCCGCCCCGGGCGAGAAGCTGAAGGTCGCGGGCTTCGGCCGGACGAAGACCCAGTGGGTGCCCGACAAGCTGCACAGTGACGCGTTCACGGTGGACTCGGTGCAGGACGCGTCGGTGGGCCTGCGCGGCGTCGGCACGGCCGCGATGTGCAAGGGCGACACCGGCGGTCCCGCGCTGCGGGAAACCTCCGGAGGTCTGGAGCTGGCAGCCGTCAACAGCGGTTCCTGGCAGGGCGGTTGCCTGGGCACCGACCCGGCCGAGACCCGCACCGGCGCCGTCGACACCCGCGTCGACGACCTCGGCACCTGGGTGCAGAAGGTCCGCTACCGCACGGTCTTCCCGAACTCCCCCTGGGACAAGGCGACCCACATCGCCTCGGGCTACTTCACCGGCGGCTCGGCCGGCGGCACCCGCCACATGGACATGATCGTGCGCTGGATCGACGGCGAGGTCACCCTCTACCAGGGCGCGGACGACAAGGACGCGGGGCACCCCTTCGCCGCCGAGGTCCGGCTGGCCAAGGCGAACAGCACCTGGAAGTACGCCCAGCAGATCACCGGCGCAAGCTTCGGCGGCGGCTCCGACGGCCTGGTGGTCCGCTGGATCGACGGGGAGCTGACCCAGTACACCCACGTGGACGCCAAGGGCTTCCACGGTGAGAAGACGCTGGCCAAGGCCAAGAACAAGACCTGGACCTACGCCAAGCAGATCACCGCGGGCAGGTACACGGCCAACGCGCAGCGCGACGACCTGATCGTCACCTGGGTGGACGGCGAGGTGTCCCTCTACACCGACCTGAACACCAAGGGCATCGGCGCCGAGAAGAACCTCGCCAAGGCCAAGAACAAGACCTGGCCGCACGCCACGCAGATCAGCGCGGGCGAATTCACCGGGAAGAAGACCGCCGACCTCCTGGTCCGCTGGTCCGACGGCGAGGTCACGATCTACCCCGGCGTCGACGCCGCCGGCTTCCACGGCGAGAAGCAGATCCGTCCGGCCAAGTCCCCCTGGAGCAAGGCGACGGTCGTCACCACCGGCGCGTTCGTCGCCAACCAGCGGCCCAACGACGTCCTGGTGCGCTGGGAAACCGGCAAGCTCGCCCTCTACGCGGGTGTCGACGCCGCCGGTACGCACGGCGAGACGACGCTGGTCGGCTGACCGGCACCACCCCCGGGGGCCGGGCAACCGGCCCCCGCCTCCCCCTCGGCAACCGCACCACGCGACAACAGCACACGGCTACGGAACCCCACATGCGACGAATACCCTGGCTGCGCGCCGCCACCATCGGTGCGTGCGCCTCCCTCGCCCTCGCCGTCCCGGCGACCGCCGCCCCACAGCCGGACACCGGCCGGGACGACGGCACTCCCCGCACCTCCGCTCCCTCCGGTACGCCCCAGAAGCCCGCCGTGACCGGCGACGCGCTCCGCACCGCGCAGGAGACCGAGCGCTACTGGACACCGGAGCGCATCGCCGCCGCCGTCCCGCTGGACGCGCCGCAGACGGCGGGCGACGCCGATGACCGGCCCGCCCCGGGCGCACGGCGCAAGCGGTCGCTCGCGGAGCCCAGCCACCCGCGGGACACCGGCATCGCCACGGTCGGCGTCTTCCTGATCCGCGGCGCCGACGGTTCGGCCACCCCGAACCAGTTCTGCAGCGCCGGCGCGGTGGCCTCGCCCACCAAGAGCCTGGTCATCACAGCGGCGCACTGCCTCAAGGGCGACAAGCGGGGCCGTGACTTCGCCTTCGTGCCCGGCTACCGCGCCGGGGCGTCGAAGGCAGGCGGCACCGGCGGCACCGGCGAGACGCCGTACGGCATCTTCCCTGTGCAGCCCGGCAAGATCTGGACCGACAAGCGCTACCAGCAGTCGCCCGCCGACGACGACGTCGACTTCGCCTTCCTCCGCGTCGGCCCGAACTCCCAGGGCAAGCTGCTGGAGGACGCCACCGGCCCCGGCAACCGCCTCACCGCCGTCCCCACCGCGCAGCTCGCCCGCAAGGACGTGACGGTCGCGGGCTACCCGGGCGGCCGGAAGACCCCGTTGCAGTGCACCAATGACACCAGCGCCTTCCAGGGCCGGTTCATGGAAATCAAGTGCGACGCGTTCCGCGCGGGGGTCAGCGGCGGCCCGTTCCTCGAACACTTCGACGGCGACCGCGGCGATCTCGTCGGCGTCATCGGCGGCTACAAGACCGGCGGCCTGTACGACCACACCTCCTACACCTCGCAGTTCGACGACGACGTCTTCCGCCTCTACGACCGGGCGGTCAGCGGCACGGAGCCCGACGACGCGCCCAACCCCATGGGCAACGCCTCCACGTGGAAGAACGCCAAGGTCATGACCGCCGGCCGCTTCCACACCGCATCGGTGCGCGACGCCCACGACGACCTCGTCGTGCGCTGGGTCGACGGCGAGGTCTCCCTCTACCCCGGCGACGGCGCCCACGGCTTCCGCAAGGACATCCGGCTGACCCCGGCGAACGAGACCTGGAAGCGCGCGGCGGCCATCACCGCGGGCGACTTCACCGGCGACGGCACCTCCGACCTGCTCGTCCGCTGGAACGGCGGCTCGCTGACGCTCTACAAGGACGTCAACGAAACCAACAAGCTCCGCAACGCGATCAAGCTCAAGCCCGCCAGCTCCACCTGGAAGAACGCCTCCGGCATGACCGCGGGCCGCTTCGGCGGCGCCACCTCCCGCGCCGACGACCTCGTGGTGCGCTGGGTCGACGGCGAGGTCACCCTTTACACCGACATCGACGCCAAGGGCCTGCACGCCGAGAAGCAGCTCGCCAAGCCCAACAAGACCTGGACCTACGCCCGCGACCTCACCGCAGGCGACTTCGGCACCGGCTCCGGCGGCCAGGACCTGTTCGTCCGCTGGACCGACGGCGAGGTCAGCGTCTACGCGGACATCGCCGGCCAGGGCCTGTCATCCGAACACCGCCTCCGCCCCGCCAACTCCGCCTGGCGCTACGGCTCCCTCTCCACCGCCGGCACCTTCGGCGGCACCGCCCGCCAGGACGACATCGTCACCCTCTGGCCCGGCAGCGGAAAGCTCACCATGAACACCGGCACCACCCTCACCTCGCTCGCCGGGGAACGCACACTGGTCCCCAAGGGCTGACCCGGCCCCATGGCAGAACGTGCGGTGCGCCCCTTCATCGCGGCGAGGGGCGCACCGCACGTTCCGCTCCCCCACCCGTAATTCCGTCGCACCACACTCCCGCACCTGGCACGATCACCGGCATGCCCGCCGCCACGCCCCCCGCCTTCATGACGCCCGACCAGCTCGCCGCCCGCGCGTCACGCGCGCGCGATGCGGCCACCGCCGCGGGCCGCGCCCTCGGGCTGACGGTGACCGACCCGACCGTGCTCCACGACGTGTTCTCCGTCGTCGTGCACCTCGCCCCGTCACCGGTGGTGGTCCGGGTGCCCACCGTCCTGCCGCCGTACGCAGGACCCGACGTCCAGGCGGCGCGTCAGCGGCTGGAACTCGACGTGGTGCAGTGGCTCGCGGACCAGGGCACCCCGGTGATCCCGCCGAGCCCGCTCGTGCCGCGGGAACCCGTACAGCGCGACGGATTCTCCATGACGTTCTGGCAGTTCACCGAGCTGGACACCGCCGCCGAACCCGATTACGTCCACCAGTCCGGCCTGGTCGCCGACCTGCACGCCGCGCTGCGCGACTACCCGGGCGACCTGCCGTTCCTCTCGGCCGCCGAACCGCAGTTCACCACGGAAGGACTCGCGGCTCTCGCCTCCCGCCCCGACCTCATCGATCCGGCCGCTCTCGACCGCGCGCGCCGCGAATGGGAAATCCTGGAACCCGTCGTACGCTCCCGCGCCGCATTCGAGGCGGCGTTCCCCGGCATCGGCCTCCAGCCGCTCCACGGCGACGCCCCCGCCGTCAACATCGTCCCCGGCCCGCACGGCGCCCTGTACTCCGACTTCGAACTGGCCACGCTCGGCCCCGTCGAATGGGACCTGGCGTCCCTCGGCCCCGAGTGCGAGGCCGCCTACAACGCCGCCGCCAAGCGCCGTGGCCTGCGGCAACTCGACGACCGGGTACTCCGCTTCGTCAACGCCGTGGGCAACTGCCGCGTGATCGCCTGCCTCACCCTCGCCTCCGAACTGCCCCTGCTCGTGGAGGCATTGAAGCCGTCCATCGAGCAGTGGCGCGCGACCGCGTTCGACGCGGGACTGGACGGCTGAAGGGCTGAAGGGTTGAAGGGTTGACGGACTGACGGACTGACGGACTGAAGGGCTGAAGGGCTGAGCGCCCCACTCCGAAGAGCATCCGGGCCACGCTTCCCCCTCTCCCCCTCTCCCCCTCTCACCCCTCCCGCGCCAGTTCCTCCCGTAGCCCTGCCGTGATCGCCCGGAGCCCGAACGCGAATCTGGCGTCGAAGTCGAGCATCGCGGACAGCGGGCTCCCGGCCAGGTGCGGATAGTCCGCACCGGAGAACTTCGCCGTCACTTCCTCCAGGTCGACCTCGGTGCGCCCCTGCTGCTCCAGCACCTCGCCCAGGACGTAGGAGAAGACCGTGGTGACGGCGTACACCGCCGCCTCTCCGGTGAACCCCGCCTCCTCCATGGCGGCCAGCAGGGAGTCGGCGAGCGTCAGCGTGGGCTGCCGGCTGGTGTAGGAACCGCCCACGATGCGGGCCCCGTCCCGCTGGCCGAGCATGGCCGCCCGCAGCCGTCCGGCCAGCACGCTGATCCGGGTCTGCCAGTCCGCCTGCGGGAGCGGACCGAGCGCGGAGGCGAGCACCGCGTCGGCCATCGCGTCCACCAGGGCACCCTTGTCGCTGAACAGCCGGTACAGCGCGGGCGGTTGGGTCGCCAGGGCGTCGGACAGCCGCCGCATGGTCAGTGACTCCAGACCGCCGTGATTGACCAGGGCCAGCGCGGCATCCACCACGGTGTCCGGCCGGACCGGCCCCTTGCGCGCCCCGGCGCCACTACTCTCCCGCATTGACATGTTAACGACGTTATCACTAACGTCGAAGCCACCTTGTTAACACCGTTACTACCTACCACCCACTACGTGCTGCTCACTACTCGCTGCCCACTACTCACCACTGCTCTCCGCCAGTTCACGAGAAGCAGCCCGTCAGAAGGAGGAGGAATGGCGACCCCGACCGTGCCCGCCACCGACCCACCGGCCCCCGGGACCGGACCGCAGGAGACCCCGGTGATCGTGCGGCAACTGCGCTGGGAGGCCACCGGAGTGGTCTCGGTGCTGCTGGCCAGGCCGGACGGCGGACCACTGCCCGCCTGGCAGCCCGGCGCCCACGTGGAACTGGTGCTGCCCACCGGCATCACCCGGCAGTACTCACTGTGCGGCTCCCCCGACGACCCGTCCGGCTACCGCATCGCGGTACGGCGCGACCCCGCGAGCCGTGGCGGATCGGAGTACGTGCACTCCTTCCTGCGGCCAGGCCAGCCCCTGCGGATCCGCGGCCCCCGCAACCACTTCCCCTTCGAGCCGGCCGACTCGTACCTGTTCATCGCGGGCGGCATCGGCATCACCCCGCTCCTGCCGATGGTGCGCCGGGCCGCCGCGTCGGGCGCGAGGTGGCAACTCGCCTACGGCGGACGGTCCGCCGCCTCCATGGCGTTCCGCGACGAGCTGGCACCCCACCGCGGCGCCGTCCGCCTCTACCCGGGCGACGAGTCCGGCCGCATGCCCCTGGACGCGCTGCTTGCCGAGGTTCGCCCCCGCACGGCCGTCTACGCCTGCGGCCCCGAACCCCTGCTGACCGCCGTGACCGACGGCGCCACGCACCTGCCTCCCGAAGCCGTGCACATGGAACGGTTCAAGCCGCGGACCAGGGAAGAGACCCGCAACACCCCGGTGGAGGTGGTCTGCGCCAGGTCCGGCCGCACCGTCGACGTACCGGCGGAGCGCAGCGTGCTGGACGCGCTCACCGCCGCGGGCCTGCCGGTGACCGGCTCGTGCCGCCAGGGAGTCTGCGGCACCTGCGAGACCCGGGTGCTCGACGGCGTACCCGACCACCGCGACGACATCCTCTCCACGGCGGAACGGGAAAAGGGCGACCGCATGTACCTCTGCGTCTCCCGGGCACGCACCCCCAGGCTGGTCCTCGATGTCTGATCCCACCGACACCCAGGAAATCTGGGACGCCCGCGTCCCCGCCCCCGAACGCACCGCCGCCGACGCCTACCGCCCCATCGACATGGCCCGCGTCCGCGACATCATCGGCTACCCCGAACCCTTCATCGCGGAGAAAAAAGAACCCTTCCTCGGCGACTTCATGCGCCGCTTCATCGCCCACAGCACGTTCTTCTGCCTGGCCACCGCCGACGACAGCGGAGGCGTGGACGCCAGCCCCAAGGGCGACCCGCCGGGCGCGGTCCGCATCCTGGACCCCTGGACGCTGGCCCTCCCCGACCGTCCGGGCAACCGCACCGCCGACACCTTCGAGAACATCACCCGCAACCCGGCCGTGGGCCTGGTCTTCTTCGTCCCCGGCGTACGGGAGACATTCCGGGTGAACGGCGACGCGTTCCTCACCGACGACCCCGACCTGCTGGAACACCTCGGAGCCGAGGGCAAACCCGCCGTCCTCGCCACGATCGTGAAGGTACGCGAGGCGTTCTTCCAGTGCGGCAAGGCCGTGATCCGCGCCGGCCTCTGGTCCGACGACCCCCGAAACCTGGCCGACTCCCTCACCATCGGCACCAACTTCTACAACCAGGTAACCGCCCAAATGGCAGAAAAAATGGCCACCCACCTCGGCACCGGCCTCGGCGCCCTCGGCACAATCGTGGAAGAGCATTATCGGGAGGGGCTGTTTTGATATGAGGCGGGGGCTTAGGGCTTGCAGTTCATCAAGGTGTTGCTTCGCATCCTTGGATTCGCTGGTGTGGTGCGCACATCAGGGACGAGGCTCCTGCCCAGCTCGCGGTGCCGCCCTGCCGCTGACCCGACACGCCTTCCCCAGCGACTGGACCCCTGCCCTTCGCCCCAGCCCTGCTCCGCAATCCCGGCGGCCGAACTCCGCAGACGCCGGAGCCGGAGTGGGACCAGGCCCTGCTGCCCGATCCCGCGCTGACCGGGATGTCCCAGCAACAACTGGACGACCTCACCAAGACCTTGGCCCCTGACGGCGATACCCGGCGCGGGCCGCTCGCCCCGGCTCTCCTTCTCCGAACCAGTCCTGGCCACCGTGCCCCATCTGCAGGTCGCCCTGGCCGCGGCCCCCCGCCGTACTGTTCGCCGGCAGGCCCGGTGAACCGGCCGGGTTTGCTGATGCCTTCCGCCTTCCGCCATCCGGGCCCAGTTCGCGACGCAACCGGCTGGAGGGGTGTTCCTGCTCCGTGGAGCCTGGTCTTCCCGGAATGATCAGCGCGCAGCACGTGACCACCGGGCATGTGCCCGGCTGGCCGGAAGTGGCTGTCACGTCGAGGCGTTCGGCCGTCGGCAGGGCGCGCGGAGCACATCCGAAGACCAGGGAAGGCGGCAGCGATGGCGGTGCGCAGTGAAGCGAGGGTCGATGTCAGTACTGAGGTGTGGAGGGACGCGCAGGATTCCGGGGCGCCGGAGGGGAAGGCACCTGCGGGTGGGGCGCCGGATCTGCTGGCCGGGGGCGTGCTGTTCACACCCGCCTCGCGGGCGGACACGGCACGCAAGGTCAACAAGCCCAACAAGGTATGGGAGCTCACCGGGGCCTGGGCACACGAGGAGAAGACGGCCACCGGGACGGCCGCGGTCTACTACGGTCTCGGCCCCGACGGCACACCCCACGAGGGCCTCGTCAACCCCATGGTCTTCGCGGACGGGTTCAACTACGGCGAGAGCGACCTCGACGACTTCTTCGCCCACCTGAACGCGCCGTACAACTCCCAGGGCAAGCGACTGCTCGACCAACTGCTCGCCGCCGGCGTGGACATCGTGCTGCTGGGCTTCACGGAGCGGCACACCTACATCCAGGCCAATGCCGCGGTCGCCGTGAGCGCCATCAGGCAGGTCATCGCCGAGCGTCAGGGCGACGCGCCGCTGATCGTGGGCGGTGTGAGCATGGGCGGCCTCATCACGCGTTACGCCCTGGCCAGGATGGAGAGCGAAGGGCAAGACCACCAGAGCCGGCTCTACCTCTCCTACGACTCCCCGCACAACGGCGCCTGGATCCCCGTCGCCCTCCAGCAACTCGCCTACTTCTTCGAGTCCCCTTTCCCGGACCCGGACGGCAAGCCCCAGCAGGCGGACCTGATCAGGAGCCCCGCCGCCCAGCAACTCCTGTGGGCCTGGGTGGACGACGACAAGTACGAGGGCCCCGTGGCCACCGCCAGCCCCCTGCGCGGCCAGTTCCTGCAAGACCTCAAGGACGTGGGATGGTTCCCGTCCAAGCCGGGCCTGCGCAGAATCGGCGTCGCCAACGGCGCCGGCGACGGAATCGGCGGACCGCTACAGCCCGACCAATTGATCCTCGACCCCGACCTCCCGTTCGGGGCCCGCGCGGTGCTGCGCACCCAGCCCGCCTTCGGCGAGGAGCAGGAGGTCGTGAGGATGCAGATCCCGTTGCTCGCGTACCGGATCAGCCGCACCAGCCAGATTCCGCCACTCGACGGCGCGCCCGGCGGCACGCTCGCCTCCTACGGGATGCTCGCGGACGCGCTCGGCGCCCAGATCGAACCGGAGCACCGGTCGGGGTGCTTCGTGCCCTCAGTTAGTGCCGTCGCCCTCAAGCACGACCCCGTCACCTGGGATGTCGACCTCCACACCGACTTGAACGCCCTGCCCGCCGGCAGCACCGACCTCGACGCCTTCACATGTGACACCACCAACTCGGAACACAGCGTGGTCACCGAGCCCCTCGCCGAGTGGATCCTGGCCCAGCTCACCGGCTGACCACACAGACACCGAGGCGCCAGGCCGATGCGAAGACTGCCCCCAACCACGACCTGGGTAATCCCAGCACCGGCCTGACTCCAGGGTTGTCCCGTCACTGGGAGTAGGGACACGGCCGCGGCCGTTGTATCCGTTTCCCTTGCCCCAGGCCCGGATCGCACCGGCGTCCTGGTCGCTCGGCGCCGCAGCTCACGGCTTGCGGGCCTTGCCCGTACGGCGGCCGACGCGGCTCAGCGCGAAAGGTAGGTCTTCTGCCAGTCCACCGACGACATGCTGAGAGCCGCCTCGGCAAGGGCCTGGGCCGAACCGGTCTTCAGCTTGCTGAGGCTGCTGTCGATCCAGGGCTGCACGGTCGAGACGCCTTGCTCACGGTATTCGACGGCCTGGATGAGGCATTCGAGCTTATCGGCATCGTGAGCGCAGACGACTTCGAGCGAATCGCCATGCTCGTATTCCTGCACAATGCGCTTGGCCCCGGCCTGAACTGCCGGGTGGGCTGCGGAGACCTGATCCGCGGTGACCGTCTCGTTGGAAGCCGCATCCAAGTAGCGCCGGCCGATGTGCGGAATGTCGCTCACCCGGGTTTCCTGGGTGTCGTGCCACAGGCCGAGGAGCGCGGTCTTCGCGGGATCGGCACCCTCCATCATCGCGATGACGGATCCGATAAGGGCAACACGGAATGAATGCTCGGCGATCGTCTCGGGATCCTTGACACCGGCGATCCACCACCCGCTCCGCTTGGCACGCTTGAGCATGCCCATCTCAAGCAAGAAGCCCGCGGTGCCCGTCACCTGCTCTGCCTCTTCGGCCATGTGGTGCCTCCGGTCTGTCACGTGTGGATTTCCCGTAGAACGTAGTGCACGGCGCAATGCACAAGACGCTTGTTCGCATCATTCAGCTCGTCGGCTCACTGGCCCGCTGGACCGCAGCACGGAGGGCTCGCATAAACCGCCCGTGGCGAAATGGACAGAAGAGTCAAGCGACTTGGAGCCGCTTCAACATCACCGCGTACGTCGGCGAATCATCGAACGGTTGGGATTCATCAACGATCTCGTACCCCCAAGATCCATATAGGGCCACAACCTTGGGGTGCGAACGGTCGACGAACAAGGTGGCCGCCTCTTCATCCCGGCCGGCGAGCAGCCCTTCGTGCAGTTCCAAGGAAGCGCCGGTCTTCCGCCAACGCGGCATCACCATCAGCTCCGACAGCGCGAAGGCACACTCCCCGGGCCCCAAAGACGCAGGTCGTTCCGACCCCCTCCACCAACCTCCAGGACTGAACGGCGCCCCGTAGGCATAGCCCACCGGCTCGCCCTCATCAAAGCCCATGACGCATACCCACCCGTCCCGGCTGCTCCAGCCGTCAACGAACTCCGCAAAGCGCTCACGGGAGTCGAAGGTCCCCGGCATGCCCTCGTAGACCGCGTCATGGATGTCCAGAAGCATGCTCCGGATAGCCTTCACGTCTTCTTGCCCATAGTGCTTCAGATCCATTGCCGCGACCTCTCGATCCAGGACGTGATTTCGGGTGCATTAGAGCCTGCGGAGACAACCAACTTCCGCACCTTGACCAGGGTGTCCGTGGTGCGCTTCGATCCCGAACCCGGTTTGAGCATGTCGTACGCTCCCTGCCCCGTCGCACAGGCCAGTTCCAACTCCCCTTGACTTGCCTGGGCCAGGGCAAGATGGGCCGAGTACAGAGCCCGGTTCCGCACCAGTTCCGGACGGATTCCCGCCAACGCCCGGTGAAAGAAATATTCAGCTCTGCCGAACTCACCCACGGAGAACCACACGCTCGCCGAAAGCCCATCGACTTCACTCTGATCGTAAAAACCGATCCAGGTCGGCCGCTCCTCACCCGCGCCCCGGGAAAATGACTTCTTTGCCGCGGTGAGAGCCTTCAAGGAATCACTTCGCTGGTGACTCCGTGCCAGCGCCCGCGCGTTGCGCATATGCGCGAGAGAGGCATACACGGGGTCTCGCCGGGCGATCCACAACGTCTTCATAGCGTCGGCCGCAGCTGCCCCCTCAACGAAGTCCCCCCGCTGCCCGGCCGTCATCGCAAGGTGGTTCCACACGTGGTACTGAGTCTCACTGTCACCGGACAACCCTGCGAATGTGACAGCCTTGTCCAGATACCCGCGCGCCCGATTCCTGGCCTTGGCGTCGATTGCAGCAAAGGCCGCGGTGCTGATCACGTCGGAGCCCAGGGAATACAGCCTCTGACGAACCCGTGGCGACGCTGTCCCTGATGAGAGAGCCGACTGGATGCGCAGAGATAATTCAACGGCGTCCCTCTCCACCTGCCGTGCCCCACCTACCCTCCAGTCATCTTCCAGGATTTCGACGTACCCACGGTGAAACCGGTGTACGTCACTTATCCCGAGTCGGGTCAGGGCAGGGGACGTCGCGGTGAGGGCGGTACCACTGGCAGCTGTGATGAACGCACGGCGGTGCACAAGATCCTCCGAAGGAACCTGGACGGTCTTACCCCGCGGCACAAACCCTAATTCGGTGACGGTACGCCCGAACACCCATTCAAGACACAGTCGTTGCCGCGCATGCGGCCACCTGGTCCTCCCTTCGAGATACCGACGCACATCTCGGTCCGTGAGGCGCCCCTCCTGTCCGGTCAGCGCTTCGTTCTCAGCGTTGAGTCTTCGGGCCAGACCTGCCTGTGAAAAGCCGAGTTCGTCCATGGCCTCGGCAAGCGCTCGGTTCTTCACCACGCCCGCACGGTAGCGGGGCCTGTGCTCGCGGCGACATCCCGCAGGTAAAAATCACCGGGGTCACGACGGCGTACCACCGCGCTTTCACCTGTTGCGGAGAGCAGTCCTGGCGGTGAACTGAACCAGACACCAGCCCCGTTGCCTCATCCACTGTCAGCCTCCGGGCGCAGGGACGCAGGCGCCCGGTCGGTCCACCGTTCCCGGAGGGAAGAGCACGTGACCATGACTGCTACGAGATCAGCGTCAGTCGGCGTGCCGGCCTACAGCCAGACGTACCCGCGTACGGCGCAATCCTCCGGACCCGCTCGCCGACTGGTGTCAACGGCTCTGCACACATGGGCCCTTGACGCCATCCTGGACGACGCCTCGTTGATCGTCGCCGAACTGGTGGCCAACGCGGTGCAGCACGGCAGTGGCCACTCGCTGCGGGTCAGCATCAAACGCGTCGCCGCGCCTCGGGTGCGCATCGCCGTGACCGACAAGTCGCTTCAACTTCCCGTCATTCGACGTCCGCGCGCCGATGATCCATCGGGGCGAGGAATCCTGCTGGTTGACAGCCTGTCGGTCCACTGGGGCACCGACACCCGGTGCTGGGGAAAAGTCGTCTGGTCGGAACTCCTCATGTCCGGCGAGCACTCGTGACTGCCGAGTCGCGCGGCGCGCAGTCGGCGTGGCCAGTAACTCAAGCGGCCCCCCACAAAGATCTAGATCACGACCGACGGCAAGGACACCGTGAACGTTCCGGAAGATGCCCGAACAACCGGCTCCCGCCCTGAAGTTGGTGACGAGGTGGAATATCTGCCGGGCTTGCACGCGATTGTCACGGACATTCGCGAAGGCACCCTCTACCTGCGGGCCGGTCCGCGTGAATGGCCGGTTGAAAACACAGGTGCACTACGAGTCAAACGGCCCCGCGCGCAGCGGATCGCGGAACGTGACATCTGGTGACCGACGTACGAGCGATTCCTCGCCGGGAGGTCAACCGGCAGCGTAACGGCAATACCTTTTACAGGATGGCGAGTTGATGCATATCCCGTCCCCCCAGAAACTCCCCGAGCGGTTGCGCCCACGCGAACCCTTCATCACCCCGGAGGATCTGACCCGCGCCGCTTCCGACCCTTCCTACGCCTCACGTTTCGTTGACCTCCTCATCTCGACAGGCCGAATGAAGGCTGTCTGCGGTGAGGAGCCTCCTCTCACTCCGGAGCAGGAAGCTGCCGCACGCGCCATCAAGGGAGGTCCTGGCGGTGACGAATACACAGGCCCCTCTCGATGCGCCCTATGGCCCCGCCATCCCAGGTCGCATTACGCGGCTCTGCGCCACCTCGACCCGCACACCCTGTGGATCAAGTGGCGCTATCCGATAGGCCAGTTGCTGATCCTGCCCGACTGCGACGCCGTGAACGACGGACAGGTCTGTACCCACTGGCTGCGCCATCCCGGCCCGCACAACTACCCCGGACAAGGGCCGTAGCGCTCTCCGAGCCTCCGGCCCGTTCGCGCGACCCCGGGGCAAGCCCCACGATCCCCGTTCCGTCCGCCCCTCCTGCCCCGTGACGCGGACGGAACGGGCTACCCACCGCACCCTCCTGGACCGCAAGCGCGGCGGGTGGAGGGGCCTCCCGCAAGGAAAAGCGCGTGAGCAGCAACAGCGAAAGCAGCGTGGCCGCTGATCCGGGCAGGCCCCCGGCCAACCACCCACCCCACAAACTCCGGAAGGAAGAAGAGATGACCGTGAATCTCCACAACGACGGCGGCGACAAGCTCCCCGGATCCCCCTACCCCGGCCCCCACCAGATCCTCGGCGGCCCCGCCCTGATCGCGGCCAACACCGAGATCCGCCTCGCGAAGAAGAAGGGCGGCGACGAGCCCTGCGACCCGGCCTGCGACCCCAACGCGGAATGCTCCCCCGGCTTTCCCAGCAGCGAGTGCGACCCGAGGAGGTAGACATGGCAGGAGACCTCACCGACGCTCTCCGCGCCCTGATCCAGCCGCACACCGGAAAGATCACCGCGGTCAACCCCGCAGGGGGGAACGACTCGGACGTGACCGCGCTGATCGAATCGGAGAACGGCAGCTTCTTCCTCAAGGCGATGCACAACCGCCCCGGCGGGCGCCGAAACTCGATCACCCGGGAACGGCTGATCAACCCCTACGTCCAGCCGATCTCCCCGCCCCTGCGGTGGCATACCGAGAACGACGACTGGATCGCCCTGGGCTTCCAGGCCATCACCGGCCGGCGGGCCGACCTCCGGCCCGGCTCACCGGACCTCCCGGTCGTCGTCGCCCTCCTCAACCGGATCGGGGCGCTGCCCCTGCCCGACGTCGCACAAGACTGGGAGGAAGACCGCTGGGACCGCTTCTGCACCGACGAGGCGGAAGCGGACCTGCTCAAGGGCGACGCCCTGCTCTACACCGATGTCCACGAAAGCAACCTGATCATCCAGGGCAACTCCGCCTGGGCCGTGGACTGGTCCTGGCCCACGCGCGGAGCCGCCGTGATCGACCCCTCCCAATTCGCCATACAACTCATCGTCGCCGGACACAGCGCCGCCTCGGCCGAGCACTGGGCAGCCCGCTGCACCGCATGGGAGAAGGCCGACCCACACGCGATCGACGCCTTCGCCGCCGCCGCACTGCGCATGGCCCAGGCACGCAGTGAGCGCTTCCCCGACGCGAAATGGCTTGGCACCATAGTTGCCGCAGCTCAGGCATGGGCCGACCACCGGGGCGTACCCGTGTGAAGCGTGCCGTTGAACAGCGTGAGTAGACGAGCCCTCCGCAGCAGCGCGGCGGGTGCCACCCCAGTTCGCACTACGCGGCTCTGCGCTACCTCGCCCCCCCACACCTTGTGGTTCAAGTGGCGTGTGTCGAAGGGCAAGTTGCTGATCCTGCCCGACTGTGACGCCGTGAAGCACGGGCAGGTCTGTACCCACTGGCTGCGCCGTCCCGGCCCGCACAACTACCCCGGACAGGAGCCATAGCACTTTCCGAGCCTCCGGCCCGAGAAACGGACGTGTCGGTGCCGGTTGCACTCACCCGGACGGCTACAGCACGAGAAGGGAGGAAAGGAAAGCCGCTGTTACGGGCAGGCCCCCGACCACCCACCCACCCCACAAACTCCGGAAGGAAGAAGAGATGACCGTGAATCTCCACAACGGCGGCGGCGACAAGCTCCCCGGATCCCCCTACCCCGGGCCCCACCAGCCCCCGTCGCCCGACGGCGGCCCCGGTCGGCCCAACCCGCCCAAGGCCGTCTGACAGTGACCGCCCACGCGAACCAGGACCGCCCCGGCCTCAACGAGCTGGGGCGCGCCCTCATGGCCTCCGGCGCCCTCTCCTCCGACTGGGCCCCCGCCTACGCCGCCATGCCCCGATCCGCCGTCCTGCCCGACCTCATCTGGCCGTTCGACATGGCGGCCGGCACCAGCGTCCCCGTGTCCAAGGCCGAGGACCCCGACACGTGGCAGCAGTACGCGGACGCGGACGTCCCGATCGTCACCCAGTGGGACGACGGCACCAACCCCGGCACCGAGCCGGGCCACGTCCCCACCAGTTCCGCGTCCATGCCTTCCGTCGTCTTCCGCATGCTCCAGGATCTGGACCTCCACCCCGGACACAAGGTGCTGGAAATCGGCGCCGCCACCCTGTGGAACTCACTCCTCATGGCTCACCGGGCCGGGCCCGGCAACGTCACCGCCATGGAGGTGGACGAAGCTCTGGCCGCCGCAGCACGCGCCACCGCAGGACGGTTCGGCGACGCCGTCCAGGTCGTCCACGGAGATGGTTTCCAGGGCCACCCGGCAGGGGCGCCGTACGACCGGATCATGGCAACGTGCGGCCTGCGCACCATCCCCTTCACGTGGGTGGAGCAGTGCCGGCCCGGCGGCCTCATCGTCGCCCCGTGGGGGACGAACTACAGCCACGTCGACGCCGTGGCCCGGCTGGTCGTGGCACCCGACGGCAACAGCGCATCCGGCAGGTTCACCGGCCCCGTGGAGTTCATGAAGCTCCGCGCCCAACGCCTGCATGTCGGTGAACACTCCGACTACGTCACCGGCAGCGTGGCCGACGGCGACGAAACCTCCGCAACGATCACGGAGGAACAGTTCGTCGGCCGCCGATTCGGCCCCCAGCGCTTCGCCATCGGCCTCCGCGTCCCCCAGTGCTTCCACGTCGTGGCAGCCAAGGACGACGGCGCACGCCCGGTCTGGTTCTACAGCCTCACCGACCGCTCCTGGGCCTGCGCCATGTTCCGCGACGGCGACACCGCCCGGGTCTGGCAGCACGGCCCCCGCCGCCTCTGGGACGACGCCGCACACGCCTACCACTGGTGGGTCCACCAAGGGCAACCCGACCGAACCCGGTTCGGCCTCACCGTCACCGCCGACGGCGAACGCGTCTGGCTGGACGACCCGGCCAACTCCTGGGCGCTCTAGGGACTGTGTGAGGTCGTGGTAGTTCGACGACAGGACCTAGGACGACTCCCCCTCGCTGATGTCGATGTCGCCATTACGCGTCTGCACGTTCACGCTGTGGCTGCTCGTGCTGTCGTCCGCGACACCCACGGTGGCGTGCCCCTTCTTCGCCGCCGTACGGACCGCGTATGCCGATGCAGGCAGACCGAGTTGAACGTTGCCGTCCTGGCTCCGCACATCGACACGATCGGGTACGGAGGTGAGGTCGAGGTCGGTGTCGCCGTTTCGCGAGACGACGCTCACAGACATCGCGGAGATCCCGTCGCCCTGCACGGTTCCGTCGCGTCCTTCCAGGTGGAGGGCGGCGCCGCCGAGGTTCGACAACTGCACGTCGCTGTTGCCGTATTCAGCCGTGACCGCGACATTGCGCGGCACCTTCACGGTGTACTTCGCATCGCAGTTGACGGAAACACCATCACAATCCACCGAGAGTGTGAGAATCCCGCCCTTGAACTGCCATCCGGCATCTATCTCACCGCCGATTTTCGTGCCGCTGACCCGGCGTTCCACTTCGATGTCGTCGACGTCGGAGGCGATGAGGTGGAGGTCGGCGGAGTTCGACTTCACGGTCAGGCTGTCGCCGCTGAAGCCGAAGGACTTCGATTCAGGAGTGGCATTCGCCTGGTCGACGTCCGGGTCGCAGCCGGTTGCTGCGAGAGCGAGAAAGGCGGCTGCGCCGAGGGCGAGGATCGTGCGTGTCCGGCTGTCGTTCATTGTTTCCGTTCCCTAGTGATTCAGCTGCATGTTCGGTCGTCGTCCCGGTTCAGTTCAGGAGCGCAGAGCCCGGGCCGGGACGGTGCGGGAGACGCGGGCGGCCTGGAGTGCCAGGGCGAGGCAGGTCGTCACGAGCGTCACGGCGGCAAGCGCGCCGAGCGTCGCCCACGGGAGGCCGTCGAGCACTTGGCCCACGCCGACCTTGGCTCCCACGGCGATGGTGGTACTCGCCACCGCGAGGAAGACCGCGCTGAAGACGATCGCCGTGCCTGCGTAGATCACGCCCTCGTAGACCGTGGACCGCGTGGTGACGCCCGGCCGCGCGCCGGCGACGGTAACGACCGCGGAATCGCGGGTGCGCTCCCGCCCGACCAGGGCAATCACCGCCAGGCCACCGGACCAGGACACGACGAAGACCCAGCCCAGAACGGTCATGACATCGCCCAGCCCTGCGGTACTTCCGGGCATGACGTTGCCCATCGTCATGAACAGCGCGATGAACGACAGGGAGAGCGCGAAGGGCAGCACCGTGGTGACGCTTCGGGCTGCGCGCGTTCGGCACGACTGCACGGCGAGGTGCCAGGCGACGCCACGCGACGGGACGAGGGCGGTCCAAAGTTTCATCAGAGGTGTGAGCACCCACGGCCCCATCAGCAGCAGCAGGCAGACGAGGAAGAGGTTTCCGGCGAAGGCGAAGGCGGTCCGCTGTTCGATGCCCCCTTCAAGTTCGAGGCCGAGGCCGGGAATCCACATCCCGAGCACACCGGCGAGGAGGCAGAGGGCGAGAATGCTCCGCGCGACTCCGGGCCGCGCCGACGGATCGGAGTGGTCCCGGAAGGCGCGCATCTCCGGCGTCCTGGCGGCTCGGCGTGTGACGCCCCAGCCGCCGAGCAGGCACGGGACCACTGCGGCCAGCAGGCTCGCGCCGATGTGCCAGAGCTGGAGTCCGGCGGTGGCTCCGTGCAGGTCGAGTCCCGTCGCCGTCCACTGCGAGAGGGCGATGTTCGCGACGAAGGGGGCCAACGGTACGGCCAGCGCGCCGGCCACCGTGCCGAGGACCACCAGCTCGGCGCGGAGAACGGACCTGACACGGCGGCGCGGGATCCCGAGGATCACCCACAGGGCGTGTTCGCGTCGCTGAGTCGTCAAGGTCAGACCGACGGTCGAGGCGACGACACCCACGGCGGCCAGCACGGTGAAGAAGACGATGTTGCCGCCGAGCGCGATCGACGCGGAGACCATCCGTGCGTCGCCCGCCGTCCGCGCCGCCGAGACGGCGGTGAACATGGCGATGACCGAGCCCGCCGAGCAGACCGCGCCGACGACCGCACACGCGAGCGTCCACACCCACATCGACGCCTGCATGCGGACGTCCGACACGACGAGCCGCAACATGCCGCTCGTACCGCTCACGCCGCTCACGCCGCCGTCTCGTTCGCGTCGTCCTTCGACTGCGCCGCGAGGACGGCATCGCTCACCGTGTGCGGGTCGCCGCCGGAGATGACTGCGTGCACCCGCCCGGACCCCATCACCACGACCTGGTCGGCACGCGCAGCCGCATGCGGGTCGTGCGTGACCATGACCACCGTCGATCCTTGTGCGGGCAGTGCCTGCAGCCAATCGAGTACGACGTGACCGGACTTGAGGTCGAGCGCGCCGGTCGGCTCGTCGGCGAAGACGATCCGTGGCTGATTCGCGAGGACCCTGGCCACGGCCACGCGCTGGCGTTCGCCTCCGGAGAGCCGGTCGGGGCGCCGCCTGGCGTGCTGGGCGATGCCGAGCCGTGACATGGCCTCGCGGACCCGTGACTTGGGCACCCGATGGCCGGCGAGTCTCGACGGCAGACAGATGTTGTCCTCGACCGTGAGCGAGCTGACGAGGTTGTACTCCTGGAAGACGAAACCGATGTTCTCGCTGCGGAACGCGGCTTGCTTGCGTGGGCCGAGCGACAGGACATCCGTTCCGAGAATCTCGATGGAACCTGCGGTCACTCGCTCCAGGCCGGCCATGCAGAGCAGGAGCGTCGACTTTCCCGATCCGGAGGGTCCGACGATCGCGGTCAGCCGACCCTCAGGAATGTGCAGATCGATATCGTGCAGTACACGTGTCATTTCTCTTTTACGGCCGGGAATGGGGAAGTCCATACGGAGGCCGCGCATACGGATACACGGTGCGGAAATGGGGGCTGCGATAGGCATGGGATGATATTAGGCAGCGCTGAACACGCTCCGCACGGGTGTCAGCGCTACTTCGAGGTAGACCTAGGTCTACCTTCTTGAGATCCGCCGTATGTCATAATTATGGTCATGTCGCAGATTCGTGTCGCCCGAAGGATGCTGACGGAAATCATCGCAGCAATGGCCTTTCCGATTCTGCTGCTCTCCCTTCTTGTTGCACCGGCCTCGGCGGCCGTGCTGACGGAGTTGGACCGCTCGAGAGCGCGGTGGTGCGGCGTCGGCGCGATGCCGCTGCGGCCCGCGGACCAGAGCTGGGCGCAGTGGGTGGCGCGCCAACTGCGATCGCGGTCGATGTGGCGTACCGACCTCCCGGTCTTCGTCGCCGCCACGCTCCTTTCCGCGCTGTCACTGGTGGTGGCATTCTTTGGGTTCATCGGTGCCGCCGCGCTGGTTTTCTCTCCCGTTTTCTGGTCGTTCGGTATCGCCGCACAGGTCGGCCCTTTCACTCCGGCATCGCTTACGGAATCCTTTCTGGCGATGCCTGCAGGGGTATTTCTGGGTGCGGTGACCACAGGTCTTCTGACCGGAGTTTCCCTTCTCCGGGACCTCGTCCTGCGCGCTTTCTCGAGAAGCCGGGATCCGAATCTGCTCGCGAAGCTGGAGGAACTCCGCACCAGCCGGGCCTCGTTGACAACGGCCTTCGAATTCGAGCGCCGGCGCATCGAACGTGATCTGCACGACGGCGCTCAACAGGAGCTGGTCGCCGTCGTGATGCGCCTCGGGATGCTGGAGGCCGCAGCCTCGGCGAGCGGCGAGGAACGCATCGTGGAACTGGCACGTCAGGCACAGGACCAGGCCGAGCATGCGCTGGAACGGCTCCGGGAAACAGTGCGCGAGATCCACCCTCGTGAATTGAGCGACCTCGGCCTCGTCGCCGCCGTCCGCGAGCTGGCCGCGCGATCACCGCTGCGGGTCGAGCTGAACAGCACGGGAGATGACGCCCAGTTGTCGTCGCCGACTGCAACAGCGGCCTATTTCACGGTCTCCGAGGCGCTCACGAATATTACGAAGCATGCGGGCGTGGGCAGCGCTCGGATCGACCTGCAGTGCAATTCAAGTGGCGTACGTGTCTGCGTGCGTGACGACGGTGCGGGCGGCGCGGAAATCGACGCGGGTTCAGGACTTGCCGGACTGCGCGAGCGGATGCGAAGCATCGGTGGGGAGCTCGAGATCCGAAGCCCTGCGGATGGTCGCGGAACAGAAGTCGTAGCATCCGCTCCCGGCCAACCCACTTGGGAATGAAGTGAATGAAGGCGAACAGGTGAGGCAGAGGCCATGAGAATTGTCCTGGCAGATGACAGCATGCTGATTCGTGCCGGAATTCGGGAAATCCTGACATCCAACTCTCACGAGGTGATCCGTGAATGTGAGGACGCTACCGAACTGGTCGCCGCCGTCGACGAGTTCGCGAGTTCCGGGGCCGCACCGGACCTGGTGATCACCGATGTCCGCATGCCCCCGGGAAACACCGACGACGGACTCCGCGCCGCCATCGACCTGCGATCACGCCATCGGGATCTGCCGGTCCTCGTCCTTTCCGCCTACGTCACCGGACCGTACGTCCAAGAGCTGTTGAACGGTCCGGGCGCGGACGGGGCCGTCGGGTACCTGCTCAAGGAAAAGGTCGGCAGAGTCGTCGACTTCCTGCGCGTACTCGATACGGTTTCCGGTGGCGGCGTCGTGATCGACCCGGAAGTCGTCCGCTATGTCACACACGCGGACGCGCCCCAGGGCCCGCTCGCCCGGCTCACCGACCGCGAACGCGAGGTGCTCGCCCTTATGGCGGAAGGGCGCTCCAACGCGGAAATCGCATCAGCGCTGTTTCTTTCCGGAGCGTCCGTGAGTAAGCACGTGGCCAATGTGTTCGTGAAACTCGGAATGCCCCCGAACGAAGACAACCGCCGCGTCAAGGCCATTCTGACCTGGTTCGAGTACAACTACTGAGTTCAAGCCTGAGGGGTCTCCGTCGGCTGATCGGGCTGCCGCTGCTCGTTCTTGATGGATTCCACGCGCTCAGCAAAATCCGCAAGGGCCTGTCCTGAGCAAGGTCCGCATCCGGCTGCCCGTCGGCCGGCCCCGCACCCGGCCCGACGCGGTGGCCGGCGACAAGGCGTACTCCTCTCGCGCCAACCGCGCCTACCTGCGCAGGCGCGGCATCAAGGCCGTCATCCCGGAGCAGAAGGACCAGGCCGCGAACAGCAAGAGGCGCGGCAGCCGAGGCGGCCGACCCGTGACTCACGACCTCACACAGCCCCTAGCCGAACCCGCCCGCTACGGCTTTCCGTACCGAGGCTGCCTGGTTCACGCGTCGACCGATCCAGCTCGCAGGGCGCGAGGCTCGCACCCGTACTTGAATCAGAGTCTGAGTTTCGGCCACTGGTACCAGGGACGCGTGTGGTTGAGCTGATAACCGTTGTGAAGCGTTGGCGCTCACGCCCTTGGCAGCGCATGATGGAGACAGCGCTCTCACCCGCATGGACGCAGGAGAATGACAGCCTTCTCGGCTCTCAAGCCCGTCCCAACACAAGTGGAGTGGTTGATGCCGATTCGAATAGTGCATCACTCAGACACTCAAGTGGATGCATCACGGAACGAGGGACACCGTGGCTGTACTCAAGCTTTCACTCTTTTCGAACAACTTTCCCGAATTCTTCATCATCGATCACACCGGCCTTGCTGACATCGCCAAGATCGTAAACGAAGAGGATCGCCGGAACGCCACGTTCCAGTGGACCGGCCCCAGCCTGAATTTCGGCGAAAAAGGCATGCTGGTACGAGCAGTTGCGCCGGCGGGCTTCTGTCTGCGCATCGCGACGTTCGACAACTTCCGCATACACAGCAAGTTCTTCACCGGGATCACGGACCCTCAGGTCAAAGCCGAAGTCATCGAGGAATCCACATACGTCCTCGAACAGGCGGAAATCGACCCGAATCAAGCCTCGTTCCGCTCTGTGAAGTTCCCGGATCGATTCATCCGGCACAGGAACTTCGAGCTCTTTGCCGAGCCGGTGGTAACCCCTCCCGAGCTGCAGTCCGCATGTTTCAGGATTGCCCAGCCACTCCACCCGGCCGATTTTTAGACATGCCGGTGAGGTATCGCGGGCGCACGGCGACAGCCGCGACCACCCGCTGAGGAGGTCGCCGCCTCACCCCGCCGAGGAGGTCGCCGCCTCACCGCACCTCCCCCGCCTCACCCAGCGCATCCAGCAACGCATCCACCAATCCCCGGTCCCGTTCCTGGGTAAGGCAGTTGCGGGCTGCGGCCGGGGGTAGCCATACCACCCGGTCCACCTCGCGGTTGGGGATGAAGTTGCCGCCGGTGGCCTCGGCTGCCCAGTAGCGGACTTCTTTGGGGCGGCCGTCGACGACGTAGTGGGCGGAGGGGAGTTGAGGGCCGGGGGCGCAGGTCATGCCGGTTTCTTCCAGGGTTTCGCGTATCGCTGCTTCCCGGAAGTCCTCGCCCCGCTTCAGCTTGCCTTTCGGGAGGGACCAGTCTCCGTACTTGGGACGGTGTACGAGGGCGATCTGCGGGCCGTCGCCGTCCGGGACGCGGCGCCAGAGTACGCAGCCCGCGGCGCGGATCGGCCGTGGGGGCGATACCGGCACCGGCGGCGGGCTCTGCGGCACCGGCGGCGGGCTCTGCGGTGCCACCGCGTCGCGCCGCGCACCGTCCGTCACGCCGTGCCGCGTACCGCCCGTCACGTCACGCCGCGCACCGCCCGTCACGTCATGCCTCCCGTCGTGCGTCACGTGTCGCTCCTCTGCTGTGCCGGTCGTCAGTGCGGGCTGCAGGACGGTCGCGTCAGCTCCACCGGCTCTCCGGGGCGGGGGCCGGCAGCCACAGGCGGCCGAAGGTGAAGCGGGCCGCTGCCACGTCGTGGCGCTGGTCGGCGTGGAGCACGCCCAGGGCGTAGGCGGTGGCGGGCGCGATGCGGGGGGTGCGGGCGGCGGAGGCCGCGGCGTTGGCGGCCTCGGCGGCGTCGCGGTGGTGTTCCAGGGCGCGGCCCGCCTCGGCGAGGCGGAGGTCGGTCCGGTCGGGCGCCACGACTTCCTGGGCGTAGCGGCTGAGCCGTACCAGCGCCCTTACCTGGTGCCAGGGGGTGTCGTGGCGGTGCTCGGCGCCGAGCGCGTCGGCGGGGTACGGGTGACCGGCGCGGGCGAGCGGCAGGGCGGCGACGGCCTCGGTCAGCTGGTGGTGCGCGTGGTCGGCGAGCGGACGCAGGGTCTCGGCGGCCGGGCCTGCCACGGCTGCCCGGTCCAGGGGTGCCTCGGACGCCAGTACCGCCACCGAGTCGGCGAGGGCGTGGAAGCGGGCGGAGCCGAGTGCCTGGAGCGCCGCGGAGTGGGCGCGGGTGCGGGCGAGGGTGAGCTGCCGGTCGAGCAGCGCGGCGGCCCGCGCGGCACCGGCGGACAGCACGCTCTCGGCGTCCGGATCTGCGGCCTGCGCCGTAATGGCGGGACCAGAGGCGAACGGGCCGGTGGAGGCAGAAGGGCCAGTGGGGATGGAAGGGCCGGTGGAGGCGGAGGAGTTGGTGGAGGCGGACGGGCCCGCGGGTGCGGGGACGCCCGGCGCGATGGCCCCACCGGTACGCCCGCCGCGCCCCGCGCTCCCCGTACGGTCGCCACCGCCCACTCGCTCGCTCCGCTCCGTCCCCCGCCCCCGCCCGGTGCGTTCCGTCGCGGCGGTCGTGCGGGTGCCGCGTTCGGGGCGGCCGGTGAGGCGTTGCAGGGCGGCCATCAGGCGGTCGCGGCGCCTGGCGCAGGCGTGTTCGCGGGCCAGGGTGCCGGACAACCAGCCGAGTTCGGCGCGTAGTTGGTCGGCCCAGGTCTCCTCGGTCAGCGGGCGGAAGGTGTAGAGGGTGGCGCTGATCCGGCGGGCGGCGGCGCGCAGTTGCCTGGCGGCTGCCTCCGCGCCCTCCGCGTCGGAGCCGCTCTCGCGGTGCAGGCGGAGGCTGCGCAGGAACTCCGCGGACTGGCGGTGCAGGTAGTCGGCGAGTACGTCGCCGGCCGTGGCGTTCGCGGGCAGCGCGTCCCCCGGGGCGAACGCCCCGCCGTGCTCGCGCGTCCCCTCGGCGCCGTACGGCCCCCCGGCCCCCTGTGGCCCCCCTGAGCCGAACGGTCCCACTGGTTCCTGCCATCCCCCCGTGTCCTGCGGGCCCCCCGGCCCGTCCACCACCGCGGCGCGGGCGCCGGGCGCCCCGCCGGGTCCGTATCCGTTGCCGGAGCCGGGCTCGTATCCGTTTCCGATGCCGTTGCCGATGAGACCTGTCGGCCCCCCGGCCGGCAGGTCATGTCGCTGGGCCACGCCGGCGCCTCCGCGCGTCAATGAGCATTTCCTGTACGTTGCGCAGCGGCGCGCCATCGGCGTCCACCGCGTGCCGGGTCCAGTTGCCGTCCGGGCCCAGGTGCCAGGAGGAGGTGGAGTCCGACATCCCGGTCTCCAGCAGCCGGTTGAGTGCGACGCGGTGGGCCGGGTCGCTCACCCGCACCAGCGCCTCGATCCGCCGGTCCAGATTCCGGTGCATCATGTCGGAGCTGCCCAGCCACACCTCGGGCTCGCCGCCGTTGCCGAACGCGAAGACCCGGGAGTGCTCCAGGAAGCGGCCGAGGATGCTGCGGACCCGGATGTTCTCGCTGAGGCCGGCGACCCCCGGTCGCAGTGCGCAGATGCCGCGCACCCAGATGTCGACCGGCACACCCGACTGCGAGGCGCGGTAGAGCGCGTCGATGACGGCCTCGTCGACCATGGAGTTGACCTTGATACGGACGTAGGCGGGGCGGCCTGACCGGTGGTGGGCGGTCTCCTTGGCGATGCGCTGCAGCAGCCCTTCCCGCAGCGACCTGGGCGCGACGAGCAGGCGGCGGTAGGTGCCCCGCCGCGAGTAGCCGCTGAGCCGGTTGAAGAGGTCGGAGAGGTCGGCTCCGACCTGCGGGTCGGCGGTCAGCAGCCCGAGGTCCTCGTAGAGCCTGGCGGTCTTGGGGTGGTAGTTGCCGGTGCCGACGTGGGCGTAGCGGCGCAGGATCTCGCCTTCCTGGCGGACGACCAGCGACAGCTTGGAGTGCGTCTTGAGGCCCACCAGGCCGTAGACGACGTGACAGCCGGCCTCCTCCAGCTTGCGGGCCCACTTGATGTTCGCCTGCTCGTCGAAGCGCGCCTTGATCTCGACGAGGACGAGGACCTGCTTGCCGGATTCCGCGGCGTCGATCAGGGCGTCGACGATCGGCGAGTCACCCGAGGTGCGGTAGAGCGTCTGCTTGATGGCGAGGACGTCGGGGTCGGCGGCGGCCTGCTCAAGGAACGCCTGCACGGAGGTGGAGAAGGAGTCGTAGGGGTGGTGCAGGAGGACGTCGCGGGCCCGCACCGCGGCGAAGATGTCGGGGGCGGACGCCGACTCCACCTCGGCGAGGTCACGGTGCGTTCCGGCCACGAACTTGGGGTATTTCAGCTCGGGCCGCTCCAGCGCGCCGATGCCGAACAGGCCGGTCAGGTCGAGGGGCCCCGGCAGCGGGTAGACCTCGGCCTCGGAGACCTTCAGTTCCTGTACGAGCAGGTCGAGGACGGACGGGTCCATGGACTCCTCGACCTCCAGCCGCACCGGCGGCCCGAAGCGGCGTCGCATCAGCTCCTTTTCGAGCGCCTGGAGGAGGTTCTCCGCATCGTCCTCCTCCACCTCCAGGTCTTCGTTGCGGGTGACCCGGAACATGTGGTGCGCCCGCACCTCCATCCCCGGGAACAGCTCCTCCAGGTGGGCGGCGATGACGTCCTCGATGGGGACGTAGCGCTGCGGTGACGCCTCCAGGAAGCGGGAGAGCAGCGGCGGCACCTTGACCCGCGCGAAGTGGTCGTGGCCGCTGACCGGGTTGCGGACGACGACGGCGAGGTTCAGCGACAGGCCCGAGATGTACGGGAAGGGGTGCGCGGGGTCCACGGCCAGCGGCGTGAGGACCGGGAAGATCTGCTGGCGGAAGAGGGTGAACAGGCGGGCCTGCTCCTTCTCGGTCAGCTCAGGCCAGCGGATGAGGTGTATCCCCTGGTCGGCCAGCTCGGGGGCGACGTCCTGCTGGTAGCAGGCGGCGTGCCGGGCCATGAGCTCACGCGAGCGGGTCCAGATCAGGTCCAGGACCTCGCGCGGCTGGAGGCCGGACGCGGACCGGGTGGCGACACCGGTGGCTATCCGGCGCTTGAGTCCGGCGACCCTGACCATGAAGAACTCGTCCAGGTTGCTGGCGAATATGGCCAGGAAATTCGCCCGTTCCAGGAGCGGGGTGGCCGGGTCCTCGGCCAGTTCGAGCACCCGCTCGTTGAAGGCCAGCCAGCTGCGCTCGCGGTCCAGGAAGCGCCCGACGGGCAGTTCCTCGCCGTCCGCGCCGGGCACCCCGGTCTCTTCGTACGCGTCGGCGTCGGAGTCGAGGTCGGGTTCCAGCTCCGGTACCGTCGCGGCGACCGCGTTCGGGCGGTGGGCCGCGATGGATCCCACGGACGGCTGCGCCGAAACCCCGTTGACCTGCGAAGACGCCGTGGAGGGCGCCGGGGCCTGCCTCTCGGTCTTGCTCTGGGCCTGAACGCTCGGCTGCTGGTTCATGTCCTCATTCTTCCGCGTCTGGGCGATTTCAGGCGCGTCGGACGGAGGCGGCGCTACACGGAGCCGCGGGTGGGGGACGTTCGGCACAGCGGGCTGCATCCGCCGATGCTCGCAAGCGAGTTTGAATGATCGGTAACGCGAACGTGGCGACGAGGCAAGCGGGGGGCTACCGGCAGGCGGCCGGAACGGGAATCGGCAGGCAGAAGGCCGGGCCGGGGCAAACGCCCCCGGCCCGGCCTCCTCGTCCCCGCGGGGCCGGGCGGGTGACACCGCCGTCCCCCGGCGCCCGGCGGCGCCCCTCCCGTCAGCCGTGCCGGCGCTTCATGACACGGAAGGCGATCAAGGTCAGCGCCACGGCCAGCACCAGCACGATGCCCGCCTCGGTCCAGGCCAGCTGCCAGTGGTGCGACACCGGGTGCTGGTCGACGTAGCTCGCCACGATGCCGCGGTCGTGCACGCAGGACTTGTAGTCGGGGCCCGCTTCGCAGGCACCGCTGGGCAGCCGGGATCCGGCGGCGGTGAGACTCCCCTGGTCCAACGGCCAGGCGTTGTCCGGGAGTTGCTGCGACTCCCCGCCCTTGAAGACCGCGGTGGCCGGCGCCATCAGGTACGGCCGGACCAGCTGGAGCACCATGTTGACGACCACCATCACGCCGAGCGTCACGGCCATCGACGTCACCGTCCGCCGCAGCAGCAGCCCCGCCAGCGTGCCGACGGCCAGACCGAGCAGGCACTGCGCGACGGGCACCGGACCGAGCGCGGCGTAGCCGGTCGTGGAGTACCAGTACGAGCCGGTCACCTCGTCGCCGCCGACCTGCCACATCCACAGGAAGACCGCCGCGAGCGCCACGGAGGTGACCACCGCGGCGGCGGCCGGCAGCGCGACCTTCGCGGCCAGCCAGCGCAGTGCGCCGACCGACTGCGTCAGGACGAGCTTGTGGGTGCCCGCCTCGAACTCGCGGGCCATCAGCGGCGCTCCGACGAAGATGCCGATCAGGATGGGCAGCGCCAGCAGCCCCATCTCGGCGAGCCGGAACGGCGAGCCGTAGGAGGCACGGAAGGCGTCCACCGCGTCCTGGGTGCCATCACAGTGCGGGTCGAGGGAGATCGCCGAGCAGCCCGCGATGTGGTGCTCGTCGATGAAGCCGCTCATCTGGCCGCGCAGCACCGCCATATAGACGCAGCCCGCCACCAGCACGGTGAGCAACACCGCGAAAACCATGCGGTGTTGGCGCCACACCAGCCACACCAGCCCGCCCGTCCGCGCCCTGTCCGCCCCCTGCGCGAGCTGCCCGCGCCCGGTCGCCCCAAGATCTGCCGTCGTACTCATGCCGCTGCTCCCTTACCCCTGCGCCCGCAGCTGTCACTGCCGCCGCCGTGGCCGAGATGACCACTCGTGTCACTCATGTCGCTCGTGTTGCCTGTACCGGCCGTGCCACTCGTACCGCTGGTGCTGCTCATACCGCTCACGTTGCCCGCGTTGCCCGCGTTGCTCCCACCGCTCGTGCCGATGCGCTGCCGCTGACCGTCGCCGTCCCCCCGGAGCCGCGGGCCGTTGCGTGGCATCCCGGGGATGCCCGGCTTGTGCCGCAGCCGCGGTCCCCCCGGCCCGGCGCCAGGACCGGCCACGGCGGGCGCGTGGGGCCTGCACAGGATCGGCTCGGCGCTCGGCGCGATCAGCGCGGGCACGCCTGGCGCCCGCAGATACGCGAGCAACAGCTCTTCCAGGGAAGGCTCGACGGCCTCCCACGGCCCGTCCACCGGACCCTGCCGCCGCACCATGGCCGTGAACTGACGCCCACTCACCTGCGCCTCGACGACGGCATGCGCGGCGATCCGGGACGGCAGCCCGGCCCCGGAACCGCCCAACTCCCCCATCAGCAAGCTGTGCGCACCGATGACGTCATCCACCTCACCCGCGAGCCGCACCCGCCCCTCACCCAGCACCAGCAGGTAGTCGCAGACCCCGTCCAGCTCGGCGAGCAGGTGCGAGGACATCACGATCGTGGTGCCGTACTCGGCGGCCTGGGCCATCAGCAGGGCGGTCATCCCGTGCCGCACCAGCGGGTCGAGGTCCGCCAACGGCTCGTCAAGCAGGAGGAGTTCGGGGCACCTGCCCAGGGTGAGGGCGAGCGCCACGCGGGTCCGCTGCCCTCCGGACAGACTGCCGACGCGGGCGTCCAGCGGCACCCGCCCCTCGCGCACGACCTGTTCGGCGCGCTCCTGGCACCAGCCGACGGGGTTCAGTACGCGGCCCATCCGCAGCGTCTCGTCGACCGTCAGCCGCGGATAGAGCGGCTTGTCCTGGGTGAGGTGGCCGATGCCCGTCCGACCGGCGGGCTTGGCGGGGTCGGCGCCGAAGACCCGCACGGCCCCTTCGGCGGGCCGGGCCAGGCCCGAGAACAGCGACAACAGCGTGCTCTTGCCCGCGCCGTTGGGCCCGGCGAGCGCGCAGATGCGGCCGGCCGGCAGTCGGAAGGTGCAGTCACGCAGTGCCCAGCGGCGGCGGTACCGCTTGCCGAGGCCGACCGCCTCGATCGCGGTACGCCCCGAGGCCCGACCGGTCGGAACACCCATCGGCCGCATCCCCTCCCCAGCCATTCCACTAATTAAGTAGTGAAAGGGTGGGGGAAGTGGGCTGCGCCTGTCAACCTGCGCCGCATACGCTGCCCCGATGTCCGCCTCTCCCGCGCCCGCGCTCCCGCCGCTCCCCTACACACCAGCCCACCCCCTGCGCACCGAACGCCTGGACCTGCGGCCCGTCACACTCGACGACACCACCGCGATCCACGCCTACCGGTCCCTGCCCGAGGTCAGCCGCTACCTCTACTCGGACCCCGTCGACGAGACGACGGTCCACGAAACGGTCGCCGCACAGGCGGCCCGCACCACCCTGCGGACCAGCGGCGACGTCCTCCAACTCGCCGTCGTCATCCGCGAAACGGGCCACCTGATAGGCGACGTCACCTTCGTCCTGACCAGCACCACACACCGCCAGGGCCGCATCGGCTACGTCTTCCACCCCGCCCACTCCGGCCACGGCTACGCCACCGAAGCCGCCCGAGCCCTCCTCGAAATCGGCTTCAAAGACCTCCACCTCCACCGCATCCAGGCCGAATTGGACGGCCGCAACACCGCATCGGCCCGCCTCCTGGAACGCCTCGGCATGCGCCGCGAGGGCCACCTGCGCGAGAACGAATTCCTCGACGGCGAATGGACCGACGAGGTCATCTACGCGATGCTGGCCGCCGAGTGGCGGGCACTGCGGGCCCCGGAGGGCCGGCAAACGCAGATTTCACCGGCTCCCTGACCCGCTCCCCCTCACAGGGCCCAGGAGTCCGCCGGTTCGTCCAGCCAGGCCCGCTGCTCCCCGCCCGCCGTGACCGTGAGGCCGAACCGCGTGTGGTCCGGCGCGCCCCGGCCGGTCCACCACCGGTGCGCCGCCTCCACCTCATCCCACAGGCGACGTGGCCCCGACTGGTGAACGACGGCTCCCTGCTCGCCGTCGCTCCACACAGCAGCCGCCCACGACCGGCTCGTCAGGTCGAAGAACCATGCCTTCGCCGCCCCCGCGTCCGCCCGGTTGACGACATGCGCGCAGCCGGGAACACGCAGCCCCAGAACGAATCGGGCCGCCGCGTAGCGGTCCCCCAGATCCGCCAAGGTCATCGCCGTACGGGACACCTCGGCATCCCCGGGGAACTCCGGTACGTGCTCCCGGAACCGGTTCCAGTCCAGGCGCTGATCCCGCAGCTTCATGAACTCCACCAGGCGCAGAAACGGGCCGCACGCGCTGCCGTCCTCCCCCACGACCAGCCGGACGAGGGCGTCCTGATCGCTGTAGTGCGTTCCCCAGGGAGCCAGGACGATCCCGCCCGGCCGCGTCTGCTCCAGCCAGCGCGGCGACACGGCCCGCACACCCGCCGTGACGATCACCCGGTCGTACGGCGCCCCGCCCGGCCAGCCGTCCCCGCCGTCCCCCCGCACGACCGCAGGGTCGAGCCCGGCACACGCCAACGCCTCTCGGGCACGGTCGGCCACCGCCACGTCGATCTCCACACTGACGACGTCTCCGCCGCCCAGACGACGGGCGAGCAACCCGGCATTCCACCCCGTACCGGTGCCGACTTCGAGCACCCGCATCCCCTCGGCCACGTCCAGATCACGCAGCATCGCCGCCACGACCGACGGCATACTCGCCGAGCTGGTCGGCACGGTCCCCGGCTCGGCACCCGAGTGCCGCCCGTCGTCCCACTGCGTCACCAGCGGAACATTCGCGCGAGCCACCCGCTCCCACTCGGCGGGGTCGTCCCCCCGGCGGACGGACACACTTCGGCCGGTCGCCATGTCGTGCGCCCAGACGAGTTCGGGCAGAAACAACGACCGCGGCGTACCCCGGAACGCCTCCGCCCACTCGGGCGCCAGCACTCCCGTTTCGAGGAGGGACCGCACCGGTTCATCACCGGCGCGGTCGTCCTTCTCGGAGTTCAGAGTCACTTCCGGTGCGTCCCGTCACCAGGCGGCATCTCCCCGTCCGGGGGCGGCGGAGGAGGCGGCGTCCACGGCTGACCGGGGTGCCCGTCGCCTCCGCCCCCTTGCCCTTGGTCTCCACCGTCCACGGCAGTAATGCTCGCTACGCCAGTCATGCGCATTGCTCTCCTCAATCGGTCAGACGGCCTCAAAGGTCAAATGGTGCTCTCGGCCGACTACCCCGCTTCAACGACCTGCCATTCGCTCCAACACCCGGACCTACGGGGCGCGTTGAGGCACACAGCAGGCAACAGCCACCCCCTCACCACGCCACCCGCAAACGGCTGACCAGCACGCGTCGGGCGTCGTTGAGCAGGCCGCAAGGCGAGGGGCGGACCTGGCGGATGATGCCGTGGCGGGGGAGTGCGGCGCCTTGGTGTTCCACGCCGCTCATGACCGGGTCGCAGCCCGCCAGGACGAGCCCGTAGACGAACTGTGTCGCGTCGTCCGCGTCTCCGAGGGCGGCGCGGGCCGCTGCCAGGGCGGTACGGGCCTTCGTCCGCATATGAGTGAGCAGGGCCCGGACGCCGCAGGTGTCACGGCCGGTCTCCAGGTCGGTGCGGCTGGCGCCGAAGCGCAGCAGCTCGGTCTCGGGAATGGTGAGGAAGCCGCGCCGCAGGTCAGCGGCGAGGTCGGCCAGATCGTCCACCCGCTGGGCGGCGTCCATGACCAGTCGCACCGGGCGCTCGGGCACGGGCTCGGCGGCTGCCAGCCATACGGCGCACTGCATGCGGGCAGCCGGCATGCCGATGTGGTCGACGGTGTCGTC
The DNA here is from genome assembly GCF_044460025.1 of Streptomyces sp. NPDC050161. NCBI lineage: Bacteria > Bacillati > Actinomycetota > Actinomycetes > Kitasatosporales > Streptomycetaceae > Streptomyces > Streptomyces sp. NPDC050161. Next base: position 78,591 of record NZ_JBITJM010000025.1, on the reverse strand, counting down.
GTGGTCCTGCTCGGTGGCGTAGCCGGTGGTCCACAGCCGTTCGGCCTGGCCCACCAGGTAGTCCTCCACGTCGCGGTGCGCGACGCTCCGGACGTCGACGGTGTGCAGGAACGCGCGCAGGAACGGCTGGTCGGCCTGCCCGGTGAGCAGCCCCCGGCGGACCTGACCGGCCCAGGCGTGGAACCGCGACGGATCGCACTGCCGCACCGGCACGTCCACCAGGCAGTCGGCGTACAGGGCGAAGGCCGACAGGGCGTAGAAGTGCGGTTGCCATGCCGGGGGGAACAGCAGGCGGATGACGGAGTAGAAGGCCGGATATCTGCGTGCCGCCAGGCGGGCGGCGGCGGTGTAGTCGTCGCGCAGAGCGCCGGTGGGCACGCCGGCGACGGTCATCGTGAGCCGCCAAGGCGTGGCGTGCGAGGTCAGCGAACGGAGGGTCGGGAGGGGCAATGCCCGTACGGTACAGGCGAGTTCACGGGGCGTAGACCTGGACGGTGTCATGACCACCGGTCCGGTCGCCGTTCGCCGGCCGTCTTGAGCCGGTCCAGCAGGCTGAGGCCCACTTGGGCGGCGAGGTCACCGGGCAGGCTGAGCAGGTCCGACAGGCTGGGCAGACCGTACAGGCCGGGTGCGGTGGGGGTGGCACTGTCGGGGGAAGCGGGGAGCGGGGTGTCCGGCGGGGTATCGGCGTCCACCGGGCCTGGCTGTTCCGGGATCAGGCCGCCGAAGCGGCGCTGGCGTTGCCGGTAGAGGTCCAGGGTGTGCCGGAAGTGGCCGGAGCGGAAGTCCGGCCACAGGACGTCGAGAAAGATGAGTTCGGCGTAGGCGCAGTGCCACAGCAGGAAGTTGGACAGCCGGTGCTCGCCTCCGGTGCGGATGAGGAGGTCGACGTCCGGGAGTTCGGGCCGGCAGAGATGGCGGGCGAAGGTCTCGGTGGTGATCTCGTCGGCGGGGGTCTGTTGTGCGGCCAGGGCACGTGAGGCGTCGACGAGGTCCTGACGCCCGCCGTAGTCGACCGCGAGCGTCAGATGCAGGGTGCTGTTGTCGCACGTCAGCTCCTCGGCGTCCCGCAACGCGGCCATCGTCGGCGCGGGGATGCGGGAGTCGGCCCGGCTCAGAATCCGGATCCGTACGCCCTGCTGGTGCAGACGCGACGCCTGCCGGCCGATGATCTCCTGCGGGAGGACGTTCACCAGGAAGTGCACTTCCTCCTCCGGACGTGACCAGTTCTCGGTGGAGAAGGCGAACAGGGTCAGCCACTCGACGCCTTCGCTCAAGGCGCTTTCCACGGCCGAGTTGATGGCGAGCCTGGCCGCCAGATGGCCGTGCGTACGGTCGAGCCCGCGACGCTTGGCCCAGCGACCGTTGCCGTCCATGATGCAGGCGACGTGCCGAGGGGGAGTCTTCGACGCCATCCACACTCCAGGGGTCACTTACCGCATTCATATGAATACGAAGAGGTGCATTCCCTGGAGGAGTCCGCTGCACTCCTTGCCGTCCCGCCTCTTCCGGGGGATGCCGCCCAGGGGGCTGCGGCGGGCGGGAGTCCGAGGACGGGGAGGCCGTCACCCGGCCTCCGCCCCCAGGTCGACCACCGTGCAACGCCGCAGCTCCACGACGAGTTGGGAGGCCAGGAACCACGACGCGTGCGGATGACCGTAGGGCAGGTAGCCGTCATCCGAAGCGGCCGACAGCACCGTGCCGCGCGGCGCGTGGAAGCCGCCGAAGACGCCGCGCGGGCGGGGCTTCCGTACGCGGACGGCGACCGGCTCGGACAGGTGCGGGCAGTGCCGGACGGCGAGCGCGGCGCACGGCACGCAAACCGGCGGCTTGGTCCCGTACTTGCCCTCGGGCCAGCCCGGCGACAGCTCGTCGCCCCCGGGCCGCGGCAGGAGGAAGAGCCACCCCCGCGACGTCCGCCCGGCCGACCCGCCGCAGACCTGGCACAACCCCTCCAGCAACGCCCGCCGCTGCCGAACCGGGTGCACCTTACGGAAGTTGGGCTTCCCCTCCCCCGGCGCCTCGACCAGCCGACTCCACAGCACACCGTGCGCGTCCCGGTCGCCGGGCGTCTCGTCGCGGTAGCCGATGCCTGCCCCGTCCGCCCGTACCGTCAGCGAACGTACGGCCACCCGTTCCCCGCTCCAGGCAGTGATGAACGGAACGGGCACCTTGCCCTGCCGGTCGGGGTGCAGCATGCCGTGGCCTCCTTTTCACGTCGCACTCCCGGGTGAAGTCGCCCCGGGATGCGCTCAGTTGGTCACCGTGGCAACGCGGCGGGCAATAGAATGGCGTCACTTGAACCGGCAGCGCTCAAGTCATCAATCTGCCGCTCCATTGACGTGTGCCCACATGAGAGAGGCCACAGCGTTGGACGAGACGACCCCGCCCGAGCACTTGAATCCACTCCAGCGCTTCGGCCGCGACGTCAGAGAAGTACGCCTGGCCCGCAAGCTCACGCAGAAGCACCTGGGCAAGGCGACGGGATACTCCGAGGGTTACGTCAGCAAGGTCGAGTCCGGCACGCTGCTGCCCAGACCGAGCGAGAAGTTCGCCAAGGGATGCGATGTCACCTTTGGAACCGGCGAGTTATTCATCGGACTGCTGCGGAGGATCGACGAGGGGGATCACCCGAGCTGGTTCGTCCCGTACCTCAACCTGGAGCGGAAGGCTTCGCGGATACTGGATTACTCGGCGAACCTCGTAAAGGGCATCCTCCAGACCCAGGACTATGCGCGGGCCATCTTTCGCTCGTACTTCTCGCAAGAAGCAGCAGAAGCCATCGAGGACAAGACCGCCGCACGGCTACGACGCCGTGACGTGTTCGAGCGGGAGAGTCCGCCGCTCCTATGGACCATCCTTCACGAAGCATGCCTACGGACGGTCGTAGGGAGCGGCGAGGTCATGGCCGGTCAGCTTGCGTATCTGCTGACGGCGGCCACTTCACCGCACATCACGCTTCAGGTGATGCCGTTCGCAGCAGGCGCTCCAGCCGCCTCTACAAGGCCCTTCACTGTGCTGCGTTTCACGGACTCCCCGACGGTCCTCTACACGGAGACCCGGGTAGGAGGAAGGATGCACGACTCCGCACAAACAGTCGAAGCTGCCCTCGATGACTACGATCTGCTGAGGGCACACGCGTTGTCCCCGGACCGATCACTGGACCTGATCACAACTGTGCTGAAGGAGTACCGCGCATGAGCCCCAGCCTGGATCTCACCACCGCCGAGTGGGTCAAGTCGTCCTACAGCGACGCCAATGGCGGGGACTGCATCGAATTCTCCCGCACCTTCACCTGGGTCAAGTCCTCCTACAGCGAAGGCAACGGCGGTGAGTGCATCGAATTCTCCCCCGCCCTCACCAAAGCCCACGGCGTTGTCCCCGTCCGAGACAGCAAGAACCCCACCGGCCCCGCGCTCACCTTCCCCGCCAGCGGCTGGACCTCGTTCGTATCCGCCGTCAAGGGCGGGGAGTTCGGCGACCGCTGACCTCGGTTACGGGCGGTGTGACGGGACCGGGCGGAGTCTGGGCCAGCGGGCGAGCATGCGGTGGCGCAGGGCCGTGCTGAGACTGCTCAAGGCGTTCAGGTCGGGGCGGTCGGCAGTCAGGCGGGCGACGACACCTAGGCGGTGGGCGAGCCGTTGGCGGGCGGTCGCGGTGCCCCACTTCCAGTCGCGGTGCGGGATGCGGGCCAGGTGGTCGGTGGCTCCGCGGTGGGCCTTCTGGACGAGGGCGTCGCCCCGTAGCAGCCAGCCGGCGCACGCGTCGGTGAGGTCGCCGTAGGGTTCGGTGCCGGTCGCGGTGTGCCAGGCCGTGCGGTAGGCGGTCTCCGCGCGTTCCAGCAGCGGGTCGGCTGCCGTGGTGACGCACCAGCATGTGGGGAAGCCGATGCGCAGGTAGGCGAGTTCCGTCAACCCGCTGCCCAGTGAAGCCTGTTCGAAGTCGATGAACCTGATGCCGTGGGCGGTGTGCAGGTCGTTGCCGGGGCAGGGATCCCCGTGGAGGAGGGCGTGTCCGGGTGCCTGGCCGAGGCGGTGTACGAGGTCGTCCAGCTCGCCGGATGCGCCGGGCGGTACGGGGACCTCAAGGGCGTCGGCGAGGCCGATGAAGGAGGCGACGTCCGCCGCGTCCGGGCCCTGCCAGCGGGGGAGCGTTCCGGCGTCATCCGGGCGGGCGGTGGCGTGCAGCCTGGCCAGTGCTGCCGCGTAGCCGACGATCCAGTCCGCGGGCGGGCGTTGGTCGTCCAAGTGCTCCAGGACCAGCAGGCGTTCGGCGGGGTCGGTGGCGAGGAGGGCGGGTGCCACGGGGGCGTCGGCGCGGGCGGCGAGCCGCAGGGCGGTCACCTCGCGGGTGTACCGCTCCTCGGCGCCGGGACCGTCGACGAACTGCTTCACCACCGCCGGGCCCCCGGCCAGCTCCACGCGCCACACACGGGAGCGCGGACTGCTGTCCAGACGCCGGGCGCGCCCGGGGGCGCCCAGCTCTGCCCGTAGCTCGTCCCCGAAGGACGGTCGCGACCGCATGGGCGCATCCTTCCATGTGAGGGGTCAACTCGGCGGCTGCGGAAGGGGAGCGGCGACGGCGAACGGCCCCGTGAGCGCGGATCGCAGAGCGCGGATCACGGGGCCGTCCGCCGGGCCGGCACGGTGCTCGGCCGCTCCGTCGCTCAGGTCTCCGAGCGGTACATCAGGTCCGTCTCGTGGGTGAGGAAGCCGAGGCGTTCGTAGACTGTGACGGCGGCCGTGTTGTCGGCGTCGACGTAGAGCATGGCCGTCGGCAGGCCCTGCGCGGCCAGGTGGCGCAGGCCGATGGCGGTCAGGGCCTTGCCGAGGCCGCCGCCCTGCGCGCCCGGCCGTACGCCGAGTACGTAGACCTCGCCGATGCCCTCGTCGGCGTGCACCTTGGTCCAGTGGAAGCCGACCAGCCGGCCGTCCCGCTCGGCGAGGAAGAAGCCCTTCGGGTCGAACCAGCCCTCGGCCTTGCGGGCGTCCAGGTCGCGCTGGGTGAGGGAGCCCTGCTCGGGGTGGTGGGCGAACGCCTCGGCGTTCACCGCGAGCCAGGCCGCGTCGTCGGCGCCCGGCTGGAAGGGGCGGATGGTCACGCCCTCGGGGAGGCGGGGTTCGGGCAGGTCCAGGTTGGTCAGGGGGCGGCGCATCTGCCGCAGCTCGCGGAACATCGTCAGGCCGAGGGTCTGGGCGAGGTGCCGGGCGGACGGGTGGCCGCCGTGCGCCCACACCCGCAGCCGCCTGCCGGACTGCTCCATCAGCTCGCCGCCGAGCGCCCGGCCGTGCCCACGGCCGCGGTGCGCCGGGTGCACGACCAGCTCGGCGGCCGGGGCCTCCACCGGGTCGGTGTCCTCCAGCTGCCCGTAGCCGACCAGTTCCTCGCCGTCGTCCGCCGGCACGTACACCAGCACGTGCCGTACGCCCTCCCGGGCCCCGCCGCGCAGTTGCAGCCGCCCCTGTTCGGACACGGCGGGCTGCCCGTCCGTCCGTGCGGCCTGCTCGATCAGTGCGAGGGCCGTGGCGGCCTCCTCCGGCGCCAGCTCGGCGGCCACCTGAATCCTGCGGCCGGTGCGGCCCGTCTCCTGTGCAGCGTCAGTCATGCTTCGAAGCGTACGGCGCCGGGGCGGGACACCGGGTGCCGACCGGGCAGCGCCACGGCCGACGGCAGGCAACCGGCGGGCCGCCCGGCGGCCGGGCCGCATCGGCTTTCGGTCATCGGCCCGTCACCTTCCGGCCCCTGTTGCGCTACGCGCGTTGACCGTAGGCTGCCGTCCGCCCGGACTCGTCCCGCGCGTCCCTGGGACACGTACGACGCGCACGGGCCGGCCGCCTCGCCCGCACGCACGGCGCCGCCACCCGACCGGCCCACGAAGGGGACCACATGCCAGCGACATCTCAACGGCGGCGCCGCATCCGCGGCTTGACGGCAGGGACCGCCGTACTGGCCGCCGCCGTGGGCGTCACCGCGGCGGCCGTACCGGCCGGGGCGGGCCCGCGCACGGACCACCGCGCCGACCGGTCGCACGGCCGCACCGTCGATGTCCAGCTGCTCTCCTTCAACGACTTCCACGGCAACCTCGAACCGCCGCAGGGATCGTCGGGGACGGCGGAGGAGACGCAGCCGGACGGCGGCAAGAAGACGGTCGCGGCGGGCGGCGTCGAGTACCTCGCGCAGGCGCTGCGCACGGCCCGTAAGGGGCACCCGTACTCCGTCACCGCGGCGGCCGGCGACATGATCGGGGCCAGCCCGCTGCTCTCCGGGCTCTTCCACGACGAGCCGACCGTCGAGGCGATGAACAAGCTCGGCCTGGACGTCACCTCCGTCGGGAACCACGAATTCGACGAGGGCCGGACCGAGTTGACCCGGATGCAGCGGGGCGGCTGCCACCCGAAGGACGGCTGCTTCGAGGACGGCAAGACCTTCAAGGGCGCCGATTTCCCGTACCTGACGGCCAACGTCACCGACGACAAAACGGGCAAGCCGCTGCTCAAGCCGTACACCGTCTGGAAGCACAAGGGCGTCAAGATCGGCTTCATCGGGGTGACCCTGAAGGGAACCCCCGACATCGTGAACGCCGAGGGGGTCAAGGGACTGAAGTTCCACGACGAGGTCGCCACGATCGACAAGTACGCCAAGGTCCTCGAACGGCAGGGCGTGAAGTCGGTCGTCGCGCTCATCCACGAGGGCGGGATGCCCGCCTCCACCTCGTACAACTACGACTGCGACAGCCCGGGGCCGGGCGACGGCATCTCCGGGCCGATCACCGAGATCGCCAAGAAGGTCACCCCGAAGGTCGACGCGCTGGTCACCGGACACACCCACCAGGCGTACGCCTGCACCATCCCCGACCCTTCCGGGACTCCCCGTACGGTCACATCGGCCGCCTCCTTCGGCCGGCTCTACACCGACACCACGCTGACGTACGACCGCAGGACCCACGACATCGTGCGCACCCGCGTGCACGTGCCGGGCGCCGCCAACCACGTCGTGGACCGCAACCGGCCCAAGGCCGCGGACATGACGTCCCTGATCGCCCGCTGGAACAAGCTGGCCGCGCCGGTCGCCGGGCGGCCCGTCGGCCACATCTCCGCCGACATCGCGGGCCGCGGCGCGAACGCCCCCGAGTCGCCCCTGGGCGACGTCGTCGCCGACGCCCAGCTGGCGGCCACCGCGGACACCGGCAAGGGCGGGGCGCAGCTCGCGCTGATGAACCCCGGCGGCATCCGCTCCGACCTCGCGTACGCGGCGTCCGGTGGCGAGGGTGACGGGGTGGTCACCTACGGGGAGGCGTTCACCGTCCAGCCGTTCACCAACATGATGCGCGTCGTCGACCTCACCGGCGCCCAACTGATCGCCGGGCTTCAGCAGCAGGTCAGCGGCCCGAACGAAGGCTCGCCGAAGATCCTCCAGGTGTCCGAAGGGCTCACCTACACGCTGGACATGACCAAGTCGGGCGCCGCCCGCGTGGTCAAGGACTCGGTGAAGTTGAACGGCAAGGCCATCGCCCCGGCCACGACCTACCGCGTCGCCATGAACGAATTCCTGGCCGGCGGCGGCGACGGATTCCCCGCGTTCAAGGACGGCAGGAACCCCCACGTCGGCCCGTCGGACCTGGACGCCTTCACCGCCTACCTGACCGCGCACTCGACGGCCCAGAAGCCCCTGGACCCGCCCAAGGCGGACCGCATCACAGTGGTGAAGTAGGGAAGACCGCAATCCTGTTCCGCCTTTCCCGTACAGGAAAGGCGGAACAGGAAATCCGGCATGGGAAATACGGTACGGGGTACGGGATTCGGGGTACGGAGAACGCACCGCCCGGAAAATTTCGGCCAAGTCGGCGCGACAATCTTCGCTTAACTCGCTTACCGCCGGTAGGACTTGCGTGCGAGGGTCCTGCGCATGGTGGGATGTGCGGATGCGAACCCCCACACGCATATCTTCACCCTCGGCGCACCGGGCGTCCGCGACACCCGCGGCGCCCTCGGCAGCCCTGTCCTCGTCCGACGCCCCGGGGCCCGCCGCACCGGGCCCCGACGACGAGTCGACCCGGGACACCCGCGAGTTCGCACCGGTCAATCCGTACGCGGACCTGGCCGCGCTCGCCGACCCCGAGCCGGAGCCCGAGCCGGTCCCCGCACCCACCGGGATCCCCCTCGGCGAGCGCCGCAGATACCTCAACGAGCGGGACGACAGCGACGACCCGCTCGGCCTCGGCCTGCGCTCCGACGACGAGCGCGACGAGGAGTGGGTGGCGCCCAACCACCGCCGCACGAAGCGCGGCATCAGCCGCTTCGCCGCCGTGCCGCTCACCCTGAAGCTGCTGGTCGCCGTGCTGGTGTGCGCGGCGTTCCTCACCCTTTCCGACCGGTTCGCCGTCCTTTACGCGCAGAACAAGGCCGAGCAGCAGATCAAGAAAGCGATGCACCTCACAGCGGCACCGGAAGTCGAAATCAAGGGCTTCCCGTTCCTCACCCAGGTCGCCGACAAACACCTCGACCAGGTCGACGTCACCATTCCCGATGTGGCCGCCGACCGCGTCTCGCTGGCGAAATTCGAGGCGAGTGCCCGCGATATACGACTGGACGGCGATCTGCCCAGTTCCATCAAGGGCGCCACGATCGGTTCCATGCACGGCAGCGTGCTGCTCGCGTTCGAGGACATGAATCGCGAACTGGGCGCATCGCAGGTGAAATTCAGCGAAATGGGGCCGAACGCGGTCCGGGCCGTCGGACAACTGCCGATCGCCGGGCACGAATTGCGTGTCCACGCCCAGGCCCGCATTCAGCAGGCGGGCGACCGCGGCGTCTCCACCCAGATCAGCAAGATGCGCCTGGACATCGGCGACGTCGCCGTCTACCGGCCGGGCACCGGCAAGGAAGAGGGCCTGCGGCTGACCCGCAAGGCCGCCGACGAGCTGAGCCGGCAGGCCGCCAAGGTGAAGGCGATGCTGAGCGTCCCGGCCATCGCGGACCGCATCGGCATCCCGCAGGAGTACATCGACCAGGCCCTGCACAGCGAGAAGAAACTGCACGAGCTGACCGGCGCCCCGCGGTTCGTCGAGAAGCTGATGAAGGTCAACCTCGTCGACGTGGTCGTCGACCACCCGTGGCTGCTCCAGAAGGTCGGCATCGACCCGAAGGTGCTCGGCGCCCTGACCGGCCTGACCAAGCCGCAGCTCGCCGACCAGCTGTCCCTCTCGTTCCGCCTGCCCAAGACACCGGGCGACGTCCGCCTCCGCCACATCTCCGTACAGGAGGACGGCATCCGCGCCGAACTGACCGGCTCCGACCTGCCGTTCGGCGACGCGGCGAAGAAGACGGAACGGCAGCAGGGCGAGGACGCGGGGGCGAAGAGGGGCTGAGGGGCGCCGGGCGCCGTTTCTGCCAGGGGGGCGACGATTGCCGCGCACCGGATGCTGACCAGGTCACCACCCCGGGCGGCCCTATCGCCCCTCGACGCGAGCGCGCAGCTCCACCGCCCTCGGGTCGTCGAAGCTGTCGACGATGCGCAGCGCCTCAGCGCGGTGGCGACGGGACCGGTCGCCGTCGTCCGCGGCGAGTGCGTCGGCCAGAGCGTCGAGGGCCAGCGCCTCCTGCCAGTGGTCACCCAGTTCACGGTGCGCCGCCACCGCGCGGCGGTGAAAGTCGGCCGCCTCCACCAGGCGTCCCATTGCCCGGTACGTCTCGCCCGCACCTTGCCAGGCCATCGCCTCGCGGCTGCGGTCGCCGAGGCGGCGATGGAGCGCGGCGGAGCGCTGGAAGGAGACGAGCGCTTCGGAATGCTCGCCGAGTGCGCGTTGAGCGTTGCCCAGCGCGATGAGCCAGAAGCCCTCCAGGACGTGATGCCGCAGGTCGAGGGCGATGTTCACGGCCTCCGTCGCTGCACGGCGCGCCTCGGCTGGCGCACCTCGCTCCAGGTGGATCGAACTGAGCAGCCGCAGCGCTCTGCCCACGTTGGGCCGGTCGTCCCGGGCCCGGTAGGCGGCCAGCGCCTCCTCGGCATCACGGGCCGCCTCCTCGATCCGGCCCGCTTGGTGCCGGGCGTCCGCAAGATTGATCAACGCGATGGACTCCCAGTACGGGAAACCGAGTTCGCCGAAGGCCGCTCCGGCACGCCGAAATGACGCTTCGGCTTCGGACAGCTCGCGAAGCCGGAGGTGTACCAGACCCAGGAGGTTCAAGGACTGGGCCTCGCCGTAGCGGTCCCCCCTCGCACGCCGGATCGCCAGCGCGCCCTCATGACAATCCCGGCTCTTGGCAAGGAGGTTGGCCCTGGTGTAGCTCATGCCCAGGCATTCGAGCAGCCCGGCTTCACCGGCGGGTTCACCCTGGCGGCGCACCGCGTCCACGCCGATGGGCGCTACGGAGAGCCAGTCGTCAACGGACGTGGAACGCGCCCTCGCGTAGAAAAGGATCGCGGTCAACTGCCAGGCGTGCCGGTCGAGCTCGCCCGCGGCGGCGGCGCGCACGGCCGCCAGAAGGTTCGTGTGCTCGCGCTCGGACCAGTCCACCGCCTGGTCGCGGTCGGCGAAGGCCAGCGGCACCACGCTCTCGGCCGGCGGACCGAGCGGCAGGCGATCCTCATCCGGTTCGACCCAGCCCTGAACGGCATCAGCTGTGTGCACGTACCAGTCCAGGACGCGGCGCAGGGCCGCCGTGTGGCCTTCTGGCGGTTCCTCCCTCCGTGCCTGGTCGGTGGCGTACGCACGCAGCAGGTCGTGGAACTCGTACCGGTCCGGCGCGGTCTGCTCCAGCAGATGTGCGCCGACCAGCGTGTCCAGCGCCTGCCTGGCATGGCTGGCCGGGAGGCCGGCGAGTGCGGCGGCAGCGTGCAGGCTGAACTCGGGCCCCGGGTGGATGCCGAGCAGCCGGAAGAGGCGAGCGGCCTGTGGGGACAATGCGCGATAGGACCAGGCCAGCAGTCGCGATTGCGTACCCGCGCGTAGTGGAGGTCGAAGTCATCGGAGTATTCCTCAAGCGTCAACCATTCCCCCGCCGTGGGGTCGAGGGCAGGAACCTGGAGGTCAACCATCGGGAATGTCCTTCTTCGCGTTACTGAGCATGATCCCGGGGATGATGACCAGCCGTTCGCCTGCGCCCAGCGCGACCCCCTCCGGAAGCCGTGCCGCATAGGCATCGGTGAGGTCCTGGCCGATCACGGCCACGTCACCGTTACTGAGCCGCCAGATATCGGGACAGGTTTTGTTGTCGTCACAGCTTTCCGGATCTTGCTCGTGAAGCGACTGCCCCAGCCGACTCTCGAATAACGCCGAAGGATCCGCCTGCCAAGCCACCATCCCACTCCCTCAATCAGCCTTCGTTGAAAGGGGTTTGTGAGCCAGCGTACATCCGGCCGGCCTACGTGCGAGAGGAGCGCGAGAGCCCACTTTGCGCCAAGCAAACCGATGCCGCTCCAGCCTCCTCCCCACCCGCCACTACGGTGCTCCCCATGGCTACCGACACCGACACCGATACCGGCACCGATACCGATACCGCGACAGCGACCGCGATCAGGAACGTTCTGGAGAGGGAGTGCCCCGGGGTCCGCGTCACGTCGGTCCGTTCGCTCGACAAGGGATATACGAGCAAGCAGTGGGTGGCCGCGACCGACCAGGGGCGGCTGCTGGTCAAGGTGCCGCAGCGGGAGCGGGATCCCGAGCACCTGCGGCGGCTCGTCTCCAGTGCGCAGGTGGCGGCCGAGCACGGCGTCCCGGTGGTGCGGTACCGGCGGCTGGTGCCGCACGAGGCGGCCCTGGGCGGGCCGGTGCTCATCCAGGAGTACCAGGAGGGTGACGCGGCGGGCGAGGTGTGGGAATCCCTCGACGAGGATCAGCGGATGGTCCTGGTCCGGGACCTCGGCGAGGTCACGGGGCGGTTGCACGCCATCGTCGGGCCCCACTTCGGGGACGTGCTGGGCGGCGGGAAGGCGGCGTCGCTTGAGGAGTCGGTCGACGCCGAGGTGGAAGCGCTGCTTCCGCAGGCCGATCCCGGGCTGATCGGGCCTGCCGACGCCCTCCGGTCCACGCTCGCCGCCGCCGTGGCGCGGCTGGCGGACGCGGCGAACGTCCCAGCCCTCACCCACGGCGATCTGTGGCTGCCGAACCTCCTGGTGCGCGACGGCCGGATCAGCTGCGTCCTCGACTTTGAACACGCCACGTACGCGGACCGGTTCCGCGATTTCGGCAAGCTCGACGAGCACATCTTCGACGCATTCCCGGCCGGCCGCGACGTCTTCCTCGCGTCCTACGCCGCCGCGTGCCCGCTGCCGGACGACTGGGAGCTGCGCGTCGGCATCGGGCACGTGCTGCACGCGCTGAACATGCACGTCTACTTCCTGCGCTGGACCCCGCAGTGGGCGCCGCAGTACGCCCGGCAGGTGCGGGAGTGGCTCACGGGAAACGTGTGAGCCGCGCCGTCAGCCGCCGGGCGTAGCGCCGACTCTCCGCAGCCGGTCTACGGCTCGCCCGGCAGATCGGGCGGCGGTGTCGGCGCCCCCGGAAGGGTGAGGACCGCTTCGGTGCCGCCGCCCGGTGCGGCGCGCAGCAGAACGCCGCCGCCCGCCTGCTCCGCCGTGCGGGCCACGATCGACAGGCCGAGGCCGCTGCCCGGCAGGCTGCGGGCGGACGGGGAGCGCCAGAACCGCGCGAAGACGTGCGGCAGTTCGTCATCCGCGATGCCGGGGCCGTGGTCGCGTACGGTCAGTTCGCCCGCCGCGAGACGGACCTCGACGGTGCCGCCCGCGGGGCTGAACTTCACCGCGTTGTCGAGCAGGTTGACCACCGCGCGCTCCAGGGCAGCCGGTTCCGCGCGCACGTACCAGGGGTCGAGCGAGGCCGTCACGGTCAGCGAAGGGCCGCGCAGCCTGGCCCGCTCCAGTGCCGTGCCGACGGTCTCGTGCAGCGCCACGACCCGCACGGAACCCGCGCTGCCGGGGCCCGCGTCGGGTGTGCGGGACAGTTCCTGGAGGTCGCCGATCAGCGCCGCCAACTCCCCCATCTGCGCCTTGACCGAGCCGAGCAGCGCCTCCTTGTCGGCGGCCGGGATCTGCCGCCCGGACCGCTCGCTGCGCACCAGAAGGTCGATGTTCATCTGCAGCGAGGTCAGCGGGGTGCGCAGCTCGTGGCCCGCGTCCGCGATCAGCTGCTGCTGGAGTTCGCGGGAGGCGGCGAGCGCGGCCGTCATGGAGTTGAAGGAGCGCGAGAGCCGGGCGATCTCGTCCTCGCCTTCCGCGGGGATGCGGATGGTCAAGTCCTCGGTGCGCGCGACGTGTTCGACGGCCTCGGTCAGCCGGTCGACGGGTTTGAGGCCGGCCCGCGCGACCCAGAGGCCCGCGGTGGCCGCGCCCAGCACGCCGACCCCGGCGACGATCAGCAGCACCAGCGCGAGCTGGTTGAGCGGCTGGGTGACCTGGTCCATGGGCGCGGCGACGGAGATCGCCAGCCGGTTGCCGCGGGCGTCGGTGATCGGCCCCGGGTAGCGCACCGTCGACACCCGCATCTCGGTGCCGTTGGCGGAGCGGGTGGTGTGCACCGTGCCGACCAGCCGGCCGTCGGCGACCGCGACGTCGGCCCGCTGGGCGGGGATCGCGTCCTTCGCCGGCGAGGTGCAGACGTCGCCGGACGTCGACACCAGCTGGATGGTGTACGGCGTCGGCTGGAAGGTCACCCGGCCCTCCGCGGTGCCCGAGCAGGAGAACTTCAGCGCCTGGACGTAGTCCTGGCCGACGTCGACGCTGCGCAGCGACGTGTCGAGCTGTTCGGTGAGCCGGTCGCGGGTGATCAGCCAGCAGGCGGCGGCCGACAGGGCGACCGCGACGGCGACCGCGACGGCGGTGAGCATCGCCAGCCGGGAGCGCAGCGGCAGCAGCCGGTAGCGGCGGACGGCCCGCCCGACGAGGCCGGGGGCGGGGGCGGCCGTGGCGCCGCCGTCGGGCCCGTGCCCGCCCTGACCTGGCTCGCCGGGGGTGTGCGGGTCGTGCGGGGTGCTCATTCCGCGCCGCCGTCCGCCCGCAGCACGTAGCCGACGCCGCGCACGGTGTGCACGAGGCGCGGCTCGCCGCCCGCCTCCGTCTTGCGCCGCAGGTACATCACGTACACGTCGAGCGAGTTGGACGTCGGCTCGAAGTCGAAGCCCCAGACCGCCTTGAGGATCTGCTCGCGGGTGAGGACCTGGCGGGGGTGCGCGAGGAACATCTCCAGCAGGGTGAACTCGGTGCGGGTCAGCTCGACCGCCCGGCTCCCCCGGGTCACCTCGCGGGTCGCCAGATCCATCCGCAGGTCGCCGAAGGACAGCGTGTCGCCCTCCTCGGGCGGCGCGCCCGCGGCTGCCGCGTACGAGCTGCGGCGCAGCAACGCGCGGATACGGGCGAGGAGTTCGTCCAGCTCGAACGGTTTGACCAGGTAGTCGTCGGCGCCCGCGTCGAGCCCGGTGACCCGGTCGCCGACGGTGTCGCGCGCGGTGAGCATCAGGATCGGCACGGTCACCCCGCTCGCGCGCAGCCTGCGGGCGGCGGTCAGCCCGTCCATCCGGGGCATCAGCACGTCGAGCACGATCAGTTCGGGGTCGTAGGCGGCGACCTTCTCGACCGCGTCGAGGCCGTCGACGGCCTGCTCGGTGCCGTATCCCTCGAAGGCGAGCGAGCGCTGCAACGCCTCGCGGACCGCTGGCTCGTCATCGACGATCAGGATGCGGGCTGGCTGATCACCGTGCTCGGCGGGGCTCATGTGTGTGACTACCTCGGGGTGCGGTACGGACGGCTGCCGGCTCAGACACGGGCGCTGAGCCTGCCCTCAGCCTTGCACGGTGCCGCGGTGTGCGCCGCCCGCGCACCGGGCGATGGCCGCAGCCAGCGCACGGCGCGCGCGGTGGACCGGAACGGTGATCTTGTGGGCCACGGTGGCCTCCTGGTCGTACGGGGACGGTGCGGCCGGCGGCCCGCGGGGGCTCGCCGACGGGGCTCAGATCCCGCTGTTGCTGCCGCCGCTGCCGCCGCCGCGCAGCCCGTCGAGGTCGGACTTGACGGTGTTGATCGGGATGGCGAAGCCGAGGCCGACGCTGCCCGCCGTGCTGCTTGCCGCCGAACTCGGCGCGTACATCGCGGAGTTGATGCCGATGATCTGACCCTGCATGTTGATCAGCGCGCCACCGGAGTTGCCGGGGTTGAGCGAGGCGTCGGTCTGGATGGCCTTGTACGAGGTCTTGGACGAGCCGGTGTCGCCGTTGTACTGGTTGCCGCCGAACTCGAACGGCCACTCGTCGCCGCCCTGGCCCTGGCCCCGCTGCCCCTGGCTCTCGCTCTTGGGGACGGTGACGTCGCGGTTGAGTGCGGAGACGATGCCGCTGGTGACCGAGCCCGTCAGGCCCTCGGGCGAGCCGATCGCCACGACCTGGTCGCCGACCGCGACCTTGTCGGAGTCGCCGAGGCTCGCGGCGGTCAGGCCCTTGGCGCCCCGGACCTTGATCAGCGCCAGGTCCTTGTCGGGGTCGGTGCCCACCACGTCGGCGGTCTTGCGGCTGCCGTCGCTGAAGGTGACGGTCACGACGCGGGCGCCGGACACCACGTGGTTGTTGGTGACGATCTCGCCCTTGCCGGTGACGACCACGCCGGAACCGGTGGACTCGCCCTCGGCCGACCGCGCCTGGATCTCCACTATCGCCGGGCTGACCGCCTTCGCCACTCCCGCGACGCCGCTGGTGGTCTGGCCCGCGTTGACCAGCGGCGTGGAGACGGTGGACCCGCTGTGCCCGGCCTTGCCCGCCAGCAGCGCGGCGCTGCCGCCGCCGATGAGACCGGAGGCGAGCGCCACCGCCGCGATCAGCGCGACCGGGCGGCGGGCCCTGCGCCGCGGCGCGGCATCCGGCGCGTACGCGGGCGGCGGCGGGAATGCCTGCTCGCCGCCCTGACGGGGCTCGTAGCCGTAACCGTACGGCCGGTCCTGGGGCGTCTCGTCACCGCTGGGGCGGTAGCTCTCGGTCATGTGATTACTCTGCGAGCGGTCCATGAGAACGGTCTGAGAGTGTCCTGAGAGACCCGACAGAAGTGGGTATGCCCGGTATAAGGAACCGTCGCTTCCGCTCCGGGCCGCGACGGCCGACGGGAGATCAGCCCCCGCAGCCGCAGGACCTGCGCACCACCAGACGCGAGGGGAACTGCCGCAGCCGCTCGCGGCGCGACCCCACCACCCGCAGCCCGTCGTCCAGCACGAGGTCGACGGCGGCCCGCGCCATCGCCTGGCGGTCGGAGGCCACGGTGGTCAGCGGCGGGTCGGTGAGCCCGGCTTCCTTCACGTCGTCGAAGCCCGCGACGGCCAGCTCGCCCGGCACGTCGATGCGCAGCTCCCTGGCGGCCCGCAGCACCCCGATCGCCTGGTCGTCGGTCGCGCACATCAGGGCCGGCGGCCGGTCGGGGCCCGCCAGCAGCTCCAGCGCGACCCGGTAGGCGTCGTAGCGGTTGTACGGCGCCTGGAAGTAGCGCCCCTCCAGCGACTTCCCCGACTCCTGCATGGCCCGCCGCCAGCCTTCGACGTGGTCGGTGACCGGGTCACCCGACTTGGGCGTGGCCTCCGTACCGCCGAGGAAGGCGACGTACGGGTGGCCGTGCTCCAGCAGGTGCCGGGTGGCCAGCTGCGCGCCCCAGATGTCGTCCGTCATGACGGCGACGTCGTCGATGGCGTCCGGCCTGCGGTGCAGCAGCACCACCCGGGCGTCCCAGGCGTCGATCTCGGCGGCGGCGTGCTCGCTGGGGCCCTGGCTGATCAGGATCAGTCCGGAGACCCGCATCCCGAGGAACGCGCGGAGGTAGTGCACCTCGCGCTCGTCCAGGTAGTTGGCGTTGCCGACCAGGACCATCTTTCCGCGCTCGGCGGCGGCCTGTTCGACGGCGTGCGCCATCTCCGCGAAGAACGGCTGTCTGGCGTCGGGGACGATCAGACCTATGAGGTCGGTGCGGCGGGAGGCCATCGCCTGCGCGACCCGGTCCGGCCGGTAGCCGAGTTCCTTGATCGCGGCGAGGACCCGCTCGCGGGTGGCCGGGGCGACCGGCCTCGGTCCGTTGTTGATGACGTAACTGACGACGGCGGTCGAGGTACCCGCCAGCCTTGCCACATCATCCCGCGTCACCTTGGCCACGCGCGGCAGTCTACGCGGGTGGTGCCAGGCTGCTACCAGCAGTTCACGGACCGGATCGTGCGGCTTGCGCACCGCCGGATCGCGCGCCTCCGGGCGGGCCGGGCGGCGGCGGGCCCTCCCGGGCCACCGCCGGCCGCACCGGCCCCGTCACCTCCGTGCGTTCACCTCTTGGCGGACCGGCTCCCGGCCGCTTCCCTGGCGGCGGCCGGCTCGCTCCGGGCCGCCTGCTCCCGTGCGCCGTCCGCCGCCGGGCCCGCGGCCCGCTCCCCGGCCTTCGCCTTCTCCTGCGCCTTCGCCTCGGCCGCCGCGCGCTCGACCTTCTCCGGGGTCACGAAGCGGTAGCCGACGTTGCGGACGGTGCCGATCAGCGACTCGTGCTCGGGGCCGAGCTTCGCGCGCAGCCGCCTGACGTGCACGTCGACGGTCCTGGTGCCGCCGAAGTAGTCGTAGCCCCAGACCTCTTGGAGGAGCTGGGCCCGCGTGAACACCCGGCCCGGGTGCTGCGCGAGGTACTTCAGCAGCTCGAACTCCTTGAAGGTCAGGTCCAGGACCCGGCCCTTGAGCTTGGCGCTGTAGGTGGCCTCGTCCACCGACAGGTCGCCGTTGCGGATCTCCATGGGGCTGTCGTCGGTGGTGATCTGCTGGCGCCCCATGGCCAGCCGCAGCCTGGCCTCGACCTCGGCCGGGCCCGCCGTGTCCAGCAGGACGTCGTCGACACCCCAGTCGGCGGTGACGGCCGCAAGACCCCCCTCGGTGACGACCAGGATCAACGGACAGCCGGGGCCCGTGGACCGCAGCAGCTGGCACAGCGACCGCACCTGCGGCAGGTCGCGGCGGCCGTCGATCAGTATGACGTCGGCCCCTGGGGTGTCGATGAGGGCCGGGCCCTCGGCCGGGGCCACCCGCACGCCGTGCAGCAACAGGCCGAGCGCGGGCAGCACCTCCGTCGACGGCTGAAGTGCGTTGGTCAGCAGCAGGAGGGAACTCACTTCCGACCACCTGCCCGATACCCGGCCCGTTTGCTTCGGTACTGCTCGCTTCGCTCGCCCATGACGTCTGGTTCCTCCTCGGTCCCTGCGACGGGGGCACCACCCGGCCTCGGCCGGGGGAGTCTGCGGCACTGCTTCGAACGATGCTTTCGGCCACGCTCGGGGGCCTGCCCGAAAGCACAAAAGGATCCGGGGGCAACGCTGCCCGGATCCTTCATGCCCAGCAGAATAGCTCACATGGTGTCCGGACCCGAGGCCGATCTTGAACGTTCCTGTGTTCCTTCGATCACGTCGCGTGGCCGCCGCGCGGCGCTGCTGACCGACGACGGCGTACGCATCGAGGCCGCGTACGAACCCAGAACACCCGGCGTTCCCGCTGGTCAGAACGGTGGGACCGAGCGTCCTTCGGAGGACCTCGCGATCGTCCTGGCGCACGGCTTCACCGGAGCGCTCGACCGGCCGGCGCTGCGCCGCGCCGCCACCGCCTTCCGTGCGCGGGCCGCCGTCGTCACGTTCTCCTTCCGGGGCCACGGCGGCTCCGGCGGACGCTCCACTCTCGGCGACCGGGAGGTCGGTGACCTGGCCGCGGCCGTCCGCTGGGCCCGCTCGCTCGGGCACCGCCGGGTCGCCACCGTCGGCTTCTCGATGGGCGGTTCCGTCGTCCTGCGGCACGCGGCGCTGCACCGTCCCGGGGAGCGCAGGGGGCGCACGGACGCACACGCCGATGCGGTCGTCGCGGTGAGCGCCCCCGCGCGCTGGTACTACCGGGGCACTCCGTCGATGCGCCGCCTCCACTGGGTCGTCACCCGGCCCACCGGGCGCCTGGTCTCCCGGCTCGGCCTGCGCACCCGGATCCACCCCGAGGACTGGAACCCGGTGCCGCTCTCCCCCACCGACGCCGCCCCGCTGATCGCACCGACCCCCCTGCTGATCGTGCACGGCACCCGCGACCCGTACTTCCCCCTCGACCACCCCCGCATGCTGATGGCCGCCGCCGACCCGGCCGCCACCGACCTGTGGATCGAACCGGGCTTCGGCCACGCGGAGAACGCGGCGGGGGCCGGGCTGCTGGGGCGGATCGGGGACTGGCTCACCGAACGGCCGCCCGGCACGGCCACGGGCTGAGCCGGGGCGGCGGCCACCGCCCCGGCGCCGGCCGTCACTCCGTTTCCGCCACCGCCTCCGCGAACTGCGCCGCGTACAGCCGGGCGTACGCCCCGTCGGCCGCCAACAGGGCGTCGTGGCTGCCCTGTTCGACGATGGCGCCGGACTCCATCACCAGGATCAGGTCGGCGTCGCGGATGGTCGACAGGCGGTGCGCGATGACGAAGCTGGTGCGCCCGGTGCGGAGCTGGGCCATGGCGTGCTGGATGAGCACCTCGGTGCGGGTGTCGACGGAGCTGGTGGCCTCGTCGAGCACCAGGATCGCGGGCTCGGCGAGGAACGCGCGGGCGATCGTGATCAGCTGCTTCTCGCCGACCGATACGTTGCCGCCCTCGTCGTCGATGACGCTGTCGTAGCCGTCGGGGAGGGTCCGCACGAAGCGGTCGACGTGGGTGGCCTTCGCCGCCTCGACGACCTTCTCGAACGGCGTGCCCTCGGGGGCGCCGTACGCGATGTTCTCGGCGATGGTGCCGCCGAACAGCCAGGTGTCCTGGAGGACCATGCCGATCTGGGCGCGCAGTTCCTCCCGCGGCAGCTCGGCGATGTCGGTGCCGTCGAGGGTGATCCGCCCGCCGCTGACCTCGTAGAACCGCATCAGAAGGTTGACGAGGGTGGTCTTGCCCGCGCCGGTCGGGCCGACGATGGCGACGGTCTGTCCCGGCTCGACGGACAGCGACAGGTCGTCGATGAGCGGCTTGTCCGGCTCGTAGCGGAAGGACACCTTCTCGAAGGCGACCTTGCCTGCGGCGCGCACCGCGTCCGCGCGGGCGCCGGGCGGCCGGGTGTCGGGCTGCTGCTCGTCGGCGTCGAGGAGTTCGAAGACCCGCTCGGCCGACGCGACACCTGACTGCACGAGGTTGGCCATCGAGGCGACCTGGGTGAGCGGCTGGCTGAACTGCCGCGAGTACTGGATGAACGCCTGCACGTCACCGATCGACAGGGCACCGGCGGCGACCCGCAGCCCGCCGACGACCGCGACCAGCACGTAGTTGATGTTGCCGATGAACATCATCGCGGGCTGGATGATGCCGGAGATGAACTGCGCCTTGAAGCCGGCGGCGTGCAGCGCGTCGTTCTGCTCGCGGAACAGCGCCGCGGCCTCCCGCTGCCGTCCGAAGACCTTCACCAGCGCATGGCCGGTGTACATCTCCTCGATGTGCGCGTTGAGCTTGCCCGTCGTCTTCCACTGCTGGACGAACTGCGGCTGCGCCCGCTTGCCGATCTTCGCCGCGACGATCACCGAAACCGGCACCGTGAACAGCGCGACCGCCGCCAGCAGCGGCGTGATCCAGAACATCATGGCGAGTACGCCGACGATGGTCAGCAGCGAGGCCAGGATCTGGCTCAGGGTCTGCTGGAGCGTCTGCTGGATGTTGTCGATGTCGTTGGTCGCCCGGGAGAGCACCTCGCCGCGCTGCTGCGTGTCGAAGTAGCTCAGCGGCAGCCGGGACAGCTTCTCCTCGACCTGCTCGCGCATCCGGAAGACGGCGCGCTGCACGACGCGGGTGGCGATCCTGGCCTGGAGGAAACCGAAGAGCGCGGCGAACGCGTAGATCAGCGTGACGCCGAGCAGGACCGTGCCGATCGCGCCGAAGTCGATGCCGTGGCCGGGGACCACCGGCATCGCGCCGACCATGTCGGCGAGCCCGCCCTGGCCGTGCGCCCGCAGCTGCGCGGCGGCCTGCTCCTTGGTGAGACCGGCCGGCAGCTTGCGGCCGATGAGCCCGGAGATGACCAGGTCCGTGGCGTGCCCGAGCACCTTGGGCCCCAGGACGTTCAGCGCCACGCTCACCACGCCCAGCGCCATCGCGACGGACATGATGCCGCGCTCGGGCCGCATCTGTGACAGCAGCCGCAGGCCGGAGCGCTTGAAGTCCATCGACTTCTCCGGCGGCCCGCCCATCATCCGGCCAGGTCCCGCCGCGGGCGCCGGGCCACGGCGCGGTGCCGCCGCAACCGGGGTCTCGGTACGGGAGGCCGTTCCCTTGTCCGGGGTGGTCACGCCGCCTCCTGCTCGGTGAGCTGGGAGAGCACGATCTCCCGATAGGTTTCGTTCTCCGCCATCAGCTCGGTGTGGGTGCCGGTGCCGACGATCCGGCCCTCGTCCAGGACGACGATCCGGTCGGCGCCGCGGATCGTGGCGACCCGCTGCGCGACGATGACGACGGTCGCCCGGTCGGTCTCCCGGGACAGCGCGGCCCGCAGCGCCGCGTCCGTCGCGTAGTCGAGCGCCGAGAAGGAGTCGTCGAAGAGGTAGATCTCCGGCTTGCGCACCAGCGCGCGGGCGATGGCGAGCCGCTGCCGCTGGCCGCCGGAGACATTGCCGCCGCCCTGGGCGACGGGCGCCTCCAGGCGGCCCTCCATGCGCTCGACGAAGTCGCGTGCCTGCGCGATCTCCAGCGCGTGCCACAGCTCTTCGTCGGTGGCGTCCGGATTGCCGTAGCGCAGGTTGCTCGCGACGGTCCCGGAGAAGAGGTACGGCTTCTGCGGGACCAGGCCGATGGCGCCGGCCAGCGTCTCCTCGTCGAGGGTGCGGACGTCCTCGCCGTCGACCAGGACCTCGCCGCCGGTCGCGTCGAAGAGGCGGGGCACCAGCCCGACCAGGGTGGACTTGCCGCTGCCTGTGGAGCCGATGACGGCGGTGGTCTCGCCGGGGCGTGCGACGAGCGAGATGTCCTTGAGCACCGGCTGTTCGGCGCCGGGGAAGCGGAACTCGACGTTGCGCAGCTCCAGTTCACCGCGGGTGCGCAGGGCGGTGACCGGGTTCTGCGGCGGCGCGACACTGGTGTCCGTCGCCAGCACCTCCTGGATGCGCTCGGCGCAGACCTCGGCGCGCGGCAGCATCATCACCATGAACGTCGCCATCATGATCGACATGAGGATGTACATCAGGTAGCTGAGGAACGCGGTCAGCGCGCCGATCTGCATGGCACCGCTGTCGATCCGGTGCCCGCCGAACCAGACCACGGCCACGCTGGAGAGGTTCACGACCAGCATGACCAGCGGGAACATCGTCGACATCAGCCGCCCGGCCCGCACCGACACGTCGTACAGATCGGTGTTGGCCTCGGCGAACCGCTCCTGCTCGTGCCGGTCACGCACGAAGGCGCGGATCACGCGGATACCGGTGATCTGCTCGCGCAGCACGCGGTTGACGGTGTCGATCCGCTCCTGCACCCCGCGGAAGATCGGACGCATCCGGCGCACGATCAGCGAGACGAGGATCCCGAGCACCGGGACGATGATCAAGAGGAGACCGGAGAGCGGCACGTCCTGATTGAGCGCCATGACGACGCCGCCGACGCACATGATCGGCGCCGAGACCATCATCGTGAACGTCATCAGGACCAGCATCTGGACCTGCTGGACGTCATTGGTGGTGCGGGTGATCAGCGAGGGGGCGCCGAACGTGCCCATTTCCCTGGCCGAGAAGGACTGCACCCGGTCGAACACCGCGGCCCGGATGTCACGGCCCAGCGCCATGGCCGTCCGCGCACCGAAGTAGACGGCGCCGATGGCGCACAGGATCTGCAGCAGGGTCACGGCGATCATGAAGCCGCCGGTGCCGAAGATGTAGCCGGTGTCCCCCTTGACGACGCCGTTGTCGATGATGTCGGCGTTCAGAGTGGGCAGATAGAGGGTGGCCAGCGTCTGTACGAGCTGGAGGAGGACGATCAGGGATATCGAGCGCCTGTGGGGCCGCAAATGCGCCCACGCGAGTCGGACCAACACCTTTCGACCCTATGCGAACGCTTGCCCGCGGCAATCGAATATCCGAAGACGTGCAGGACGGCCCCGGGAGCCTTTGCCAGAACTTGCCCGAGCCGGACCGGCCGCGGTGTGCGCCATCATGGACGACGCATCACCACGCATCACGACGTACACGACGCACACAACGAAGAGGCCGCCGTGACAACAACTGGCACCGTGCGCTACTGGGCAGCCGCCAAGGCCGCCGCGGGCACGGCCGAGGAGCCCTACGCGGCGGCGACGCTCGCCGAGGCGCTGGACGCGGCACGCGCCGCGCACGCCGCGGAACCTGAGTTCGCCCGCGTCCTGCTGCGCTGCTCGTTCCTGGTGGACGGCAATCCGGTCGGCAGCCGCAATCACGCGGACGTGCCGCTGGCCCAGGGCGGCACGGTCGAGGTCCTGCCGCCGTTCGCGGGAGGGTGAGGACACGACCATGAGCGACCAGCAACCCCAGAACCCGTACGGGCAGCAGCCGTACACCGACCAGCAGTACGGCACCCAGGCCCCGTACACCCCGCCCCCGCACGGGCAGGCCCCCTACGGCCAACCCGCATACGAACACCAGCCGCAGCCGCAGCCGCAGCAACAGCCGTACGCACCACCGCAGTACGGGCAGCCGCAGCAGCCCTCGCACGCACAGCAGCAGTACGGGCAGCAGCAGTACGGGCAGCCGCCGCACGACCAGGCGGCGTACGGCCCGCAGGCGTACGACCGGCAGGCATACGCCGCGCAGGGTTACGACCAGCAGGCGTACGCCGCGCAGGCGGCGCACCCGCCCGCCGCACCCGCCGCACCCGTCCCCGCTCCGGCCGCCGCGACCGCCACCGCACCCGAGGCCGCCGCCCCGGCACCCGCCGCCCCGCTCGCGCCGAACCAGCGGGCCCGCGCCGAGGGCCGGTCGCCGATCATCCCGCCCGGTATCCAGCCGGCCGCGCTGACCGCCGCCCTCGCCCTGCTGCTCGCGCTCGCCGCGCCGCTGGGACAGCCGGTGCTGTGCGTGCCCGTGGTGCTGCTCCAGGCGGTCACGGCCGCGGGCTGGTTCCGGCTGAACGGCATGTGGCCCGCCCGCCAGGGCATCGCGCTGGCCTTCCTCGCGGGGGTCACGACCGACGTCGCGCTGCTGGTCACCGACCACGGCAGCGCCCCCCTTGTCGCCATCGCCACGCTCGGCGTGTGGTGCCTGTTCGTCCTCGTGCTCCAGCTCCGCAACCGCGGCAGCGCCGACGAGCGGATGTCCGCGCTGACCGCCGGGCTGACCGCCACCGCCCTCGCGGTGCTCGCGTCGGGCCAGCTCGCGGCCCAGGCGGACGCGGTGACGGCCGGCGCCGCCGCGGTCGCGGTGGCCGCGCTCGTCCGCGCGCTGCCGCTGCCGTCCGCCGCGACCCTGGTCCTGGCGCTGCTCGCCGCGGCAGGCGCGGGCTACGGCGTGGGACAGCTGAACGGACTGGACACGGCCGGCGCCCTGCTGGGCCTGGCGGCCGGCGTCTGCGCCCTGATCGGCCTGCGGGTGGCCAGCTACGACTACCCGTCCCGCTTCGTCCACCTGACGGCAGGCGTCGCCCTGCCGCTGACGCTCGCCGCCCCGGCCGTCTACATCCTGGGCAACGTCATCGGCTAGCCGGAACCGCCACCGCCCTGAACGGCCGCCGGAGCGCGTACCTGCGCCTCCGGCGGCCGTTCCCGTCGTTTGCGGCACGCTCTCGTTTAGGCTCGCCGTGCGGTGTGGGCAGGGGGTCCGTGCCGTACGGACAGAAGCGAAGCGGCCGGGCGACCGGCCAGGTGTGGGGGTAAGGGTTCGATGCGTGCGCTCAGGTGGCTGCTGGTCATCGTCATCGTCATAGGCGGTCTTTTCGTGGCCGCCGACCGGGTCGCGGTGAACATCGCCGAGGACAAGGCAGCGGACAAGATCCGCAGCAGTCAGGGGCTCTCGGCCGCCCCGACCGTCTCCATCGAGGGCTTTCCGTTCCTGACCCAGGTGGCGGGCCGCAGCCTGGACGAGGTCCACGCCGAGCTGAACGGCATCGAGGCCAACGCCGAGGGGCACACGCTGCGCATCGACAAGCTCAGCGCGACCTTCCACGACGTGGCCCTGTCGAGCGACTTCTCCTCGATCGAGAACGCCGCGAGCGCCACCGGCACCGCCAAGATCTCGTACGCGGACCTGACCAAGGCGTCAGGCGCGAACGTCAAGGTGAGCTACGGCGGCCAGAAGGACGGCCACAGCCAGGTCAAGATCTCGCCGAGCATCCCGCTGCTCAGCTCGCTGGAGGTGACCGGCACGATCTCGGTCTCCGGCGGCGACACGCTGCGGCTGCGCGCCGACCGGATCCCGGCCGTGTGCGGGGCGATCCCCGGCTGCACGGACAAGGTCCGCGGCCAGACCGACCACGAGTGGAAGCTGGACCAGCTGCCCGGCAACCTGAAGCTGGACAAGGTCACCGCGGGGTCGGGCGGCATCTCGATCTCCGCGTCCGGCAAGGACGTCAAGCTCCCCGGCTGACCCCGTTCCGGTCGGCCGCCCCCACACCGTCCAATCGCTGAGACATCGCGTTCCGTAAGCCGACCCCCCACCCGCACAGCGCCGCCCGGCACCCGTCACACACGGCCGGGCGGCGTCTGCCGTCTCGGATCACGGACAATCACGTCTCATCATCCGACACACCGGTGACAGGCCCCGGTGTGCGTCCCTACGATCGGCAGCATGCAGAGCGCATTGAGCGGTCTCCGTTTCCGGGGACAGGCGAACCTCACGAAGCGGCGGGCAGTTGATCTGTGCCGCGTCGCCGCCATGCTCTGTCGCCCTGTCTGACGGGCCCCGCACCCGTCCCGCCGCCCGGACTTCCGGGCCGGCCCTTCCGCACCTCCCCCGCGCAGCGCCGCGCGCAGCAGTCCGCCGCGCACACCCGGCACAACCGCGTGCACGACCGCAATCACCCCCCGTAACTGCCCCGGAGGAAGAACATGAGCCGTAGTGACGTTCTGGTGGACGCCGACTGGGTCGAGGCCCACCTCAACGACCCGAAGGTGGTCATCGTCGAGGTCGACGAGGACACCTCCGCGTACGAGAAGAACCACATCACGAACGCCGTCCGGATCGACTGGCAGAAGGACCTCCAGGACCCGGTCCGCCGCGACTTCGTCGACCAGGCCGGCTTCGAGAAGCTGCTGTCCGAGAAGGGCATCGCCAACGACGACACCGTCATCCTCTACGGCGGCAACAACAACTGGTTCGCGTCCTACGCCTACTGGTACTTCAAGCTCTACGGCCACGACAGCGTGAAGCTGCTCGACGGCGGTCGCAAGAAGTGGGAGCTGGACTCCCGCGACCTGGTCGCCGAGGTCCCGCAGCGCGCCGCGACCCAGTACAAGGCGAAGGCCCAGGACACCTCCATCCGCGCCTTCCGTGACGACGCCGTCGCCGCCATCGGCAACAAGAACCTCGTCGACGTGCGCTCCCCCGACGAGTTCAGCGGCAAGCTGCTCGCGCCGGCGCACCTCCCGCAGGAGCAGTCGCAGCGCCCCGGCCACATCACCGGCGCCCGCAACATCCCGTGGTCGAAGAACGCCAACGACGACGGCACCTTCAAGTCCGACGAGGAACTGAAGGCCCTGTACGAGAACGAGGGTGTCGACCTGGCCAAGGACACCATCGCCTACTGCCGCATCGGTGAGCGTTCCGCGCTCACCTGGTTCGTGCTGCACGAGCTGCTGGGCCAGGCCAACGTCAAGAACTACGACGGCTCCTGGACCGAGTACGGCTCGCTCGTCGGCGTCCCGATCGAGCTCGGCGCCGCCAAGTAACCCGCGCGCCAGCGCCCTCCTTCGAAACCCCTCAAGGAAGTACGTCATATGTGTGGAGCACAGGCCGGCGGCCCCGACGCCTCGACCATCAAGCCCGGTGAGACCACCATCCAGGGCAGCGTGACCCGCGACGGCGAGCCCGTCACCGGCTACGTCCGTCTCCTGGACAGCACCGGCGAGTTCACCGCCGAGGTCCCGACCTCCGCGACCGGGCAGTTCCGCTTCTACGCGGCCGAGGGCACCTGGACGCTGCGCGCCCTCGTCCCCGGCGGCACCGCCGACCGCACCGTCGTCGCCCAGCAGGGTGGCCTGGCGGAGGTCGCCATCGCCGTCTGACGGCATCATGGAACGGTCCGCGCCCGGCTCTCCGCCGCCGCGGAACGCACGGCCGGAGGGCCGCACCCCGGGGTTTGGACGCCTTGCGCGGGGTGCGGCCCTCCGCGCTTGCCGGGCGCCCGCCGTCCGGACTTCTTTCCGGCGGCGGGCGGACTTACCGTGGACTTATGCACGCGCCTCGTTGGCTGCCCCCACAACGCCGTCATCGCTGGTACTTCACGATGATGGGCGTCTGCCTCACGCTCTTCATCCTGGCCTGGAGCGTGGTGCGGCTGTGGTCGGTCACGGCGGCGGTGGTGATGTGCCTGGTGGCGATGGTGATCCCGCCGGTCGCGGCGATCGTCGGCAACCGGCGTGGCCCGCAGGAGCGCTGGTGGGACGAGTCCGGCGACCCGGAGTCCGACCGCTGGTGGCGCGAGCTGGACGACCGGGACGACCGGCACTCGAAGTAGCCGCGGGCGGGCGGCTCAGTAGACCAGCGCCTGCACACCGTCCGGCATGATCTCGCTGACGAAGAACTGCGAACCGGCGATCCCGGCGCCCTCGATGAGGTCCTTCTGCTCGATGCCGCGGCGCGCCGCGCACTGCGTGCACAGGGTGATCGCGCCGCCGCCCGCGAGGATGCCGTCGATCAGCTCGGGCAGCGGTGCCGCGTGCGGCAGCTCGAACTCCGCCGCCCGGCCCGGCAGCGCGAACCACGCCGCTTCCCCCGTCAGCCACAGGGACACCTCGACGCCGCTGGCCACCGCCACCGCCGCCACCGTGAACGCCTGCGAGCACCGCTCGGGCGCATCGGCACCCGCCGTCACCTTGATCACGAGCTTCTTCGCCATGGGGCCACCCTAGAAGACCTGGGGCGGCCCCGGCGGATCACCGCTCGTCGGCGTACACGGTCTCCAGGAACTCGCCGATGGTGCGGTTGAAGACGTCGGGACGCTCCATGTTCGGGTAGTGGCCCACGCCTTCGATGGTCAGGGCGCGGCCGTCGGCGACGGTGCGGGCGAGCTTCTCGGTCATGGCGATGAGGCCGGGCGCGTCCAGGGCGCCGCTGACGGCGAGCAGCGGCACGGTGACGTCCGCCGCGCGGGCCGCCGCGTCCCGCACCGGTACGTAGTGGTCCGGCTCGTCGACGGTGTGCTTGGCGACGGTCCTGGCGCTCGCCTCCCGGATCCGCCGCACGATGCCGGGGTCGACCTCCTCGCGTGTGCGGTGCGGGCCCGCCACCCAGTCCGCGATGTTGTCGAGCCAGCGCTCGATGTCACCGGCGGCCAGGGCGTCGTCGGACCGCGGGTCGTTGACGGGACCGTCGAGCACGCCGCCGCCGCTGATCACCAACGCCCTTACCAGATCGGGGTGTTCCAGCGCGGTGTCGACGGCGGTGATCGCGCCCATCGACAGGCCGACGAGGGCCACGGGGCCGGTGCCGAGGTGGCGCAGCAGCGCGGCGAGGTCGTCGGCCGGGCGGAACGGGCGGCTCGCGTTGGCGGATCCGCCGTGCCCGCGGGCGTCCGGCGCGATCACCCGGTAGCGCTCCGCGAGGACCGGCACCTGGTCGTCCCACACGGTGTGGTCGGCGAAGCCGCTGTGCAGCAGCACCACGGGCGGGCCGCTGCCGGTGTCGCGGTAGGCGAGGTGCCCGTCATCGGACGCGAACGTGAAGAGGTCGGAGGCGTCAGTCATGACGATCAAGGTGCCATGACACACAGACTTTGACAACCAAGTTGTCACTATCGCTGATATGGCAACCCAGGTGTCACCATGGCCCGGTGACCGACCACCACGACGACCCTCCCCTCCCTCCCGACGCCGTCGCCGACCGGCTCACCGAGGTGTTCGCCCTGGTCGGACCGCTCTACCGGCGCGTGCAGCGCAAGGTGGAAACGGACGCGCCCGGCCAAGGGCTCTCCGTCGGCATCCGCGCCGTCCTCGACCTGCTCCGCGAGCACGGCCCCCTCACCGTCCCGCAGATGGGCCGCGCCCAGGCCCTGAGCCGCCAATTCGTCCAGCGCATGGTCAACGACGCCGCCGCCCGCGACCTCGTCGAGACCCGGCCGAACCCCGCCCACCAGCGCTCCCCGCTCATCCGGCTGACCGACCGGGGCCGGGCGGCCATCACCGCCGTCACCACCCGCGAGCGCGCCCTGCTGCGCCAGATCGAGGGCGACCTCACCGACGCCGACGTCACCGCCTGCCTCCGCGTCCTCGCCCGGATGCTGGACCTCTTCGACGACGTCGACGTGAACTGACGCGGAACGGCGGCCCGTCCCCTGGCCCGGCGGCGGGCGGGGAACCTCACAGCGCCACCCCGATCGGCGACGACTAGACTCGGACCCGGTCCGTATCACCTCACTCCGTCCAAGGAGCGCGCTCGTGCTTGAGGCAGTCTTCACCACCCTGCTCGTCCTCGTCGGCGTCGGCGTGATCGCCTTCGCCGGTCTGACCTGGAAGAAGCTGTACCAGGGCCAGCGCTGAACCGCTCCTGACCGTCTCCTGAATCCTCTACAGATCGCCTGAGCTCATGATCGAGATCCCGTCCGACCTGAATCCGGCCCTCGTCCCCCTGGCCTTCCTCCTGGGCAACTGGGAGGGCGCGGGTGTCGCGGAGCTGTTCGACGCAGACGGTGGCACCGGCACCGAGAAGTGCAACTTCGGCCAGGAAGCCACCTTCACCCACGACGGCCGCGACTTCATCGAGTACACCTCGCACAGCTGGGTGCTCGACGGCGAGGGCAAGAAGGTCCGCCCGCTGGAGACCGAGAGCGGCTACTGGCGCATCGACAAGGACCGCAAGGTCGAGGTCGTGATGATCCGCGACCAGGGCATCGTCGAGGTCTGGTACGGCGAGCTCGCCGACCAGAAGCCGCAGATCGACCTGGCGACCGACGCGGTGGCCCGTACCGCGGCTGCCGGACCGTACAGCGGCGGCAAGCGGCTCTACGGCTACGTCAACAGCGACCTGATGTGGGTCGGCGAGAAGGCCACCCCCGACATGCCGCTGCGCCCCTACATGTCCGCGCACCTGAAGAAGGTCGCCGACCTCAAGGAGTGGGCGGAGAGCCTGCCGGAAGACACCCCGGACGGAGTGTCGTTCTTCAACGCGGACGGCACGCCCTACCAGGGCTGATCCGTACCACCCAGCACAACGCGCCCCGCGGGGGAAGTCCGGTGAAATTCCGGCGCTGACCCGCAACGGTAAGCGGAACCACCCTTCCGCAAGCCCGATCACCCGCGGCGGCGCCGATCCTGACAACTCGCCGTGGACTGCGAGGGGACGCCACCGGTGCCACCCGCTCCGGGCCGTGCCTCCATCCCTAGGACGGCCCGAGCCGAAGGCGGACCGCCCGTGGCACCGACCACCCAGGCCGCGCCCCGCGCACCGAGCCCGCCCGACGGGCCCGGTGCGCACCCGCGCCGGATACCCGTACCGCCCCTGATCGCCGTGGCCGCCGTACTGCTGGCCGGCTCCGTGCTGTGCGGCGTCGGCCTCGGCGCGTCCGGACTCGGCTGGGGCGAGGTGCTGCACTACCTCGGCGCCGGACTGACCGGCGGCACCCTCTCCCCCGACGAGGTCTCCCGCTACACCATCGTGTGGGAACTGCGCTTCCCCCGCGCCCTGTTGGCCGCCGTCGTCGGCGCCGGGCTGTCCGCCATCGGCGTCGCCGTCCAGGCACTGGTCCGCAACGCGCTCGCCGACCCGTTCGTCCTCGGCATCTCGTCCGGCGCCGCCGTCGGCGCCAACGCCGTCCTGATCTTCGGCGCGGCCGGCGCGCTCGGCGTCTGGGCGCTGTCCGCATCCGCCTTCGTCTGCGCGCTGCTCGCCATGATCCTGGTGTACGCGGCGGCCCGCACCGCGCACGGCCTCACCCCGCTCCGGCTGGTCCTGACCGGCACCGCGATGTACTACGGCTTCTCCGCCATCACCACCCTGATGGTGTTCTCCGCCGACCGCGGCGAGGCGGCGCGCTCGGCCATGATGTGGCTGCTCGGCAGCCTGAGCGGAGCCGGCTGGGCATCCCTCCCCGTCGCCGCCCTCGCGGTGGCCGCCGCACTGGCCTACCTGCTGCTCTCGGCCGGCCGGCTGAACGCGCTGGCCATGGGCGACGAGACCGCCGCCGCCCTCGGGGTGGACGCCGCCCGGCTGCGCCGCGAACTGTTCGTCGTCGCGGCGGCGGTGACCGGCGCGGTGGTCGCGGTCAGCGGCGCGATCGGCTTCGTCGGCCTGATGGTGCCGCACATCACCCGCATCCTGGTCGGCTCCGACCACCGCAAGGTCCTGGCCGTCGCCCCGCTGCTGGGCGCCATCCTGCTGGTGTGGGTGGACATCCTCTCGCGGGTGCTGCTGGCCCCCGTCGAACTGCCCGTCGGGGTGCTCACCGCCGTGATCGGCGTGCCCTGCTTCGTGCTGCTGATGCGGCGGCGCGGCTACAGCTTCGGAGGCGGCGCCTGATGCGGATCGACATCGAGAACCTGGCGGTCGAGATCGCCGGACAGCGGCTCGTCCACGACGTCGCGCTGACGGCGGGCAGCGGCCGGCTGATCGGCCTCGTCGGCCCGAACGGCAGCGGCAAGTCCACCCTGCTGCGCTGCGTCTACCGCGCGCTGCGCCCGGCGGCGGGCAGCGTCCGCCTGGACGGCGACGACCTGCACGCCATGACCGCCAAGGAAGGCGCCAGGCGCCTGGCCGCGCTGCCCCAGGAGTCGAGCGGCACCTTCGACTTCACGGTCTCCGAGGTCGTCGCGATGGGCCGGCTGCCCCACCAGCACGGCTCCGGACGGGCCGACGCCACCGACACCGGGATCTGCGCGCGGGCCCTGGACCGGGTCGGCGCCGCGCACCTGGCGGGCCGCGGCTTCCTCAGCCTGTCGGGCGGCGAGAAGCAGCGGGTGCTGATCGCCCGCGCGCTCGCCCAGGAACCGCAGGTCCTGGTGCTCGACGAACCCACCAACCACCTGGACATCGCCCAGCAGTTGGAGGTGCTCGCGCTGGTCCGCGACAGCCGGCTGACGGTGCTCGCCGCGCTGCACGACCTCAACCTCGCCGCCGTGCACTGCGACGAGCTGTACGTCATCGACGGCGGCCGGATCGTCGCGTCCGGGCCGCCGCACGACGTGCTGACCCCCGACCTGCTCGCCGAGGTCTTCGCGGTCCGCGCCCACCGCGTACGGCACCCCGAATCCGGCGCCGTACAGCTCCTGTTCGACCGGCTGCCGGCTCCCGCGACCCCCGCCCCTTCCGCCTCCGCGCCCGCCTCCTGAGGATCGTCATGCCCCGCCGCCGTACCGCCGCCCTGCTCTCCGTCCTCGCGCTGTCCCTCACGGGCTGCGGCGCACAGGTCGCCCACGACGACACCTCAGCGAAAGCGGCCGGCTACCCCGTCACCGTCAAGAACTGCGGAAAGCCGCTGACCTTCGACAAAGCACCCTCCCGGGTCGTCACCAACGACGTGAACATCGCCGACCTGATGTTCGCGCTCGGCCTGGAGGACCGCATGGCCGGTTACGTGATGCCCACCTACAAGGGCGACCTCGACAAGGTCGCCTGGCGGGACGCGTACGACAAGGTCCCGTGGCTGTCCAAGAAGGCGATCACCAAGGAGATCGCCCTGGACGCCAAGGCCGACCTCGTCTTCGCCGGCTGGAGCTACGGCTTCGGCGAGGGCAACGACCTCACCCCCGCCTCGCTCAAGAAGCTCGGCATCGGCAGTTACGTCCTGACCGAGTCCTGCCGCAACGGCGGCTCCGGCAGCTCCCGCGGCGTGATGCCGCCCCTGGAAGCGCTCTACACCGACCTGGAGAACCTCGGGAAGATCTTCCACGTCGAGGACCGCGCCACGAAGCTGATCAAGGACTACCGCCGGCAGACAGCCGACGTCCGCGCCAAGATCCCCAAGGACGGCCACCGGCCCTCCGTCTTCCTCTACGACAGCGGCCAGGACAAGCCGATGACCGCCGGCGCCTTCGCGGCACCGGACGACATCATCACCAAGGCGGGCGGCGACAACCTCACCAAGGACGTCAAGGACTCCTGGACCACCGTCGGCTGGGAGACCGTCGTCGAACGCGACCCCGACGTCATCGTGATCAACGACTACGGCACGCCGTCCGCCGCGCAGAAGAAGAAATTCCTGCTCTCCTACCCGCCGCTGGCCGACGTCTCGGCCGTCAAGAACCACCGGATCTTCGTCCTCGACTACGCCGACCTGGTCGAAAGCCCCCGCAACCCGGCCGCCGTCACCGCACTCGCCCGGTACCTCCGGACGGTCCACACCGACTGACGCCCCGCCCCGGCGCCACGCCCTCCTACACTGGGGGCGTGGTGACCACCGACTGGCAGAGCGACCTCCGCAGGCGCGGCTACCGCCTGACCCCCCAGCGCCAGCTCGTCCTGGAGGCTGTGGACAGGCTGGAGCACGCCACCCCCGACGACATCCTCACCGAGGTCCGCAAGACCGCGGGCAGCGTCAACATCTCCACGGTCTACCGGACCCTGGAGCTGCTCGAAGAGCTGGGCCTGGTCAGCCACGCACACCTCGGGCACGGCTCCCCGACGTACCATCTCGCCGACCGGCACCACCACATGCATCTGGTGTGCCGGGACTGCACGGACGTCATCGAGGCTGACCTCTCGGTGGCCGAGCCGTTCCGTTCCCAGCTGCGCGAACAGTTCGGCTTCGAAACGGACATGAAGCACTTCGCCATCTTCGGCCGCTGCCGCACCTGCACGGCCAAGGCCAAGGCCACCCGCACCGACTCCTGAGATGTCACAGCCGGGCCGTACGCTGACATCATGAAGAGTTCCCTGCTGTCGCTGCCCGGTGCCGTCCCCGCCGAGGCCCCCGACGAAGGCGTCGCCGCGCACTACGGCGATCTGTTCCGGGAGCAACGCGCGCTGGCGGACGGCGCCGGCTTCGTGGACCTCTCGCACCGCGGCGTCGTCGCGGTCACCGGCACCGAGCGGCTGAGCTGGCTGCACCTGCTCCTCACCCAGCACGTCAGCGAACTCCCGCCCGGCCGGGCCACCGAGGCCCTGATCCTCTCCGCGCACGGCCACATCGAGCACGCGCTCTACCTCGTCGACGACGGCGAGACGACCTGGATGCACGTCGAACCCGACACCCAGGAGGCGCTGATCGCCTACCTGGAGAGCATGAAGTTCTTCTACCGCGTCGAGGTCGCCGACCGCACCGCCGAGACCGCCGTGGTGCACCTCCCGGCCGGCTCGATCACCGAGGTGCCGCAGCACGCCGTCGTCCGCGAAACCCCGCACGGCCGCGACCTCTTCCTGCCCCGCGCCGAGCTGGAGACCTTCGCCGCCGCGCACGGCCCGGCCATCGGCATCCTGGCCCTGGAGGCACTGCGCGTCGAGGCGCACCGCCCGCGGCTCGGCCTGGAGACCGACCACCGCACCATCCCGCACGAGCTGGGCTGGATCGGCACCGCCGTGCACCTCCAGAAGGGCTGCTACCGCGGCCAGGAGACCGTCGCCCGGGTCCACAACCTCGGCAAGCCACCGCGCCGCCTGGTCTTCCTGCACCTGGACGGCAGCGAGGTCCACCTGCCACCGCACGGCACCCCCGTACGGCTCGCGTCGGAGGGCGAGGAAGGCCGTCAGCTCGGCTTCATCACCACATCGGCCCGCCACCACGAGCTGGGCCCGATCGCCCTCGCCCTGGTCAAGCGCAACGTCCCGCTGGACGCCCAGCTCAGCGCCGCCGGCACCGCAGCCGCCCAAGAGGTCGTAGTAGCGCCATAGCCGCACCGGAGACCGGCGGGCGGGCGCCCTCAGGACATGTCCGACGGTTCGCCCGACAGGTCTGGTGGCCTAGACCTCCACCAACACCGTGAACGGCCCGTCATTCGTCATCGACACCTTCATGTCGGCGCCGAACCTGCCGGTCTCCACCCGCGCGCCCAGCGCCCGCAGCTGCGCGACGACCTCGTCGACCAGCGGCTCGGCGACCGGCCCGGGTGCCGCCGCGTTCCAGGTGGGCCTGCGCCCCTTGCGCGCGTCACCGTAGAGAGTGAACTGGCTGATCACCAACAGCGGCGCCGACGTGTCCGAGCAGGACTTCTCACCCTGCAGAATGCGCACCGACCAGAGTTTCCTGGCCAGCTGCGCCGCCTTCTCCCCGGTGTCCTCGTGCGTGACGCCGACCAGCACGCACAGCCCCTCGCCGACGATCTCGCCGACCGTTTCCCCGTCCACGACGACGGACGCGCCGTCGACCCTCTGCACCACAGCTCGCATACGCGCCATCATGCACCGCCCCGCCCGGCCTTCGGACACCCGTACCCATCCGAGGGCCGTTCGGGTGTCATGGCCCTGCATACGGACCGCCCAGAGTGGCACGATGCGTGCACGTGGTGCGTTTCATGGACAACATGCCCTGGATGCCGCACCGGACGAGGGGACGGAACGATTCATGAGCACTGCCGGCGCCGGTCGGATTCCCGGCCCCGTACCACCCGCCCGTTCGACGACCACGGCAACGGCTCCCGCTGAGCCCGGCCGCACCAAGGAGGGCCCCATGCTCCAGGCAGGCCGGGCACCGCACCGCCCACCGCAGCAACGCGACCGCTTCCAGCCGGTCGTCCAGCCGGATCTCACCGCCCAGAGCCTGCCCGACCTGCGCGTACTGCGCCGCGACGCCCAGCAGGAGGAAGCCGACCTCAGCTATCTGCGGCGGCTGCTCCAGGGCCGGATCGACATCCTGCGCGCCGAGACCGCCCGCCGTACGGGGCCGCTTTCGCCACTGATCGACCGCCTGCCGGAGATCCTCACGGACGTACCGTCCAGCCACCGCTCCTCGGCCCGGCACGTCACGCTCGGCCCGCCGCACAGCGAGGAGTACCGCAGGCTCGCCGACGAGATGCTGGGCGAGGTCGAACTGTCCGACCTCACCGCCCGCACGGACCCCGAGCTGCAAGAGGGCATGGCCCGGCTGGTCCGCTACGAACAGCAGGTCTCGCACCGCCGCCAGTCCCTCCAGCGCATGGCCGACGATTGCAGTACCGAAATCACCCGCAGGTACCGTGAAGGCGAAGCACAAGTAGACGACCTGCTGTCCTGACCGGCCACCGGCCTCCGGGACCGCGGACCACTTCCCGGAAGGCCGCCGATGACCTCGCCCCGCCCGATATCCGAGCCGACCCCGGCAGACACCCCCCTGTCCCCGGTCCTCGCCGAGGTCGTCCGCTCCGGCTTCGTCGAGGGCCGGCACCGCGGCTCGCTGGTCGTGCTGGCCGCCGACGGCAGCGTCGAGACGGCACTCGGTGACGTCACCGCCCCGGTCTTCCCCCGCTCGACGAACAAGCCGATGCAGGCCGCCGCGGTCCTGCGCGCGGGCCTCGACCTCACCGGCGAACGCCTGGCCCTGGCCGCCGCCAGCCACTCGGGCGAAGCCTTCCACCTCGAC
Organism: Streptomyces sp. NPDC050161; assembly: GCF_044460025.1. Classification (NCBI taxonomy): domain Bacteria; kingdom Bacillati; phylum Actinomycetota; class Actinomycetes; order Kitasatosporales; family Streptomycetaceae; genus Streptomyces; species Streptomyces sp. NPDC050161. Next base: position 42,003 of record NZ_JBITJM010000025.1, on the reverse strand, counting down.
CTCGTCCGCACCATGCTCGACGAGTTCGGCCTCCGCGCCGACCAGCTCGGCACCCCGCCCGACCTCCCCCTCGACCCGGAGGAGGCCGAGCACTACCTGGCGGCGGGCCAGGTACGCGACCGGATCACCATGAACTGCTCCGGCAAGCACACCGCCATGCTGGCCGCCTGCGCCCACAACGGCTGGCCCCTCGACTCGTACCTCGACCAGGACCACCCGCTCCAGCAGCTGATACTCGAAGGCGTCCGCACGGCAGGCGGCGAGGACGTCACCCACATCGGCACGGACGGCTGCGGCGCCCCGCTCATGTCCCTCTCCCTCACCGGCCTCGCCCGCGCCTTCCGCCACTTCGTCACCGCCGCCCCCGGCACCCCCGAACGCCGCGTCGCCGACGCCATGCGCGCCCACCCCGAGTACGTGGCAGGCACCCGCCGCCCCGACACCTGGCTGATGCGGGAACTCCCCGGCGTCCTGTCGAAGATGGGCGCCGAAGCCGTACAGGCCCTGGCCCTCCCCGACGGCCGCGCCCTGGCCTTCAAGGTCGACGACGGCGCCACCCGCACCCTGGGCCCGATCCTGGCCCGCACCCTGCGCCTGATGAACGTCGAATCCGACGTCCTGACCCGCATAGAAGACGCCCCCCTCCTGGGCGGCGGCACCCGCGTGGGCTCCATCCGAGCAGCCTTCTAGCCCCCACCCACCAGACGCCCCCCGCCCAAGGCCCGAAGGGCGAGGCGAAGGGAACGCCCCACCGGCGGACGGCCGTCGACGAGACCGGGTGGGTCGGAGGGGCTGTACCGGGTCGTCCCCGCAGCGACAGGTGCCCATGCCGGCAGCTTCTTGACACGTAGCCGAGGGCACATGCGTCGAGGAGACGACCCGGTGCGGCCCCTCCGACCCACCCCACCCACAGACACCACGCGACCGCCCCCGCCCCCATACAGTGGCGAAGACACCACCACCACAGCAGGAGGCCGGCGATCATGAGCGACGCGAATACCGAGCCGCAGGGGCCCGAGGCAACCGAGCACGCGCACGACCCCGAGGTGCTGCAACTGGCGGCCAAGGTGTTCGAGCTGGCACGCCACGGCGACACCGACACCATCGCCGCCTACATCGACGCCGGCGTCCCGGCGAACCTGACGAACGACAGGGGCGATTCGCTGGTGATGCTGGCCGCGTACCACGGCCACGCCGCGACCGCCGAGGCCCTCCTGCAGCGCGGCGCCGACGCCGACCGCGCCAACGACCGCGGCCAGACCCCCCTGGCCGGCGCGGTCTTCAAGGGCGAGGACGAGGTCGTCAAGACCCTGCTGGCACACGGCGCCGACCCCGCCGCAGGCACCCCGTCGGCGATCGACACGGCCCGCATGTTCCAGAAGACCGACCTGCTCAAGCTCTTCGGCGCCGAGTAGCCCCACCGGCCGCGCCCCCGGAACGGGACAGGCACCGACCAGCCACAGTTGACCTCAACCTTGATCGAGGTCCTAGCGTCTGGTTCCGACGGCAACCCCGCCGTCCCGTTCCGAGGGGCCCCCGCATGTCCGAGCACACACCCGCAACCACAACCACAACCACAACCACCCACCGCTACACCCTCGCCGTGATCATCGGCAGCACCCGTGAGGGCCGCTTCGCCCCGGTCATCGCGAACTGGTTCGCCCAGCACGTCGCCACCCACACGCACATCGACCTCGACGTCATCGACCTCGACACCGTCCGCCCCTACGAACTCCGGCACGGCAGCAAGGAGTTCACGGCATTCTCCGAGCGCGTCGAGGCGGCGGACGCCTTCGTGGTGCTCACCCCGGAGTACAACCACTCCTTCCCCGCCCCGCTCAAGCACGCCATCGACATGCTCAACCCCCAGTGGCACGCCAAGCCCGTCGGCTTCATCTCGTACGGCGGCATCTCCGGCGGCCTGCGCGCCATCGAGCAACTGCGGCTGGTCTTCGCGGAGTTGCACGCCACCACGGTGCGCGAGACGGTCAGCTTCCCGCTCGCCTGGAACCTCTTCGACGAAGAAGGCCGGCTGCACGAGCCGGAGGCCGCGACCCGCGCCGCCGACACCCTGCTCGGCCAGCTGACCTGGTGGGCCCTGGCCCTCCGCGAGGCCCGCACACTGCGCCCGTACGGCGCGTAGACGAGCAAGTCCGAAGCGGTGTCTGCCTGGCGGGGCCCAGCCGCACCCACCGCTCCGCCTACTCCGCATCCACCCCGATCGCCCGCTCCACAAGCGCACTGACCAGCCCGTCCGTCTCCTCGTCCGGCACCACACCCGGCAGTGTCAGCTGCTCCAGCATCAGCCCCGTCATCGCGAGATAGATGAGCACCACGGCGGTGCGGTCACCCGGCAGCCCGCCCTCCAGGTGGAAGCGGATGTCGTCGTCGAGCGTCTCGCGGACGGCCCGGGTCAGCTCCGCGCGCAGCTCGGGGCGCCGGGTCGCCTCCAGGCGCAGCTCCAGCATCGCGAGGTAGCCGGTGCGGTGTTCGGTGACCCGCCGGTTGATCCACCGCATCAGCTCCGCCACCAGTTCGCGGCTCGGCGGCGCCTTCATCACCTCGGTGACCTCCGCCGGGTCGGGCGCGATGCTCCGGTGGATCCGCCCGGTCACCTGGGCCAGCAACTCGTCACGTCCCGCGAAGTAGTTGGACGCCGTGCCGTGGGGCACCTCCGCCGCGGCGTCGACCGCCCGGAACGTCAGCCCGCGCGCACCCTCGCGCGCCAGGACGTCGATGGCGGCGTCGACCAGTGCCGCCCGCCGCTCAGGGTTACGCACCATCCGGATCTCCTCCCGAAAGCCTTGCCCACTCACACCAACCACTCCAGGCATAGCACTATGTCTGGAGTGGTTGGCTCGGCGGATGCACCGCCGACGCACCGCACACAGGGAGACCCCATGCAATTCCAGAAACTCGGCGTGGCCGTGCTCAGCGACGACGTCGCGGCGAGCGCCCGCTTCTACACCGAGCACTTCGGCTTCACCCCCGTCGCCGAACTCGACTGGTACGCGAGCCTGCACCACGACGCGCACCCGTCCTACGTCCTCGACTTTGTGCAGCGCGGCCACCCCGCCATGCCGGACGGCTTCCGCACCCAGGACACCGCGGGCCTCTGCCTCGGCTTCCAGGTGGCGGACGCGGCGGCGGAGGAGGCGACGCTGCGCGCCGCGGGTGTGGAGATCGCCGAGCCGCTGCGGGACGAGCCCTGGGGCCAGCGCAGGTTCAACGTCTGGGGCCCGGAAGGCATCCTCATCGAGGTGCTCCAGACCATCGATCCGGACCCGCAGTGGCTGGCGGCACAGGGCCTCTGACCCCCGCCCGCCGGTCCCGGCCCTCAGCCGAGCCGCCGTGCCGTGGCCACCCGTACCGTCATCGCGCACGGAACCCGCCCGTCCGGCAGCGCCGTTGCCACCGCCTCCGCCGCGAAGCGGGCCCGCAGCCCCGCGGTGACCGCGGGGTCGAGCGGCCCGATGTCGTAGATCCCGCCGACCGTCCGCCACACCAGGTCGGGCGGCCCGGTCAGATCGATCCGTACGCTCTCCCACCGCACGGGCCCGAAGCCGGCCGGGCCGAAGATCTCGTCGAAGCCCTCCGGGGTGCGCAGCCGCCGGTCGCCGAGCCGGGGGATCCGGCGGGCGGCAGGCGCCGCGTCGAACAGCGGCCTGGCCAGCCGCAGGAACAGCTCGTACGCCTCGCCGCCCGCGGGCCCGCCCCCGATCACCGCGGCCAGGGTGCCGCCAGGCTCCAGCACCCGCGCCAGCTCGGCGGCGACCCGCTCGGCCTCGTCCATCAGCATCAGCGCCATGTGCGTGACGCATCCGTCGAACTGCCCGTCAGCAAAAGGGAGTTGCTGTGCCCGGCCGACCCGCAAGTCCGCCGCCGCCACCCCGGGACGGCGCCTGGCCAGGGCCAGCTCATCGGCGGACAGGTCGATTCCGGCGAGTTCCCTGCCGGGGTCGGCGGCCAGCAGTTCCAGGAGCAGCCCGTCGCCGCAGCCGAGGTCCAGCACCCGGCGGCGGCCGGTCACGGCGTCCCGCAGGATCTCGTAGCTGGAGCGGCCGTCGGCGGCCAGGCCGCGGGCCATCGCCCGTGCGGTCACCGCCGGGTGTGCGGCATGGAACGCCCGCAGAAAGTCTTCCGGAACCGTCGTCACCCCCTGAGCGTAGGAGCCACCGCCCCCGCGCACAGCCGTTTCCGTCGCACCGGCGGGCGCCGGGGCTCACCCCTCCACGAGCGTCATGCTGCCCGCGTCGTACCGGGTGCCGGCGATCTGGCCCGCCGGGGCCGCCGCGTCGATGGCGGCCAGTTCGATGTCCGTCAGCTCCACGCGCAGCGCGCCGATGTTCTCCTCCAGGTACTTCTGGCGGCGGGTGCCGGGGATCGGCACCACGTCGTCGCCGCGGTGCTGCACCCAGGCCAGCGCGAGCTGCCCGGCCGATACGCCCTTGTCGGCGGCGAGTTCCGTCAGCTTCTCCACGATCGCCAGGTTCTGTTCGAGGTTCCCGTCGGCGAACCGCGGCTGGGTGCGCCGCAGGTCGGAGTCCGGGAGCCCGTCGAGCGAGGTGTAACGCCCGGTCAGGAAGCCGCGGCCGAGGGGCGAGAACGGCACCAGGCCGATGCCGAGCTCCCGGCAGACCGGCGCGATGGTCTCCTCCAGGTCCCGGGTCCACAGCGACCACTCGCTCTGGAGCGCCGTGATCGGATGCACCGCGTGCGCCCGCCGCACGGTCTCCGCGCCCGCTTCGGACAGCCCGAGATGGCGCACCTTGCCCGCGGCGACCAGTTCGGCCATCGCGCCGACCGTCTCCTCGATCGGCACCTGCGGGTCGACGCGGTGCTGGTAGTAGAGGTCGATGTGGTCGACCCCGAGCCGGCGCAGCGACGCCTCGCACGCCTGCCGTACGTAGGCCGCGTCGCCGCGGACGGCGGCCGGTTCGCCGATCCGGTTGACGAAGCCGAACTTGGTCGCGATGACCGCCTCGTCGCGCCGCCCCGCGACGGCCCGGCCGATCAACTCCTCGTTGTGGCCCGCGCCGTAGAAGTCGGAGGTGTCCAGCAGGCGCACGCCGAGGTCGAGCGCCCGGTGGATCGTCGCGATCGACTGCTCGTCGTCCGCCGCGCCGTAGCCGTGGCTCATTCCCATGCATCCCAGGCCCTGGGCCGAGACCGCCAGCTCACCGAGCCGACGCGTAGGCATCCCCGTCATCCTGCTACCTCCTGGTGCGATGTGCTGCCGCGGCGTCGGGGCTCGCCCCGACGCCGCCTTTGTGACGATAGAAGTTCGAGTGCGCTCCAAGTCAACACCGGTCCACAACGGCCGGGTTGACCTGCCTTTCGGCCACCGCCCGTCACGCGGCGGGCACCGAGCCGACGAGGCCACCGTCGATGACCAGGTCCTGCCCCGTGATGTACGCGGCGTCGTCGGACGCCAGGAACGCGACGGCCGCCGCGACGTCGTCGGCGTGGCCGAGCGCGCCGAGCGGGACCTCGGCGGCGTTGCGGGCCTCGGCGTCCGGGTCGGGGTTGGCGTCCCGGTACATCTCCGTGTCGATGTAGCCGGGGCTCACCGAGTTGACCCGGATGCCGCGCGGCGCGAGTTCGGACCCCAGGGTCCGTGCGAGGTTGTGCACCGCCGCCTTGCTCGCGGAGTAGACGGAGGCGATGGGCAGCCCGCGGTACAGCGTCCAGGAGGCGTTGACGACGAGGGCGCCGCCGTCCCGCAGCAGCGGCAGCGCGGTCTGGAAGGTGAAGAAGACGCCCTTGAAGTCGACGTCCACGATGTGGTCGAAGTCGTCCTCGGTGATCTCGGCGCTCGGCTTGAAGACGCCGGTGCCCGCGTTGGCGAACACCACGTCCAGGTGGCCGCGCCAGGTCTCGATCTGCCGCATGAGGTGGTCGAGGTCGGCCCGCGACGCCACGTCGGCGCGGACCGTGAGCACCCGTCCGGGCGCGGTGTCGAGCCGGGTGGCGGCGGCGTCCAGGCGTGCCTGGTCGCGGCCGGTGATGGCGACGTACGCGCCTTCGTCGAGGAGTCGCCGTGCGGTGGCAAGTCCCATGCCGCTGGTGCCGCCGGTGATCAGGGCCGTCTTGTTCGTGAATCGCTTCATGCCGACGATCCTGGGCCGCCGCGCCCGCCCGCGGCAGTGCCGGCTGAACCTGGGTCTGCCACCACCACCTTGGGGCCCCGGCCGGTCAGCGGGCCGCCGCCTCCGGCGTGCCCTGGAGCGCCGCGAGCCGTTCCGCGGTCCGGCTGTCCGGCGCCGGGGTGTGCAACAGCAGCCGGTGTCCCGGCAGTTCGGGCACCGGCAGCGAGGTGTAGTCGAAGACCAGCTCACCGGCCTCGGGGTGGTTGAGGGCCTTGATGCCCTGCGTCGCGCTGCCGACCGGATGTTCGGCCCAGATCTCGGCGAACGCCGGGCTGGCCGCGCACATGTCGGCGGCCAGCCTGCCGAACTCCGGGTCGTCGGGGTAGCGGGCGGCGTCCGCGCGGAACTGCCCGGCGACCTGCCGTGCCGCGTCCTCCCAGTGGCAGAGCGCGGCGCGGTAGCGGGCGCTGGTGAAGAAGGTCACCAGGCAGTTGTGGTCGGTGTCGCCGTACCCGAAGACCAGCCGGGCGGCGCGGTTGACGGCGACCAGGTTCCAGTGCCGGTCGACGACGTACGCGGGGCGCGGCAGCCAGCCGTCGATCACCCGCCGGAGGCCGTCCGGCACGTCCTGGTCCTTCGGCGGCGACGGCGGCGGGTTGAGCCCGGACAGCAGGTACAGGTGCGCCCGCTCGGCGTCGTCGAGCCGCAGCACCCGGGCGACGGCGTCCAGCACGTCGGCCGAGACGTTGATGTCCCGGCCCTGTTCGAGCCACGTGTACCAGGAGACCCCGACCCCGGCGAGCACCGCCACCTCCTCGCGGCGCAGCCCCGGCGTACGCCGCCCGGCACCGGCCGGCATGCCGACGTCGGCGGGTGTCAGTCGGGCCCGCCGGGAGCGCAGGAAGGCACGTATTTCGGAGCTGCGGCGCTGCCGTGCGGCTGCCGGGAGCCGTGAGATGTCCATGCCGCCATGCTAGGAAATCCCGCCACCCGGGCCCGCACCGCCGCGTTCCGGACGCCCGCCGCTCCCCCGCCCGATACCGAAATCCCCGTCCACACCGGCCAGTTCGGCACTGACGTCCCACAGCCGCTCCCCGACCGCGGCATCGGCGAAGTGCCCCCGTACGGCTTCGGGCCTGGGCGCACCGCGCAGTCCGAACACCCGGGGGCCCCACATCTGCCCGCCGCGCACGGACGGGTCGAGCACCGCCCGCACGGCGGGCCACGCGGCGGCTTCCTTGCCCTGGAGCAGCAGACCTGCGGGCGCGCCGCGCAGCCGCTCGCCGGTGGTCCGCTCCCGTACCCGCGGGCGGTCGGGGGTCAGGGAGTCCAGCGCGCCGCCGGGATGGGTCACCACGCTCAGCGTCGTGGCGCCGGCCGCCCGCAGCCGGCGGTCGAGCGCGAAGCCGAAGAGCATCTGCGCCAGCTTCGAGCGCGCGTAGGTGTCCTTCGGCCGGTAGTCGCGGGTGCTCTGGAGGTCGTCGAGGTCCAGCCGGACGGACCTGGCGGCGAAGCTGCCGGTGGTGACGACGCGGCTGCCGGGCGCGGCGGACAGCAGCGGCATCAGCCACCGGGTCAGCGCGAAGTGGCCGAGGTGGTTGGTGGCGAACATCGCCTCGTGCCCGTCCGGGGTCTCGCTGCGCCGCGGATCGTCGAGCAGCACCCCCGCGTTGTGGACGACGGCGTCGAGACCGCCGGGGCCGAGTGCGTCCACGGAGCCCTCCAGGGACGGCAGATCGGCGAGGTCCAGCGGGAGGTGGCGCAGCCGCGCGCCGGGGACGCGGGCGCGGATCGCGTCCATGGCGGCGGCGGCCTTCACGGCGTTCCTGCTGCCGAGCACGACGGTGGCCCCGGTACCCGCGAGCTGCTCGGCGACGAAGTACCCGATCCCCGCATTACCCCCGGTGACCAGGAACTTCTTGCCCTCGGCCGGCGGCAGCCGGTGGACGTCCCACGGGCTGCCCTGGTCGGCGACGGTCATGGCGGTCTCCTCGCGCTCGGCGTACCTGCACTCCCACGTTCCACGGCGGGGACCGCCCCACGGGACGACTCCCGCCGCACCCACAACGTCCCAGCCCCCGCCGACACCACGCCGACACCCGCACCCCACCGCCGACAACGATCCGACACCCGCCCGCGCGTCCCTCCCCCGGGCACACAACACACCCCCCCAGGAAACTACTTTCCAGTGTGGAAAATATATGCCAGGATGACGAGCGTGAGCCGGTCACGAAGCCCGGCCCGCGCAGCCGACCACACAAGCGGTCAGGAATGACCGGTCGCACCCACGGCAACACCAGGAGCGCTCCATGCCGGCACAGGAGAACACCCCCGACGGCGGCCCGTACGCCACCGCCCCGTCGGCCGACAGCGCGGCGAGCGCCCTCCAGGACGTCGACACCGCCCGCACCCGCGCCGCGCTCCGGGCCCGCCTCACCCCCGCCTGGTTCGGGCCCACGGCCGCGGCGGTCCTGATCCTCCCCAGGGCCGGTGACATCTGGGGCGACGGCAAGGGCGCCGCGGCGCTGCTCTCGCTCCTGCTGTCGCTCGCCGGGCTGGTGGCGGTCTGCGTACTCGTCCGCGCGGGCCGACGCGGCAGCGGGGTCATGGTGACGGAACCCTGGGGCGCGCGCGTGATGCGGAACCGCGTCCCGGTCATCGCCCTCGTCGCGGCCTTCGGCCTGGCCTTGCTGGCGTGTTGGCAGCTCGGGGCCGACGAGCCCACCACCCGTGTCGTCGTGTCCTTCGTCGCGGCCATCGGCGTCTGGGCGGCGCGCCTGTGGCGCAACGCCACGATCAAGCAGCAGCTGCGGGACCTGGCATGACCACCGGACCCGGTACGCCGGAGCCGGTCGGGCCCGCGCTCGACGACACGATCCACCACCCCACCCGCCTGGCCGTCGCGGCCTTCCTCTCCGCCTGTGACGAAGCGGAGTTCGCGGCGGTGCGCGACTGCTGCCAGGTGTCCGACTCGGTCCTCAGCAAGACCGCGTCCGCGCTGGAGGCCGCCGGGTACGTCGACATCCGCAAGGGCTACGTCGGCAAGCGCCCCCGGACCTGGCTCTCCCTCACCCCCGAAGGCCACGACGCGCTGACCCGCCACCTCGCCGCACTCCAGAACATCGCCACCGCGGCCCAGGACGCCGGCGCCCGCGTACGCACCGGACGCGACGGGCCGCCGTCCGGCTCCGTTCCGCACTAAGGAATGGATCACGAAGTGGCCCCCTTCAGCACCCGGGAGGGGGGACGTAGGAGGTGCTCGACTTCGACGTCGTGCCGCCTGCGGGAGATCGGCGTCCCGCCACAGCGCGGCAGAGCGAGGAAAACGAGGAATACGCGACATCGCAACACGCGAGCGCACCAGCCCTGAGGGCGGATCACTTGCGAAGTCGAGAACGGTACTCGCCAGGGGCCGTGCCTCGGGAACGTCTGAAGGCACGGCTGAAAGCGTGCGGAGAGCCGTATCCGACCGCGCCGGAGATCGACTCGACCGGCTCATCGGTATCGCGGAGCCGGACGGACGCCAGGTCGATGCGCCACTGCGTCACGTACGCGCCCGGCGTCTGTCCGAGGGCGGACCGGAAACGTCTTGACAGCGTCGCCCGGGAGACGCTCGTCGCAGCGGCCAGGGTCTGTGTGGTCCAGGGGTGTTCCGGTTGGGCGTGGACACACGCCAGAGCGTCGCGCACGACCGGATCACGCATCGCTCCCAGCCATGAGCCGGACTGCTCCTGCGGGTGGCGGGCCAGCCAGGCGCGTACGAACTGGACGAGCAGAAGGTCGATGATGCTGTTGACGGCGGCGGTGGTGCCGATCTGCGGCTGTGCGAGCTCCGCAGCGAGAAGTTCGACGGTCCTTCTGAGCTGCGCGTTCTCCCGGGCTGTGACGTGCATCGGCCGAGCGAGGGAGGTAAGCACCGGTGTGCGCACCTCCGGGTCCTGCTCGTAGCGCAGCACGATCACTTCCGTCTGCACCGGCGCCGAGCCCAGACGCAGGGCTCGGCCATCGCCGAAAGACCGGGCCGCCGCTTCACGGTCGCAGGAACCCATCGTCACGCCGGCGCCGCCGGCTATCCCGTGTGCGGTGCCCGGCGACACCAGGACGGCGTCTCCGGCCTGCACCTGAAGAGGTTTCTCGCCTGGGACGTGGAGCCACATGGTGCCGCGGGACACCACGTGCAGTGCCGCTCCTGGAGCGGAGTCCAGCCGCAGGCCCCAGGTTCCTCCGGCCTTCAGCATGACCCCGAGCGCCCCGCGCGCACCCGAAACACGCAAGACCTCCGCCAGCACATCCATGGGTCCATTCTCGTCCCCCACGGCGAACCGCCCACCGGCGGACGAGGCGCAGGTGTCCTCGTCCACAGCGTCAGGCCACGTCAAGAACGGCCTTTCCGTGCACCTTCCGCGCGAACAGCGCCTGGACGGCGTCGTCCACGTCCCGCCAGTCGCCTCGCAGTCCGACCGGTGCCGAGAGCCTCCCGGCGGCCATGAGGCCCAGCAGGTCCGTCAACTCCCCGCTGGTCGGCGTCATGTCGCCGTAGGTGGCGATGCTGCGGGGCTCGCCGAAGCCGAACAAAGTCCCTGACGGGAACGTGGATTCCTGCCCCGATGAGTAACCGACCAGGTGGATGGTGCCGCCCTCGGCGAGGGAACTCCAGGCCTGGGCCACCAGTGGTCCGCCGACCGTGTCCAGGACGAGGTCGAACCGGTCCCCGGTCTCGGCCAAGTCGGTCAGGACCTTGTCGGCGCCGAGTTCACGGAGTCCGGCGGCCCTCTCCGGCGAACCGACGAGTGCCGTCACCCGGGCGCCCGCCAGCGCCGCCAGCTGGACGGCGAAGTGCCCCACGCCCCCGCTGGCGCCGGTGATCAGAACGTTGCGCGCCAGCAGGGAACGCGTGCGCAGCACCCGGAAGGGGGTGACTCCGGCGATCCCCAGCGCGGCGGCGTCGGCCAGGCCCACGCCCTCGGGGACGGTGCCGAGCGATGCGGGGCTGACCGCCACCCGCTCCGCCCACGCGTGGGGAGCCATTCCCACGGCGACGCGCGTACCTTCGGGCGGCCCCGAGCCGTCGGACGCGGCGCGCACCACGACGCCGGCCGCGTCGTGACCGTGCACAGCGCCGGCCGGCCACTGATCCACGTAATTCAGCTCTCCGAAGTTGAGACCGATGTGCCGTATCTCCACCAGCGCCTCACCGGCGGACGGTACGGGCTCATCGACATCGGCGAACCGGACGGGTCCGGCCTCACTGTGATCGACCACAAGGGCGCGCATAAGGGGGGTGTTTCCTTCTCTCGTGGGTGCGCCTGAACACTCGGCGCCGCGGCGGATCGAGTGCGCACCTGCCGCACTGCCGTCTCCTTGAAAACCCTACGCAGGACCGGGACAGCGACCAGACCCGTGAGAATCAATCAGTTGACGATCTGTGTCAGTGCGATGAGCGGGCCAAGAGCATCGAGGCGTAGCCGCGGACGCCGCCCGGCCGGTTGTCCAAGTCCGTTGCGCTCCTTCGTCGTTCGGATGCGCAACGTGTACCGGCCGGACCGAGCGGCTGACGCAGACCGCTCCGGCGAGTCGTCCCGCAGTACGGTCAACGCCTCTGACGCCGGAGGTCAGGCAGGCGGCCGACCGCCCGCTGACCGCCCGCCCGTTGAGAAGTCGTACACGGAGCATTCGGTGACCGGGACGTATCCGATGCGCTGGTAGAGGGCGTTGCTGGTGGCGTTGGCGGGGTCCGCGTACAGCACCACGTCCGTCGCGCCCGCGGCCAGTGCGGCCCGGCTCACCTCGGCCGTCACGGCGCCCGCGTAGCCACGCCCCCGGAGGTGAGCCGGGGTGTGGACGGGATCCACCCGGACCATGCCGGCGACCATCGAGGTCACGGCCGCCATGGAGACGGGAGTGCCGTCCGGCGTCTCCCAGAACGTGAAGTGCCGGTCGGCGAAGCGCGATCCGGCCCAGGAACCGGCGGGGACCTCTCCGACGGCAGCGCAGAACTCGCTGCACCAGCGCACGAGTTGCTCATGGTCCCGCTCGCCCGCGACCCGCCCCCGGCCCTCCGGAAGCGGCTGCGGCGGGGTGAGCGCGCCGAGCCGGTACAGCCGGATCCGCTTGCTGAGCGTCGGCACTGCGCCGGTGCGCCGCTGCCACGCCCCGGCGAACGCGGTGGCGGTGCCGTGGTCCGCGCTGACGTAGGGAAGGGAGTGCCCGAGGGCGGCCAGGCGGGCGGCGAGGGTGTCGGCCTGCCCGGCGGTGAGGGGGGTGAGGGTCAGGCCGCGGGACGGAAGGCGGTAGAAGGCGGCGCGGACCTCACCCGCCCGCTCCAGCCGACCGAAGACGGTGGCCCCGGCGCCGTACGCGTCCGCCCCGCACGTCCGCAGTCTCTCGATCGTCGTCAGCGGCGTGTTGTGCAGGGCGGGCCGTGAGCGCAGGAAGTCTCCGGCTCCGGCGAGGAAGTCGTCGAGGTCTTCGGTGAGTTGCCAGCCATCCGGTCGCATGCTTCATGGTTCCCCTCGCGGTGGCTCGTGGACTCGCCCGACGAGTGACGCATCAGTCCTGCTCGTGCCCGGTGAACATGTCGACCAGGGCCTGGGGCAAGTTGGCGGCGAAGGACTCCTCGTAGTGGAGGAGGCCATCGGCGGCGACCGCGGCGCTACGGGGGAACATGTCCTGCTCATACGCGCCGAGCGCGGCCTCGACGTCGTCGGGGTGCGCGGCGATGGCCTTGCCGAGTTCGGCGCCGTCGAGCATGGCCAGGTTGGCGCCTTCACCGTTCGGGGCCGAAAGGTGGGCGGCGTCGCCGAGCAGGGTCACCCCCGGCACCCGCTCCCACCGGTGCTCGATCGGCAGGGCGTGATGGGGGCGCAGGACCGGCGCGGTGTCGCCGTCGGTGATCAGCGCGGTCAACTCCGGGGCCCAGCCGTCGAATTCCCGCGCGATCCGCGCGGTGGCCGCGGCGGCATCGGTGAAATCGATGGCGGCGAACCAGTCCGGCGACTCGGTGAGCGACACATAGGTGTGCAGGGTGTCGCCGCTTTCCCGGTGCGCATGGATCTCCTTGCCCGACGCGGGCGCCATCAGCGACCCGCCGCCGACCGCTTTCGCAGCGGCGGGGTGCCGGGTGTCGGCGTCGAAGAGGTAGATCTCGACGAACGACGTACCGGTGTACTCGGGTGTGGCGGCGGAGAGCAGCGGCCGGACCCGTGACCACGCACCGTCGGCGCCGACCAGCAGGTCCGCGTCGACGGTGGTGCCGTCGGCGAAGGCCACCTCGTGACGGCCGTCGCCGAGTGCGCGGACGCCGCTGACCTTGTGCCCCCACCGCACGGTGCCGTCCGGGAGCGAGTCGAGCAGCATCTGCCGCAGCTCGCCGCGCTGCACCTCGGGGCGTCCGCCCGTGCCGTCGTCGGCCTTCTCGAACAGGACGGTCCCGTCCCGGTCGAGGATCCGCATGGCTTGGCGGCCCTCCAGGACGATGCCGCGGAACTCGTCCACCAGACCGGCCGCCGCGATGGCGAGCTGCCCGTTGTAGTCGTGGATGTCGAGCATGCCGCCCTGGTTGCGCGCCATCGGCGAGCGCTCCGCTTCGTAGACGGTGGCCGGTATTCCGGCGACGTGCAGGACGCGGGCGAGCGTGAGGCCGCCGAGTCCGGCGCCGATGATCGTGACGGGAGTGCGCATCGTGGCTCCTTCGGGATCGAGGCCGCCCGGTGAGATCCGGCCGGCCTCTCTGGTACGCCATTCCAATCATGGAACGGCGTACCAGACTGGAACAGCGCTCCAGGCGTGTCAAGATGGGTCGCATGGCAACGCGGACACGCCGGTCACAGCGGCGCACGGAAGCGCTCTCCCGCGAGCGCATCGTCGAGGCCGCCGTCGAACTGCTCGACGCGGCGGGCGAGAGCGGACTGACCTTCCGGGCACTGACCGAACGCCTCGCCACCGGGCCCGGCGCGATCTACTGGCACGTGGCGAACAAGGACGAGCTGCTCGGCGCCGCCACCGAAGCCGTCGTCACCACCGCCCTGACCAGCGGGCCCACCGAACCCCCTGACTCACCGCAGGACGGGATCCGTGCCGTCGCGCTCGGCCTGTTCACCGCGATCGAGCAGCACCCGTGGCTCGCCCCGCAGCTCGCCGTGCAGCTCTCCCGCAACCCCTGGGGGTCGGTGACGCCGCGACTCTTCGAGAGCATCGGCCGGCAGGTCCGCGCGCTCGGCGTACCCGAGGGCAGCTGGTTCACGGCGGCCTCGGCGCTGGTGCACTACATCCTCGGCGCGGCCGGCCAGAACGCCGCGAACGCCCGCGTCGGCAAGCTCCACACGAACCGCAGCGAGTTCCTCGACACCGCGTCGACGGCATGGCAAGAACTCGACCCCGACGCCTACCCGTTCACCCGCGCCGTCGCCGACCAGATGCGCGACCACGACGACCACGAACAGTTCCTCACCGGCATCGACCTCGTCCTCACCGGCATCACCGCCCTCCATCTGCCCGGCGGACAGCTGGACACCCCGCCCGCCACCTGAGCCGGGCGAGGCCGCCCCTTCGGTGGCGTGTGTCACCGCGCCGCAGCTGAGCTTGCAGGCAAGTTGGCCGCATGCAAGCGCCCCGGCCCGAGAAGCGGGCAAGGTCAGGACTGCGCGGTCCGGAACGCGAGATACCGGCTGAAGGCTTCGTGGCTGTCGGGGGTGAAGCGCCACTCCAGCAGGGCCGACCGCAGTTCCGGCTCGGTCAGCCAGCCATGCCAGGCGACCTCATCAGCATCGGCGGCCACGGCGTCCGGCACCACGGCTTCGTGCACGCCGAGCCAGTGAGGGCTCAAACCGCTGCGGTTGAGGAACGTGAACAGCAGGCGCGGCAGCACACGAATGCCCAGCTCTTCGGCCAGCTCTCGCGCGGCGGCCTGTTCATAGGACTCACCGACATCCACGGCGCCACCGACCACGACCTCGTAGAGCCCGGGGAAGCGCGACAGCTGCTCCGACCGCCGGTGAACGAGGATCCGCCCATGCTCATCACGACACACCGTCACGGCGACCCGGTGCAGCCAACCCTCCCGGATGGCCTGCCGGCGGCTGACCGCCACCCCCAGTACACGATCTTGGTCGTCGACACGCTCCACCAGTTCGTCCACGACGCACACCCTGGCAGGGCCCACTGACAACACCGCTTCTCGGGGCCCCGTGGAGGCCGCGCCGCGGCCGGGCCTCACCCGACCGCTACACTTCCGCAAGCACTTGCTTGCAATAGTTAGCACGCTGTTGCACGATGGCGGCATGGCCTCACTCAACGTCGGCAACCTCGGAGAGTTCCTGCGGGAACAGCGGCGCACCGCGCAGCTGAGTCTGCGGCAGCTCGCGGATGCCGCGGGGGTGTCCAACCCGTACCTCAGCCAGATCGAGCGCGGGCTGCGCAAGCCGAGCGCGGAGATCTTGCAGCAGCTGGCCAAGGCGCTGCGGATCTCCGCCGAGACGCTGTACGTGCAGGCCGGGATTCTCGACGAGCGGCAGGGGCTCGACGGTGTCGAGGTGCAGACCGCGATCCTCACCGACCCCGCGCTCAACGAGAAGCAGAAGCAGGTCCTGCTGCAGATCTACGAGTCGTTCCGCAAGGAGAACGGACACGGGAGCGGCGGCACGGACGGCACCGAGAGTGGGCACGACGGCGAGCGCGGCGCGGAGCCCCGCGCCGCAGAGGCCGACGGCGTCCCGCACACCACGCCACCTGAGCACACGACGTCCCGACAGCAGGAGGAACCACGTCATGGCCATCACCGATGACCTCCGCAAGACCCTGACCGACCCGACCCCGCTGTACGCCATCGCCGGCACCGCCGACCTGGCGGCCGAGAAGCTCGGCGAGGTCCCGGTCCTGGTCGAGAAGATCAAGGCCGAGGCGCCCAAGCACTTCGAGGCGGTGCGCGCCACGGACCCCAAGGAGGTCCAGGAGCGGTTCGCCAAGCAGGCCAAGGACGCGCAGGACAAGCTCACCGACCTGCTGGGCACGCTCGACACCGACCTGAAGAAGATCCGCGAGCAGGCGCAGGGCCTGGCGCTCCAGGGCGTCGGCCGGGCGGCCGAGTACGCGGTGCGGGCCCGTGAGACGTACGACGGGCTGGCCGAGCGCGGCCGGGGCGCGGTGCAGAACTGGCGCGGCGAGGCCGCCGACCAGGTCGAGGAGCTGGCCGTCGTGATCGAGCCCGAGCCGGCCCCGAAGACCGAGCCGAAGTCCGTCCCGAAGGCGAACGGCACGGCGAACGGAACCGCGGGCAGCAAGGCGAACGGCAAGGCCGCCACGAAGCCCGCGGCCAACGGCTCGGTGCCGAAGCCGACGGCGAAGCCCGCCGAGGCGAAGAAGGCCGCGCCGCGCAAGCCGGCCACGAAGAAGAGCACTCCGCCGCCGGCGCAGTGACGATACGGCGGACCGCGTACGGGCCGGGCACACTCCAGGTGCCCGGCCCGTTGTCCGGGTACGGTGGGCCGCGTAACTGCGAGTCGAGACGGTGGTGGAGAGCGTGCTGATTTACGGGTTCCAGAGCATTCTGAGCTGGGTGCAGCTGGCTCTGGGGGTCTACGCCGCCGTGATGCTGATCGACGCGGCCGTGCGCCGCGAGGACGCGTACCGCGCGGCGAGCAAGCAGACCAAGGGCATGTGGCTGATCTTCCTGGTCATCGCCACCGCGCTGCTGTTCCTGCTGCCGCTGATGTCGTTCCTGCCGATCATCGGCGTGATCGCGGTGATCGTCTACACCGTCGACGTCCGTCCGGCACTCAAGCAGGTCACCGGCGGCGGGGGCCCGCGCCGCGGCGGCTCCAGCTCGGACGGCCCTTACGGCCCCTACAACGGCGGCCGGTGAGCGGGCGCGGGGTGGGGGTCAGCCCTTCCTGCGGTCCAGCAGCAGTACCGCGACATCGTCGGTCAGCTCGCCGCCGTTGAGGTCACGGACCTCCGTCATCGCGGCGTCCAGCAGTTCCTCGCCGGTGAGCCCGGCGGCCATCCGACGGCCGACCAGTGCGGCCATGCCTTCCTGGCCGAGCCGCTGCTTGCCCTCGCCGATGTGGCCCTCGATCAGGCCGTCGGTGTACATCATCAGGCTCCAGGAACCGCCGAGTTCGACCTGCCGGCGCGGCCAGCGGGCGTGCGGCAGCAGCCCCAGCGCGGGGCCGCCCGTCTCGTAGGGGAGCAGCCGGGGCGGCAGTCCCGCGCGGGCCAGCAGCGGCGCCGGGTGTCCTGCCAGGCACACCCCGGCGCGGCGGCCGTCCGGCGAGATGTCGACGGTGCACAGCGTCGCGAAGATCTCGTCGTCGGCGCGTTCGTGCTCCAGGACCTTCTGGAGGGTGGAGAGCAGTTCGTCGCCGCACAGGCCCGCGAAGGTCAACGCGCGCCAGGCGATGCGGAGTTCGACGCCGAGCGCGGCCTCGTCGGGGCCGTGGCCGCAGACGTCGCCGATCATGGCGTGCACGGTGCCGTCGGCGGTGCGCACGGTGTCGTAGAAGTCGCCGCCGAGCAGCGCGCGGCTGCGGCCCGGACGGTAGCGGGCCGCGAAGCGCAGGTCGGAGCCCTCCAGCAGCGGCGTGGGCAGCAGCCCGCGCTCCAAGCGGGCGTTCTCCTGGGCGCGCAGCCGCGATTCGGTCAGCTGGCGCTGCGCGAGGTCGGCGCGTTTGCGTTCGACGGCGTAGCGCACCGCGCGGCTGAGCACCGCGCCGTCCAGCTCGTCGCGGAAGAGGTAGTCCTGGGCGCCGACCCGTACCGCCTCGGCGGCCCGCTCGGCGTCCGTCTCCGGCGTCATCACCAGGACGGCGTGCGCGGGGGCCATCCGCAGGACGGCGCGCAGGGCGCCCAGTTCGTCGTCGGGGCCCGCGCCGTCCGCCGCCTCGTCCGCGGCGGCCCGGTCGGGGCCGTCGGGCGGTGCCAGGTCGAGCAGGATGCAGTGCACGTCGTCGGTGAGCAGCCGGGCCGCCTCGGTGAGGTTGCGGGCGGTGCGCAGCCGCAGCTTGCGGCCCGCCCAGTCCCACATGTCGGGAACGGTGCTGTTGGGGTCGTCCCCGATGAGGAGCAGGGTCAGGGCGTGGCCCGATCCGTTGTCCGCGGCCGGGGGCGTGGCCGGCTGCGCCACGTCGGGCGCAAGATCACGGCAGGCCGTGTCCGCCGCGGCCCACGGCCCGCCCAGCGCGCCCCGGTCCATGGCGTCCCCCGCCGCCGGTGCGCTCCACGCGCGTACGGCATCGGCGCAGGCGTCGTCCGCCGGCGCCGCCTGGTGCGGCAGCACGGCCGTCCGCTGGTGCGGTGCGGGTACGGGCATGGCTCTGCTTCCTTCCCTCCCCCCGAGGGTGCACAGGCGCGCCGACCGGCGCACCAGCGTGCCCGGTCGTGCGCCGCTCTGGTCATCGAGCGGGGCGCCGCCGGGCACTGAGAGTGCGACCATAGCGCCACTCCCCAGGGGGACGGAATGACCGACGGCAATCGGCCATCGTCATATGCCGCACCGCATAAGCCATTTGACCTGGGGCGGGCGGAAAGCGAATGACGAACATCACCCCGCCCGACCGCATTGCGCGACGGTCCGGCAACCCTCAGGTAAGGGCCATACGGCATCTCGGGCCCACCGGAGTTACGGATCGGCTCTTAAGCCTCGATCCGGTCATTTATCGGGCCGCACGACTCCCAGGATCGGCATCGAACCCGCGCCCGCGATCGTGACCTGCCGGCCGGGACGCGGGGCGTGCACGATGGCGCCGTCGCCGATGTACATCCCGACGTGACTGGCGTCGGAGAAGTAAATGATCAGGTCGCCGGGCCGCATGTCCTTCACGTCCACCCTGGGCAGTTGGCGCCACTGCTCCTGCGAGGTGCGCGGGATGGTGGTGCCGCCGGCCTGCCAGGCGCGCAGTGTCAGGCCCGAGCAGTCGAAGGTGTCGGGGCCCACGGCGCCCCACACGTAATCCTTGCCGATCTGCGACGTCGCGAAGGCGAGGGCTTTCTTTCCGGCCCCCGACGCCTTGTTGTTGATCTCCGCGAGTACGCCGGAGTCCAGCCATTTCTGCTGTTCGGCGACGGCCTGCGCGTCCTCCAGCTTTTTCAGCCGGTCCTTTTCCTTTGCGGCGAGCCGGGATTCCAGTTTCTTCGCCTCGCCGATCTTCTTCTTGATGTCCCGCTGCGCCTTTTCCTTCTTCGCGCGGTTCGCGTCGAGAAGCTCCCAGCGGTCCGTCGCCGCGTCGGCATAGCCCTGCAAGTCGGCCTTGAGGCGGGTGAGTTGGCCGATGACGCTCTTGGCCGCGTGCGCTCCCTTACGGGCCAGGGTCGCGTTGTCGAGAAATCCCTCGGGGTCGCCGTCCAGCATCAGGCGGGCCTCGGCCGGTATGCCGCCGCCGCGGTACTGCGCGCTGGCCAGTATCCCGGCCTGCCGCTTGAGCGCGGCCAGCTTCCGCTGGGTGCCGTCGATGGTCCGCGCGAGCTTGACGATCTCCTTCTGCTGGATCTCGACCTGCTCCTTGGCGCCGTTGTAGGCGTCGGTGGCCTGTTCGGCCTTGCGGTAGAGATCCTCGATCTTCCGGTGGACCTCTTCGAGCCGCCGGTCGGCCGCGGCGTCCTTCGCCCCGTCCTTCGCGGCGTCCTTCGCCCCGTCCACAGCCGACCCCGACCGGCTCGCCGTACGGCCGCCGCCCGGCCCGTCGGCCGCCGCACCCGCGCTCGCATACGCCGCGGGCGCCATGCCGCCGAGCAGTCCGGTGGCGCACAGCACCACGGCCGTACCGACCGCGACCCTGCCCGCCGTGCCCCGCATGTCCCGTCCGCCCCGTACGACCTTGTCCGCCCCCTGGATCCCCACCCGTTACCTCCGGTCGGTCCGCGTCGATTCGCGCCGTTGCTTCCGGCGCGGATGCTGCCATACCGATCGGTAATTCAACAGAGTGACGGAGCGATTCCCCTTGCGGGCCCGCCGATGCGCGCCTCTACCTGACACCCTCAGCTGACGGCCGAGGTTCACCCTGCGTTCACTCTCCTCCATCGGCCGCTTCACTTGATCTGCTTAATTTCAGCCTTACCGAGTGCGCGTCACGGCCGTCACGGAAGGCGTCACCCGGCCAACTCGGCTCAGCACACTCCTGACCCACCCCGCACGCCGACGAAGCGGCGCGCCCCAGGAAGGAACTCTCGACAGTGAAGCTTCAGCGCAAGAACCGGGTTCGCGCCCTCGCCGTTGGCGCTCTCGCCGTCTCCGGTGCCCTGGCCCTGACCGCGTGCGGCTCCGACGACACCAGCGCGTCCGGTGGCACCGGCACCTCCGCCGCCCCCGCCGGCATCAAGTGCGAGGGCAAGGGCAAGCTGCGCGCCTCCGGCTCGTCGGCGCAGAAGAACGCCATGGACGTCTGGGTGCAGAACTACGCGGGCGCCTGCAAGGACACCGAGATCAACTACCAGCCGACCGGATCCGGCGCCGGCATCACCACCTTCCTCCAGGGCCAGACGGCCTTCGCCGGATCCGACTCGGCGCTCAAGCCCGAAGAGGTCGCCAAGTCGCAGAAGATCTGCAAGGGCGGCCAGGCGATCAACCTCCCGATGGTCGGCGGCCCGATCGCGGTCGGCTACAACGTCCCCGGCGTGGACAACCTCGTCCTCGACGCCCCGACCCTCGCCAAGATCTTCGACTCGCAGATCACCAACTGGAACGACGCGGCGATCAAGAAGCTGAACCCGGGCGCCTCGCTGCCCGACCTCAAGATCCAGGCGTTCCACCGCTCCGACGACTCGGGCACCACCGACAACTTCACCAAGTACCTCAAGGGCGCGGCCCCGGACGCCTGGAAGCACGAGCCCGCGAAGACCTGGGAGGGCAAGGGCGGCCAGGCGGCCTCCGGCTCGGCCGGCGTCTCCTCGCAGGTCAAGCAGACCAGTGGCGCGATCTCCTACTTCGAGCTGTCGTACGCGACGGCCGGCAAGATCCCCACGGTCAAGATCAACACTGGCGCCAAGGCCCCGGTCGACGCCACCGTCGACAACGCCTCCAAGGCCATCGCCGAGGCCAAGCAGATCGGCAAGGGCGACGACCTCGCCCTCCAGCTCAACTACGCCACCAAGGCCGAGGGCGCCTACCCGATCACCCTGGTGACGTACGAGATCGCCTGTGACAAGGGCAACAAGGCCGCCACCCTGCCGGCCACCAAGTCCTTCCTCACCTACATCGCGGGCAAGGACGGCCAGGCCGCGCTCAAGGACCTGGGCTACGCGCCGCTGCCCACCGAGATCGCCGACAAGGTCCGCAAGACCGTCGCGACGCTCGCCTGACGAACCGGGCGGCGGCCCCCGGGCCGCCGCCCTTCCGGTGCACCGCCGCGCCAGGAGCCCACCGGCTCCGCAGACCGGAGAAACCATGAACCCTCAAGCGCCTTCGTCACCCGACGCCCCGCCGCTGCCACCCCCGCCGGCCGCCGAACCCTCCGCGATCTCCGGCAGGGCCGTACGCCCCGGTGACCGGATCTTCCTCGGGCTCTCCCGCGGATCCGGCATCACCCTCCTGGTGGTCATGGCGGCGATAGCGGCGTTCCTGACCTACCGCTCCGTCCTCGCGATATCCGGCGACCACGCCAACTTCTTCACCACGCTCGACTGGAACGCCACCGGCGCCGAGCCGAAGTTCGGCATCGCGGTCCTGGCGTTCGGCACCGTCGTCAGCGCCGTGCTCGCGATGGTCATCGCGGTTCCGGTCGCCGTCGGCATCGCGCTGTTCATCTCGCACTACGCCCCGCGCAAGCTGGCCTCCCCGCTCGGCTACGTCATCGACCTGCTCGCCGCGGTGCCCAGCATCATCTACGGCCTGTGGGGCGCGCTGTTCCTCGTCCCGCACCTGACCGGCCTCTACAGCTGGCTGGACGACTACCTCGGCTGGACCGGCATCTTCAGCTACAGCGACGGCGCCGCCCGCTCGCTGTTCACCGTCGGCATCCTGCTCGCGATCATGATTCTGCCGATCGTGACCAGCGTCAGCCGCGAGGTCTTCCTCCAGGCGCCGAAGATGCACGAGGAGGCCGCGCTGGCGCTCGGCGCCACCCGCTGGGAAGTCATCCGGATGTCGGTGCTCCCCTTCGGCCGCTCCGGCGTCATCAGCGCCTCGATGCTCGGCCTGGGCCGCGCGCTCGGCGAGACGATGGCCGTCGCCACGGTCCTCTCGCCCAGCTTCCTGATCAACACCAGCCTGCTCGACCCGGGCGGCGGCACCTTCGCGCAGAACATCGCCGCCAAGTTCAGCGAGGCCGACACCTTCGGCCAGGACGCGCTGATCGCCTCCGGCCTCGTCCTCTTCGTGATCACGCTGCTGGTCAACGGCGCGGCCCGCCTGATCATCGCCCGGCGCAAGGAGTACTCGTGATGACCGACGTCATGACGGACCGGCGACCGCTCGCCGGACAGCCCGGCGCCCCGCTGCCGGTCTCCCTCAAGCAGGCCAGGCTCCCCCGCTGGAGCCCGCCGGTCATCGCGCTGGCCTCGGTCGCGGTCGCGGTCGGCATCGGCCTGGTGGCCGGCCTGGAGAGCCGGATCCAGTGGGGCCTGATCGCCGCCCTGCTCTTCATCGCCGGCACCTACGCGCTGGCCACCGCCGTCGAAGGCCGCAGGCAGGCCAAGGACCGGCTGGCCACCAGCCTGGTCTGGATCGCGTTCCTGCTGGCCGTGGTCCCGCTGGCCTCCCTGCTGTGGGAGACCGTCGCGCGCGGCACCAAGGTCCTCACCCCCTACTTCCTGTCGCACTCGATGGGCACCGTCCCTGACGCGCTGCCCGGCGGCGGCATCTACCACGCGATCATCGGCACCCTGGAGCAGGTCGGCCTGGCCACCCTGATCGCGGCGCCGCTCGGCCTGTTCACCGCGATCTACCTCGTCGAGTACGGCCGCGGCAAGCTCGCCAAGGCCGTCACCTTCTTCGTCGACGTGATGACCGGCATCCCGTCCATCGTGGCCGGTCTGTTCGTGCTCTCCGTCTGGATCCTGATCCTCGGCTTCGGCCCGTCCGGGTTCGCCGGTTCGATGGCGCTGGCAATCCTGATGATGCCGGTCGTGGTCCGCTCCACCGAAGAGATGCTCAAGCTGGTGCCCAACGAGCTGCGCGAGGCGTCGCTGGCCCTCGGCGTCCCGAAGTGGCGCACCATCCTCAAGGTCGTCCTGCCGACGTCGATCGGCGGGATCACCACCGGCGTGATGCTGGCCGTCGCCCGCATCGCCGGCGAGACCGCACCCGTGATGCTGCTGGTCTGGGGCGCGAAGACGATCAACAACAACCCCTTCGAAGACGCCCAGCAGTCCCTGCCGCTCTACGTCTTCCAGCAGTGGCAGCAGGGCTCCGACGCCTCGTACGACCGCGCATGGGCGGCGGCGCTGGTCCTCATCGCCTTCGTGATGGTCCTCAACCTGGTGGCCCGCGGCATCGCCCGCTGGAAGGCCCCCTCAACCGGCCGCTGACCGCAGCGCAACGAAAGAAGCAGTGATCTCCATGGCCAAGCGAATCGACGTCAGCGGCCTTTCCGCCTACTACGGCAGCCACAAGGCCATCGACGACATCTCCATGAGCGTCGAGCCCCGCTCGGTGACCGCCTTCATCGGCCCGTCCGGCTGCGGCAAGTCGACCTTCCTGCGCACCCTGAACCGCATGCACGAGGTCACCCCCGGCGGCCGTGTCGAGGGCAAGGTGCTGCTGGACGACGAGAACCTCTACGGCTCCGGTGTCGACCCGGTGGCGGTCCGCCGCACCGTCGGCATGGTCTTCCAGCGTCCGAACCCGTTCCCCACGATGTCGATCTTCGACAACGTCGCGGCGGGGCTGCGGCTCAACGGCACCGCCAAGAAGAGCGACCTCAAGGACATCGTCGAGAAGTCCCTCAAGGGCGCCAACCTCTGGAACGAGGTCAAGGACCGCCTGAACAAGCCGGGCTCCGGCCTCTCCGGCGGCCAGCAGCAGCGGCTGTGCATCGCCCGCGCCATCGCGGTCGAACCGCAGGTGCTGCTGATGGACGAGCCCTGCTCGGCGCTCGACCCGATCTCCACGCTCGCCGTCGAGGACCTGATCGGCGAGCTGAAGGAGCGCTTCACGATCGTCATCGTGACGCACAACATGCAGCAGGCGGCCCGGGTGTCGGACCGCACGGCGTTCTTCAACCTCGCCGCCGTCGGACAGCCCGGCAAGCTGGTCGAGATCGACGAGACCGAGCGGATCTTCTCCAACCCGTCGGTCCAGGCCACCGAGGACTACATCTCCGGACGCTTCGGCTGAGCCACCCGCCGGCCCTGGCCCGGCCCCGCACGTCCTGCGGTGCTGCATGGCGGTGCCACCGCAGGACGAAGGGCCCGCCCCACCTTCCCGGTGGGACGGGCCCTCTCCTTGAGCGAACGCGGCTCGCGCGGGGCAGGCCGCTAGCCGAACGCCAGCTGGACGACCCAGTACGCGAGCGCCGCGACCAGCGCCGCCGCCGGCATGGTGATGAACCAGCCCATCACGATGTTCTTGGCGACACCCCAGCGCACCGCGCGCGAACCCTTGGTCGAGCCCACGCCCATGATCGCGGAGGTGATGACATGCGTGGTGGAGATCGGCGCGTGGAACATGAACGACGCGGTGTACATGACCGAGGCGGCCGTGGTCTCCGCGGCGAAGCCCTGCGGCGGGTCCAGCTCGATGATCCGGCGGCCCAGGGTCCGCATGATGCGCCAGCCACCCGCGTACGTACCGAGCGACAGGGTGATCGCGCAGACCAGCTTGACCCAGATCGGGATCGCGTCGTTCGCGTCCTGGACATCGGCGATGACCAGCGCCATCACCACGATGCCCATCGTCTTCTGGGCGTCCTGGAGACCGTGCCCGAGCGCCATGCCCGCCGCCGAGACCGTCTGCGCTATGCGGAAACCGCGCTTCGCCTTGTGCGGGTTGGACCTGCGGAACAGCCACAGGATGACGACCATCACCAGATAGCCGAGCACCAGGCCGATGACCGGGGAGATGAACATCGGCAGGACGACCTTCTCGATCACCCCGGACCAGATCACCTCGGTGCCCCCCGCGAGCGCCGCGCCGACCATGCCGCCGAACAGTGCGTGCGAGGACGAGGATGGCAGTCCGAAGTACCAGGTGACGAGGTTCCAGACCACCGCGCCGACCAGCGCGGCGAACAGGATGCCCATCCCCTTGTCGCCCTCGGGAGTGGAGATCAGCCCTTCACTGACCGTCTTGGCGACCCCGCTGCCCAGGAAGGCACCTGCGAGGTTCATCACGGCAGCCATCGCCAGCGCCGCCCGCGGCGTCAGCGCGCGGGTCGAAACCGAGGTCGCGATGGCGTTCGCGGAGTCGTGGAAGCCGTTGGTATACGTGAAACCGAGCGCGACCGCGATGGTCACGATGAGCGCGAAGGTGTCCATGGCCGGGGCTCAGGACTCCTTTACCGCGATGGTCTCGACGGTGTTGGCCACATGCTCGAAGGCGTCGGCCGCCTCTTCCAGGATGTCCACGATCTGCTTGAGCTTGAGCACCTCGATGGCGTCGTACTTGCCGTTGAAGAGGTGGGCGAGCAGCTTGCGGTGGATCTGGTCGGCCTGGTTCTCCAGGCGGTTGACCTCGATCCAGTACTCGGTGAGGTTCGACATCGTCCGCAGATTCGGCATCGCCTCGGCGGTCAGCTCGGCCGCCCGCGCCAGCACCTCGATCTGCTGGTCGACGCCCTTGGGCAGCTCCTCGACCTTGTAGAGGACGACCAGGTCGACGGCCTCTTCCATGAAGTCCATGATGTCGTCGAGCGACGAGGCGAGGTTGTAGATGTCCTCGCGGTCGAACGGCGTGATGAAGGAGGAGTTCAGTTGGTGGAAGATCGCGTGGGTCGCGTCGTCACCTGCGTGCTCCGCCGCCCGCATCCTCTCGGCGATCTCTGCCCGCGCGGAGGCGTCCGCCCCGAGCAGTTCCATCAGGAGCTTCGAGCCCGTGACGATGTTGTCCGCAGAGGCAGCGAACATGTCGTAGAAGCTCGTCTCCCTGGGGGTCAGACGAAAGCGCACGTGAAATCCTCGGGGTGCATCGGATTCGGTCGAGTTGATGCTAGGCGCATCATCCAGCCACTGCTAACCAGCATTCCTTCAGTGTCGCCCATCGGGCAGCATGCTCTGCACGGGGTACCTCGGGTGCCCGCAAAATTCGGTACCATATACCCACCAGGGGTATATGAATCGCTGAGATACCACGGGAGACGGCCATGACGACCACGGACGCCGACACCAACGGCACCACCGCAGCCGCCGCGGCCGACCACAGCCCCGAGCCGAAAACCGCCCCCCAGGGCGACCCGAATGCCGTGACCGATCATGATCGCGGTATTCACGGCTACGCCCAGCAAAAAGAGGCCCACCTCAAGCGGTTGCGCCGTATCGAGGGCCAGATCCGCGGCCTCCAGCGCATGCTCGAAGAGGATGTCTACTGCATCGACATACTCACCCAGGTCTCGGCGAGCACGAAGGGCCTCCAGTCCTTCGGGCTCCAACTCCTGCAAGAGCATCTGCGGCACTGCGTCGCCGACGCCGCGGTGAAGGGCCCCGAGGCGATCGACGCCAAGGTCCAGGAGGCGACGAAGGCCATCGAGCGGATGCTGCGGACCTGACACCGTCCGCACGACCGGGCCCTCAGCCCAGGAATCCCGTGCCCCGACGGCCCGCGCGCCGCACCGGCCGCCACCCGTACGCCCCGCGTACGCCCCCCGCCGTCAACTCTGCCCCGCCGGCCATCCACCCTGCCGGGCCCGCCGCCCGCAGCAGCCCACGTCCAGCAGTTCGTCGATACGGTCCCGGCTCAGCCGGTCCTCGCTCGCGGCAGCCGCGGCGATCATCAACTCCCCGGCCAGGTCGATCTCGACGAGGGCTACGTGGTCCTGGACCCCCGCATTACGGGTCACGGCCATGGACTCCACCTCCTCCTTCGAGCGCCTGCTCATCTGCCGCCGTCCAGCGTAGGGAGGGATGCACACGCGGCGCATGGCACGGAAGGACCATTTCCGCCACCGGGCAAGGGCATCCGTCACCGGCCCACCAGGCCCCGGCGCCCGCACCGGAGTTGGCCCGCGGACGGCCGAAAAGCGACGGTCGAAAAGGGAATTGCGGACGCCCCGACGGCTACCGCCCGGTCGCCGCGATCTTCCCCGCGTAGATGTCACCCCGCTCGGGCAGCTCCACCACGGCTTTCCTCCCGAAATCACCGAGTTGAGTGGTGGACGTCACCGATGCCCCCTTCGCCGACCCATTGGCGAAGTGATAGCTCTGCCGCACCTTGCGCAGCCGTCCGGCCTCGTCCAGATACGCGTCGAACGGCACCCGGCGCGTGGTGAACCCTTTCTCCGCCGCCGTCAACGCGGGCTTCGTACGCGCCGACGCGACCCCCGCCGCCGCCCCGATGTCCGTCGTCCCGCTGTAGTGCCGCACCGCGACCCCGTCCAGCCGCTGAGCGCCCCGATACGTCACCTGCCCTGCGCCGCGCAGCAGTTCGGCGGCGGTCAGCGGATCGGTGGCGCCGCCGGTGACCAGGTTGCCGTCCGCCAGCGACGTGGAGTCGACCCGCACCCACTTGTCGGCCGGCACCCCCGCCCCGCGGTTCTTCATGTACAGCACGCCGGGCGCGATGATCTCCGTGACCGGCGGTCGCGGCCCGCCGCGCTCCCCCGCGGGATCGGGCAGCACCAGCTCCAACTCCCCCCTGCCCGCACGGAAGTCGTAGCCGCCGGTGCCGCGGATCGCGACGCGGGTGCCGCCGCTCACCGTCTCCATCGTCGACCTGATCCGCGCGCCGCCGGCCCGCAGCAGCGCGTCGGCGGTGCGCCGCACCTCATCGACGGCCGATCCGGTCGGCGGCAGATCGTCGGCGGCCACCCCGTCCGGTGAACAGCCCGCCGTCAGCGCACCCGCCAGAACCGCCCCGCACGCCACGGCCGCGAAGGCCGCCCCTCTGCCTCGCCTGCCCTGCACCACCATCGCGTACGAGCCCCTTCGGCCGCTGTGTCATGGGCGATCGGCCCGGGACGCCAGAGCCGGACCGCCCCGCTCCGGACGGTCGCGCGTGGTACCGACCGCCCCGTTCAACGACCGTTCGAAGGGCCCGTCACGCGGGCGTCACCCCAGGGCGCGTAGCGTGGCGGGGTGACCGACCGCGCCCCACAGCACCCACCGTCAGGCACCGCACCTGGCACCGCGCCCCGGCCCGTCCCCTGCCCCTCCCGCGCGCCGGACGACACCCGGGCCCCGGCGCAGCACCACACCTCCACCGCCGAACGCGGCTCCTTCATCCTGGCGAGCTGCACCTGCGGCTGGCGCGGTGCGGCCCGCCGGGCCCGCTCGCAGGCCCGCACGGACGCCGAACGCCATCTGACCGCCGAGGGATCGCCCCCCGCCTGAGCGGCTTTCCGGAACGAGTCCCTCCAGGCCGGGAACCCCCAACGCCCGTGCCGCATCTGGGTAAAGAGACGACAAGCCAGCAGACCGGGCGCCGACGGACTCGCACGCCCCCGGAGACCCGCCTCCGGGGACACCCGAGAGCGCCTCCCCAGAGCCTCGGCAGGGGAAGGCGTACCGCAGCGGCCACCCGGCGAGATGCCCCGTGACCGCCGGCCGGGCCGGTGGCCGGACGGCACGACAACAAGGGGGACATCCCAGTGAAGCGGCGCACACTCCTGCAAACCGGCGGCGGCCTCGCGGTAGCTTCGGTCGCCATGACCGGTTGCGACAGCACCAAGGGCACGGCGGGCGCTTCCCCCGCCGGTTCGGGCACGGCCGCAGGGGGTGCGGGCGCACTGAACACCAGCACCGCGTCCGGCGCCGCCCAGACCGCCAAGTCACCTGCCACCAAGGCGAGTTGGAGCGCACTGTCCAAGGACCTGGACGGCACGCTCATCCGCGCGTCCGACGCCGCGTACGCCACCGCCCGCCGCCTCTACAACACCCGCTACGACGGACTGAAGCCGTCCGCCGTCGCCTACGTCGAGCATCCGTCGGACATCGCCGCCTGCCTCGCCTTCGCCCGCCGCTACAACACCCCGGTCGCCATCCGCAGCGGCGGCCACTCCTACGCGGGCTACTCCAGCGGCAACGGCAAGCTCATCATCGACGTCTCCGCGCTCTCCAAGGTCTCCGCGCCGTCCGCCGGCACCACCCGGATAGGCGCCGGCGCCAAGCTCATCGACGTCTACCAGGGCCTGGGCGCGCACGGCGTCACCGTTCCCGGCGGCTCCTGCCCCACGGTCGCCATCTCGGGACTCACCCTCGGCGGCGGCCACGGCGTGACCTCCCGCGCCTACGGCCTGACCTGCGACAGCCTCGTCGGCGCCACCCTCGTCACCGCCGACGGCAAGACCGTCGACTGCGACAAGTCCCGCCACCCGGACCTCTTCTGGGCGCTGCGCGGCGCGGGCAACGGCAACTTCGGCGTGGTCACCGAACTCCGCTTCCGCACCCACCCGGCGCCGCGCTCCGTCATGGCGTACATGACCTGGCCGTGGGCCAAGGCGGCCAAGGTGCTGGGCTCCTGGCAGAAGTGGGGCCCGGTACAGGCCGACGAGATATGGTCCGCCTGCCATCTCGACGCGCGGCCGGGCGGCACCCCCGTCGTCGCCGTCGCCGCGTTCTCCCTCGGCAGCTACCGCGACCTGCAGAACGCCGTCGACAAGCTCGCCGACCAGCCGGGCGGCCCCGGTCCCGCCACCAGCGTGCACCTCACCCCCATCGACCACCTGGACGCGATGGAGGCGTACGCCGGCTGCTCGTCCAAGTCCGCCGCGCAGTGCCACATGCCGGGCGCGCTGCCCGGCCACACCGGCGCCGGCCAGCTGGGCCGCGAGACGTACGCGGCCCGCTCGCACTTCTTCGACCGCTCACTGTCGGCGTCCGGCATCCAGACCGTGCTGAGCCAGATCGAGAGCGCGGGCCACAAGGGCGTCAACGGCAACATCGCGCTGACCGCGCTGGGCGGCGCGATCAACCGCGTCGGCCGCACCGACACCGCGTTCGTGCACCGCGGTTCGCGGTTCCTCGCCCAGTACCTGGCGTCCTGGCCGGCCGGCGGCTCGTCCGGGAGCCGCACCGCCTGGCTCGACGCCTTCCACGGCGCGATGCGCCGTCACGCATCGGGCGCCGCCTACCAGAACTACACCGACGCGGCCCTCACCGACTGGAAATCCGCGTACTTCGGACCGGCCGCCGCCCGCCTGGACAAGGTCAAGCAGACCTACGACCCGCAGCGGCTCTTCAGCACGTTTCCGCAGGCACTGTGACGCATCACCCGGAATGCACCGGGAGGAACAGGAAGGCCCTCAACAAGCCACCGCCACACGCCTCCTGCTAGAATTCCGGGCTGCACATCACCATTCGCACGGCGAATGCAAGACACACGGGGAAATACATGCGTCCTGCCCGAATCATCACGACCCTGCTCACCGCCGGCGCCGTATCCGCGCTGGCCACCGTGCCCGCGTACGCAGTGAGCTACACGGCCCACCCGCACGTCATCAACCGCGGATACGCCACGTACAACAACTCGGCCAACACGCTCAAGGTGTGCGACACCGCGGCCGACGGATACAGCGTCGTGGCGGTTATCGAGGACGACTGGAACAGCAACGGATACATCATGAAAAAGGGAAAGGGAAAGTGCCAGACCTACCACCCGCTGAGCCGTCTGAACGACGGTAAGCGCTTCTCCCTCCAGCTGCGTCTGGCAAAGGGAAAGAAGCCCGTCAAGGGCAGCGACGGGGCGATTGTCTGGGGCACCCTGTAACCCTCTGAATAACTGTCGGAGAAACTCTCCGAAAAGGCGAAGGCCCGGCCCCCCGAAGGGACCGGGCCTTTCCGCTGCGGCCAACTGACCACCGCTCACGCGGCCAGGTCGCTGTCCCGCCCCTCGCGCCGCGGCAGCGCCGCCCCGGTGGCCATCGCCAGACCGCCGGGCACCTCATCGGGCTCCGCCACCCCGGCCTCGCGCCCGTCCGCCGTCTCCGGCACCCCGGGCGCCCGCACCAGCCGGCCGGCCCGCGACCGCCCGAGCCGGGCCATCAGCGGGACCAACAGCGCCTGCGCGGGCGGCGCGAGCAGCAGCGCGACGGCGGTGCCCAGCGCGAACCCGCCGATCACGTCCGTCGGGTAGTGCACCCCCATGTAGACGCGGCAGAACCCTTCCAGCAGCGCCAGGCCGATCCCGATCAGCCCGTACTTGCGGTGGGCGATGAACAGGCCGACGCCGACCGCCATCGTCAGCGTCGCGTGATCACTGACGAACGAGAAGTCGCTCTTGCCCGGGATCAGCACCGCCATCCCGGCGTGGTCCATGAACGGCCGCGGACGCTCGACGAACGCCCGGATCGGAATGTTGACCAGCAGCGCGAGACCGGCGGCCAGCGGCGCCCACACCAGACCGGCGACGGCGGCCGGCGCGCCGGGCCTGCGGCGCGCGGCCCACCAGGCGACCAGACACAGCACGGCGAGGCCGGCGATGATGCCGTATTCGCCGAGGTACTCCATCGCGCGGTTGACCCAGTGCGGGGCGTCCTTCGCGAGGCCGTTGATGCCGTCGAGTACGTCGACATCGGGGTTCGGCCCCTCGAATGCGAGTACAGCCATCTGCCATGGCCCCTTATCTTCCGCGCGCGTGAGCGCCGTGTGTCTGCCGCCAACCCCCGTGGTCGTCGAGCCTTGCCGCCATGTCACCGCGCCGAACGCGCGGGTCACGCCTGCTGTATCCCACGACAGGAAAACGCGCCTGCCGTCGCGGGCGTTCCACTCTCTACCGGATGATCACCAGCCTGTTATCCAAGCTTGACTCGTCACCGCAGTTCAGGGCCTTATGTTCACGCAGCGTTCGCGTTCGGCAGTGCTTTTGCGCCATCCGACGTGACGCGGGTCGCCCCCATGTAGTCCGGCGCATCGATCTTGTCGAACCGGATGACGGCACCGGTGTGCGGCGCGTTGATCATGTATCCACCCCCCACGTAGATCCCCACGTGGTGGATGGACCGCGGGTCCGTCAGATCGTTCGCGAAGAACACCAGGTCGCCGGGGAGCAGTTCGTCGCGCTTCGGGTGCGGCCCGGCGTTCCACTGGTCGTTCGCCACCCGCGGCAGCTCGACCCCGACCGTGCGGTACGCGGCCTGCGTCAGACCGGAGCAGTCGAACCGCCCGTTCTGCCCTGAGGTGCCCGTACCGCCCCAGAGATACGGCGTGCCGAGTTTCTCCTGCGCGTAGTAGATCGCGGACGCGGCCTGCTTCGACGGCGCGACCCGTCCCACCGGCGCCTCGAAGCTCTTCGCCAGCGTCGTGATCGTCTTCACGTAGTTCTGCGTCTCGCCGTACGGCGGCACGCCGTTGTACTGGATCACGCGGTACGCCCCCGCGTTGTACGCGGCGAGCATGTTGTGGGTGGCGTCACCCGGCGCGTCCTTCACGTACTTCGCCAGCTCGCAGTCGTACGAGGCCGCCGACGGAATGGCATCTTCCGGATCCCAGACGTCCTTCTTGCCGTCGCCGTTCCCGTCGATGCCGTGCGTCTGCCACGTCCCCGGGATGAACTGCGCGATGCCCTGCGCGGCGGCCGGGCTCTGCGCCTTGGGGTTCCAGCCGCTCTCCTGATAGAGCTGCGCCGCGAGCAGCGAAGGGCTGATGGCCGGGCACAGCGTGCCCCACTTCTGCACCAGCGACTGATACGCGGCCGGCACCGCGCCCTTGGCGAGTCCGGCCGCCCGGCCGCCCGCCGCGCTCACCATCCCCGCCGCGGCCGTGTACGTCCCGACCACGAGCAGCGCGACAAGACAGAGCATCAGCCCTGCCCCTATCCCACCGGCAATCCAGAATTTACGCACCCCTCAACCCTCCCCCATCCGGCCCCGGTTCACCGCCCTTTCCCCCGTACACCCGTGAGTTCCCGCCGCACAGCGGCGCACGGAACAGCGCAGGGGGCGCTCGCACAGTACCCACACCGGCCCGCCACCCGAAGCCCCGCACCGGAACCGGCCGCTCCGTACGCCGCCCCGCCAGGCCCCGTCGCGCGACCACCCCGCGGTGCGCGACACTGGGCTGACACCGAGGACGGGACACCATGGACCCCAACAACCAGAAGCAGCTCAACAAGCACCTGTGGTGGCGGGTCGCGTACTTTCTCTTCGCGATCCACCTCGTCGCGCTCCTCATGGTCTTCGCGATGTCCCACGCGCCCAAGTAGCGGCGACCCCCGCGCGGCGCGGGGTTTCGGACAGCCTCCCGGATCCCCCCGATGATCATTGCCCACGGTTACCGTACGTGATACACACAGTGAGACTAATAGGTCCGGTGGACAACGTGCGGGCCGATCCTCACGCCACCCCCACGGGATCCGCAAAAGAAAGCCGTCAAGTCGACATCCGATGGTGCCTTCGTCGGCGAAGATGGTCGGCGAAGATAGACACTGCCTCGCACCGTACGGCACGGGGCCACAACTACCCATAAGGGGCGGTGAGTTCACAAATGTTCATTGCGGCCGAAAAGGGCGACATCACCACCATCATCGGCGGAATCGCCCCGGACTGGGGCCCGTTCGGGAGCCTGGGCAACGAAGCCCGCGTGATGGTCGAGGTGATCATGGCGATCGCCATCCTGCTGTGCCTCGGCATCGCGATCTGGGGCGCCGCGAAACAGCGCATCGGCGCCACCGCGCTCCGCGACACCTTCAGCGCCGAACAGGGCAAGGGCCTGATCGTCGCCGGCCTCACCGGAGTCTTCATCATCGGCTCCCTGGGGACGCTCTTCACCATCGTCTACGGCATGGCGGTCTGACCGCACCCACGCGACCGCGCCGCACACCGGCTGCCGCGCGGTCCCGGGCGCACCCGTCCCGGCGCCGCCACCGTGCGCCCCCACCCGCCGCCCCTCCGCCGCCCCGATGCCTCCGTCCACCCCCCGACCGGCCCCACCTCCTCAGCCGAGGCCCCATGCTGACGCCTGCTCAACCCGGCCCGAACGAACCGCCCCCGCGTCCGAACACCGCCGCGACCAGCGGTCCGGTTGGGCTGCCCGCCGCGTGGGGACAGGTCGCTCCGGAGAGAAGTAGGCGACGGCCGACCCCCACGGACATGGAGCACGCGATGGGTACAAATGCCACGGAGTCCCCCATTCGCCTCTGCGGCCCGGCATCTGAGGACCCGTCACGGTGAGATGTACTCGTACCACCGCACCCACGCCGCCACCCACGCGGCTACGGTCATATGGGGGCGGCACAACTACGGCGGACACGGCAATGGCGGTTGAGGGGGCACGGGCGCGATGAGTATCGGCGATGACGGCGGCTACGGCGGCGGCGACTACAGCAGTCCCGCGGGCCAGACCCGCACCAGACTTCCGGACGGCGAGGGCGACACCTACGGCTCGGGGCGACGGCCACGGGGCGGCCTGTCGAGCCGTAATCTCGTCACGATCGTCGGCGTGGTGGTCCTGCTGATCGCCGCCATCGCCTTCGCCAACCGCAGCGGCGGCGCATCCGGCAGCCAGGACACCGCCGCCGACGCCCCGGGCCCGGCCGGCGCCCCCGCCGCCCGGTCCACCGCCCCCACCGGCACCAAACCGGTCGACGGCAAGAACGGCACCATCGCCGCCGGCTTCGCCAAGACGGCACAGGGCGCGCAGTCGGCGGCGGCGAACTACGCGGTGGCGCTGGGGTCGGCCGACATGTTCAAGCCCACCGCGCGGCACACGATCGTCAAGCAGGTCTTCGCGCCCGCCCAGGCCGCCGGCATGCAGAGCAAACTCGACGCGACGTACTCGACCGGCTTCCTCAAGAAGCTCGGCCTCGACGCGAACGGCAACGCCGCCAAGGGCATGACCTACATCTCCCGCACCGTCCCCGTCGGCACCAAGCTCGTCAAGCTCGACGGCGACACCGCCAACCTCGAAGTGTGGTGCACGGGCCTCTTCGGTACCGCGGGCGCGAAGTCGACGACCCCCGTGACGACCGACTGGTTCACCACGCACCTGCACCTGAAGTGGGCCGCCGGGGACTGGAAGGTCGAGGGCTTCTCCCGGGAGGACGGCCCCGCCCCGGTCAACGGCGACAACAAGACGTCCGGCGCAGACCAGATCACGGATGCGGTCAAGCAGTACGGAGGGTTCACCTATGCCCGGTAGCCGGCCAAGCCGCGCCCGCACCGTCACCGCCCTGCTGGTGGGCCTGCAGACCACGGTCTTCATGCTGGCCACCCGCGCGATGGCAGCGCCGGGCCCCACCCCGTCACCCGGCGCGAGCGACGACCCCTGCCAGCTCGTACCCGGCCAGGCCAAGGAGTTCTGCCAGTCCGGCGACAAAGCCGGCGCCGGCACCCCCAAAACCCCCAGCCTCACCGACAACAACCCCCTCGACCCCCTCTCCTCCCTCGCCCAGGGCTGCGCCAAGGCCGCCGCCTGGATCGTCGACAAGCTGGCCGACGCCGTGAAGTCGACGTCGCAGGTGGACTTCACCAACACCGCGTTCCTGCGCCAGTACGCCGTCGTGTTCGCCGCGTCGACGGTGCTCACGCTGGTGCTGTGGCTGCTCGCCGTCGCCAAGCGCGCGGTGCGCGGGGTGCGGCTCACGGAAGCGATCGGCGAGGCCGTCGGATTCCTCTGGCTGACCGTGCTCGCGTCCGCCTTCACGCCCCTGATCCTCTACACCGTCGTCTCGGCGACCGACGGCATCACCGAGATCATCGCGAAGGGCACAGGCGCGAAGACCGACACGTTCTTCGGCGCGTTCTCCGAGGCGCTGACCAAGGGCACCGACATCGGCGGCGGCCCGATCATGCTGATCGTCGTCTCGCTGGTGTCCGTGCTGGCCGCGGGCGTGCTCTGGCTCGAACTGGTGGTCAGGGCCGCGCTGCTGTACGTCGGCGCGCTGCTGGGCACCGTCGTGTACGCCGGGCTCGTCGACAAGAACATGTGGGGCCACGTCCGCCGCTGGGCCGGCATCATGATCGCGGTGATCATGGTGAAGCCGGTGATCGTGATCGTGCTGGGCATCGCCGGCGCGCTCTCCTCCGACGAGGGCCCCAACGCCTTCTCCGCCGTCGTGTCCGGCCTCGCGATCATCATCCTCGCGATCTTCGCCAGCGCGGTGATCTACCGCTTCGTCCCCGGCTTCGGCGACGACATGGTCTCCGCCCGTACGACCAAGGGCCGCGCCACCGACGGCAGCCAGGCCGCCGCGATGATCTCCTCACCCGCCGCGCTGGTGTCCCAGGGCATCAAGACCCACAGCACCCGCAAGTCGGGCGACGGCGGCGGCCAGGCCCAGGGCGGCGGCCAGTCGTCCGCGGGCGGCGTGGCGGGCGGCGTCGCGGCGCACAGCTCGCGCTCCGGCCGCGGCCCGGCGCCCGCCACCCCCGCACCCCGTACGAACCCCGGCCCGAGCGCCGGCGCCCACACCGGCAAGTCAGCAGGAGGTGATGGGCGTTGAGCACGCAGTCCCACCCGGTCGCGCCCCGTCGGACGTATCTGATCGGCCGCGCCCGGCCCAACGCCGTCGTCGGCAAGAACCGCGAGACCGGCGAGATCGCGCTGATCATCGCCGCCGCGTTCATCGGCATGGTGTGCGGACTGGCGATCGGCTCCCTGGCCCTGAAGATCGCGAGCCTCGTCGGCTTCCCCGTGCTCGGCCTGGCCGTCGTCTACGTCCCGTACAAGGGCCGGACGTTCTACAAGTGGTTCGAGATCAACCGCAGCTACCGCAGGACCGTACGGCGCGGCACCGCCTACCGCTCCGGCGCGGCCGAGGCCGGCGTCCGTCTCGACGGCCGCGAGGTCGAGATCGGCCCGCCCCCCGGCATCGGCCGCATCAACTGGCTCGCCGCCCCCTTCGGCCCCGACGAGATCGCCGTCCTGCTGCACGCCGACCGCCGTACGGTGACCGCCGCCATCGAGATCGAGGGCCCCGGCGTCGGCCTGCGCGACAGCGAAGACCAGGAAGCCCTCGTCGACCGCTTCGGGACGCTGCTCAAGCACGTGGCCAACGGCGACGGCTTCGTCACCCGCCTCCAGATGCTCGCCCGCACCCTGCCCGCCGACCCGGACGCACACGCCAAGGACGTCGCCCAGCGCGGCGACCAGTCAGCCCCCGCGTGGCTCCAGGAGTCCTACGAGCAGCTCCAGTCGATGGTCTCCACCTCGTCCGAGCAGCACCGCGCCTACCTCGTGGCCTGCATGCACTACGACCGCGAGCTCGCCGCCGAGGCCCACACCATGGCCCGCGCCGCCCGCGCGCAGCGCGGCGGCCCGGCGCGCGACAAGCTCGACCGCGACGCCGGCCTCGCCGTCGTCATGGCCCGCGAACTGACCGACATCTGCGCCCGCCTCGCCGAGGCCGACATCCGCGTCCGCCAGCCCCTGGGCCAGGCCCGCCTCGCCTCCCTCGTGCACTCCATGTACGACCCGGACCACCCCATCGACCACATCCAGGCGATGAGCAAGCGCAACGCCTGGCCGGCCGAGCTGGACGCGATGGAGCCGACCTACCTCCAGGCCAAGACCCGCGAATCGGCCACCCGCGCCCCCTGGTGCCACTCCACCGCCTGGATCAAGGAGTGGCCGCTGACCCCGGTGGGCGTCAACTTCCTGGCGCCCCTCCTGGTGCACACCCCGGACGTGATCCGCACGGTCGCCGTCTGCATGGACCTGGAGCCCACCGAGATCGCCATCGAGCGGATGCTGACGGAGAAGACCAACGACGACGCGGAAGCCAGCCGCGCGGCGAAGATGAACCGCGTCGTCGACCCCCGCGACGTCGCCCACCACGGACGCGTCGACCAGCGCGGCGAAGACCTCGCGTCCGGAGCCGCCGGAGTGAACATCGTCGGCTACCTCACCGTCTCCTCCCGCTCACCCGAGGCGCTCGCCCGCGACAAGCGCACCATCCGCGCCTCCGCCGGCAAGTCGTACCTCAAGCTGGAGTGGTGCGACCGCGAGCACCACCGCGCGTTCGTCAACACCCTGCCGTTCGCGACCGGGATCCGCCGCTAAAGCCGCTGGGAGGCGCGTACGTCATGGCCATGCTCGATCCGCTCGCAGCGCTCACCGACGCATTCACCAGCTTCCTGTTCGGGAAGGTGGAGACGACGCGGCTGCCCGTACGCACCTCCACAGGACAGGCCCAGGCCGTCTACCTGCCCACCGCGGCCCCCGGCCTCGGCGACTCCGGCGTCATCATCGGCCGCGAGGTCTACAGCGGCAAGGGCTACATCTACGACCCGTTCCAGCTGTACGGCCAGCAACTGCCCGCGCCCCACTGGCTGGTACTCGGCGAATCCGGCAACGGCAAGTCCGCGCTGGAGAAGACCTACGTCCTGCGCCAGCTCCGCTTCCGCGACCGCCAGGTCGTCGTCCTGGACGCCCAGGGCGAGGACGGCGTCGGCGAGTGGAACCTCATCGCCGAGGAACTGGGCATCACCCCCATCCGCCTCGACCCCACCGCCGCCCTCAACGGCGGCATCCGCCTCAACCCCCTCGACCCCTCGATCACCACCACCGGACAGCTCGCCCTGCTCCGCACGATCATCGAGGTCGCGATGGGCCACGGCCTGGACGAACGCTCCGGCTTCGCCCTCAAGGTCGCGCACGCCACGGTGCTCGGCGAGTTCGGCGCGGCAGCCGACGAACAGTCAGGATCCCCGCGGCAGCCGGTACTCACCGACATCGTCGAGCAGCTGCGGCACCCGGAGGCGGAAGCCGCCGAGGCGATGAACGTCGACATAGACGATGTCCGGGCCTGGGGCCTCGACGTGGCGCTCGTCCTCGACCGCCTCGTCGACGGTGACCTGCGCGGCATGTTCGACGGCCCGACCACCGCCGGCATCGACCTCGACGCCCCGCTGATCGTCTTCGACCTCTCGCACATCGACCGCAACTCCATCGCCATGCCGATCCTGATGGCCATCGTCGGCGTCTGGCTCGAACACACCTGGATCCGCCCCGACCGCAAGAAGCGCATCTTCCTGGTGGAAGAGGCATGGCACATCATCAACTCCCCCTTCGTCGCCCAGCTCTTCCAACGGCTGCTGAAGTTCGGCCGCCGCCTGGGCCTGTCCTTCGTCGCCGTCGTCCACCACCTCAGTGACGTCGTCGACGGCGCCGCCGCACGCGAAGCCGCCGCGATCCTCAAGATGGCCTCCACCCGCACCATCTACGCCCAGAAAGCCGACGAGGCACGCGCCACAGGACAGGTACTCGGCCTGCCCCGCTGGGCCGTCGAGATCATCCCGACCCTGACACCGGGCATCGCCGTCTGGGACGTCAACGGCAACGTCCAGGTCGTCAAACACCTCATCACGGAAGCCGAACGCCCGCTGGTCTACACCGACCGGGCGATGACCGAGGCATCCGCGATGTCCTCGTCCCTGGCCACCCCCACGGACGAGGCACGCGCCATCGAAGAAGCAGCGGACGCCGAAGCGGAGGAGCGCGCCGAAGCCCTGGCGATGGCACGTCAGATGCGGGACGAGTCGAGCGAGACGGTGGCGTGAGGCGCGGTTACGAGCAGGACCCCAGAGAAGCGAACGGGTACCCGGACGGCGGCCGGTACGCGCCCCGCAGCGGCGGCCGGGAACGCGGCGTCCCCGACTCCCTCCTCATCGGCCTGCTCGCCTTCCTCCTCGGCCTGACCCTGCTGGTCTGGACGGCCACCGGCCTGGCCGGCCTCTTCACCCACGGCGTCTGGCCGGACGGCGTCAGCTACTCAGGCACCCCCATGGCGCTGCGTCATCTCGTCGCCGCGCCCCACGACTTGGCCGCCGCCTGGCCGCAGACCCCCAAGCCCCAGCTCTCCGGCTACGGCCTCTTCTGGGGCATCCTGGTCGGCGAGCTGATGGTGCTGCTGGTCCTGACGATCTTCGCGATGGGGACGGTGACGCGGTACCGCGCGGTCCGGCGCACCCGCCGCGCCGCGGCCCGGCGCGCGGCCCTGGACACGGCCGACCGCGAAGCGGCCCGCAAGGCGGCAGCCCAGGACGCCGCTCCCGCCACGCCGCCCCACGGCCAGGAGACCGCCACCCCACCGCAGCCGACGGCCCCCGCACCGGCCCCGCCCGCCACCGACAGCGGCCCCGCCCTCCACAAGGACCCCACCACCCCCGCCGACCCCGTACCCGTCATTCCCCTCTCCGCGACCGCGCTCGCCGCCCTCTACCCGGACGACCCCGCGGCAGGACCGCTCCCCGAACAGCGCACCCCCGCACCCCCGGGCTCCCCGCTCGCCGGACCTGCCGTCCCCCGCGTCAGATTCGGCGCCGACCGCGCCGCGGCGACCACCGAGGCCCTGGCCACGATCACCGCCGCCGAGGGCCCGCTCATCGTCGCCACCACCGAACCCGCCCTCTGGTCCGAGACCAAGGACGCCCGCGCCAAACTCGGCCCGGTCCTGGCCTACGACCCGACGCACCGCCTCGACACCCCGGACCGCCTCCGCTGGTCACCCACCGACGGCTGCCAGGACATCGCCGTCGCCACCGCCCGCGCCGCCGCGCTGCTCACCCCCGTACGCCCGCCGAACACCCTGGACACCGCCGCCGTCGACGCCGCCCAGACCCTGCTGCGCTGCTGGCTGCACGCGGCGGAGGTGGACGGCCGCCCGTTCCGGCAGCTGCACCGCTGGGCACACGCCACCGGCGCCACCCAGGAGCCCGTACGGATCC
This sequence comes from Streptomyces sp. NPDC050161, assembly GCF_044460025.1. NCBI lineage: Bacteria > Bacillati > Actinomycetota > Actinomycetes > Kitasatosporales > Streptomycetaceae > Streptomyces > Streptomyces sp. NPDC050161. Next base: position 1,238 of record NZ_JBITJM010000025.1, on the reverse strand, counting down.
TCCGGACCAACCCCCAGGCATCCGCGGGCCAGGCCGGCGAACTCGAATCGGTGCTGACCGCATACGCCGACCGCCGCGAGCAGGCGAAGGAGCTGGTCGGCCGCGCGCTGAGCGCCCTCGGCTCGATCCACATCCGGGACGCCTGCAATCCGCACCGACCGGATTCGCTCGTTCTCGAATCATTCATCGCCGAGGGGGGAACCCTCTACGTGGTGGGCGAGTCCCTGGAGGACCCGCGCACCGACCCGGGTGCGATGCCCCTGCTCACCGCACTCCTCTCGCACGTGGTCGAGCACGGCCGCCGCATGGCCGAACGGTCATCTGACGGTCGGCTCGACCCACCACTCACCCTGGTACTCGACGACATCGCCGCCCTGGCCCCGCTGCCCGCACTGCCCGACCTCCTCACGACGGGCCCGGACCGCGGTCTGCTGACCCTCGCGACGATGCGCTCCCAGGAACAGGCCCGCGCCCGCTGGCCCCGCGCCACCCTCCCGGCGTGACACCGGCCGACGGCAGGCCCTAACACCGCGTCAGCGCCATCTCCCGCTCGATGGCCGCCGCGTCCTTAGGATCGGTCATGGACCGCCCGGTTTCGACGAAGCCCAGCGCCCGGTAGAGCGCGGTGGCCGGCCCGTTCGCCGTGTGCACCCACAGCCGCACCCGGTCGACGGCCGGCTCCGACAGGCCCCACGACCAGCTGAGCGCCGCCTCGAACAGCTCCCGCGACAGCCCCGTCCCCCGGTGCTCGGGACGCACGTACACACCGACGATCCGGGCCTGCGGCACCTCGCCGTCCATCTCCCGCAGCACCACGACCATGCCGCCCCAACTGCCGTCGGGGCCTTCCCCGATGAGCGTCAGCGCCACCCCGCCGTCATCGCTCCGCTCGGCCCGCCGCTGCCAGAACTCGGGCGGCTGGGCCGCGGCTTCCTCGAACGTCTCGTGGAACGCCACCCGCGCCACCGGATCGGCCAGGGCCGCCAGCCGCAGCTCCTTGAACCGCTTCCACTCGTCCGCCTGTACCGGCCTGATCATGTACGCCATCGGCTCAGCATCGCAGCGCACGCACCCGCTGGCCAGTGAAATCGGGCCTGTCTTGTGGGTGTGCTGGGTCCGGAACGCAAAAAAGCTCCGGTTCCTGAACCAAAAGGTCCAGGAACCGGAGCTGAAAAATTGTTCGGCGGCGTCCTACTCTCCCACAGAGTCCCCTCTGCAGTACCATCGGCGCTGAAAGG